>CAMTWV010000019.1:0-19406 GCA_947085535.1 uncultured Actinomycetes bacterium | reverse complement strand
CTTCGGCTCTGGCGGGGTCTCACTAGAGATAATCTTGCCAATACTGCCCATAGCTTCTTCTAGCTCAGCTTCAGTTTTATCATTTAGAACAACCGGCATCCGCTTCTTCTCTTTTGGGATAAGCAGCTCACCCTCTGCATTCACACCCGCCTGCTTTAACCGATATAGATAAAAAGCAAGCTGCATTTTTGCTGAATTCTCAAATCTTGAAGATTTCTTCACTTCACCAACAACTACTTTGGAATTACCTTTTTTCAACAGGTCTATCTTCATATTTCCTATTTCAACCTCTTTTTTCTCCCTCTGATACGATTCCTCACTAAGGAATCTGCCAAGCTCGAGAAAAGGATTATCCTCGTCTGGATTCAGCTCTCTTGCCATGAGCCACACTTCACGCGGGCAAATGTAGTAATACCAAATTAAAGTGCCTGTAATTTTCTCTGTTGTTACCAAGTAGAATAGCCCCCTTTGTCAATAAATCCTGTTTCAGCGTCGTAAAATTCCACAATCTGACTGCGGCTGACAAATCTCATCCCAGCAACTTCCGGAGGCAAATTTTCAGCCGCTTTTTTTGCCGAGACAGAAATAACGTATTGAAAAAAGTTAGCTCTTAAACTATGAAATGCCTTCTTTCGTTTGTAAAAATCTTCGATATTCCTAAATTCTACAAATTTCTGCCACACGGCTGGTGCTTCTTCATCAATTTCAACGAAAATATCCACTTTCTCGTATTCTTCTATAAGTTGAAAACGACCAATTTCTCCATAGTCTAAATTAAAGATTGCCCGAAGAATATTTTTTGATTCATCCTCCGATAAGCGCCTCTTAACCTCTTGAAAATAGTTTCTGCTTAGACTTAAAAACTCACATTCCGGAATCTGTGTCCTTTCTTGCAGAACTTTCCTAGTGCTATCAATAAGAAACGGGTCATAGATATACGAGTAGAAGCTTCGCCCGTTATCGTCTTTCAGATAAACTATATTAACTTCAGCTGTGTTGCTTTTCTGGTTTCGATTAGCTCGGCCGGCAACTTGATTAATACTATCAAGCGGGCCAAAGTCACGAACGACCCACTCAAAGTCTATATCAACACCAGCCTCAACAAGTTGAGTGCTTACCACCACTTTCAGATTTGATGAGTTTCTGATGCACTCTATTCTCTGGAGACGTTCTTTGGGAACTACGTGAGAAGAAAGAAAATAAGTTTCGAAACCGGAGCTTCGCAGCTCTTCTCTAACTGCTTCATAAACCACCTTAGCGGCTTTTATTGTATTGAGGACAACCAAGGTGTTTCTCTTATTTATTCTTAACCTTTTCGAAATCGTTTGTGAAAAATCAATTAAGGTTTGTGGTTCAGTTCTTGCTTCGATTCGATACCTTTCAAGAGCATTAAAAAAATGCTCATTATTTGGTAACAACTCAATGGTTTTCTCAAAGATAGCTGGCTGAGTAGCAGTGACTAATACAAAGTAAGTATTCAAGTATCGGGCCATAGACTCTGCCATCTCACGGAAAAGAAGCCAATACTTGTGTGGAAACGACTGAACTTCGTCCAGAATTACTATACTGCCAGCAATTTTGTTAAATTTACGAATAGCACGGTTGTGATTTGAGAAAAGGGTGTGAAAGAACTGGACAAAAGTAGTGATAATAATTTCAGAGTCCCACCCTTCTATTAGAATCTCGCTCTCATCAGGCCCATATTCGTCCTCGGCAGTCTTATAAGAATAATCTGAAAGATGATGATGAACTAGCATAAAATCAGCTGATGATTCTAAGCCAGCATTGCGAATTACATCTTCCATGACCTGGGCATTCTGATCAATAATGCTCAGGAATGGTAGGGCATAAATAATGCGTGGCGTGAATCCTTTTTCTTCCTTCAAACGTCCTCTTAACTTAAGGGCAAAATCTAAAACTGTAAGAGTTTTACCGGCACCAGTAGGTGCTGTCAAAGAAAAAATGCGATTATTTATTAATTCCCTGTCCTCAAGTTGAGCTAAAACCTCCGAGTAAATTTCATTACGAAACACGCCAATGTCACTTCTCGGAGCATCAAATCCTTTAATTAACCGATAGCTCTCAACGAGGGTAGTAGACAATTTTTTTCTACCAGGGTACATACCTAAAACAGCTTCATGTTTATCAGCATCTAAAAGTAAAGAGTAAAGGAGATAAAAAACGAGGTGTGGCAAGAGACTATGATTTTCGTTTAGCCACCTTAAGAGCTTAATTTTTCGCAATGGCCACGAATCAGAAATAGATTGCAGTTTTTCAAAGACATGGTCTTTATGAGGAAGAAAATCAAGGGATTCAGTCTGCAGATGTTTTACTTGCACTTGTAAAACAGCTCTGTCTTCTAAACGCAAGTCCTCAAAAGCTGGTTCCAATCCTGTGTGATGCCGGCGAACTGCCAAAAAGGAGGCTATGGGTAGAAATTCTAGAAAATCGGAGTCCAAATTATCACTTTTTGATTCAAGCACAAGTTCTGTAGCAAAATATGCGGCCGTTGCCGAAAGTAAGCTATGATTGGTTTCTTTTTGGTTTTTCAGTTTTTCTCTTCTATCCGGATTCTGCTCATTTAGATATTCCTGAAAGAAGCTTGTTGCTTTACCAAGATCGTGGTACAAGCCAACGACTCTTCCGATTTCGCAGAATAATTCTTTAGGAAAAGGAAGCGAAAGGGGGAGGGATTGGAGGTTGCTGTATATCATCTCGCCGACCTTTTTAAGATGATCCTCCAAAAACTTTCCTGGATGGGATAATATTTTCTCACATTGGTGTGATAACATCGTTATTTTCCAAAACCAAAGTACTTTTTAATTTGGCTTTAATAGGTTTTCCTTCGATCTCGTAAATTACCTCTCGATATTCCGTAACCACACGCCCTGGGAGCATCTCAGTAGGAATGCGCTCCTTGAAAAACTTTCTCCCTGGTTGAATAATCTCGAGTTTGTCAACGAGGTCAAGTGGAAGCACTGTATTGACATCTAAAAAGTCTGTATTAGATAAGGTTTCACCCACTTGAAATGCCCCCACAAAAGAAAAATCTGCTAGAAGCTCACTTAATCCAAGGCAAGGTGTGTAGATAGACTTGTGTTCGCTTAATTTAGTAAGAAGATTTTCTTGGATCTCATTATCTTTACACTGGAAATATACCCGAAATTTTGGATCTTTTAGATACTCGAATCGTATCTGGGTTCTTGGCTCATGAAAACCTCTTGCTACCGGGACCCAATATCCGTCTTTGGTGTTTATCAAATTTTGCCCCATTCGTACTTTTTTAACAGGTGCTAAGACTCTTGTTGCGATGTCGCACTTATCTTTAGTCATATGCACAAGATATTCATCTTTATCTAGTCCAAGAATAGCACTTATAAGTCCGATAAGAGCTGTCCTGGGAGGAATAGAAAAAGTAAGAGGCGAGGAAGTCGTGTAATATTTTCGAAAGTGTGCATAGTCGGCCCAGATGTCAAAAACTATGAACTGGCTATTCATTCTAGAACTCCAATGCTTCAAACTTTATGCCTTTAGCTAATGTGTTTACATTGACCGCTCTCCCATCTCTTTCAAGAACTAATCGTTCATCTTTTTTGTAGCGGATCTCTTCAATTTTCTCTTTGACCTCTTCTAGCCTGTTAGCAAGTTGAGTGGCGTCCAGTCTTACCTCAGAAATATCCCTAATTTCCTCATCGCGCTTGTCTGACATAAGTTTTACAAAACGGTCTAGTTCCCCAAGATGATAATCATCCTCCTTGTAGATTACCTGAAGGAGTAAGCGTGGCATTTGGCCAAACTTTGAGCGCGAAATCAGGTTTTTAGTACCATTCCACAAAGCTTCAATCAGCAAATCAACGTCGTCTTCAGTAAGATTAGTAGTCTTAGCAGCATTTTCGTTGACTACACCATAAAAGACTATAAGTGAGTAAGGAAGAATATATTCCTCCCGAAAAGTAAACTGTTCCTTTCCTGGCGCAGAAGCAAAAGCTCCTGTTCCTTTTATGTAGGTCATGTCAACTTTGTGAAGGGAGCGGCCTAACTTGAATTGAGTTGGTCCAGTTAACGTTACACTACCACCCTTTTTATCAAGTTCAACAGGTATAGTTGCACCAAAAAGGCGCACATCTATACAATTGTTAAGCACGTTTTGTTTTACAACTTGCTCCATTTCTTGGACGATTTTTAAACTTTTTTTGTCAATTTTCTCGCCATTTTGATCTACCAAAAAGTCTTCTGCGCGCATCTTTGCATCTTGCAGATAACCATCCTCATCCCGGATCTCTCGAACAAAAATTTCTTCCTTCTTGAAGTCATGCAAATAGTCCCGAATAGTTCGTTTAAGCCTTACGTCAGTGACAACGTTTACCCCCGTTTCTTCATCAATTCGAGGCTTGTTCTCATCCACAGGGTCTCCGTTAGGATTAGCATCTGTGACATCGTAAATAAACAAAATCTCCGAGCGGTTTTTGACTAGACTATTCATCTGCTTCCTCCTCCTTTTCTTTTCCAATGCTGAGAACTGGGGAGACTTTATCTTCGAGATTCATGCCAAGGACGAAATAATAGTTCATTTCATCCATGGACATCCCCCAGTTCTGTCCAGATTGAATCAAGTAATCCGAAATCAGCTCTTCTAACTTTCGGTAATAATTCTTGCCGTACTCCTCCAACTTGTTCTGAATCTTTGGAAGGAGACCCCGAAAATCATCCTCTTTCATTCTGAAACCCTTCAACTTCTCGCGGAATGGAGTTGCCTTACGCTCTTGATACTGGATGTTTAGCAACTTCTGGGCTAAAACTCCTAAGAGAAATAGAACCTTTCTAGCTGGGGTTTCGAAAGTCCCTTGATAAGTTCCAAAGAACTCTTCAGCTTGCGTGCCAAGCTCTGCCATCTTAACACCTCCTTCTTGTAACTGAGTATCATTCGGCAAAATGCCAAGTTCTTTGAAAAACAAAAGCGAAACGAAAGCTTGAAGAACCCATGGCTTAAGATAATTCTGCTTTGCAAAAACTCCTCTAATCGTTGACATAAACCAAGAATAAAGAAGGCTTTTGTCTAAAGAAATACAGCGAAAAGTTTTATCAACAACTTCTAAAAAGCCTTCTTGCGAGGGAACTAAGGAGGAGATGTCATTAGAAGGTCTGCGTGTAAGATTGCTAAATCTGAACTCGATGTTTTCATATTCCTTCCCCATTTTTATATCTTTGAAAACATCATGATTCTCAGCCTTAGTCTTTGCATCAAATATAGTCCCAATCCTAGAAGGCAGAATGTTTTCAACCAGAAGATTAATACGAAAAACGGACCTGGTCGGAGTTGCATAAAAAAGAAAATTAAATGTTAAGATATCGCTAAGATTGCTGAGTTCTTCGAGTATTTCTCGTTCATCTTCAGAAAGACGTTTTAAAATTTTTTGAGCAAGGACCTCTCGCTGTGTAGCTGTCTGAAAAAAATTAGAAATAACATCTTTTGCTGCTTCTTCACCAAAGATTAATTTGGGCAAGAGATAATATCGCATCCCGCCCATTCTGAATTGAAGATATTCGTCTAGAAATCGTTTGCCTTCTTCAATTTTCAGAGAACACTCCAGACAAACAGGAGCATTTTTCCACGCATCTTCTGATCGAAAACCGCTGGCGATATACCCTGGTTTATCAATCGTATAAAAAGGAATGGGTATAGCAGCACCAAAAACCTCTTCTTTTAGGTGTCCACATATGGAGCAAATATGATTAGCTCTTGCGATTTGTTGGTAATCGGACTTTACAGCTTCGACTAGCAGTTTTTGAAATTCTGGATAGTCACCCAAATACATTTGGTTCCGGTTATCCAAGAAAGCAAAGGTAATGAAGCATCCTTGATTGCGTGCAAGCTGAGGCTTTATCTCATTTAAGCTCGTTTTAACATCGTTCAGGATAGTCTGTTTCGATTTGTCGAAGCACTCTTTGAATGAACTTAATAGCGGAGTTTTTAGCTCAGTTTTTTCAAACCACTTTTCGATTTTGTTTTTAAAAGTCTTCTCGGCGTTGTCGGTAATTTTGGCTGTAGGAGTAAAATCCGCCCCTTGGGGTGCCCTGAACCTATACAAATACTTTTTAATCTTGTTCTTTGAGACTTGCTCTACTTCTATATGCTCGTACTGAAAATACCCGTTGCTTCTTGCAAATAAGACCACTAAAGTATAAGGATAATTGCCATTTTGATTGGGATCTTGAACAAGAATCGACAGAAGATCAGTAACTTCTCGTCCTTCTATTTTGAGCCTTTGTTCACCTAATTCCTTTAAGGCTTGAATCACTTGCACTCCTTTTTATTAACTTATCGATTATCTCAAAACACCCAAATCCCTGAGAATTCTTGGCTCCGAGGCCGGCGTCGTAAGCGAGTTTTATTAATTCGGGTGAACCCTTGAGCTTATACCTTCCCATCCAGCTCTTGATGATAGTGCCTTTGTAGTCGATGATCTTCTCATCTTTTTTGCTCACACCAATCGGCTCAATGGAAAAAGAGAGACTGTTGGGCTTGGCTTTATATAAAACTTCATGCTTCTTCTTTAGATTCTCCTCCAGCAGTTCTGAAAATTCATTTTCAAATGGGGAGTAATAATAAGTTTTCTTTTTCCCGGTGAGGGTCTTAAGTGTGCTGTACATGGTCACGGGGGAAAGTATTCTTATTGTAACTTCGGAATTTAGCTTAGGGGTTGAAAAAACATTTATTGACTCAACAAAAATCTGCTCTCCATTTAAATTCAATCGCTCGCTTTTTATAAAATTCTCAGCAAGACTTGATAGAAAATTCTCAACGGGTGAGGATATTGTAAGTTTGAAAGGTGAACTGATTTTAAAAGATTTAAGTTCAGGGATAAATTTTATCTTTCCAGAAAGTCGCGAGAAAGTAAAAAGCTTAAAAGAACGTTTGCCCAACATAAAGCCTTTATCATGCAGAAAGTTTGCAAGCTTCTCATCGATGTTGTTGTAAATCAATGCTTGGAGAATATGGTTGTAAGAAACAGACAGCAAAACATCCTTTTCGCTTCGGAAGGCAACATTAATTCTCATAGTTTTCCGCCATGTCTTTCAGGTCTTTTTGACAGATTCCAGAAAAACAGATGCTCGAAATACATTTCCTATATTATAATTACAGCTCTAATTTTACAAGAGAATTCCTTCTTAAATTTTTTAAATTAAGTATCTGAGTTAATAAAAAGTGATGTGATGATTGGTTGGGTAGAGAAAAACTTTCTATTGAAGGGTTTTAGCTAAATCCTGCTTTAACTCCTAAGCTTAGCAAAAGGACAATCAAAGAAGCTACTACGGCTCCTCCGCTTACTGCTATGAAAGAGCGCTTCCAATCCAGCCCAAGCAGCCAGGCAGCGGCAGAGCCAGTATAAACACCCGTTCCCGGAAGCGGGATAGCCACAAAAATTAAAAGCCCCAAGAATCCGTACTTTTGAACGTAGGGAGAAGCTTTTTTGCGAGTTTTTGTTAGTTTATTCCCAATGATTATGTACTCTTTTAGTCGGGCATAGAGAAATTTTAAGCCGAAGTAAATAGGAAAGAAAATTAAAATATTGGTTAAGACAAGCCAGGGGATTAAAGAATAGCGTGCATCCTTAACAGCCAGAGGAATAGCTCCTCTTATTTCCACCCAGGGAAGAAGAGTTAAGAAAAAGTAACGTTTCAATTTAAAAAACCCGGCTTTCTTTAAGCTTAAAAAGTTTATCGGATAAAGAGCGGTCCAAAAACTAAAGAAACAACCGACATAAGCTTAATTAAAATATTCATTGAAGGACCGGCAGTGTCTTTAAAAGGATCGCCCACTGTGTCACCAACTATTGCGGCGGCGTGTGTGGGAGTTCCTTTGCCGCCCAGGTTTCCAGCTTCGATGTATTTTTTAGCGTTATCCCAGGCACCTCCACCATTTGCCATCATCAGGGCTAAAAGCACACCTGTTAAAATGCTTCCGGCTAAAAGTCCCCCGAGTGCCTCAGGACCTAAAAGGAAACCGCAGGCAAGCGGAGTGATAACTGCTAAAACACCAGGAAGTCTCATTTCCCTTAAGCCAGCAATGGTGCTTATGTCGATGCACTTTTCTATTTCGGGTTCAGCCTTGCCTTCTAAAAGACCTTTAATTTCGCGGAACTGCCGACGGACCTCTTCTACCATTTTGTTGGCAGCTCTACCTACTGCTTTCATGGTAAGCGAAGCAAAAAGAAACGGGAGTGTGCCCCCAATGAACATTCCAACCATAACAGGAAAGTGAGCGAGGTTTATGCCCTTAAGATGGAGTCCGGTTACGCTGGCATAGGCAGCCATAAAACCGAGAGCGGTAAGAGCAGCCGATCCAATGGCAAATCCTTTTCCAATAGCTGCGGTGGTGTTACCCAAAGCATCGAGCCCGTCGGTAATCTTTCTTACTTCAGGACCCAAACCTGACATTTCTGTAATTCCGCCAGCGTTATCCGCAATGGGACCATAAGCATCAACGGACATAGTGATACCGATAACTGAAAGCATGCCAGCTCCAGCTACGGCAATACCGTATAATCCATTTAATTTTGCAGCAATGTAGATGGCTGTCCCAATACCCAAAACTGGGAAAACAGTACTCATCATACCAACAGCTAAGCCGGTAATTATGTTAGTGGCAGCGCCTGTTTGGGAAGCCTCAGCAATTTCAATAATTGGTTTTCCCGAGGTGTAATATTCAGAAAGAAGTCCAATGGTAATTCCAGCAAAAATGCCCGCCACAATTGCCCAGAAGACATTTAAGCTTACACCTAAACCTTTTACGAGGAAGTAAGCTCCGACAAGAACAAGAGCTTCCGCGATGTAGGTGGTATATCTTAAGGCTTTTTGGGGGTTGAGTTTTTCCAGAAATGTGAATCCTAAAGCGCTAATTATTGAAGCTAATGTTCCAATGACAATTAAAAGCAAAGGAAGTACAGTCATTTCAAATCTGTGGGTGGCAAGGGTGGCTCCAATAGCCATGGTGGCAATTACAGAGCCCACATAAGATTCGAAAAGGTCAGCCCCCATACCGGCGGTGTCTCCAACGCAATCGCCAACATTGTCGGCAATAACTGCGGGGTTTCTCGGGTCATCTTCAGGGATACCAGCCTCTATTTTCCCAACTAAATCAGCTCCAACGTCAGCTGATTTAGTGTAGATGCCTCCACCTACGCGAGCAAAGAGAGCAATCGAGCTTGCCCCCATAGAGAATCCGCTAATTACGGCGGTATCTTTAAAAATGTAGTAAAGAAGACCAACACCAATAATTCCAAAGCTGGCAACCGTTAAACCCATGACCGCTCCGCCCGAGAAGGCTATTCTTAAAGCAATGTGCTGGCCCTTTCTCGCTCCTTCGCTGGTTCTTACATTAGCCATGGTAGCTGCTTGCATACCGATGAATCCTGCCAGCAAGGAAAAGATTCCGCCAATGATGAAGGTAAGGGCGGTCTGCCAGTTAAAAGCAATGCCAAGAATTAAAGCCACAACACCTATGAAGGGAGTAAGGGCTTTATATTCCCTCCTCAAAAAAGTCATGGCTCCTCTGTGAATGGCTTCTGCGATATACTGCATTTTTTCGGTGCCAGCCGGGGCGCACCAGACCCGATAGTAAAAAAATGCTGCTGCAAAAATTCCTAAAATTCCTACAAGTGGTGCCCAAAGAACAACTTGCAAATTTCTCAACCCCCTTAAAGGTTTAAGTTAATAATAAAGTGTAATTTTAATCATTTTTAAAATGAAATGCTATATTTTAATAGCCTTCCTTTTTAAAAATTTTTCTATTTCAACGGCGATGAAGACAGCTATTGATACGGATAAGGTGAGCAACAATTCAACGGGAGAGAGCGGCTCGGTTTTAAATATTTTGTTTAAAAAGGGAATGTAGATTGTAGCTAATTGGAGCGAGAAAGTTAAAGCCACAGCTCCAAGCAGGGATCTATTGGATAGCAAACCTTGTGTAAACAAAGATTCAGTTTCAGAACGAACTGCTAAGGCATGCCCCATTTGCGAAAGACATAAGACTGTAAAGACCATCGTTTGCCAGTGGAGTCCTTTGTTAAGTGAAAAAAC
Source organism: uncultured Actinomycetes bacterium (assembly GCA_947085535.1). Lineage (GTDB taxonomy): Bacteria > Actinomycetota > Aquicultoria > Subteraquimicrobiales > CAMTWV01 > CAMTWV01. The sequence goes on along the minus strand of CAMTWV010000019.1, from coordinate 9,326 downwards.
CTGCGTAATAATTGATATGAATCCCATTAGAAGGCCAACCCAAACAATATGCCAACTGAGACCGTGAGCAAAGACGCTCTCTTTTGGTGGTCTCGGCGGTCTTCTCATAATTTTTTTTTCAGCTGGCTCAGCAGCAAGCGCTAAACCAGGAAGACCGTCCGTAACCAGGTTAATCCACAATATATGAATAGGCAAAAGAGGAATTGGTAGTCCAAAAAAAGGGGCTAAGAATATTGTCCATATTTCACCCGAATTGCTTGTCATAGTATATCTAATAAATTTGCGAATGTTGTCATATATTCTTCTTCCTTCTCTCATTGCATTCACAATGGTAGCGAAGTTATCATCTAAAAGAATCATATCACCTGACTCTTTCGATACATCTGTTCCCGTAATACCCATTGCTATGCCTATGTCAGCTTTTTTTAAAGCTGGAGCGTCATTAACACCATCGCCTGTCATTGCAACTATCTGACCCTTGTCCTGCAAGGCTTTTACAATCTTTAGTTTTTGAGCTGGGTCAACCCGGGCATAAACATTTATGTTGTCAATCTTTTTTTCTAAATCTAAAAGGTCTATTTCTTCAAGCTCTTGACCAGTTATGATTTCTCCCTGGTCTAAAATATTAAGCTCTTTGGCAATTGCTCTAGCTGTAGCCGGATGATCGCCGGTTATCATGCTAACTTTTACTCCTGCTGTTTTACACAAGGCTATAGCTTCTTTTGCCTCGGGACGGGGAGGATCAAGAATTCCCACCAAACCTAATAAGGTAAGTTTATTTTCTGCTTTATCAGGAGTAGTTTCGGCTGGCATCTCCGGCCATTCTCTGAAGGCAAGGGCAAGCACCCTCAATCCCCTGGCGGCCATTTCCTCGGAAAACTGAACAAGATTGGTTGCTGCTTTGCTGTCTTTGCCGACTACGGTGTCATTTGAAACAAGTGAAGAAGCCTTGTTGATTATTATCTCTACGCCGCCTTTTGTAAAAGAATAAAGCCTGCCTTCTTTTGTCTTGTGAAACGTTGTCATACATTTTCTTTCCGAGTCAAAAGGCAGTTCTGCTTGCCTAGGATTTTCCTCTTCGACCTTTTCCTTTTGAAGCCCAAGTTTTTCTGCCGCCTCTACCAGAGCAATTTCAGTTGGGTCGCCTAGATATTTACCATTTTCATTTTTCTTGACATCGTTGCTAAGAACAAGAGCCCTAACAAAAAGATTGAAATAAAAATCTTCAGGGAATTGCGTTTTTGTAAATGCCATAGCGTCATTTGTTTTGAAGGCTTTACCAGCATAATATATTTCTTGAACAGTCATTTTATTAAGCGTGAGAGTGCCTGTTTTATCAGAGCAAATGTGAGTAACTGAGCCCAGCGTTTCTACTGCTGGAAGCTTTCTAATCAATGCCTTTTGCATGACCATTTGCTTTGCCCCGAGGGCAAGAGATATTGTAATGACAGCTGGCAGTGCTTCTGGTATTGCAGCGACTGCAAGGGAAACGGCCGTGAGAAACATGCGTATGAGTGGTTCGCCCCTCAACAATCCAATAGTAAAAATAATTGCGCAGATAACCAAAACAGATAGAGCCAGTCTTTGTCCAAATATTGCCAGGCGTTTTTGAAGAGGGGTTTTTACCTCCTCTTCTTGGAGCAAGGAAGCGATCTTTCCGAATTCAGTTCCCATTCCTGTCGATACTACAATGCCTATTCCTCGACCATAGGTGACAGTAGTTCCTTTAAACAAAAGATTGAATTTGTCTCCCAGTGGCAGACTTTCTTCTATTATCACATCAATATTTTTTTGAACAGGCGAAGATTCACCAGTCAGGACAGATTCATCTGTTTGTAGTTTGTGTGTTTCTATAAGTCGAATGTCGGCGGGCACGATTTGTCCAGCTTCTAAAAGGACAATGTCACCGGGGACAATGTTTTCTGAAGAAACTGAAACAGGGCACCCTTCTCTTAACACTGTTGCTGACGGAGTGGCCATTGCTTTTAATGCTCGTATAGCTTTTTCTGCTCTAAATTCCTGGAAAAACCCGATAAGGGCGTTGAGAAAGACAATTGTGGCTATAGCTAACGTATCGATTAATTCTCCAAGAAGACCAGAAATGACAGCCGCCGCTATTAAGACTAAGATCATAAAATCGTTAAACTGGGAAATAAACATAACAATGGGAGAAACCTTCTTTTTCTCCTCTAATTCATTAGAACCGTATTCCGAAAGTCGCCCCTCAGCTTCTTTTTGGGTTAATCCTGCTTTTAAGTCAGTCTTTAATCTTTCTTCTGTCTCTTTTAGGGAAAGAGTATGCCAGCTCAATAACGACTCCTTTGGGCAATTATTTGTTTGACAACCCTAGTTTATAGTAGAATACACTTGTTTTGGAGAGTATACTTTATTTTGTAATCGATACCAAGATTAAAAAAAAGTAAAGGAGGAGTAAGATGGGAGAAAAGATTACTTTAAGTGTGATCAAGGCGGATGTAGGCGGTTATGTCGGGCATTCAAGTACTCATCCTGATCTTTTAAGTAAGGCGGGAGAATGTCTTGAGCAAGCCAAGAAGAAAGGTCTTATCATAGACTTTCACTGTGGAAATGTAGGTGATGATATTGCTTTAATTATGACTCACCAGAAAGGGGCAGACAATGAAGCAATTCATCGATTTGCCTGGGAAACTTTTGAGACAGTTACCGAGGTTGCGAAGAAATTAAAGCAATACGGAGCAGGACAGGATTTGCTGGTGGATGCTTTCTCGGGCAACTTAAAAGGGATGGGACCAGGCTTTGCGGAAATGGAGTTTGTGGAGAGAAAAAGCGAACCCATTCTTATTTTCTTGGCTGATAAAACAGAGCCAGGTGCTTGGAATTTGCCTCTTTATAAAATGTTTGCCGACCCTTTCAACACAATTGGTCTGGTTATTGATCCCTCAATGCATATGGGCTTTAAATTTGAAGTTCTTGATATGATGGAGCATAAAAAAGTGATTTTTTCCTGCCCTGAAGAAGTTTACGACATGCTGGCTTTAATTGGGGCGCCGGGCAGATACGCTATTAAAAAAGTCTTTAAAAAGGATGGCGAAATAGCTTCTGCTACTTCCACCCAGAGACTTAACTTGTTGGCGGGCAGATATGTGGGCAAAGACGATCCTGTTATGATTGTTCGCGCCCAGTCGGGTCTTCCTGCAGTTGGTGAAGTTCTTGAACCCTTTGCTTTTCCTCATGCAGTTGCTGGTTGGATGAGAGGCTCTCACCACGGTCCGTTAATGCCTGTTTCAGTGAAGGAAGGTACGCCTACCCGATTTGATGGTCCACCTCGGGTTATTTGTTTAGGTTTTCAATTAGCCGATGCTCACTTTGTTGGACCACGCGATATGTTTGCTGACCCAAGTTATGACAGGGCAAGAACAATGGCTAATGCTGCGGCTGATTATTTTAGAAGACATGGACCCTTTGAGCCCCATCGTCTCTCGCTCGATGAGATGGAATACACAACTCTGCCAGGTGTGTTAGAGAAACTAAAAGACAGATTTGTGCCCGAAAATTAATAGTTTTGTCAAGATGGAGAAAAAAATAAAAACGCTAAAATTTACATCTCAGTTCTTTTTTGTGGCGGCTACAATAACTTTTGTGGTCGCCACGTTGCTCTTAGCCTCTCTCCTTTTTTAGGTGCGTGTGTTTACGGGGACACGAAATGGGATGGTTGTTTTAGCCCATGATGGCGGGAAAAATCGGGAAAACACAATAAAAGCACTTCCTGTTATAATTAGAGAACTTAAAGAAAGAGGTTTTGAATTCGTCACCTTTTCCGAACTTGTTCGTTTAACTAAAGGAGTAAGCATTTGAGACATACGACCCGATACATTTTGCCAAAGATACTTTATATTATAGCATTCGCTCTTTTGCTGCTTGTGTTTGTTAAATATATGGTTTTGAGCGGGCGAATCTGGCAGCCGGAGTGGAAAATCTGGTGGTCGAGAATTTTTTATCTCGCCGTCTTTCTTGTTCTTTTGGGCTCTTTCATTACTTACTACGAGTATCACGGCATCGGTCCGCAGGGGGGAATTATCAGACGTGGACCAAGAGGAACAGTTGCCTTAACCTTCGATGACGGTCCCCATCCTGTCTTTACACCCCAAGTTCTTGATGTTCTTAAAGAAAAGAGGGTTAAAGCAACTTTTTTTGTGGTGGGAAAACATGTAGAAAAGTATCCCGAAGTGGCTCAAAGAATTATTAAAGAGGGTCATGATATTGCCAATCACACCTATGCCCATCGCGATCTTGTTCCAACAACCAGGCGAGTAGTTTTAAATCAGATTAATAAAACCGAGAAGGCAATTTATAATGCGACAGGAATAAAAACAACTCTTTTTCGTCCACCACGGGGGATTTACAGTAACGCGGTGCGAAAGCTTTTAATCAAGAAGGGTTATAAAGTAATTCTCTGGACAGTAAGCACGCTTGACTGGCGGCTTTTAAGTCCAAAGCGGATGTTGTGTCGGGTGAAAGTATATATTCGAGATGGCGGAATCATACTTTTCCATGACAGTGGTGCTCTCTTAAGAAAAGAAGGCGCCTCGCGCGAAAAAACGGTAGAAGCTCTCTCTTTAATCATTGATTATTTGCGATACGAACGGGGACTTGAGATTATCCCGATTTCCGAAATGCTTCGCCGTCTGGAACGTGCGGAAACACAAGGAGTTTTAGGAGAGGTTGAATGATTGAATTTTTTCGGAAGGCTTATGTTTTAGAAGAGATTGCAGTTAAAGCTGTGCGGGTATTAACCCTTGCCCTCCTCTTTTTTATCCTTTACTGGCTGGGGATGTTCATTCTTAATCGGCTCAAACCTCGTTTGCCTGAAAAAGGAGAGACTCAAGAAATTAAAAAAAACAAGCGGATTTTAACCATGATTGCGCTTTTTAAGGATACTTATAAATATATTCTTTTCTTTTTGGGCGGTTTTATGATTTTAAAAGAGATAGGAGTTGACCCGGCGCCGATGATGGCGACAGCTGGAGTTATTGGTTTAGCCATCGGCTTTGGCGCTCAGAGCTTGATTAAAGACATTGTTTCAGGATTTTTTATTCTCTTTGAGGGCCAGTATTCCGTCGGAGACTTTGTCTATTTAAAAACAGGTCCCTTTGAAGCCACTGGTCTGGTGGAAGAATTTGGCTTAAGAATGACCAAGGTAAGAGACATTAATGGTAACTCCCACTTTATTCCTAATGGCTCAATAGTTGGGGTAAGCAAGTATCCACGAGGTTATCTTAGCTACCACCTCGACCTCTTTATCTTGAAGAAGGTTAAAGAAGAAGAACTTAAAGAGGTTTTAATGAAAGTGATTGAAGAAGCAACTAGAGAGGTCCCCCTCCTTATTGCATCCCCGAAAATTCTGGAGATAAAAAATATTGGGTCAGAGAAGACTCTTGTTCGCTTGAAAGTATTTGCCATACCCCTACAAGAAGAGACAGTAAACCGCTGTGCCAACTATTTCGCTCAAAGACTTAAAGACGAATATAAAACCGAGGAAGTCGTTTCATATTTTTATTTGCTAAACGAGAAAGCTTTTTCAGGATATAAGAAAGTAATCCGTCCTCGTTAGTTCTTATGAAAATATTGCCCCTTCATTCATTTAATCTAACTCCCAAAGAAGCAATTAACTTGCATATGCTTCTTTCATTTTCTTGCTCGCCCAAATTTCTTTTTTGTGGGTTGTTCTCGGTTCTTGATTCGAGCGTTTCTCCTTCTCACCTCACTCCTCGACGGCGATCTGCAGAACTCCCCCTCGTTTCACTCCGGGCTCACAGCTTTTCTTAATAGCCGACTTTATTCTGGCATTGAGCTTATAATGAAAGTTGTGGGTATAAAAGAGAAAATGAAGATTTATTCACTTGCGGAACTGACAAATTCAGTTAAAGAGGCCATGAAGGGCGCAGAAGATTTTCATATTTTTTCTTGATTTTTACACAAATTTCAAGGAAAATAAATTAGGTTGTTGAAATGGAAAAGTTAATGAGTGTTAGTGAATTAGCTAAATATTTGAGTTTAACTTCCCGCACAATTTATAACCTGATAAATCGTGGTGGAATTTCTTATGTCAGGGTTGGCGGGCAGTATCGGTTTAAAAAAGAACAGATTGATGGGTGGCTGGGAGAAAAATCTGTCAAAAAGAAATTTTTAAATTTAGAAAGAGTTAAGGACACAAAAGATCCCCTGACTAAAAGACTTTTGTTTATGGCGCTGCTTACCGAGGCACTTAAGCCGCAGGGCCATAAGCCTGTTGTGGTTGGAGGTAATGCTGTGGAATTTTACACCGCGGGAGGTTATGCCACAGCCGACATTGACGTGGTGGTTCCGAGCGAACCAGTGGATGCTGTTTTAAAAAAATGGGGTTTTAAAAAGGAAGGCAGGTTTTGGTTAAGCGAGGAGCTTGATATTATCATTGAAGCCCCGTTAAGTTTTCTCGACCCCGAACAACTTAAAAGAGTGTGTGAGGTTGAGATTGACTCGTTTAAAGTTTATGTTCTGGGCTTAGAAGATTTAATAGTTGACAGATTAAACGCTTATGTTCATTGGAGCCCGCTTGATGATGGAAGATGGGCGAAAGAGCTCATAGCTTTGCATTTAAAGGAAATTGATTGGGCTTATTTAAAGAAAAGAGCAAAAGAAGAAGATATCGAAGAGGCTTTATTAAAATTTAAAAAGGAGCTTGGAGTAGATTGAGGAAAGTTAAATACGATGATTATCTAAAAAAACGGAAGGATTTTATTAAGATAAAAGCTAAATTGGGAGCAAAAGGGAGCGCTTCCTCAAGATTGAGGGATGAAGCAGAGAGGAAAGTTCTTTTAGAATTGGATAAGGCTCGGCTTGAGCGCTGGGAAAAGGAAAAAAAACTTGTAAAACTTGGTCCAAGAAAATACAGGTTCAACTATGGTGAGTGATAAAAACTTAAGGAAAAATTCATTTAAAGTCGAAGTCATTGAGGCTGAGGTTACCTGTCCCGAAGCGAAACTTGTAACTCCTACTGTTAAGGGCTTGAGGAGGCTTTTTGCCTCGCTTGCTTACCGCGATTTTCGTTATTTCTGGTCGGGTGCTCTTCTTTCCAATATGGGTTCGTGGATTCAGGCAATGGCTTTAGGATGGCTTGTTTTTAATCTCACCAATTCGCCTTTTCTTCTGGGCTTTGTTAACTTTGCTGGAAGTTTGCCTGTACTTTTGTTTGCCCTCTTTGCAGGTGCGGCCGCTGATAGATTGGATAAAAAATTACTCATTATCTGGACTCAAGGAATACTTATGATTTTAGCTTTTCTTCTGGGATTTCTTACTACCTCAAAAGCTACCACAGTTGTAAATATTTCTCTTATTCACTTCGGGGCGGGGATTGCCATGGCTTTTAGTTTTCCTGCTTGGCAGGCAATAATCTCTGATATTGTTTCAGGCGAAGATTTGCTTAACGCTATTGCTCTTAACTCTGCTCAGTTTAATCTGGCGCGTCTTGTTGGCCCTGCTGTGGCAGGCTTTGTTTTAAGTACTTGGGGAGTGGCTGCTTGCTTTTATGTCAATGGAGCAAGTTTTTTAGCAGTCATCATAGCGCTTCTTTTAATTGCTCCCGCGAAGCATCTTAAGAAAGAAGAAGAGGAAAATGTCTGGCAGCATATCTTCGGTGGTCTTCGCTATGCCCGGGATCACCGCGAAGTAGGTTTTATGTTGTTGACGATAGCTGTCTTAACTATTTTCGGGGTGCCCTACAGTGTATTTATGCCTGTTTTCGCCCGAGATATTTTAGAGGTTGGGGCGAAGGGATTTGGAATGTTGATGGCGGCCAATGGTCTGGGGGCTCTTTTGGGAGCTTTAATGGTTGCCTATCTCGCGCGTTTGGCTCGGCGGGATATTTTAATAAAAACAGGGATTCTAACCTTTAGTTTTGCCATAATTGCTCTGGCTTTCTCAAAAACTTATTGGCTTTCCTTGCTTCTTCTGGTTGTAATCGGTATTTCGCTTTTAATGTCGATGTCTTCGCTTAATACCTCGATTCAGTCTTCCGTGCCGACAGAGGTGCGAGGAAGAGTCATGGGTATTTTTGTCTGGGCTTTCATGGGGCTGATGCCTATTGGAAGCATTTTATTCGGGGCAATTGCTGAAGCATTGTCTGTTCCCCTGGCAGTAGCAATTGGTGGAGCGGGTTGTCTTCTTATGGGGTTCTTTTTGGTTTCTAAGTCCTCTTTGCTTGGAGAAATTTGCGGTTAAAATAGCCAGGTATCTAAAATCATGGCTAAAAATAATAAGAAGAGATAGGGACTGGTAAGCTTAAACAGTTGCCAGCTTGTTTTTTTGTCAGGGCGGCGAAGCAAGCGAAAACTTTCTATAACGATAAGCGTTCCTAAAACAATTGCTGTCGCAAGATAAAAAACCCTGAAGCTTCTTACCATAAGAAGCGAGAACTCAACCAGAATAAGAGAAAATAGGGCAATTAATCGGATGGTAGTTTTCGGACCAGTAACGACTGGGAGCATCGGCACCTTCACCTTTTCGTAATCATCTGAATAGTAAAGGGCTAAACTCCAGATATGTATTGGTGTCCAGAAGATTATCAAAAGAGCCATAAGAAAAGGGATTAACTCGATCTTTCCCGCGGTTGCACTCCAGGCAACAAGCACGGGCATTCCTCCTGCTGGGGCGCCGAGAATTATGTTTAAAGGACTTTTGCGTTTGGTTATCGCGTTATAAACCAGCGCGGAGTCAGCAACACCCAAAAGCATAAAAAGAGAAGCCAGTGGATGAAGAAAATAAGATAGAATCAGAGCAAAACAGATTAAGATAAGACTATATATCAAGGCATTTTTGGGTTTAATTTTTCCGCTTGGAATGGGGCGATTTTTGGTTCGGGACATCTCGGCGTCAATGTCTCTGTCAATATAACAGGTAAGAGCATTGGTCCCCCCTGTTCCTAAAATCAAAGCCAGCGCTATCCAGCCAATAATTGAAGGTGAAACGTCATATTTTTTCAAAGCAATAAACGCAGAAGAAAGACCTGTGAAAACAAGAAGAAAAACCAAGCGCGGTTTGGCGACCATAATATAGTCTTTAATTTTTGCCATCTTTCACCTCTAAATTAATTTCCTGCTTATTTTCAATCACAAATTAAAAGCCGTCAAGGACAAAGAGGTTGAGATAAATTGAGAGGCGTTTTTTGCTATAATAAACTTGTTTCGGCATTTATAAACTATCAACTGTTTTTTTGGAGAGGTGGCTGAGCGGTTGAAAGCGGCGGTCTTGAAAACCGTTGACCCGCAAGGGTCCGGGGGTTCGAATCCCTCCCTCTCCGCCAAAAATTTGCG
>CAMTWV010000018.1:0-6916 GCA_947085535.1 uncultured Actinomycetes bacterium | reverse complement strand
GGTTCCATTTAATTTTAAAGTTTTTAAAACTTGTTTTTTGACAGTCCCCTGTTTTACAAAAACTTCTCCAGCAATACATGATATATTTGTACCCTGTAACGCCATTAGTTTACATCTCCTTATATTGTTCTTTAAGGTTAACTGGCAAGGTAACGGGATTCTGAAGTCCCTGCTCCTGGTAGCAAATACAACTCTGGTTATCTTTTACCATTACCTTATTGCCTTTTAAGTCAGAAAATTCAACATCGCCTTCAATAACAGTTAAGGTGGTTACATTGTAATCTGTAAAAAGAGAAAACGCCGTGCCCCGCACACTTACCGCTGAAGTCGGCGTATGAACTTCAAATTTGGTCTTTGGTTGTAGTTTTTTAATAAATGCTGTAACTGTGCCGACGATTAGTTGAAAATCAAATACGCTGTCCATTTTTATTTCGGTTTTTCCGCCGATTGAAATTTTATTGCCTGCGGTATCAGTAATATTTACTTGCGTTGTTTTATTAGTCCTGATTGTGTCACCAACTTCAATTATGGATTTTCCTTTAGGATTTTTTGTTATATTTTGTCCGCGCATTATCTCTGCGCAAGGTTTATTTGCATGTCCTTTTGCATTCCCTTTGATTCTTGCAAATATGGACATGAGAAATTGCTCCACCTCCTCCCTATGAACATATCCAGCGGCTTTACGCGTTGAACATGGATACGGTCGCTTACACTTGCATTCGGGGAAGTGAATAGGTGTGCTACCAGGCTCCAATGCATCTGACATCAACAACTCTCCCATAATTACAAAGTTGTTAATCAAAACCGCACTGCAAACTATTTTGCCACTCTCCCCAACAATCAAAATCGCTTCTTCGCCGAGATATTTTCCTTTTTCAATTTTAACACCAGATTTAGCGAATTCTTTTTTGCCTTTTTCCAAAGCAGATTCAAATTCTTTTGCCACTTCTTTTGGGGCAAACGTTTTTATTAAATCACCTAAGGAGATATTCACTGATAACCCTGGCGCCGGAGCCATTAGCTCTTTGACGGGAATAGCTTGATGGCTTTCAAAAAATTGCCTGGCTGTTTGTTTGTCACTGCATCCAATAACATTTAGGTGCCGTACAAAATCAAATTTTTCTGGTTTAAGACTCGGCATCGGAACTGCTATACCGAAGCCCTGTTTTAAGATAGTCACCCCGAGTTCTTCATTCGGGTATGGATTAATGTGTGCTAAACTTATGGTCAGAAGACCATCTTTTGCATAATGATCTATCTCTTCCCATCTGGGCGGCCAGCTTAAAGGCAGAAGTTTTTCCATCTCTTCCTTTGTTGGAAGAGCATCGGCTTTAACTAAAGAGATTGACTCTATAAACCAATTATTATTCATAGTTTTCGCCCTTTTTCCATTTTGTATTATCATCCAATGTGCCAACATTAAACTTAAGCAAATCCATCACATCCTGTTTCCACTGCTCGGGCGAGGAATGGATTACTCTGCCGATGAAAAGACGCCGCAATTCTTGAAGCGCGGGAATTTTTTGTATCGCAAATTGGTATTTTTGATACTGCGGTTCTTCCAATCTTTCGTCAGGCAGATAAATTGGCTCTCTTCTAAAGTTTATAGCGAGCATGCCACGATTCATTCTTTTGATAAAATTGTCTACCTCTCGATGCAAATCATCGATGTTCTTGAAATTGGGATAATCCTTTCTACTCACAATCCTGAAAAAGTAAGTTGCTTTACCGCCACCTTCTCCGGAAATTGCTTCCATCGCAACGGCATTTCCTGGCTCTTTTGGATTTGTGCTATAAATCGGAATTAGAAACCAGACATATTCGCCTGTTAAATCGCCTAAAAGTCCCCGTTTTAAACCAATGCACATTTTATCTTTTTGGGCAAGTGACTCTAAGAACTCATACTCTTCCCTAATCCCCAAAGATTTTACTTTCTTCTCCAATTCAAGCCAGAGTTCTGGAGAAATGAATTCTATGTCACTTCTTCTGGCTGCTTTGCCTTCTTTCATAAGTCGAGCAGCTCGCCTTATAACTGATGGATCAGATTTGGGCAGTAATTCCTTGAGAGACGATTGGACTTTGAGAGAAAGTTCGTTCATTAAGTCAGAGAGAGTTTTCGTGAATGGGTCAAATTGCCTGCCCATCTGTGAAAAAACAAATTTCTCTTCAAAATCCGTGGTTATAGAGAGGGTAAAATCTAAATCCTGAATTTCTGAAATGTCGCTATAGGGAATTCTTACAAGTTCTCCTTTTTCGGGTATTATTACCAGTGCAGTTTCATATAAGCGAGGTTCACATTTTCCTTTTTGTTTTTCACTGCCGTCATCATCAAAATAAACAAATTCTGCTTCCACTCCGGATTTCTTAAGCGTTTCATGCATAAGCATGTCTTTCAAAAGTATTTCATTGCGCAGTTTAGAGAGAACCCTCAAGAAATCTTCGTAGCGGTATCCGAGATTAAAAAGAGTAAGTTTTTCCTTTGAGGTCAAAACAAGATGAATTCTATAATCACCCTCGGAAATCTCAAGAATATCTCTTAGCGAGAAAAACAACGGCTCACCAAACTTTGGAAGGATAGAGATATTTTCTTCATCAAGTCGGGCGAGAGCTTCTCCTTTTGCTACTTCTTGCCCCGGCTCATTTTCTAAGAAATAGCTCAAAGAGCACTCCATAATGGTTATTTGTTTGCTTTCTTCATTCATAATTATTTTCTCCTTTCCGCCGCTGTTTCATATAACGTTCTCAGCATAAAAGAAGTTCCGCTGAAGGCGGAATTTGGGTAAGTCCGAAGGGCGAACCCTTTATGCTGGGTTAGGTGACGTAAATCCAAAATCATTCGATCTCACAAACTTCCCAGTTCTCATTGACCCATAATCCTATTATCTGAACCTCAAAATTCCATGATTCTACTGTTTTAATAGCGGACAGTATCTGTTCCAATTGCACACTTTTCTTTACAGGATTTCCTGCACAATCGTGATGCCCAACGATAGCAACCAGTCTTGAATTATGCTTTACGACCGATATTTCAACTCGCTTTTTTATAGATTCAACTATCATTCTGTTTTTGTTCTCCGATAGTATCTTGTTTGGGCCTGGTTCAGTTATCATATCTACATAATCGACCTGGTATCTTCTCTTCAACCATTCTATCACTGGTGTTTGCACCCTTCCATCCATACAGTTAATTGCCGTGGCAAATATTCCTTTCATGAGTATCCTCCATGTTTTGATCATTTTTGCTTGATGCTCGGCGTAGCCTGTCCATAATTGCCCTGCCCAAACCAACTTCAGGCAGGGGTTCTGCATAGATAACATCCAGTCCAGCTTTGTCCAGTTTGTGCAAACATGAAAATAAATTCGCTGCCGCCTCCTGTAAATCACCTGTTGGTGAAAGAACTTCTACCACCTCACATGGCAGACTCTTTTTTGGCAGTGTAAATGCTAAAAATCCTATCTTCTTCCCTTTTTCAAATACAATTTCGCCAGTAGTTTTGAGTTGGAGCGGAGTCCTTGGTGAATAGTGGCGAGGCAACTGTCCAGGGGATAGAGGCTTCTTGGGATCAGAGTTTGGAATCTTCACTTTGCCTATTACCTTTTCTATGTCTTCAAGTGGTAAGCCCCCTGGTCTTAAAAGTATTGCTTCTTTTTCCGCAAGATAAATTACTGTGGATTCCACCCCAATAGGGCACCTGCCTCCATCAATTATTAAGTCAACCTTGCTTCCCATCTGCTGTCTTACATGCTCTGCAGTGGTAGAACTTAAATGACCAAATAAATTGGCGCTGGGAGCAGCTATAGGTACGCCCGCCTCTTTAATAAGCCCCAAGGCTACAGGATGGGAAGGCATTCTCACAGCAACGGTTGAAAGTCCTGCGGTTACGATATCAGGCACCATTCGTGATTTTAGGAGTACTAGTGTAAGTGGTCCTGGCCAGAAGCTTTCCGCAAGTCTTCTTGCCCTGTCATCTACCTTCATGCATAAATGCTCAAGGTGCTTAAAATCTGCTATATGCACTATAATTGGGTCAAAGTGTGGTCTTTGTTTCACTTCAAAAATCTTAGCCACTGCTTTTGAGTTAAAAGCACAAGCTCCCAACCCGTAAACAGTTTCGGTAGGAAAGACAACAAGTCCTCCCCTCTTTATGATAAGAGCCGCTTTCTTTAAAACCTCTTCTCTAACCACAGTATTTCTTAATTGCATTTAATACTTCACTTAAATGAGGGGTATCAAACCATTCTCTTCCGGTTAGCTCGTTTGTATATGCCTTATAGAGCAACGAAATTGAGTCTGCCAATTCTTCCGGTAAGGGGGGTGGGGGAGTTTTTACCAAAGATTTCCAATTAACTTTGTCTATCTTTTTGACATTTTCAACATCTTTATACCAACTTGTCTTACGATAAGATATTCTAGCTATTTCTTTGCTTACAGGCAGCCCTTCGTAAGTGAACCTACACTCATCTAATGTCCCAATAGCATCAACAAGTACTAAGTTCCTCCCCTCATCAAATCCGAATTCCACTTTTCCATCTTCGTTGAAAAGTCCCAATTTCCTTGTCTCTTTAGTAATAAGGTCATTTATAAACTGAGCCTTCCTTTTTATCTCCTCTATTTCCTCTTTACTTAAATTACAGATTTTTCTTGCCTCTTCCCAGTCTATGTATCTATCCATGGCTTCAAGCTTTGTGGAGACATCAAGGATTGTCTTTTCTAAAACTTGACCAGGCTTAGGCATTTCTTTTAATCCGATATCTCCCAATTTTAGACTTCCTTCCTCTAATCTTTTAAATACAGAGGAACCTTCGGGCAATGAGTTTCTGTATATTACCTCAAGGGGTATTAAGAAATTTCTTTTCTCTTTTTGATAAACTAAATAATCATAAGTATTCATTTTGACTGCAGGTTTTATCACCCTAAGTAAATTGAACTCCAGTATATTTGTCGGTCTTTTCAACTCATCTATCCTTTTAACCTCTCCATCCTCTACCAAGCCAAGATAATGTGTTTTTATTCCTTCCCTCTCAAGTTTCTCGAAGAAATAAGCAGTTGCAATAGCAAGTGCTTTCCCTTTCTCGTCTATGTGATCTGGCATCTCCCCCCAGTCGAATACTGAGTATCTATCTGAGAAAATGAACCTTGCCTGTCCGGGGTTATCAGAGGCTGGCTTTTTGAGAATTTTAAGGTCTTTTACACTACCCATTTTGAATCTCCTTATCATCTTTTTCTAACGTTTCTTTCATTGCGTTCTGATATTCTTTAACTTTTTCTTGAATGCGCTTATCAGTCAATCCTAAAATTTTGGCAGCAGCTAATGCAGCACTGTCCGGTTCTAAAATCACCATGGGTGCTACACCAGAAGGCATTCTGAGACTGGAGTAAATATCCGCACCTGCAAATTTATCGCTATACGGAGGACAGGCAATAACCGGGCAGTAGGTTTGGGCGTCTGTAAACCCGCTTAAAGCATTGCTTCTTCCTGCAATGGTAATAAACACCACATCCTCTTTTTCATATTCCTTTACCAATTCGTGGCATTTTAATGGCACCTTATGGGCTGAAGCTACCCTCAATATACTTTCAATTCCAAATCTGTCTAACACCTTTGCAATCCTTTTTGACCATTCAAGGTCACCTTTCGAACCCATAATTATTACCACCTTACCCATACATTCACCTCCTTAGATTTATGTCACCTAACGTCCTGTGGATAAAAGAAGTTGCCGAAAGCAATTTGGGGAAATCTTTGGTTTCCCTTTTATCCGCTGATAATTATTGAGAGCGACCTCCAAAACTTATGCTACCTTAGGTAGCAAAGAACACCAAAACCAAAAGGAGGTCGCTATGAAAACATTTTACTGTGGAATTGATTTACATGCAAAAAACTCTCAAATCTGCGTAATTGATGAGAGGGGAAGGAAAGTTGAGGAAGCAAAGCTTGAAAATGATTTATCACTCATCTTTGGATTTCTTGAACCCTTCGGCAACGATCTTCGTATTGCCATTGAATCTACAATTAACTGGTACTGGATTGTGGATGGACTTAAAGAGGCTGGATATAAGGTGAAACTGGCTCACACTTTGGGACTTTATATGATCACCGGGGCTAAGATAAAAACAGATAGGCGTGATGCTTTTAAACTAGCCAAGCTTTTGCGTATGGGAGAAATCCCTGAAGCCTATATCTATCCGAGGAAGAAAAGACCCTTGCGAGACTTTTTAAGAAGAAGGGCTGGCTTGGTTGAAGAAAGAGCCTCTTGCTATTCAAGCCTTCGGATGCAGTTTATCCGTTACAACCTAAACACGATAAGTCTAAACGCCCTGAAGCATCTTAATGCAGATGATATTGACTCTATGCCTTTGCCTCTAGAACTGAAGAACTATTGCCGGATGGTCTTAGAAAGAATCGATCTCTTATCCAAACAAATAAAGAGTATCGACAAGTATTTGAGGAATGTGGCTCTTTCCGATCCAAACTTCAAAGCTTTACTGACCATCCCAGGAATTCATTACGTACTTGCCTTAACAATCTATTACGAAATTTAAGATATCTCTCGATTTAAGAGTGCCAAGCATTTCGCTTGCCTTTAGTCGTCTAGTACCAGGTATCTCTTAAGTCTTTTCGATAAGGTAAGAAAAGGTAAAGGTGGTAAGCAGGGAAACCATTATCTTAAATGGGCCTTTACCCAGGCAGCTAATATGGCAGTCAGATATTATTAAAAGACTGCGCAAGTTTTTAAGATAAGCACGCAAACAAGAGAAAAGGAAATGCCCATACTCTGGTAGCCAATTGCACTCTGGCTCATAAGTTGGCTACGGCTACTTTTCATATGCTTAAAGAGGGAACTTCCTTTGAAGAATCAAAACTTTTCAGTTGACCGGTGGCGGTAATACCCGGCGTCAAAAACTTAAGTATAT
>CAMTWV010000017.1:0-21038 GCA_947085535.1 uncultured Actinomycetes bacterium | reverse complement strand
CCTAAAGGACAAAAATCTCCTTGCCGAGAGCCATCATCGTCTCTCCTTCTACGCGCGCAGCGGGAGGTTTGTCTTAAACTTTCACATCTGTCCCGGACTCCTCAAAGCAACTCGCATGTCGAGCGGTTTAACCGGACGCTCCGTGAGCAGTATGTGCGGTGGCACCTTCATGAACTCTGCGATACGGATGAGTTTAACAAGGGACTGATGGAGTATCTGGTCTGGTACAACACAGAAAAACCTCACAAAAGGCTTGAGAGATTGCCGCCTCTTCGCTACTATCTTGATAGTCTTAAGAAAGAGTCCCGAGAGTCCAATATGTTATGGACGCTTACAAATACTTTACAACCGCAAAATTTTCCTTTACAATCACTCTCGCTTTTGCTATAAATCTTTTAAATTTTGCATATAAAAAGCATTAGAAAGGAGTGAGGGTTATGCCGAGACCAATTATTGACACAGAGGAATGTTCAGGATGCGGAATTTGCGTTGACACTTGCCCAAGTGGTGTTCTTGACTTAGCCGATGATGTTGCTACTGTTGCCAACGAGGATGAGTGCACCGGCTGCGGAGCTTGTGCCGAAGAGTGCCCAATGGGTGCTATTGAAATTGAAGAGGATTAGTTTAAGTAGGATAGTTTTTTAGGCGTTGCAAATCACGCCAGAAATCTTTTTTAAATTCATCACAGCTCAGAGCAAGCTCTGGGCTGTGTGTTATTATTACATCTATGCTTGGCTTCCATTTGTATATTCTGCTTGGTACAAAAGAAAGCTCTCCATCAAATTCCAATGAAAGAACGTTGAGCATTGAAGCAGCTGTTTCTCCCATAGATAAAATTACTCTTGGCTTTACGATGGCTATCTCTAATTTTAAAAACTCCGCACACTTAGCTATTTCCTTTTCCCCGAAACCTTTATTTAAAACCCGGCACTTTAAAGCATTAGTCCCGTAAACTAAGGAAATATCGAGAGAGAGCTTTTCAAAAGCTTTATAAAAGGCATCCCCTACTTTGCCCGCAAAAGCCACCCCTTTTCCCAGCTCCTCAATATTGGGATAGTCTTTTAGTAAAAAAATATCGGCTAAAGGGTATCCTGCACCAACCAGAGGTTCATCCGACTCGCACCGCAAATGACACTTGGAGCAATTCCTTGCCTTGTCGCTCAAATGCTGGATTTCAGCAGTGGCTTTATTTAAGTGGTCAAAAAATACTTTTTCATTTCTTGAAAGACTCAACTTCTTTTGCAACCCTCCAGGGAGGCATTTTTTCTATTTCTTCATAATTTGAGTTAAGCCTAATGCAACCCAACACTAAAGAAGCAACTCGACCTGTACCCTTAAATGGAGATATTAGTTCCACTCTTTCTCTGTCAGGGGAGAGGTTGGAAAGTTTAGCCAAGCCCAAAGTGTCTCCCTGAGCATCTTCTATCCCCACCAGCAAATCAAGTAAATCATCCCTCGTTAACAAATTTGCGCTAGAGGGATATAAAGAAACTCTTTTGAGATCAACTTCAAAGCTTTTTGCCTCTTGAAAGTAGGCTCGATAAGCTTTATTTCTTATTTTCACTCGCTCTTCTCTCGACAAAGTCTTAATCTGTGAAGGAACCTGTAATCTGTAAAACTTAAAGTACTTATAACCTGAAAAACTCTGACAAATTGTCTTAAGCTCATTCCCCCGCTCTAAAGAAACAATATGCCGTGGGCGTAGAAGTTGAATTTTATGATATTTCAAAGGTGGTCCCATCGGAGGAACAATTAAACCAGTTGTATCAACAATAATTAGCTCGCATCCAGCAAAACGAGCTTTATCCACCATCTTCTTTACCCCTACTACCGTGGGCAAAAGATAACAGCGGGGAGAGTTATTGCCCACAAAATAAAGTGAAGAAGGCTTTAGTTTTCCGATTGCCTCTTCATAGCGAGGAGGAACTTCGACAAAACTAATGGTAGTAGGCGGTCCAAAAGTTGACTGACCAACATCAGCGTCAATAATTCCTACCTTAATACCTCTTTTAGTCACCTCCGCAGCCAAAAGGAGAGCAAAAGTGGTTTTTCCTGTGTCCATGCCGCCCAATAAAAAAACAATTCCTTTGGGAGTCTCAAGAATCTTACTAACCGTCTGATGCCACTGGTTAGGAATAATCTGCATCTTGCCTCCTTTTCAGCATTTCACTTGCTTTCTCAACTATCTCTTTTTCGCCCTTATAAGCCATCACAGAAATGGCTCCCCCGAAGGGAAACCAGCGAACTTCTTCAACTTCATAATCGTGATCTTGGACATCTCCACCCTGATATTCCATCAGATAAAAATGGACTACCTTATGATACCGAGTATTGTCAGGTTTCCAGAAAAACCAGTAATCAATTGCGCCTATCTTATCAAGAATCTTCCCTTTAAGACCAGTTTCTTCCTCAACCTCACGCAAAGCCGTTTTTTCAAGCTCCTCTTCCTTCTCAACCGTACCCTTAGGTAAACACCAGATGTTCTCCCCTCGTCGAATAAGAGCCACCTCAGCTTCATCGTTTAGGCGGCGGAAAATGACACCGCCTGAAGAAAGCGCCTTTTGGGTTTTAATTTTCATTTTTACCCTCTTGGGTTAAGGTCATGCATTTCTTAATCTTCAACAATATTTAAATCTGCCCCACAAAACCCACATTTACCTTTTTTTACCTCATATTTAAGAAGTTCGTAACCGCTTCTTTTTATAACGAGGTTTCCACAATTAAAACAAATGGTATCCTCTCCAGAATAACCTGGCACATTGCCAACATAAACAAAATTAAGACCTTCTTCTAAACCAATTTCTCGAGCTCGTTCAATAGTTTCAAGAGGTGTTGGAGGAAGATGAGAAAGTTCAAGATAGGGATAGAATCGGGTAACATGCCAGGGAGTATTTGCGCCCAGGGAATTCTTTATCCAGCGAGCAATCTCCCGCAAGCTCTTTTCATCGTCATTGGCAGTAGGGATAATATTTGTAACCACCTCAACATGTATCCCCCATTTTTCTTTAGCCCGTATAGCCGCTTGAAGAACAGGACTAAAATCCTTCACATTAGCCAGCCACTCATAAAACTCATTGGTAAAACCCTTCACATCCACCCTGAAAGCATCAAGATAAGGTCCAATGGTATCAAGAGCCTCAAAGGTAATATAGCCGTTGGTTACATAAACTGTGTAAAGACCCTCTTTTTTACAGAGTTTAGCTGAATCAAGAGTATATTCTAACCAGATTGTCGGCTCATTATATGTCCAGGCTATCCCCCGACAACCATGTCTTTTAGCAAGACTTACAGCTTCTTCAGGCGATATGCGGGTAAAATTTTTCTCTTCTAAATCAGGTTTGGCGTGAGCAATCTGCCAGTTCTGGCAATGCTTACACCTGAAATTACATCCCAGAGTGCCGAAAGAAAGCGCTAAACTTCCAGGATAAAAATGAAAAAGTGGTTTTTTCTCAATGGGGTCAGCTGCCAAAGAAGAAACTAACCCATAAATTAAGGTGTAAAGAACGCCATCCTGATTATATCTTGTGGCGCAATAACCTCTTTTGCCAGGAGAAATAAGACAATATCTTGGGCAGACATGACATTTTACTTTTTTGTCCTCTAACTTTTCATAAAGAATGGCTTCTTTCATCGCCTATTTCGACCGCCGTAAAATTCTATTTGTCGTTATTGCCTCGCTGGTCAGATGCAAGGCAAGTTCTATTTCGCCCTGTCTTTTTGGCTTTATACATAGCTTTATCTGCAAAATTCATTAATTCGTCAGCCTTTTCCCCTGACCCAGGACAATAAACAGCCACACCGCAGCTAATGGTAATCTGAACTCTCTCTTTGCCATCGGGTTTAAAAGCAAAGTTCTCGATAGCCTCTCTTAGCTTTTCAGCGACAGCAAACCCTTCGGTTTTGATTATTTCAGGAAGAACTATGGCAAACTCATCGCCACCCAACCGAGCAGAAACATCTGTCTCGCGTAAATTTTTTCTCAAAAGTTGAGCAATTAGGCTTAAAAGGTAATCCCCCTTAATATGACCATAAGTGTCATTTATCAACTTAAAATAGTCCACATCGAAAATAATCAGGGAAAACACTGATTTGTAACGCTCTGAACGTTTAATTTCCCGCTCAACCGCCTTGCGAAAACCTGTGCTGTTTAAAAATCCCGTTAAGCTGTCTGTTATAGCTGTTTGTTTTAATTGTCCAATTAACTCCCACATTAACCTCTTCTGATAAAGGTAACAAACTCGCCAGTCTGCCAGTTTTTGGAAAATAGCTATAGCCGTCTCTTCACAAGAACCATAGCCACAAGCTCCGCAGTTTAAAATATCTTCAGGTTTTTCTTTTTTAGCCAATAAAAGCACTTCTTTTAACTCTTTTTCATTCGGAAGCTCAAAGGAAGCTTTTTTATCTGAAAAAGTCCGTGAAAGGCCTATTGAGGGGAAAGTGTTGTTTTTAGCCCTTGATTCCGAAGATGTCTTGCTTTTTAAGTTTTTTCCGTAATACTTTCCTACGATTTTTTTTCGGGCAAAAAGCGGCTGATTAGTAGCCATACCAGGACCGTCCAAGCACCCGTTGCAAGCAAGAGCATCAATAAACTTAAGTTTTAATTCTTTTTGCCGAATAGCCTCCATTAAAGCGTCAATCTCGTCAGCACTTCGCACTACACGAATATCTGTATCTAAAAGAGTTCTTCTTCCTAACTCTTCACGTGGCATACCCCCGAAAAGTGAAGAACGTTCGCTTACCTTTTCTTTTACTTCAGGCACTTTCATTTCCGCCAGATTAATTTTTCCTGTCTTAAACATCTCCTTAAGCTCATCAAAGGTTAAGACAGCATCCAAATCTTTATTTTTAATCTCTGCTTTAAGAGCAATACAAGGACCAATAAAAACTACTTTTGCCTTGTTGTTTTGCGCTTTTATTAATCTTGCATGAGCAACAGAGGGTAAAACCACAGGGGCAAGATAAGGAATTAACTCAGGATAAAATTTTTCCACCCACTCAACCACTGAAGGGCAAGTTGACCTGATGATAGTTTCTTCTAATTTAAAGAGTTCCCGATATTTTGGGGCAATTAATTCTTCTCCTAAAATATTTTCTTGAACCTCAGCAAATCCTAACTTAATCAAACCTGCCTGAACTTTAAGGGGATGAATTGGGTAAAAAGAGGCGACATGCTCAGGAGCAAGAATTGCCACAACGGTATTTCCTTTAAGAAGTTCTTTTACCTTTTCAATGTGGGGTTCAGCGAGTTTTCCTTTTTGGGTACAAGCAACCACACATCTTCCGCAAAAGATGCATTTCTCTTCAATAACTTCTGTTTGTCCCTCACTAACCTTTAAAGCTTTTACAGGACAGGCGCGAACGCAAGCGTAGCACTCTTTACAATTTTCTTTGAAATCTTTAATTGTCACTTTTTGCTCCTTGAAATAGCCTTACTTTTTTATTCAGCAATATCGGCTACTTCAGCATTAGTCACTTCTTTAAGGTCTTCAGGTCTAATTTTCAAAATCGAGCTTACTTCGCCGCTGGCGGTATAAATTACATCCTGCCTTAAAACACGTTCGTCCATTAAGGTTTGAAGATTTCTTTGAAAAGCTAAGGGAGGAGTAGCACCGATGACGTATCCCGTAATTTCAACCACTTCTTCAGGTAAAGCTAACCTGACTCTCTTTGCTCCTAAATATTTTTTAATCCTTTTATAACTTGCTCGTTTATCTCCGGGAACCAATACCAGAAGAGGCTCCCTATCAACAAAAACTATTACCGACTTAACAATCTCGGCTAAATTAATTCTTATTAAGGCAGAAACTCTTTCGGCAGTCATAGCCGGACCACCTAAAAGACATATTTCGTGAAGTGTGCCTTTGGAAATCAAAAAATTGTGAACATCAACACTTGTTCGCATCGAGTCACCTATCCTTGCTTAAAACTTGAATCTTAGTCTTAAGACACTTTAAGTATAACATTGAGGAGATTAAGGAAGGAAGATTCTCTCGACCGCTTCAAATGGGGTTTTGGCAACAACAATAGCGCCGGAAACTTTGCCCTCCTTGGAAAGCTCCCAAGTTTCTAAGCCAACAACAGGTTTCCCCATCTTTAGTGCCAGTCCGATTTCGGAAAGGGTGCCAAACTCGCCGCTTATCGCAATTATCGCATCAGCTGCTTTTACCACCAAAGCATTGCGGGCTTCTCCCATTCCGGTTGGAATAGCTATATCAACATAAGGATTGGCATCGGTTTTTTTGCCGGTCGGCAATATCCCAACAGTTAACCCACCAGCAGCTTTTGCCCCCCGACAAGCAGCTTCCATAACGCCCCCTAAACCACCGCAAACAAGAATAGCTTTCTTTTCGGCAATTAATTTTCCCACCTCAAAAGCAATTCTCTCTATTTTTTCATCACAGCGACTGGCGCCAATAATTGCAACATACCGATCAACTGACGACATTCTAATCACTCCAACTAATTTAAGATGACAAAATTTCCTCCACACTGTTTAGCGGAATAAAGAGCGCTGTCTGCCCTCATCACAATCTCATCAACTGCATTATCGGTAGGCATAAACTCAGTAATTCCAATGCTTATTGTTAACTTTATCTCTATCTCCCGAAAAGAAAAAATGTGTTCGCTTACCAGCTTTCTTAATCTTTCGGCTAAAATAGAGGCATGTTCTTTATCGGTTTCGGGCAGAAGAATTATTATCTCTTCCCCCCCATATCTCCCGAGCAGATCAGTTTCTCGAACACTTGCTCTTAAAATTTGAGCCAATTCTCTTAAGACAAAGTCGCCATATTGATGACCGTAAGTATCATTAACTGCTTTAAACTTATCAATATCAATCATTAAACAGGAAAAAAGTCTTTTATATCGGCGAGATTCTTTAAACTCTCTATCAAAAAAATCAAAAAAGTAACGCCTCGTGGCAAGTCCAGTTAGACTATCGGTGGTAGCTAAAATTTCCAGAGCCTCGAGAGCACTTTTAAGCTCTTTCGTTCTTTTTTCGACCATTTTTTCTAAGTCTTTTGTATAATCTTGAAGCTTTTTCTCAAGACTAGCTCTCTCTTTTAGCTGGGAAAAGAAAAGGTTGAGGTCGCTTTCGCCTAAGCTTCCCAGTAATTTCGCGGACGGTAAATAATAGTAGTTTTGGCTAAGAGTATTTTTAAACGCAACGATTGGGTGTGTCCTAACCATCCCCAAAAGCACTTCTTCGGCAAACTTACTTTTATCATAAAGACATAGAGCAAGGGCTGGAAATTTGGTTAAAAATTGACTTAAAGCCGCCTCAAAAGCAACCAATCTTTCCTCACTGGCAAACTTTCCGACAATCTGCGAAACCTCAGCAATTATGCGTAACCCGCGAAACCCATTCGCTAAAGCTTCCTCTGTTTTTTTAGTTAAAAAATCACTCATTCGGTTAAAATCAACACACCGAGCTTCAGGCATACCGAAACGAAATACTTTCAGGTGTTTCGTTTCCAAAAACTCCTCAATACTTAAAAACTCCTTTTCGTCTGTAATACAAAGACATTTTTCCTTTCTTTCGTTAGCTGTCTCAACAAAAGAAAGAACAAAATCGAGTTTCTCCTGAAAAGACTCAAAAATTAAAGTAAGGTGGTCGCCAGAATTAAGTTCTCTTAAAACCCTCGTATTTTTAAGAGTCATCTTTTGTTTCCTCAAAATTTGCTGTTTTAAATTTTAATCTTTCCTGACCGCAAGAAGCGGAAAAACAATGTCGCTCGTGCAACAAGGAATAACGACAGCCAAAACTATGTAGAAAAATACCATGCCTATATAGTGAACCCAATAAACTAAACCAAAAGAAACCAGATAAAGAATGGAAGCCATACTGCTTACAAAAACATGGGCAGTATGAGTAAATATTGTGCTCTGAATCTCTTTGGGAACAATTAACCCTGTGACAATTCCCATGAAGGCAAAAGGTAAAATTAACATGAGATGCTGAATAATACAGATATGGAGTTCCATTTTCACTCCCAAAAGAAAACCTGCTACATAAGGAATAGCTATATCACTTAAACCACAGATAACCACCGCACCAAAAAAGCCCACAATTACAGTTTTTAAGAACTTATTTTCGTGGCGCCAAAACATAGCCGTGGTAGCCGCTGCTGAAAAAAGCATGTGTAGGGGATGAAAAACATGAAATAATTCCTGACTTGGTTCTTTTATTTCTTTAGCTCCCAGCAAACTCGCTATAAAAGTCAGAATTCCTAAAATAATAATTCCTGCGCTAACACTAAGAATAGTAAAGGGCAAATGTTCTCTTAACTCCAAAGTAATATGGCGCAATTTCTTTCCCACAAAACCACCTCTTTTTTAAAGTAATACAAGTTCACTCTAAACTTTTTTTTAAAATTTGCCGATAACTATTAACAGGAAGCCTTAGCTTTAAGGTTTTCTAAACCAGCTTTTCCATGGTGCCCCTCCACTGGAAAGGCTGGTTTTTTTATTCAGTCATTCCTGTAAAATTAAACTTACTTATTTTAAGAGCAGGCACTCTATTCACACCAAAAAATCCCTCCTTTAAAGCTGTCTCTTTTGAAATTGCCTCCACGTGACTCAACGCTTCTAGAATGCCCTGAGTAAATCTTAAGTTTTTAATTCCCTGCTTTATCTCACCATTTTTAATCAAAAAAGTTCCGTCTCGGGTCATTCCTGTTAAGGTAGTTCTAATCGGGTCTTCTATGTTTGTGTAATGAAAGCGAGTAACCAAAATCCCTTTTTCTGTCAATTTTATCATTTCCTTAAGATTTGAATTACCATTTTTAAGAAAAAGATTGGCAGGTTGCGGTCCGTAGATATTTGGATAGGGCAGGGCGTGCCCGGTTGATTCTTTCCCTTCCCTGTTAGCCGTATACGAGTCATAAACCACATTTTTAGCTATCCCATTTTCAATTAAGGTAACTTTTTGCTTAGGAATACCTTCAAAATCAAATGGTATGCCAATAGTTTCAGAGTTTAAAGCGTCATCCCAGATAGTAATATTTTCTCCCACGATTTTCTTTTCAAAATTTCCGCACATAAAACTTCTATTCTCCTGAACAGAAAGAGCTCCCAGCCCGATAAAGCCAAGAAAAGTAAGCATATCGGCAACTGCATCAGGTTCAAGAATTACTGTGTACTCTCCGGGCTTAATCGTCACAGGATTTTTCCCTTTTAGCACCTTTTCAATGGCTATTTCAGCCAAATTCTCAATATTCGCTTCTCTTACATCCGCGCAAATATAATTTGCGTAACCTGAACTTGTTTCGGAAGAAACAATTACACTGATTGAAGCCCGTGTTACAGGGCTGACTACCCTAACCCCTAAAGAATTAGCCGCTCCTATTGTTATTGTTTCCGTGGAATAAGAGCCCGCAGTTGTCAAATCTTTAGCTTGGGCAAGTTTTATAATTTTAAGAACATCTTTTGCTCGATTCTCAGGCGAATAATTAGCCGTAGCCGCCACATAAGAATTTGTTTCAACGATAGGTTTTTTCTGAGGAAGAGATTTGAAGTAGGGGTCCTCAGGTCGCCTTTTAGCGATACTCAAAGCAGTATTTGCCAGATTCTTAATTGAAGAAGAATTTATCCGATTGGTACTGGCGCTTCCTATTTTTTTGCCGATAACTACTCGCACCGAAAGCCGAATATTATTTTCTGCCATATTCTGATGGATTGTTGAGCTGGCAAAACGAGTTAAATTTGAGTTATTTGCCAAAAGAAGTGCTTCAGTCTGATCAGCAGACGAAGCTTTTATAGTCTCATTTAAAATTGACAAAACTTCTTCTTCAGAAATCATTTCCCCACACCTATCCTGACATTTCTAAATCGGGCTGGACTGGCACCGTGCCCAACAAAAGCTGTCTGCATCGGCTCTCCTTTTCCACAATTAGTAAGCCCCCACATTTGCCAGTGTTTTTGATTGCAAATAGCATCGCACGAGTTCCAGAAAACGGGAGTTATCCCTGTATAATTAGGATTCTTTAACATCTTGCCCAATTTTCCCTTCTTTATTTCCCAACCAATCTCAGTAGCAAATTGAAAATTTAGCCTTAAGTCATCAATACTCCAGCTTTTGTTAGTCTCAAGATAAATTCCCTCATCTGTATCGGCAATTAAATCATCAAGCTTCCAGTTGCCCGGCTCAAGGTTAATGTTGGTCATTCTAATTAAAGGAATCCTGTTCCAACCATCCGCCCGCATTGCCCCGTTGCTAACTTCACCTAAAAAGAAACCTGTCTCACGCGAAGTTAGATAATTCATAAATTTTCCATCCTTAATTATTCGAACTCGCTGAGCTTTGACCCCTTCATCATCGTAACCAAAGGTTCCCAAACCCCCT
Organism: uncultured Actinomycetes bacterium; assembly: GCA_947085535.1. Taxonomy (GTDB): domain Bacteria; phylum Actinomycetota; class Aquicultoria; order Subteraquimicrobiales; family CAMTWV01; genus CAMTWV01. The sequence continues at coordinate 10,696 of CAMTWV010000017.1, read as the reverse complement.
TCAATGGTAGCATCCGCCATCACGTTGACAATTTCTGAACCATACTGAAAATTTTCCAGCTTATCCAGACTCAAAAAACTTCCTCCAGCCAAACTAACTTCTGTTCCTAAAACTCTATCCAGCTCAATGGCATGACCAATAGACTCGTGGACCTGTAGAGCCAGCTGGCTTCCATCCAGAATTAAGGTTGTTGTGGTTGAAGGACACTCTTCTGCAGAAAGAAGTGCTACTGCCTCTTCGGCTATTCTCTCAGCATTTTCGGGCAGTTTTAAAGACTGGAAAAACTCAAAACCACAGGCGGCGAATTGTCCCCGATGAGCATTGGGAAATGACCTTGTCTGTACATCATTTCCTCGAATGGCTGTTGCTGAAATACCACCGCCACAATAAGTTATCTCTTGCTCAATATGGGAACCCACACTGCTCGCAAAAACTTGAGCTCGACGGAAAGAATCCATTGAGGAAGTTGCAATTTTTATTTCTTTTTCTTTTCGCATTAATTTATCAGCCGCGAAAAATACTTCCAATTTTTTATCAAGAGGGACCTTGAAAGGATCAATTTCATACCTGGTTTTATAAACATCTCGCGTGGCAGAAACATGAGATAGACAAACATCTTCTTTTTTGGCAAGAGCGCTCGCTTTGGCTATTTTAACAGCAAGTGCGGTAACTTGTCCTATCTCTCTTTTATCCACTTTAAAACTGCTGGCAAAACCCCACGCTCCGTTTGCTAAAACTCTTACCCCAAATCCCGAATCAATCGAGGTGGCAACTTCTTCCACAATGCCATTTTTAACCGTAATTGACTCGTGACAAGTGGTTGTTATCCTGATATCTGAGTATGTAGCTCCCAAAACGGAGGCAAGGTTAAGACTTAAATCTGTAAGTTCTTTCATCTCTTCCACTCTATAATTTTTCAAAGGCACCTGTTTATACTTAAATTCGCCACAAAGCAAAAACTTCCCTTTAACAATTTTAGCTTTAATGATAGATTCCGCTCTTAAACTTCCACCCCTAAAAAAATTCGAACAAGAAACCCGATACAAAATGTTAGCGCTGCAACACCTAAACTAATAGCACTCATTTCAAGAAAGCGCTCTTTAAAACCGAGGTCTTTAGCAACCGAAACGTAAAAAGTAAAAATGAAAATCACCAGGATTGAGATGAGAATTGTTAAGCTTAAGCTCAAATAGTAACTTTCAAAGAGTGAACTACCCTAACCAATCAAAGATTGGATAGGGCTTCTTGGTTCGTTGAGGGGCATTGATGCACCGCCTCTCCCCAAGCGTTACTTTCCGCAGTTCCTGCGGTAGATTTGTTTAGGATATTGATTGCAGAATTATGGTCTCTATCCAAAACAAGATTACAGAAAGGACACCTGTGTATCCTTTGAGCAAGGGTTTTGTTGACAGGTTCACCACAAACACTGCAATTGATGCTTGTGTAATGGGGACTTACTTTCTCTACCCAACAACCAGCATCTTCCGCTTTGTATGTAAGGTAATTGAGAAACTGCCCCCACCCGGCATCAGAAATGCTTTTGGCAAGATGATGATTTCTTACCATGCCTTTTATGTTCAGGTCTTCAACTGCTATAAAACCGCAAGTATCAACAATCTTGCGGGATATTTTATGATGAAAATCAGACCTTTGATTTCTGACTTTACAATGAAGTTTAGCAATTTTAATCCTTGCTTTCTTTCTGTTTTTAGAACCTTTTTTCTTTTTGGAAAGTTGTCTTTGTTTAGAGATAAGTTTATTTTCAGATTTGCGAAGATATTTAGGGTTGTCTATAACTTCGCCGTCAGAAAGAACGGCAAAAGATTTAATACCCATATCAATACCAATAGACTTATCGGGGATAGGTTTTTTAACCGGCTCATATTCGACAGAAAGACAGGCATACCACTTATCAATCTCCTTTTTTACGGTGCAGGTCTTTACTTTGCCAACTATCTCTCTATGCTTCTTGAGCTTTATCGTGCCTATATTAGAAAGTTTAAGCCCTTGTTCGGTCAAATGAAAACCTGGCTCTTGAGGATAGGTAATAGAATCGTATCTGCCTTCACCCTTGAATCTCGGATAACCTGCTTTACCGTTTTTCTCTTTGAGTCTACGAAAGAAACCATGAAAGGCTCTATCGACTCTAAACAGGACATCCTGTAAGACTTGAGAGTGTATATCATTCAGAGACTCTACTCTCTCTTTATCGGCTTTAAGAATCTCTTGTTGTCTTATGCGAGAAAGACCTTTACCTGTCTGTTTATAATGGTTTCTTCTATCCAGAAGGCAAGAATTATACAAAACACGGCACATATCCAAAGTCCAAATAAGTTTCTGGACTTGCTTCTTTGTAGGTCGAAGACGGTATTTATAGGTCTTAATCATTCACATTGCTCCTCTACATATTTTATTAGTTGGTGTGAACTACCCCAACCTATCTTTGATAGGTTGGGGACTTCTTGGTAAAAAAAGTTAAAAATAGGCTTATAACTAACAAAAAAGTTAAAAAAAATAAACTCTTTTTTGGGAGTAGACTTCACTGTTTTCATTTAGCTCACAATCTTTCTGGTTTTACCTGTTAATTTAACTATTTCGACCTTTTTAAAACAAGTTCCTTCCAAATAAATCCCTGAAAATCCTTTCTGTCTCCCTTTTTAACTACTTTCAAAGAAAAAAGTTTCGCAATTATTTTAACCGTTGCTTTGCTCAATTCTTTAGATGTTTTACAAACCAGTCAGCAGCAAATCGAGCAACTTCTTCAAGTGCACCCGGTTCCTCAAAAAGATGAGTGGCGCCCGGAACTATAACAAGTTCCTTTTCACAAGAAAGCTCATCATAAGCCCTCTGGTTAAGTTCAATTACAGGCTCGTCATAGCCGCCCACAATAAGAAGAGTCGGGGATTTTATTTCGGGAAGATAAGGCATAGCCAAATCGGGGCGGCCACCTCGAGAAACTATTGCAAAAATAGGTGTGTCTATTTTTGTTGCTGCCTGAAGAGCTGCTGCTACCCCTGTGCTTGCCCCAAAATAACCGATTTTTAAATCTTTGCCCTGAGGCTCGCTCTTTAGCCATTTGGTAGCCAATATGAGTCTCTCTGTCAGAAGGTTTATATCAAAACGCCTTGAATAATCTAAATCCTCTCCCTCAGTTAACAAATCAAAAAGCAAAGTCCCCACACCAGAGGTGCGCAAAACACTGGCAACAAAGTTATTCCTGGGGCTCAAGCGACTGCTTCCACTTCCGTGAGCAAAAAGCACCACACCCTTTGTGCCTGCGGGCAAACCCAACATCCCCTCAAGAAAAACCGAGTCAATAGGAATTTTTACAAGCTCTTCTCGGTTTGGGAAAGCTTCCTTTTCTCTCATTAGTATTTCCTTTTAACTAAAGAATAAGCCGCTTAAAGACAAGCTTCAAGAAAAACTGGTACGGATTTCGTTTGAAAAGAGATGCGCTTTCTTCTTTCAGGGCACTAAAACATCAAGAACCCTTGGTAACGCTCTAAATCCCATCGGTGTCTGACCAATGACATCGCCATCAGTTTGAACTAAAACAGGCTCCTCGGAAGTTATCTCAATGTCTCTTGCTCGATAATAACTTACATCAGCCATTTTTAGATGGCTACCAATGATTACCCCTTGAAAATATCGAATAAAACTCGCCACGGATTTCTTGTGAAAGACACAAACATCCAAAAGCCCATCATCAATTTGTGCCTCTTTGGCTACACTAAATCGCCCGCCATAATATCTCGCGTTACCGATTACCGCAAAATATCCTTGGGCAATTTCGTTATCCAGCTTAATTCTCAAAAGAGTTGGTTTATAAGTAAAAAGAGTTTTAATTCCTGTTAAGGGATAAGCCAAATCTTTCAGCCATCTCTTCATCTCAGGCTTAATCTCGCTAATCACTCGTGCATCAAAACCAATCCCAGCCATAAGGACAAAATATCTTCCATTTGCTTTGCCTAAATCAATCTTTCTAGTCTTTCCCCGGATAATAATATCGCAAGCTCTAAGGACATTGTGGGTTGGGATTTCCATTTCCCTGGCAAAAACATCACCTGTTCCTCCTGGAATTAAGCCCAGTTTAGCTTTACTTCCCGCTATGCCGTTCACAGCTTCGGAGACAGTTCCGTCACCGCCTAACGCTATGATAATTTGATTGCCATTTTTTACTGCTTGAGCAGCAAATTCAGTTGCCTGATTTTCTTTCTCAGTTACAAAAACTGTTAAATCAAAACCTGCAGATTTAAGTTTATTTTGAACCCTGAGTAAATTTTTTTTTGTTCTTCCCTGTCCCGCAAAAGGATTAACAATCAAAGCTGCTTTCATAGCTTGCCTTATCTCCTTTTTATTGTCCTACTTTTAATAATAAAATGGATTCAGAGATTTTAATATCCTTAAAGAAAGATAGTTTACTTTCTACGCTTGCGCCAGAAGATAAGCCCTAACCAGACAAAACAAGCAATTATAACAAAGGGTAAAATAGTGCCTATGCTTATGATAATTATGTTAATTACCAGAACAAAGTTTCTAATCGCCTTGATAACGGCATCTTTAATACCCCACTTAGCAATTGGTTCGGTAATCCCTGATGGTTCTGAAAGATTAAGGGTGATAGTAGCCATAGCTGCACTCTTCTCAAGGTAATCAAGTTGCGCCTGCATAGCTTCAATCTCCCCCCTTATTCGCGAAAGCTGCTCTTCAACCTTGAGCATCTCTTGAACAGTTTTAGCCGCATTTAGAATCTCAAGGTATCTTTCTTCCTGACGCCTCAAATTCTTAAGGCGAGCACTCAAATCAATATGCTGCTCGGTTACTTCTTCGGTGGTTTCCGCTTCCGATTTTAAATTTCCCAGTTTCTTAAGCTCACTAACGGTTGCCTCAAAACTATTAACGGGAACTTTCAAAACAATAATTCCTGAAAGAGGCCCCGTTTTTTCTTCTGGAATTTCTCCTAAAGGACGGGGATAATCAGGAGTGTCCGAGTAAATATTTGAACTCACAATATATCCTTTGTATTTTAAGGCAACTTTTTCAACTTCAGCATAACTTTTTCTTACATCCTTAACCGCTAAGTTAAGAGATTTGCTCTTAATAACCAACCGGTCGACAGAGCCTTGAGGCATCTCTTGGGTTTCAACTCGCTCGGTTACACTTAATCCTTTTTCTCCTGGCAAAGATTCAAGATAAGTCTTATCTGCTACAAGAAAGGTCTGACGCGAAAATGAAAAATAAGCAATTGTTGTTGCGGTTATCCCTCCAGCCAACAAACCAACAATTAAAAATATTAGCCAATTAAGTTTAAATTTCATCTCAACCCCCAATCTTTTATCTATAACTCTATCAGATACTTTTCAAAATCAGAATTAAAATTTCTCTAAAAACTTTTGCGGAGTTAATATCTTAATCCCCACATACTCTCCCAGGCCCTCTAATGCCTTATCTCCAGTGATGACCGCCCTTGCCTTCAAGGCAACAGCACATTCTATAAATTTGTCATCACCTGGGTCATCTTTGACAATTTTAATTTTTGGTGTCTTTGCCGTAAAAACTATGTTGAACCCGCTGGCAAACAAGGATAGAAGTATTTCTGACCCTGCTCTTTTTTCTTCAGCCTTGAACTGGGACAACGGTGAGTAGTTGAATCTTACGACTCCTATCTTTTTCACTTATTTGACTTTTGTTTCACTATAATGTATAGTTTCACCATATGGTGAAACAGGCCTCTACAGTGAAACTAATTTCAGAGAAAGATCTGCTTAGGAAGGCGGAAAAAAGCATAACGTCTATTCTTTCCGACATTACTTTCGTTGAATTAAAGGAATCTAAAGCCAGCGTCAGAATTGATAATAGACAAATTGACTTTATGTTGAGTGTCCTTGCCTCTGGCAAACCAGCAAAATTTATTATTGAAGTAAAATCGCAAGGCGAACCACGTCTTGTAAGAATGGCCATCGCTCAGCTTAAAGAATATCTTAAGAGCTTTAAAGAGTCCTACGGAATACTGGTTGCCCCATATCTCAGTGATACAAGCAGACAGATATGCAAAGAGGCAGGTATAGGCTGCATTGATCTGGCTGGAAATGCCTACCTTTCTTTCAGGAATGTCTTTATAGACAGAAGTGGGAGGCCCAACCCCTTCGTCGCTGCCCGCATCTCGAAATCCGTTTTCTCACCAAAATCAAGCAGGATCCTAAGGGTGCTTCTCTCTGACCCATTAAAGAAACGGTATGTCGAAAACATATCCAAAGAGACAGGAATCAGCATAGGGCTTGCTTCAAGGGTAAAACAGGCACTCCTTTCCGAGGAATGGATTAAGGAAGAAAATAAAAGCTTCTTTCTTATCAAACCTGAAGAGGTACTCAATCAATGGGTCAATAATTATTCCTATGAAAAGAACCCGATATTTTCTTTCTATTCCGACCTTTCAGAAGACCAACTGGAGACAGCAATCAAAAAAGAGTGTGGAAAAAGAAAGTATCGTTATGGTCTTGCATTATTTTCCGGTGCGAGAAAAGTAGCGCCGTTTGTACGATTTATGCGATTCTTTTCTTATGTTGATGGTAACATCGAGGATATTGCAAAGACCCTGCAATTGAAAAAGGTAGAGACCGGGGCTAATGTTACCCTTCTTCAGCCATATGACGAGGGTGTCTTTTACGGACTTCAGGATATCAACGGCATTAATGTTGTGTCTGACATCCAGCTTTATCTTGATTTGAAAAGCTACAAAGGGAGAGGCAAGGAAGCAGCACAGGCCATATTCGAACAAAGGATAAGGCCTAAATGGTAAGCAAGAGCCAATACGGAGAAAGAGAGGTTAATGCTTGCAAAGCAGTCCTCCTGGAACTTGTTCATCTGCTCGGAGAAATCAAGGATGACATGGTCATAATTGGCGGATGGACTCCAACATTTCTTTTGCCTCAGTCTGATGACCCCCATGTCGGTAGTCTCGATATTGATGTTGCCCTGAATTTCTCTGAGATTCCAGATGATACTTACCAGACAATCTTAAAGGCATTTCTTAAACGTGGTTACACGCAGGACAAAGAACAACCATTTAGGTTCTTCAGGAAAGTGAAGGTTCAAGGAGCAGAACCAATAAATGTTGAGGTTGATCTTATGGCTGGGGAATATGGAGGCACTGGCAAAGGACATAGAACGCAAAAAGTACAGGACGTTCGGGCGAGAAAGGCCAGGGGTTGCGATCTTGCCTTTGATACCTCAATTACCGTAACTCTCGAAGGCGAACTTCCTGAAGGAGGAAAAGATAAAGTAAGTTTCAAGGTTGCAGGAATAGTCCCGTTCCTTGTGATGAAGGGAATGGCCATGTATGAGAGGATGAAAGAAAAAGATGCTTACGATATTTATTACTGCGTTGAACATTATCCCGGTGGTTCGAAGAAACTTGCTGCAGAATTCAGACCTCATATAAAAAACAAACTTGTAGTTGAGGGTCTTAAAAAAATAAGGAGCAAGTTCTCTTCTGTCGAACATATTGGCCCTAAATGGGTAGCAGACTTCCTTGAAGTAACAGAAAGAGATGACAGGGATATAATCATGCGTAGAGCATATGAAAAGGTTTCTAAACTCCTTGATATACTCGGGATTTCTTCATGGGAAGAAAAAGCAACTATCCGAAATAACCAACTATCTTGATTGCTTTGTTCCTCTTAATCAATATCTATCCCTAGCTGGCGGAAAATCTACGATACTATGACCTTTGAGCTCGCTTACCACATATTTCCTTTTTCATTGCTGGTTTTTCAACTTTGCAGGCAATTTGGTCGATGAGCTAGCGGGTTTGTCAAGTTTGTCAAGCCCAACCCCTAACTTACATACGTTTTAGGTCTTAAGTTCCTCTTCGCTCAGACCAAAGTAATGCCCTATCTCATGTACCAGTACTTCCTTGACCCTGGCTTGCAATTCCTTTTCATTTCGACATAAAGATTCTATGGGTTTTTGGTAGAGGGTTATCTTGTCTGGCAATACATTAGAATACGACGACACTCCTCTTCGGGGAAAGGGGACTCCTTGATATAGCCCCAATATAATGTTCTGCCTATTCTTTGGCATATTAGATAGGAACTCTTCGCTCGGCCATTCTTCAATAACTATCTCAACATTTTCCATCTTATGCTTGAATTTGGCCGGCAGGCTTTCCAAAGTCTCTAATACTAATTTTTCAAAATCTGACCTTTTCATAATAGCTCATCGGCGGTGCAGTGGGATATTGACAAAATAAAGCAATGCCCTTGCAGGTTTTGAATTTATGCAGTCCACGAACTACAGTAGACCTAACAAGTGTTTGCTCGGTGTCAGGCACCATTTTCTATTTTTTTCCACGCAAAGCTCTCCTTAAAAATTTAATTTGTTTATTGAGCTGAGAGATTAGCTTTCGGTATCTAGCCCGCGCCAATTTTATTTCCTCGTATTTATCAATTTCTTCTTGAGAAAGCTTCCCGAGGTAATCAAACTTTATTTTGTTGCCCTCACGCCTCATCAGATAATAATAGATGTGGCCGTGTATCTCTTTTTCAACAAGAGCCCCTTTGGGCAAAGCTCTTAGAGCCTTTTCATACTCTTTTTTTTCACCTTAAGAGAGTTTTCCAGCTCTTCCTCGAGCACACCTTTTATAACTCGCTATAACTCGCATCTCTCTCACCTTTGTTACCATACATATTTAAGAAAATCATACTGTGTAAGGCAACGAGAGTCAAAAGGTTTTTACCTTACTTCTTTGCAATATTCGAGGCTTGTAAGGTAATTTCAACTGCCTCTCAAGTTAAACAAAAAATTTCTTGAACAACGAAGGGTAAATCTTCGGTACTAAAACACAGAAGGTTTGGTCGATGGCAACAAATGTCATATTGCAAAACTCAGACCCCATTCTTTTCTTGACAGGGGCAGTTTTTTTATAGATGACTCCGCCTACTACGGGGACCTGAAGTCTAGTATTTTTCAGCCAGAGGCTGATTGTCCTCTGGACAAGACAGACCTCGGATTATACTTTTAAGGTAGCGTATGTTATGATGCACTCGTTGGTTTCTCGTACCGTTCTAATTCGTGAGTGTTCTAGTCTTCTTAGTTCCCGCATTTTAGTCCCGTCGAGTGCCCTAGAGGCCACTATTGAAAAAGGGTCAATTATTGCGCCTGCAGGAAGGAGGAAATTCGAATGGCGACTAAGTTATATATCGGGAATTTTTCTTATGACACAACAGAGGAAAGCCTCACCAAGCTTTTCACTGAAATCGGTCCGGTCACATCGGTGAGTGTTATCACCGACCGTCACACCGGCCGGAGTAAAGGCTTCGGTTTTGTCGAGATGGAAAACAGCGAGGATGCTAAGGCAGCGATCGAAAAGCTGAATGACACCGAAATTGACGGACGCAAATTAAACGTCAATGAAGCCAAGCCCCGTGAAGAGCGGCCGGCTGGAGGACGCAGCAACAGCGGAAGCAGCTACGGCCGGAGATACTAGATATCTCTTCCCAATAAGCAAAAAAAAGACTGCACGACGTGCAGTCTTTTTTCTTAGCAATTTTCTGTCCATAACTAATCACATGTACACAAGCGATGAAATTAAAATAGGGTTTCAACGTGGAACGTGTTAACGTAAAAACATGTCAAAATTAAAGACCAGACCCCATACCACTTGTTCTTCAAAAATTCCCCAAAACTTTTGGCCGATGAGCCAGGTTTTTCAAGTTATCCAAGCCCGACCCCGCCCCACAACGAACCTAAATAAATCTGTCCCCTTTGTTATTTTCTTTCTTAAAGTAATTTGATAATAAGGGAGTAATAAAAATTTGACCTATGCTTTCACAGTGTTAAATATGTGCTTCATAAAAACTTTTTTCTTGATAGTCTCATTATTATGCTACAATTAAATTACAAGTCTTGAAAAACTTTTTGATCCTGCTTGTTTAACTCTTTGCGCAAATATACGGAAAAGTTTTTTTAAGCTTTCCACCCAAGCTTTATCTATCATCATAGGTACTAAGTCTGGTTCAGAAAAATATCTGTAGTCCTGGGTATGTTCTTTGGTTCTAAGAAGTGTAGCTACATTTTGGGCATCGTCAAAATGGCGGGTCTCCTGTTCTATTTTTCCATCTTCCTTTAAAATTTCAGTCTGTCTTTCAACTTCATAAGACAAGGCCCGCTCAAGTGCTTTAAATGAATTCATATTTTTAACTTCAATTTTTACCCCCAATTCTTTTTGACCTCTAGGACGAAGAGAAAGGTTGGCGTCACACCTTAAAGAACCTTGTTCCATGTTACAGTCGGAAACTCCCAAAGAAAGTATGGTACTTTTAAGTTTTTCCAGAAAAGTCTTAGCTTCCTTAGGTGAGGCAATATCGGGTTCGGTAACTATCTCCGAAGGCGGAATACCAGCCCGATTAAAATCTAGCTTTCTCATTTATAACAGGAAGCGCACCAGGAAGACCTAAGCAAACTGGACACGTTTGAGTATTCGGCTCTTCGCCAAATAAAGTCGAGCAGCCGCAAAACATTTTGCTTTCAGTTAAAAGCTCTACGTGAATCTCTATCGGTTGCTATACTCCTGCGCTGCTACATTACTACGTCACTAAGTCACTGTGTTATTAGTTGCTCAATTACTTTGTCACTAACTTCAGCTATAAATAATTGATGTTCAATTGAATAAAGACTTATCGAATCTGAAAATTTT
>CAMTWV010000016.1:0-12616 GCA_947085535.1 uncultured Actinomycetes bacterium | reverse complement strand
ACCTCAGGCTATGAAGAGGCAGCGGCTCAAGGACTAATTGCAGGCATAAATGCCGCGCTTAAAGTAAAAAATGAACCCCCTCTTATTCTTGACCGCTCCCTTTCCTACATTGGTGTTCTCATTGATGATTTGGTGACAAAAGGGGTTGATGAGCCTTATCGCATGTTTACCTCAAGGGCAGAATACCGTCTTCTTTTACGTTCCAGCAATGCTGACCTCAGACTATCCTCAATAGGCCATAAGTTTGGTCTTATTTCCGACGAACAAATGGAAAAAGTTAAAGCAAAACAGCAGGCAATACTTTCGTTAAAGAAGGAACTTGAAGAAACAATCCTTTGTCCCAGCGAATCTGTCAATGAAAAACTAAAAGCGCACAACGGTATCGCCATAAAAGAGCCGCTTTCTTTGGCTCGTTTTTTAAGACGACCTGGAATAAACATGGAGATAGTTTTTAAGCTCACAGGAAGAGATTCAAAATATAGTTTTGAGATAGCCGAGGAAGTGGAGGCGGACATAAAGTACGCTGGCTATATTGAAAAACAGATGCGAGAGATAAAACGCTTTGCCGAGCTGGAAAGAAGGGCAATTCCCCAAAAGATTAACTATCAAGAGCTAAGCGGGCTTTCTTTTGAGGCAAGGGAAAAACTTTCTCGCGTTTGCCCTCACTCATTAGGTCAGGCATCCCGAATACCAGGTGTTTCTCCCGCCGACATCTCTGTTTTGATGATTTATTTAGAGCAGATAAAACGGGAAAAGGCAGATAGTTAATGGAACCGTTGGAGATATTAAAAAAAGGCACGCAGGAGCTTGGCGTGCAGCTAAACAACTATCAGCTCGAGATGTATTTAAACTACCTTGATGAACTTGTAGAGTGGAATAAACACTTCAGGTTAGTCGGTTCGGCTAAACCAGAAGTAATTGTGGTCAACCACTTTCTGGACTCGCTCACTTGTTTTAAAAGTCAGTTAATCCAGAGCGAAAAAAGTGTAGTTGACATAGGTACAGGAGCAGGCTTTCCCGGGCTGGTCTTAAAAATTGCCGAACCGATCTTAAAGCTAACTCTTCTTGATTCCTCAAACAAAAAAATTGCTTTTCTTCAGCACTTGGTTGGAATTTTAGGCTTAACTGAAACAGAAATTATTTATTCAAGAGCCGAAACATTTGGTCAAGGCGAAAAAGGAGAAACTTATGATTTAGCGCTCGCTCGAGCAGTGGCTCCTTTTTCTGTTCTTTTAGAATACGCCTTGCCTCTTCTTAAGGTCGGGGGCAGCTTTATTGCGCAAAAAAGCAGAGCTGTTTTGGGCGAACTCGAGCATTCAAAAAAAGTCATTGAGCTTTTAGGGGGAGAATTAAAAGGGGTTATATCTGTTGAGGTGCCTTTTCTTTCTGCGGAAAGACTGCTGGTAATTGTGGATAAAATATCTCCCACTAATCAAAAATACCCGAGGAGGGAGGGAATTCCCCAAAAGAGGCCTCTTTGAGAGAAACTTTTAGTTAACTTCTGAAAAAAACTGATTTATAATAAAAGAATAATAAAAGAGATTAACTATGGCTAAAGCTAAAATAATTGCAATTGTTAACCAAAAAGGTGGTGTGGGCAAGAGCACTACAGCTGTTAATTTAAGCACGTACCTTGCTCTTGCTAAGCGCAAAGTTCTTTTAATCGACCTTGACCCTCAAGGGAATGCCACCAGCGGGCTCGGTTTAGACAGGGGCGACAGAAAGAAATGTGTTTACAATGCCTTAATTGAGGAATTGCCGGTTGAGCAACTAATTGAGACTACCGATGTTAAAAATTTATGGGTAGTGCCTGCTACTGTTCAGCTGGCTGGCGCTGAAATTGAGCTTGTGCCTGCTATTTCGCGAGAAACTAAACTTAAACGAGCCATAGAGCCTGTTCAGGATCGTTTCGATTATATAATTATTGATTGTCCGCCTTCCCTCGGGCTTCTGACGGTTAATGCCTTAAGCTCTGCTGACCAGCTAATCATTCCCATTCAGTGTGAATATTATGCTCTGGAAGGCTTAAGCAGGCTGCTTGAAAGTGTGAGATTGGTCAAAACACACCTTAATCCAAGGTTAGAAATTGCTGGTGTGCTTATGACCATGCATGACCCCAGAACAAAACTTTCACAGCAGGTAATAGAGGAAGTTGTAAAATTTTTCCAGGATAAAGTTTACAAATCGATTATTCCCCGTTCTGTTCGATTGAGTGAGGCACCAGGTTTTGGTCAACCTATCGCTGTCTACGATGCTCAATCTAAAGGAGCGGAAGCATATAGAAATTTTGCAAAGGAAGTGATAAGCCGTGGTTAAAAGAGGACTTGGCAAAGGATTAGGGGCTCTTATTCCAACCTCTGGTGCGGATGAAGTAAGAGTTGGGGAAATTCCCATCGATGAGATTGCGCCAAATCCAAATCAGCCTCGAAAGCATTTTGATCCACAGGCTTTTGAGGAACTGGTTGTCTCAATTAAGGAGTTTGGGCTCATTCAGCCGGTTGTTTGTCGAACTAAGGGCAAAGATTTTGAGATTATTGCCGGTGAGAGACGCTGGAGAGCGGCTAAGGAGGCTGGCTTAAATGCCATCCCGGTTATCATTAGAAACTCCACAGACACAGAGTCGCTTGAAATGGCTTTAATCGAGAATATTCAGCGCGAAAATTTAAACGCAATTGAAGAAGCCACGGCTTACAACCAGCTCATAGAAGATTTTGACATAACTCAGACGGAACTTGCGAGCAGACTGGGCAAGAGTCGAACCACCATCGCTAATACTCTGAGACTCCTGAATCTTCCCGAGGAAGTAAAAAGTTTTATTGCTGAGGGTAATTTATCAGCTGGCCATGCCCGTGCCCTGCTTACTCTTGATGATGTGGAGAAGCAGAAAAAATTGGCGGAAAGAATTGTGATTGAGGGACTTTCGGTGAGACAGGCAGAAAATATCGCTCGTTTGCTCATGATTCGGGAAGCCAAACGTCCTCATCGACGATTGCAGCCAACGGCTTTTAAAGACATAGCCAAGGAACTTGGCAAATCGTTAGCCACCAGGGTTAGAGTTAAACTAACCTCCAAAAAAGGCAAAATTGAAATAGACTTTAAATCTTTAGATGACCTTGATAGAATTTATCATCTTTTAGTTGGCAAATCCCCTACCCAACACAAGGCTCATTAAGACTAACCCGGAAAATAGAATGATAAGAAGAAAAACTTATTGGACAAAGCTTTATTTTAGAGGATTTGCATTTTTATTAACCTTCAGCCTGCTCTCTTTTTTCCTGCTCGGGCTGAGTTCAACTAAGGCTCTGAACGAGGTTCAGCCAGAAGCTGATCGTCCTCTGGCTGAAAACGGCAAGCGCAAAGCTGTTCTCATTGTGGTTGACCGTGTTGACCTTTCAGAGCTCATGAGCGGAAAAAATTTAGAAAGACTTGCAAGTAAGGGCTCTCTTGGTCTTTTAAATGCTCGAACCGCAAAACTTGTTGCTTCTGAAAATACTTATCTAACAATTGGTTGCGGCGCTCGGGCTGATGGTGGTCCTTATGGGAAAGATGCTTTTAACACCAACGAAGTTGTTGATAAGATTGTCGGACTTGAGGCAGGAACAATTTTTCAGCACCGAACAGGACTAACTCCTCCCACTAATTCAGTTGTTAATCTGGGCATCGTTGATATTCTTAAAAGAAATGCCGAGTTGCCTTCAACAGTTTCGCCAGGTCTTCTTGGGGAGACGTTAAAAAAGAATGGTTTAAAAGTTGCTGTTTTAGGGAATGCCGATATTAATGGCGAGCCCCATCGAGAAGTGGCTTTAATTGCTATGGACGAAGAAGGAATAGTTCCCCTCGGTGATGTGGGAAACACCCTTTATTTAAAAGACCAAACTGTGCTTGGGGGTTACAGGACAGATTATGAGACTCTTTTGAGTCGCGTGAGAGAATATTTAAAACAAGCAGACTTTTTAGTTATTGAATTAGGCGATATCAGCCGCATAGATTCACAGAGTGGGTTAGCCGAGGAAAAAGTGACAGCTGCTCAAAAAGAAAGAGCAATTAAAGCTATTGATGAGCTTGTGGGCGGCTTGCTAAATGAAGTAGGTTCAGGAAAAACATTGGTGATGGTGGTCACCCCAACACCATCTCGGGCAAACTTAAAAGAAAAAGCCAATTTAACTTCCCTTTTAATTTCAGGATCAGGCTTTAGAGGGGGCGTCTTAAGCTCTGATACAACGCGGCGTCGGGGAATTGTGAGTAACACTGATATCGCTCCCACCGTTTTAAGTTTTTTTGAAATCGAGACTCCTTATCAAATGAGCGGGCGACCAATTTTTGCTCTTAGCCAGAAAAACCCAATCCCTTACCTTTTAAATTTGAGCACAAAAGCTATGGCAATTTATCAAACCCGCAATGCTGTTCTTACTCTCTTTGTGGTTTTTTCAGTTGCCAGCATTATTATTGCCCTGCTTGTCCTGCTTGTGGGACGTCAGAAAAAAGCGAGGAAGGAAGAAAAACATACGCCCTTAAAACTTCTTTTGCTCTGGGCGCTTTCTCTTCCTTTAGCTTTTTTGTTCCAGCCACCTTTTGTCACTGAATTCCCTTGGGGAGCAGCTCTGTTTAGTTTGTTGATGGCTCTCGCTCTCGCTGTCATCTCTTTTTATTCTTTCAAAAAGAACACCCTATTTCCCATAATGGCAATAACTATGGCCACCTCCCTGGCTCTTTTAGGCGACACAATTTTTGGTTCTCGACTTATGCTCCAGTCTTTTCTGGGCTCCTGTCCCGTGGCGGGCGGACGTTTTTACGGGTTGGGCAATACTTATATGGGAGCGGTTGTGGGCTCGTCCATTGTCGGAGCAACGGCTTTAACTGCTCTCTTTTTTAAAAATCGTAAGGCGGCTTTAAGTGTGGTGGCTGCCTTTCTCTTAATGGTTTGTATGGTTGCTGGCTATCCCAAATTTGGGGCGAATGTGGGCGGGCTTATTACGGCAGTCGGCGCTTCCGTAATTACTTTGCTTGGATTAAAAGAGGAAAAAATAAATCGCAAGCATCTTTTATATGTAGCCTTAGCCGTGGTTTTATTCCTTGTCCTTATTATTGTCGCTGATCTTTTAGTTAGTGAGGGCCAGTCGCACGCAGGTCGAGCAGTTGAGCTTATTAAAGCAGAGGGCATTAAGGGAATTGGTGACATCATTAACCGAAAACTTACGATGAACTTAAAGGGAATTAAGTCAACACCCTGGGGGGAAATATTGGCGGTTATTATTCTGGCTCTTCCTTTTGTCTTAATGCGCCTGGAACAAAAAGAGAAGATACTTTCTGAGTTTGCCTGGTTTTTCTGGGGCTTAATGGGAGTTTCAGCCGGGGCAATTTTAGCTCTTATCTTTAATGACACAGGAATTGTGGCGGGCGGAGTAATTACTATTTATGTATTTGTCCCTCTTTTGTACCTTTTTCTTCAGAAAGAAAAAACAGAGTAAGTTGCGTGTTATTAAAAGCTATGGTAAAAAGGATAGAAAAGCGAGGTGAAATAAATGGGGTCCAATAACGATAGTTTTGGTTATGAAGAATTTAGCTTAGGGCTTCTTGTCGGACTGGTAGCTGGAGGGTTGATGAGTTTGCTCCTTGCACCTCAGTCAGGTTCTGAAACAAGAAAGCAGATAGCCGAGCGTGCTACCGATTTAAAAATCTCAGCAGAAGACCTTCTTGAAGAATTAAGAAAGAGCGTGGAAGAAGTGGCGGTAAAAGCTGAAGACCTTTTGGGTGTTCAAAAAAAGAGTGTAATGAGGAAAATTGAGAAACTCAAAGCCGAAATTGAGAGATACGATTTAAGCGAGGCATAGTCAATTGAAGCCACAGGCAAGCAGACCCAAAGTGGTAGTCTTAATGGGCGGTCGCTCAACCGAGCGAGAAGTGTCTCTTTTAAGCGGTGAAGAAGTTTATAAAAACTTACTTCTTAAGGGCTACCCAGCCTCCAAAATAGACCTCGATGAAAATGTAGTTGAGAATCTCAAAGCCGAAAAACCCGATGTTGCCTTCGTAGCTCTTCATGGTATGCACGGCGAGGATGGTGCTATTCAGGGTCTTCTTGAGATTTTAGATATCCCCTATACAGGCTCAGGAATTCTTGCGAGTGCACTTTGTTTAAATAAACTCTTTACCAAAAAAATACTCTTTCAGGAAAACATTCCAACACCTGCCTTTCTTGCTGTGGGAAAAAGGAATTGGCAAGAAAAGAAAGTTACCCTTAAGGAAATTGTGAAAAAAACTGGTTTACCGTTAGTTGTAAAACCTGTAGCGCAGGGCTCAAGTGTGGGCGTCAGTCTTGTTAAGGAAGAAAAGGAAGTAACCTCGGCACTTGAAACTGCTTTTTCTTATGATGATATTGCCATAATTGAGGAATATGTTGATGGTCGGGAGATTCAGTGCGGTATTTTGGGCAATAAAGACCCAATTGCTCTTCCTTTAATTGAGATAGTTTCCCGCAAAAACTTTTTTGATTACGAAGCCAAATACACACCTGGCATGGCTGAGGAAATAACCCCGGCTCCCTCTTTAAGTGAGGAAGCTACCCGAATGGGGCAAGAACTTGCCATTAAAGCTTATAAAGCCTTAGGTTGTGCGGGGTTTGCCCGTGTTGATATGTTTTATGCGCAAGAGAAATTTTTAGTCTCGGAGATAAATACCATCCCTGGTTTAACTGCTAATAGTCTTTTGCCCAAAGAAGCTAAAGCCGCTGGCATCGAATTTCCTGATTTAATAGAACGAATTGTTCAATACGCCTTAGAACAATAGCATCCTTGTTTCCCACCATTGGCAGGAGCTTCCAATATTTCAACCAGAGGCTGATTGTCCTCTGAACATTTCCGGATTCGGGATGGGTGATCTCGAACCTTGTCAGATGAGAAAAGGCAACTATTTTCCCTCCTCCTGTAAAAATCTCTTTTTTTTGCCAGTTGCCAAATCATACTCAAGAACCTTGGCTAAATCGCCAGGAATAGAACATTCATCAGCCCCCGTATCGATAAGACCAAGCGTGAGAAGCCCTTTCCTTGTTTTAGGATTGATGATTCTAACCGGGAGAAAAGGCCGAGAGATATTGCCATCACATTGAGTAAACGGACAATCTCTGATTAGCATTAGTAGATGTGGACCGAGTCTTTCTTGGGGACATAAAAAATAACCGGGTCTTTGACCCCTTTAGCTTTTGCCCTCTCTAAAACCTTAGTGGGATCCTTTCCCGAGGTCAAAACTTCTTTGCTCTTAAAAGATCTAGTGGTAACATATTTTCCGCTGTATTTTGCTACATTTTTAACCAAGATATTGGCTGGCATAATAAAAACCCCCTCAAATATCAAAGGTATTCCTTTAGAATATCAAGTCTACGATTATTATAGCATATTTTTTTGGCCTAAAAGACCACCAACCTCTGACTGGGTTTTAAGATATCCGAACAGATTTGACTCCCGCCCCACCTTATGGAAGAGGCTTCTGGCGCGAACTAAATTAAAAAAAGTTTCAATCCCTGCCCGCCATCGCTATGCTCGGGCATTTGCAGGCGGGCGTCTTCAGGCGCCCCGCCTGCCTGAGCCAAAGGAATTTTTGAGAATTGTTTGCTCACCTGCACTGTTGAGACAGATTTTCGCTATCTATGCTTTATCCAGACTTGGCGGGCAGGTGGCAGGCGGGCCTTATAGGTAGGCTGCAAACTATATGCCCAGGCAGGACTCAAACGCGGTAGTGAGTGCCCAAGAGAAAGTTTACCCCCTATTCGACGTGTTCTTTTGCCCAACAGAATACGCGCCCTGCTTCGCTAACTATGTGTTTGGCGGTGGTAGGCCGGACAGGTTTGTCATCGTACTCAACATTGGTCTTAGCAGTAATGGCTTCCGCAACACGCCTTTTCGTGTCCCTTAGTTCCTTCTTATCGGCGAACGGGAGTGTGCTCAGGAGGTCAAGCAATCCTTTATGGTCTGCTCCAGAGTGGCGCTGCTTGAGAAACTTAGCTGTTAAAGAGTCGCAACTTGAGATAATGGCGTGGATTCCCAAAGAGGCGGCTGCTTCCCAGTTTTCCTCGCCCATCATTACTTGGGCACCATCGAGAAATCTCTTAGCTTTCAGAAGATAGAGTTTCTCTTGGCCTACGCTGGTATGTCTTGTCTTTGACTGCTTCGCCATTTCTTTTTAACCTCCCCAAGATCAATTCCATAAATCAGCCTCGAGTTTTCCTCAAGATTGCGCACCAGCTCTTTGTTTAATTTATTAAATTTCTTAAGACTCCAAGCGTAAGGATGCAAACGCATGCCACTTATGGTTGTTATCTGTTCGCTGACATTTTCAAGATTCTCGCTCGCAAGATGCTTGTCAAACTGGTTCTTAAACAATAGAAAGATATCAATGTCGCTTTGAGGAGTTTCCTTGCCCTTCGCCACACTACCATAAATTGAGGCATGCACAAGCTCGTTGCGAAAATAGGAGCTTCGCCGTATTGCTTTTCTGATCAAATCCTCGACTTGCGAGAGAACCTTTCCTTCAGCTTCGTAGAGACTCTTAAGGGCTGGGTGAAGAATGCTCTTTTCTTTGAGCGAAAAGATTTTGCTTCTTCCAATCTGCCTAAAAGTCAAGATATTGTTATCAACCAGAACCTGTAGTTGTTTTTGAACGGTGGCCTGAGGTAGCTCGCAGAGTCTGGCAATATGCCGGCCAGTAAACTCTCCTGGGTATTTAAAGAATGTCCGCAATATCTCCACCCTAGTCTGGTTTCCCATAATGACATTTAAGGGTTTAGTCAGTCGCATTGTTATTGTCTCCTTTTTAGGACATGTGTCTTATTATTAATACATATGTCTACTTTTATAGACACAATAATAAGACATTTGCGAGCAATTTGCAACCTTGCATGCCTGGCTCGGACTTTTTCTCAAATGCCTGTTCTAGTTTCAATCTCTGTCCGCCATTGACTGCTTGCCCGCCATCGCTATGCTCAGGCATTTGCAGGTGGGCGTCTTCAGGCGCCCTGCCTGCCTGAGCCAAAGGAATTTTTGAGAATTGTTTGCTCACCTGCACTGTTGAGACAGATTTTCGCTATCTATGCTTTATCCAGACTTGGCGGGCAGGTGGCAGGCGGGCCTTATAGGTAGGCTGCAAACGCCTCTGCGAATTAATTTTTAAAAATTAATTACTGTCTCAATTTGATTCCCCGCGCTATCTGAAATAGCCCCTGCGCCTCCAATTAAAGCAAGATTTGTAATTAAAGCCTTATTATTTATAAGCACGGTTTTTGTGTCCGGGCTTAAATCAAGCGAGGCTGGATTAGTTAAAAGCAAAATGCCTTGATTTTTCGCGCAGGCAGCGCCAGCAGCTAAAGCATCAGGAAAGTTTGCCCCTGTAGCAACATAAGTTGTTGCCCAATTCATTCCGTTTGCCGCCGCGTGCTCAGCAATAGCTTTTGCGGTAGCATACCTATTTGCCCCCGCTAGCCTTGTGGCTAAAGGAAGATTATTTTTAACCGCATCTGAAACAACGCCGGTTCCACCAACAACGATAGTCGAAGTTATCCCCAAGGAAGAGATAGCGCTTGAGGTTTCTGTTGGCAGAGCATCTTTTTTAACCAACAAAATAGGCATATTTTTATATCCCGCAAAACCAGAAACCGCTAAAGCATCCGGGAAATTTTCCCCGGTGGCAATAACAGCCATAGAAGACATTTGAGTTCCTAATTTCTCTTTTAATTTCTCGGCAATTTTTTTAGCCGTTTCGTATCTATTTTGTCCGGCAACTCTCGTTATTGTTTTGACTGAGGTCTGGACTTGTATCTGAGAAACAACCGTCGCTGAAACTGCTCCTTCCCCGCCCAAAACAATGACCTCAGTCGCCCCAAGTCTGTTTATCTCATTTGTGGTTTCCAGGGGCAAATCCGTGTTTTTAGTTAAAAGAAGCGGCCCCCCATAAGCTTTGGCTAAAGGCGCCCCCGCTAAAGCATCAGGAAAGTTTTCCCCCGTGGCAATAACCACGCAATTTGCCCCTCCTGGCCAATTGGCAGCGGAAATTTTAGCTGCGGTATCATATCTGTTTGCTCCAGCAAATCTGGGAAGAGCACAAACAGGGGAGCTTGACTCTATTTTAATACCGTAAAGCCCGTTTCTCACAGGAAGGCAATCGCTAATCTTAATATAATAGGTTCCTGATTGAGTGCATTCTAAAGTTAGAATGGCTGGATCGTTACATCCAAAATAACTTCCCAGCCCACCCCCGGTTGCCCAAAGCACTTTTTCTGAAGAGTCGCATAATTTCACATAAAATTGAGTGAAAAAAGCTTTCCCGCTTACCGTGATTTTGTAAATTTTTCCCGCTTCGGCATTAAACTTGTAGTAATCGATGTCAGGCTCTAATATAGAAGAGCACTGGCTGGCTAAATATTCCCCGGCATTGACAGTAAGCGCTGTGGCCGCTGAGAAAGAATCGTTTGGCTCAAAAAAATCGGGTTCGCATTCAAGAATGCCCACATAATAGTCTTCGCCAGGATAAGTGCCTTTTTGTGTTTTGATATAGTAGGTTCCTGAGGAAAGACAATCCCAGTAGATCGTTCCGTATTGATCCGGGGAGGCAAGAATTTCTCCTGAGGAATTGACAATATTGCTTATTCCTCCGTTTCCTGGAAAGGCGCTAACATATGCTTGGTATCTTTTTCCGGCTGTAGCGTTAAATTTTATGTAGTCTATATCATCAACCGGGTAAAAAGAGTGTTTTTGCACCCCTGACACATTTAAAGGAATTGAGCTTGCGGTAGCAATGGTGTTGTTTGGCTCATAAATATCTGCGGCAGCCCAAACGAACGAAGTTGGAAATGCCGCCATTAACATAGCTGCCACAACCACAAAAGAAAGAGCTTTTTTAAACCGTTTTTTCATTTTTTCCTCCTTATTATTTATCGACTTTAATTGAGATAGCCTCGCCGAGGCCATTAATAACCGCGGTTATGCTTTCGCCTGCTTTGATATCTAAAAGCCGGGAGATGTTTTCTTCCCCGTTTATTTCTGTATCGAGAGTAATTTTGAGATTAACTAAGGCGCCCTGGAGATTAACCTTAAGAAGTTTTTTGTCTATATCTATTTCTTCAACAATCCCACTTACAGTTGCCCTGACTTTTTTAGATTCTTCCCTATCTGACTCCCTATAGCCAACCTGAATGTTTAGAGCGACCTTGTTCTCCGCTTGAACAACCACAGGTGTCCCCCTTTTTATCTCTGGTCTTGTTTCTGCTTCAACCCATTTGTATTTTTTTCATCAGGGGTAACCTTCTTTGTTTTCGAACCAGACTTAACCTCTTCTTTTTCTACTGTTTTTTTATTTCCCCTTTCTCCTCCTCCCGATAATACTTTGTATCCGGCGGATCCTCCTCTCCCCAGGCAAAGGAGAATGCTCCGGATACAAGAGCGGAGAAAAGAAGAGCTATTACTAAGTATTTTAAGTATTTTAGGCGGTTCATATCTTCCTCCTTTATGGTTTTTGTAGTATTAATTCCGCTATTCTATTTTAATAATTCTCCAGGTGTTGTCATCTGTGAGGAAAAGGGTGAAGGTGTAATCTAGTCTTTCTAGTTTTTTCGGTCTCTTAAGTTTTCCGGTATTGTTGTTAATGGCTGGGAAGTCGCAATCCATCGTTATATTAACTAAATACATTCTTTTAAATTCTTCAGGAAGTGGGGCGGTCTCCCCTTCAGCTACCTCAACCCGGAGTGGCTCAATCGAATTAAAAACTATGTTTTTTATTTCACTAGTAAACGAGCGATTATGTTTAATTTCCTTATTGTGGTCATTTTTCATGAACGTCAGCGCCTCGCCGTCAAACCAAGCCTCATACTCATCAGCGCTGGTGGTTCCTGAAGAAATCCCCCCTATAATCCGGGTGAACTCTAGCCAGTATCTTAAAAGAAAATCTTTAATTGAGTTTTCGTTTTTAGGGTCTTTGTAGGCCACATTTTTAATTCTTTCGGAGTTTGGGGGAGTTCTTAAATCTTTGTTTTCATCAATGATGATGCATTTTTCGATCTTATCAGGAATTTCTGCAGCTACCCAGCCGCCTTTTTCTTTTCTTCCGGCAGAAATAAGTTCAAGGGCTGTCATGTCTTCTGGGGCTTTCTTTTTCTCAGCGGGCTGACTAACTTTTGGCTTTGGGGTTGTTTCTTTTTTTACCTCCCACACCCAGTAAGATAAAGAAATCACCACAAAAAGAGACAAAATCCCGGCAATAAGTTTTAAACTTCTTGTTTTCAATTAAAATACCTCCTTTAGATAGTTAATAATCATGGCCAATATCTTTTTTAATTGCCCTAAAAATGAAAGCCTCTTTCCTTTATTTTCTCCATTTTCTCCAGTCTGGGCTTTAATTTTTTCTAAAGCCTTTTTATCGGCTATCTCTTCCTTCCCCCCTTTTTGGCTTTCTTTAATAACTTCTGTTGTTTCCGCCGTCTGAGATGTCTCTTTGTCTTCTTTGGCAACAACACTTACCCTCTCGCTTTCAGTGTTTGTTTTTTTGACACTGGATTTTGAGGAAGTTTTTGAAGAGCTTTTCCCAATCACTAATCCTTTCTCTGGCACTATATATTTTTTACCGTTTACAACAATTT
>CAMTWV010000015.1:0-38982 GCA_947085535.1 uncultured Actinomycetes bacterium | reverse complement strand
GAAATGGTAATGCCCGGAGATAACGTTGAGTTAGAAGTTGAACTCATTGTTCCTATTGCCATGGAAGAAGGTTTAAGATTTGCTATTCGTGAAGGTGGACACACCGTAGGAGCAGGAACAGTTACTAAGATACTGGCTTAATATAGTCGAGGGCAAACAGTCCAGGCTGAAGCGTGGAGTGAATAAATGGAAGCACAAAAAATAAGGATCAGACTTAAAGCTTATGACCATGAGATTATTGACCAGTCTGCTAAAAAGATAGTAGAAGCAGCTCAACAAACAGGCGCGCGGGTTGCTGGACCAATTCCTTTGCCAACGGAAAGAAGTCTTTACTGTGTGCTTCGCTCGCCGCATGTAAATAAGGACTCGCGAGAACAATTTGAAATGCGGATACATAAAAGACTGATTGATATACTTGAGCCAACGCCTAAAACGGTTGATTCTTTAATGAGACTCGATCTTCCAGCTGGCGTGGATATTGAAATTAAGCTTTAGTTAAGCTGCCTTAAAAGAGTAGCAATTCTAATAATTCAGGATGAGGTAAAATGCCAGAAGCAATTTTAGGTAAAAAATTAGGTATGACACAAATTTTTAACGAAGATGGCAGAGTTGTTCCGGTGACCCTTATTTCTGCTGGACCGTGCGTGGTTACTCAAGTTAAAACTAAGAAAAAAGACGGTTATTCTGCTATTCAATTAGGGTTTGAAGATATTAAGGAAAAGCATGTTAACAAACCTCTGAAAGGACATTTTGCCAAAACCAAGATAGCGCCTAAAAGATATTTAGTCGAGATTCCTTTAAAAGAAGGCGAAGAAGTAAAAGCAGGTGATACCATCAGTGCAGGTATTTTTACTCCGGGTGAAGTGGCAGATGTGATTGGTGTTTCCAAGGGAAAAGGTTTTACGGGTGTTGTGAAAAGATGGGGCTTTAAAGGCGGTCCTGCTTCACATGGAGCCCATTTTCATAGAGCGCCCGGTTCGATCGGTGCTTGCGCAACTCCTTCTCGAGTCTACAAGGGCAAAAAGATGCCGGGTAGAGCAGGAAATGAGAGAGTAACAGCTCAGAATCTTGAAATTGTTAAAGTAGATCCTGAGAAGAGTTTAGTGTTTTTAAAGGGCAGTGTGCCAGGTGCAAGAGGTGGATTGCTTTTAATAAGGCGTGCCGTAAAGGCTAAGAAGAAATAATACAGGAGGAAAAGGTGTTAAAGCTACCTGTTTACAACATAAAAGGTGAAGAAACCGAAAAGGTCGAGCTCAATTCCTCTGTGTTTGAATGCGAAGCAAATGAAGTTGCTGTCCATCAAACCGTTAGGGCTTTTTTGGCTTCAATTAGAGCCGGAACCGCAGACACAAAAACTCGAAAAGAAGTCAGAGGCGGAGGCCGCAAACCCTGGAAACAAAAAGGGACAGGTCGAGCTAGAGCGGGAAGCATTCGTTCACCTATTTGGAAAGGTGGAGGCGTTGTTTTTGGACCCACACCTCGAGACTATTCTTTCTCTGTACCCAAGAAGGTAAAAAAACTTGCCTTAAAGTCTGCTTTGAGCGCAAAAGCGAAAAATTCTGAATTGGTAATAGTAGACGGGTTTAATCTGGATGAAATGAAGACCAAAAAAGCAAACGAGGTATTAAAAAATATTGGAGCAGACAAAAAAATAACTGTTGTTATAAGTCCAAAAGAGGAACAAGCAGAAAGAGCAATTAGAAATTTGCCTAATGTAAATCTTATTTACACTCCTGAGTTAAATCCTTATTTTGTTTTAGATAACGAAGTTTTAGTGCTTACTCATGAAGCATTAAATGAGATTACAGGAGTATTGGTTAAATGAGAGACGCCCGAAATATAATTGTCAAACCCATAATTTCTGAGAAAAGCTATGATTTGGTTGAAAAGAATAAATATGTGTTTGAAGTGCATCCTGATGCTAATAAAATTGAGATAGGTCTAGCGGTGGCAGAAATTTTTGGTGTTGAAGTAGAGGATGTGAATACGATTAATGTTAAAGGCAAGCCCAAAAAAGTACGTCATGCCATGGGCAAAACAAAGAAGCGGAAGAAAGCGGTAGTTACTTTAAAAGAGGGGCACAAAATAGAATTTTTTGAAAGCAAGTAATTGGTTTTAAGGAGATAAGATGGGAGTTAGAAGATTAAAAGCAACATCACCAGGAAGAAGGTTCGCAACATACCCTGATTTTGCTGAGATAACCAAAGTGGAACCGGAAAAGTCACTGACAGAATCTTTACCGAAAAAGTCAGGTAGGGGTGTTTATGGACGAATAACTACTCGTCATAAAGGTGGTGGCCATAAGAGACTGTATCGGGTAATAGATTTTAAGCGAAATAAAGATGGTATTCCAGCCAAGGTCGTTTCAATTGAATATGACCCAAACAGATCGGCTCGAATTGCTCTTTTACATTATCGCGACGGTGAGAAAAAATACATTGTTGCTCCCGAAGGGTTAAATGTAGACGATGAGGTAATGTCGGGACCTGAGGCTGATATTAAACCAGGAAACGCTCTTTCACTTAAGAATATTCCTTTGGGAACAATAATTCACAACATTGAACTTGTGCCTAACAAAGGGGCTCAAATTGCTCGTTCAGCTGGTGCTGGTGTTCAGCTGGTGGCAAAACAAGATGGTTATGCTCATCTTCGGTTGCCTTCAGGCGAAACAAGAATGGTTAATTTAATGTGTAAAGCAACAATTGGAGTAGTCGGGAACCCCGAGCATGAGATTATTTCTTGCGGGAAAGCAGGCCGTGCCCGATGGCTTGGTAAGAGACCAACTGTTAGAGGCACAGTTATGAATCCAGTTGACCATCCTCATGGGGGAGGCGAAGGAAAATCTAAAGGTAATTTGCCTGTAACTCCGTGGGGTAAGCCAACTTTAGGTTATCGTACTCGCAAAAGGAAACCTTCGGATAAGTATATTGTTAAGAGAAGAAAATCTTAGGTTTGAAGCTGTTTAAGGGGGATAGATGGGAAGGTCCTTAAAGAAAGGTCCTTATGCGGACCTAAAATTGTTGGAAAAAATTAAAGAAATGAATAAAAGGAAAGAGAAAAAGGTTATTAAGACCTGGTCGAGAGGGTCAACCATCTTTCCTGAGATGGTGGGTCACACCATCGCGGTGCATGACGGAAGAAAGCACGTGCCTATTTATATAACAGAGAGCATGGTTGGACATAAATTGGGCGAATTTGCTCCCACGAGAACTTTTAGAGCGCATCGCGGCCGTTCTGAAAAGTCTACAAGCGTAAAATAAGAGGTAGTCGGGAGGTTTTAACTTGGCTGAAGTTAAGAAGAACACGGGAAAAAATAAAAAAGAAAAATTAACAGAAGAGCCTAAACCAAAGAAGGTTAAAAAGGAAAAAGTTGTTCCTGAAAAAGCTGTCGAAAAGGAAGTAGTTAAATCTGTTAAACGAGAAAAAGCGAAGGTTAGAGCAGTAGGGAAGTATGTGCGTATTTCTCCCAGAAAAGCGCGCCAGGTTATTGATTTAATAAGACGTAAAAAGGTGGATGATGCCTTAACGACGCTTAAATTTCTTCCAAAAGCGGGAGCAAAAATTATTTCAAAAGTTATAAGTTCTGCTTTAGCCAATGCTGAGCATAATCAAAACTTAAAAAAGGAAATGCTTTATGTGTCAGAAGCTTATGTAGATCAAGGACCGACTCTTAAAAGATACCGTCCGCGGGCTATGGGTAGGGCAAGTCGAATTCATAAGCGGACAAGTCATATAACCGTTGTCATTGAGGAAGCGAAGAAGAAATAAGGAGGAGCTTAAGTGGGTCAAAAGGTTAATCCAATAGGTTTAAGATTAGGCTTAGTTGAAGGTGGGCGTTCCCGCTGGTTTGCGTCTAAAGAATATCCTAAATTTATTGCAGAAGATATTCTCATACGGAAACATATTGGAAAAAAGTTAAAGAGAGCGGGAATTTCCCGGATAGAGATTGAAAGAACAAGCGATAATGTAAAGGTCGATATTTATACTGCACGTCCTGGAATAGTCATTGGAAGAAAAGGTTCTGAGGTAGATGTGCTTCGTTCCGAAATTGCTAAAATTGTTGGCAAGCAGGTTCAAATAAATATTCAGGAAATTACAAGACCCGAGTTAGATGCAACCATTGTAGCACAGAGAGTTGCTGAGCAGATTGAAGCTAGAGTTTCTTTTCGTCGGGCAATGAAAAAAGCTGTTGCTTCAGCCGTCAGAGATGGTGCCAAAGGAGTCAAAATTTCTTGCACAGGTCGACTAGGTGGGTCGGAAATGGCTCGAAATGAGTGGTACAGGGAAGGCAGAGTTCCTCTTCATACTTTGCGAGCAGTGATCGATTACGGTTTTGCGCAAGCCCTGACAACTGTGGGACTAATAGGCGTTAAGGTTTGGATTTATAAAGGGGATGTGGTTCCTGGCTTAGTTTCTAAGGTTGAGGAAAAAGTTGTGGAAAAGCCTGTTAAAACTAAAAAACTAGAGGAAACTCAAGAGAAATTGACCGAGATATTTTTAGAAGAAGTTCCAGCTAAAGAGAAACAACCTCTTAAAACCGAAATGGAAAAACCTAAACGTAAAGTTAAAGAGGTTATAGATAGCAAACCAGAGACTGAGAAGAAAGAGCCTAAAGAAAAGACCGAAAAGAAAGAAATCCGTAAAAAAGCGGTTAAAAAAGAACCTGAAAAAAAGAGTGAAGCCAAAAAAGAAACAGTAGCTAAAACAGCTAAAACAGCTAAAACAGAAAAAAAGCCTAAAGCAAAAAAAGAAGAAGCCTCTAAGGAGGATTAAGAATGCTGATACCAAAAAGAGTTAAATTCCGTAAAACTCAAAGAGGAAGAATGAAGGGCAAAGTCAAAGGCGGGACCCGGATAGTAAGTGGCGACTACGGTTTACAGGCTTTAGAGCCGTGCTGGATTACCAATCGACAGATAGAAGCAGCTCGAATAGCCATAACCAGATGTATAAAACGTGGTGGTAAAGTCTGGATTAATATTTTTCCTGATAAGCCCGTAACTGAAAAGCCGGCGGAAACTCGAATGGGTAGCGGTAAGGGTTCACCTGAGCATTGGGTAGCAGTGGTAAAACCCGGAAAGGTAATGTTTGAAATGGCAGGAGTAAGCGAAGAAGTAGCCAAAGAAGCAATGAGATTGGCTTCGCATAAGTTGCCCATAAAGACCAAGTTTATAAAGCGTGAAGAGATAGGTGGTGCAAGTTAATGAAGGGTAAAGAAATTCGTGATTGGTCTAATGACGAGTTAATACAGAAGCTGAAAGAATTCAAAACAGAGCTTTTTAATTTACGTTTTCAACTTGTGACAGGGCAGGTAGATAATCCGGTCAGAATAAGACTGGTTAAAAAGGATATTGCTCGCATTAAATCGATAATAAGAGAAAAAGAACTAGAAAAGATTAAGCGTCAAGCAGGTTAAACAGGAGGAATTATGGTTGAAGAAAGAGGCTGTCGAAAAACAAAAATTGGTAAAGTGATAAGCAACAAAATGGATAAGACAGTTGTTGTAGTGGTTGAGCGTCTTACTAAAGATTCTCTTTATAAGAAAGTAATTAAAAGAAAAACAAAGTTTAAAGCTCATGATGAAAAGAACGAATGTCAAGAAGGTGACACCGTAGAGATTATGGAGACACGTCCTTTAAGCAAAGAAAAAAAATGGCGAGTTGTTTCCATTGTTGAGAAGGCGAAGTAATCTTAAGTACTTTACGGGTTAAAGAGGTGTGATAAATGATTCAACAGCAAACCAAGTTGAAAGTCGCTGACAACACAGGAGCACGCGAAATAATGTGCATTAAGGTTCTTGGTGGCACAAGAAGAAAATATGCACGAGTTGGAGACATTATAATTGGTGCGGTTAAAGTGGCTATTCCTGGGGGAACAGTGAAAAAAAGCGATGTTGTGCGGGCAGTTGTTGTTCGTACCAATAAGGAAACTGGCCGATCTGATGGTTCATACGTCAGATTTGACAATAATGCGGTTGTCATCATTGACGAACAAGGAAATCCAAGAGGCACCAGAATTTTTGGACCGGTAGCTTCTGAGCTAAGAGAGAAGAACTTTATGAAGATAATTTCTCTTGCCCCCGAGGTACTTTAGGAGGAAGTTTAATGGTAAAACTACATGTTAAAAAGGGCGATAAAGTTTTAGTTATAAGCGGTAAAGATAAAGGGAAAAAAGGGAAAATTTTAGTCTGCAATCTTGAGAGAGAGCGGGTTGTGGTCGAAGGTGTAAATCTGATTAAAAAACATACCCGACCTACTCAGAAAAGTCCTCAAGGCGGGATTGTTCAAAAGGAAGGCTTTATTCATATGTCTAACGTGACGCTTATTTGTCCAAGCTGTGGTGCTGCAACTAGAGTAAACAGAACGAGGACAGAAGGAAAGTTAGTCAGGATATGCAAAAAATGTGGCGGCGAAATTGATAAGGCGTAGCTGGAGGTAGAATTGGCAAAAACTAAGGTGGAAGCTAAATCGGCAGAAAAAGAAAAATATATTCCAAGACTCAAAAAGAGGTATCTCGAGGAAGTAGTTCCTTTATTAATGAAAGAATTTTCTCTTTCCAATTCAATGCAGGTTCCTCGGATAGAAAAGATTGTTATAAATATGGGCGTGGGTGAAGGAGCTCAGAACCCAAAAACCCTTGACGCAGCAGCTCAAGATTTAGCCATAATAACAGGCCAAAAACCATTAATAACTAAGGCTAAGAAGTCAATTGCTGGGTTTAAAATTAGAGCAGGAGCCACAATTGGTTGCAAAGTAACTTTGCGGGGAGTAAGAATGTTTGAGTTTCTTGACCGTCTTCTTTCAGCTGCTCTTCCAAGAATAAGGGATTTTCGAGGACTGTCCCCTAATTCTTTTGATGGGCGTGGTAATTACACATTCGGTGTTGATGAACAGCTTATCTTTCCTGAAATTGATTACGACAAGGTGGAGAAAGTAAGAGGTATGGATATAACGATTGTGACAACGGCAAAAAATGATGAGTTTGGTTTGAATTTACTTAAAAAGATGGGATTTCCTTTTAAAGAAAAGTAATTCTGGGGGGAAAATGGCGAAAAAGTCAATGGTTGTCAGGCAAAAAAGAACATCGAAGCATAAAGTAAGGATGTATAATCGCTGTTCAAGATGTGGTCGACCAAGAGGTTATTTTCGTAAATTTGGGCTTTGCCGAATTTGTCTAAGAGAACTCGCACACAAGGGCGAAATTCCAGGTTTAGTAAAATCAAGCTGGTAAAAAATGGTTTTTAAATTTTAAGGAGGAAATTTTAGGATGCTTACGGATCCAGTAGCCGATATGCTTACAAGAATTCGAAATGCAAGTTCAGCTCGTCATCCAAGTGTTGATGTGCCAGCATCGAGGATTAAAGTTGAGCTTGCTCGGTTGATGAAGGAAGAAGGTTTTATCCTGGATTATGAACTTGCAAAAGAAAATGAGCACAGCATAATCAGGATTAAACTTAAGTATGCTGAAAATCGTAAGGCGGTAATAAGCGGGATAAGACGTATTAGCAAGCCCGGTTTACGTGTTTACGCTGACAAAGAAAGTGTTCCTAAAGTTTTAGGTGGGCTTGGCGTAGCTATATTGTCAACCTCAAAGGGTATGTTGACAGATAAGCAGGCAAGAAAAGAAAAAGTCGGCGGCGAGGTTTTGTGTTATATCTGGTAAAATACATTGTTTTTTTGGAGGTTACGAAATGTCTCGAATTGGCTTGAAGCCAATACAAATTCCAGAGAATGTAGAAGTAGAAATTGAAGGTTCTATTGTTACAGTTAAGGGCCCTAAGGGCATGCTTTCAAGAACAATTTCTTCAGGTGTTGAGATAAAAAAGGAAGAAAATTTAATTCGGGTTGAGAGAGTATCTGATGAAAACTCCCTTAAATCACTTCATGGTTTAGCAAGAACGCTTTTGTCAAACATGGTGGTAGGGGTGAATCAGGGTTTTGAAAAGACTCTGGAAATTGTTGGTGTTGGTTATAAGGCAATCAAAAAAGACAATAGCGTTGAGATTCAGATTGGATTTTCCCATCCTGTAACGTTAGAGGAAAAAGACGGTATAAGTTATGATGTTCCATCACCAAATAAAGTTATTGTGAGAGGAATTGATAAAGAATTGGTAGGCCAGGTAGCGGCTAAAATTAGAGCCATTAGAAAACCTGAGCCATATAAAGGAAAAGGCATTAAGTATGAAGGTGAAAAGATTCGCCGCAAAGCAGGAAAAACAGGCAAGTAAGGTTTGGAGGAAATATTAATGGTTGCAAAGTCCAAAAAGTTAGTTGCAAGATTAAGAAGACATAAGAGGGTAAGAAAAGAAGTCTCGGGAACACCCGAAAAACCAAGACTCTCTGTTTTTAAGAGCAATTTTCATATTTATGCACAGATTATTAATGATGTGGATGGAGCGACTCTGGTCAGTGCTTCTTCTCTTGGTAAAGAGTTAAAAAAAGAGGTCTCTCACAGTGGCAATATTGAGGCAGCCAGGAAAGTGGGAGCTTTAATTGCTAAAAAAGCTTTAGAAAAGAATATAAAAGAGGTTGTTTTCGACCGCGGTGGCTTTTTATATCATGGGTGTGTTAAAGCTTTAGCTGAGAGCGCTCGTCAAGAAGGACTAAAGTTTTAAGGGGGATAAAGTGAGAATAAATCCTGATGAATTAGAATTACAAGAGAAAGTAATTTATGTAAATAGAGTGGCTAAAGTTGTTAAAGGTGGGCGCAGGTTTAATTTATCCGCGCTTGTGGCTGTGGGTGATAAAGCAGGTCATGTTGGAATTGGAATGGGGAAAGGCGGCGAAATCCCTGTGGCAATCAAAAAAGCTGTTCAAGAGGCTAAGAAAAACTTAATCCAGGTTCCATTAGTTGGGAATACTATTCCTCATGAAGTGATAGGCATTTTCGGAGCAGCCAAAGTATTACTTAAACCAGCAGCTCCGGGTACGGGTGTTATTGCTGGAGGAGCGGCAAGAGCTGTACTTGATTTAGCAGGCGTCAAGGATATTTTGGCCAAATCACTTGGTTCCGATAATGCAGTTAATGTTGCCAGAGCAACCATGGAAGGTCTTAAGAATTTAAAGTCTGCTGAATCGGTAGCCCGACTTAGAGGTAAACAACTAATTGACGCGTAGGAGTAGAGTTCAATGAAGAAATTAAAAGTTACGCAGGTTAAAAGCATAATTGGTAAACCAAAACCGCAAAGACTTACTTTATGCGCTCTTGGTTTAGGTAAGATTAACAAAAGTGCAGAACATGCAGATCGGCCTGAAATAAGAGGTATGATTGAAAAAGTAAAACATTTGATTAAAGTAGAAGAGATATAAAAGGGAAAGCCGAGGGTATCATCATGAAATTACATGAGCTTAAATCTCCTCAGGGAGTAAAAGAAAGAAAAAGAGTTGGTCGAGGTGAAGCTTCTGGCCACGGAGGAACCTCCGGAAGAGGACACAAAGGTCAGAAAGCAAGGTCAGGAGGGAATATTCGTCCAGGTTTTGAGGGCGGTCAAAATCCTTTACATTTAAGAATGCCAAAAATTGGGGGGTTTAAAAATCCTTTCAAGAAAGAGTATTCAATTGTTAATGTGGAACGGCTGGAAGCATTTAAAAATAACTCAATAGTTGATCCAGAAGTTCTAGCAAAAACAGGTGTGGTTAAAAAGAATTCGTTAGTTAAAATTTTAGGCAAAGGTGAAATTTCAAAGACTTTAACTGTGAAAGCGCATAAGTTTAGTCAGTTAGCGGTTGAAAAAATTGGGAAAGCTAAAGGAAAGGTTGAATTTGTAAGTGATTGAGTTTATCAGAAACGCTTTTAAAGTTCCAGATTTAAAAAAACGTATTCTTTTTACTTTCATAATACTTGCACTCTACAGATTAGGGGCAAATTTACCTGTTCCAGGAGTCGATGTGGCAGCAATTAGTAAGTTAACTGCGGCAACGCGAGGTGGTCTCTTGGGGCTTATGGATCTCTTTGCTGGTGGTGCGCTCTTTGAGCGCTTTGCTATTTTTGCACTGGGTATCATGCCGTATATCACAGCTTCAATTATTATGGAGCTTTTGCGAGTAGTCATTCCTAAACTCGAAGAGTGGGCAAAAGAAGGAGAAATTGGACGGCGAAAGATTACTCAGTGGACAAGATATTTAACTTTAATCTTGGCTGTAGTGGAATCTATTGGTTTAACTTTTTTAATGGAAAGACTTCTTCGGGAAGCCAATATTCTTGTCCGTTTTGGTCTTCAAGATAGGCTTGTTATCGTGATAACACTGGTAACGGGTGCTGCTTTAATAATGTGGATGGGAGAGTTAATTACTGAAAGAGGAATTGGCAACGGGATGTCTTTAATAATTTTTGCCAACATTATTTCTCGAGTACCCCATGGGCTTACCTTAACTTATCAGGCGCAAACCTCAGTGACTGCTCGTGTTGGGATGTTGCTTACTTTAATTTTTCTGGTTTTGTTAGTTATGGTAGCTATAATTTTTGTAGAATCAGGACAGAGAAGAATTCCGGTTCAGTATGCCAAAAGAATCGTTGGCAGGAAGATGTACGGCGGGCAAAGTACTTATATCCCAATGAAACTAAATTCAGCAGGAGTTATTCCTATTATATTTGCCTCATCGGTTTTGCTTTTTCCGGGTATGCTGACGAATTTTTTCCCTGGCAAGTTTTTTTCAACAATTGCTGGTTATCTTGATACTACTTCTGCTTTATATCTTATACTCTTTTCCTTGTTTATTATTTTCTTTGCCTATTTTTATACAGCTATTATTGTTAATCCTCTTGAATTATCGGACAATATTAAAAAATACGGCGGATTTATCCCAGGAGTAAGGCCTGGTTACGGTACCGCTGTTTATTTCAGTAAGATTTTAAATAGGATAACTTTACCTGGCGCAATTTTTCTTGCCTTAATCGCTGTTTTTCCCACTCTTGTAATTTCTTATCTTAATATTCCTTTCTTTAAAGATTTTGGAGGAACAGCCCTTATAATTGTGGTAGGTGTAGCTTTGGAAACAATGAGACGACTTGAGTCTCAGCTTTTAATGAGACACTACGAAGGTTTCTTGCGGTAGTTTTTTAAGAGGTGAGGTATTTGAACCTTATTTTAATGGGAGCACCGGGAGCAGGAAAAGGCACTCAGGCATCGATGATTGTGGGGAAATATAGGATTCCTCATATCGCTACCGGGGATATTTTGCGAAAAACAGTAGCAGACAAAACTCCTTTGGGGCTTACAGCTAAGTCTTACATGGATAAAGGGGAATTGGTTCCCGATGAGGTGGTTATTGGTATTATCAGAGAGCATCTTTCAAAGAGTGGTGTTTCAAAAGGTTTTCTTTTAGACGGTTTTCCTCGAACCATTGCGCAGGCTGAGGCTTTATCTCAAATGCTTGAAGAATTGGGCAAGAAAGTGGATGCTGTGGTCAACATAGAAGCGAGCGAAGAGGAATTAGTTCGTAGATTAACAGGGAGACGAACCTGCAAAAAATGTGGACGTATTTATCATTTAGTGGTTGATCCGCCGCGCAGCCCTGAAGTTTGCGATATTTGTTCAGGCGAGCTATATCAACGCAGCGATGATTCAGAAACAACAGTCAGAAATAGGCTTAAAGTTTATCAAAAAGAGACTTTCCCTTTAATAGAGTATTACAAAAAGAAGGGACTTTTAAATGTGATTGATGGCGAACATGAAGTAGAAGAGGTTTTTGAGGATGTGGACAAACTGCTTAAAAATCTTTAGTAAAAGCTTTTAGGCGGCGTGAAGAAAAAATGGTTTTGAGAAATGATAATTTGTAAATCCGATAGAGAAATAAAATTGATGAGGGAAGCAGGGCGGATAGTTGCCGAAGCACTGGAAGAGGCAAGGAAAGCTATCAAACCAGGGATTCAAACAAAAGAAATAGACTATATAATTGAAAATTTAATAAGAAAACGAGGAGCAGAACCTGCTTTTAAAGGCTACCGGGGATTTCCAAATGCCAGTTGCATTTCTGTAAATGAAGGTGTCGTTCACGGTATTCCTGGAAGGAAATGTTTAAAGGCAGGTGATATTGTCAGCATTGATGTAGGAGTTAAATATCGGGGTTATTATGGAGATGCGGCAGCGACTTTTCCTGTAAGTGATGTGTCTGATGAGGCTCGCCGATTAATAGAAGTAACTCGAAAGGCACTAGGTAGCGGCATTTCTGCTTGTTTGTTAGGAAACAGGGTTTCTGATATTTCTCATGTGATTCAAGTGGTTGCTGAAGATGCCGGTTGTTCTGTGATTAGAGATTTTGTGGGACACGGAATAGGTCGGGATATGCACGAGGATCCTCCTATTCCAAATTACGGCGAACCGGGCAAGGGTGCTCTTTTAGAAAAAGGAATGGTTCTTGCTATCGAGCCTATGGTTAACTTGGGCGATTATCATATAGAGATACTTTCTGATGGTTGGACAGTTATCACGAAAGATAGATCTTTATCGGCTCATTTTGAACATACTGTTGTAGTGACAAAAAATGGCCCGATGATTCTAACAACTTTATAGACTCGTAAGTTTATTTTTGATATAATGCACCTTTGTGACTCAAAATTCTAAGGGGTTTGTAATGGCGAACAAAGAAGAAGCCATTGAGGTTGAAGGTATAGTTATGGAAACTTTACCCAATGCTATGTTTAGGGTTGAACTTGAGGGAGGGCACAAAGTGCTCGCTCATATTTCAGGTAAGATGCGGATGCACTATATTCGTATTTTGCCCGGGGATAAGGTTAAAGTGGAACTTTCACCTTATGATCTGACACGAGGAAGAATAGTTTATCGATTTAAGTAGAATTTAAAGGGTGATATCAGTGAAAGTAAGTGCTTCGGTTAAGAAAATTTGCGAAAAATGTAAAATAATTAAACGCAAGGGCAAAACAAGAGTTATTTGTGAAAAACCAAAACACAAACAGAGACAAGGTTAAAACGTGGAGGGAAATTAATTGGCAAGAATTGCTGGAGTCGATCTTCCAAGAGAAAAAAGAGTAGAAATTGCCTTAACCTATATTTATGGCTTGGGATTAAGCCGGGCAAAACAGATTTTAGAGGCAACAGGGATTAATCCTGATACGTGTGTTCGCAATCTTACTGAAGAAGAGGTTGTTAGGCTGCGAGATTATATTGACAAAAATTATAAGGTTGAGGGTGATTTAAGAAGAGAAGTTTCACAAAATGTTAAGCGCTTAATGGAAATTGGTTGCTATCGGGGGTTACGGCACAGGAGAGGTCTTCCTGTGAGGGGTCAGAGAACTCATACAAATGCACGAACGCGCAAAGGTCCGCGAAGAGCAGTTGGAGCTAGAAAGAAATAGGAGGAAAATTGGCTAAAGGTAAAGTGGCTAAAACAACAAAAGTAAAAAGAAAAGAGCGTAAAAATATACTTTATGGTGTTGCTCATATTGTTTCAACTTTTAACAATACTATTGTGACTATAACTGACCTTGATGGAAATGCCATTGCCTGGGAAAGTGCAGGAACAAAAGGATTTAAAGGTGCGCGCAAAAGTACGCCATTTGCGGCACAACTTGCTGCTGAAGCGGCTGCCAAAAAAGCTCAAGAGCATGGAATGCAGAAAGTGGATGTCTTTGTTAAAGGACCGGGTGCTGGGCGTGAAACGGCTATCAGGTCACTTCAGTCGGCTGGACTTGAAGTATGTGCTATCACAGATGTTACCCCTGTTCCTCACAATGGCTGCCGTCCTAAGAAAAAAAGGAGGGTTTAAGTTTAGTTTATGGGAAGATATTTAGGTCCTCAATGCAAATTATGTCGAAGTGAAGGCGAAAAACTTTTCTTAAAAGGTGAGCGTTGTTTAACCGATAAATGTGCTATGGAAAGAAGAGCCTATCTTCCTGGTGGGCACGGTAAACGTCGCTTAAAAGAGTCTGAGTACAGGCTTCAGCTAAGGGAAAAACAAAAGACTAAGCGCGTCTATTGCTTACTCGAAAAGCAATTTAAAAACTACTATGAACTCGCCGCGAGAAGAAAAGGAATTACGGGTGAAAATTTACTCCAGATTCTTGAGCTGAGATTAGATAATGTTATTTACCGGTTAGGATTTGCTTTTTCTCGAAATGAAGCCAGGCAGTTTGTTGGACATGGTTTTTTTGCGATTAATGGAAGACGAGTTGACATTCCTTCTTATCGTGTTCGGCCAGGCGAAGTTATAACCTTAACCGAAGCAGGCAAAAAAGTTGCTCGAATTGAAGAAAATGTAAAGTCTTCCTCAAAAGCGAAAGTTCCTACCTGGTTAGAAGTTGACTACAATAATTATGTAGGGAAAGTTCTTACCGTTCCCACAAGGGATCAAATTGATACACCAGTTCGTGAGCAACTAATCGTTGAACTTTATTCTAAGTAATTAATTTACTGATTTTTAATTACAGGGGGAGTCGTTAATATGTTAGAGATTTTACAGCCTCACATAGTTGTTGAGGAAACAGGGGATTTTTCAGCGAAGTTTATTGTTGAACCCCTAGAAAGAGGTTTTGGTTACACTTTAGGAAATGCTTTAAGAAGAGTACTTTTATCCTCGCTTCCAGGTGCAGCTGTTACTTCTCTAAGAATTGAGGGTGTTGCTCATGAGTTTAGTACAATTCCTGGTGTTAAAGAAGATGTGGTTGATATTTTTCTTAATGTGAAACAACTTGTTTTAAAACTTTCCCCAGAAGAGCCAGCTGTTATTCGTATTGTGGCGGAAGGACCCAAAGAAATCAAAGCTCGAGATATTATTGCTCCAAGTCAGGTCGAAATAATCAATCCTGATTTACATATTGCTACGTTGAGCAAGAAAGCTAAACTTGAGATGGAAATGGTGGTGGAATCGGGTCGTGGTTATGTTGCGGCTGAACGGAATAAAAAACCTACCGATGCTATTGGTGTGATACCAGTAGATTCACTTTTTTCACCTGTTAGGTCAGTTGCTTTTACTGTTGAAGATGTGCGTGTTCGGCAGAGAACGGATTATAACAAGTTAATTTTAGAAGTTACTACTAATGGAAGCATCAAACCTGCGGAGGCGGTTAATCTGGCGGCTAAAATTATTAATGACCACATGATTTTATTTATGGAGCAAGCTGCTGATAAAATCGAAGGGACTGTTTTTGCTTCTTCGGGAGGCAGTGATAGAGCCGATTTTGATATGCCCATTGAAGATTTAGAACTTTCAGTTCGAGCTTATAACTGTTTGAAAAGATGTGAAATTCATACTTTAAATCAGCTGTTGAACTGTAGCGAACAGGATCTTTTGGGCATCAGAAATTTCGGAGCTAAGTCGATTGAGGAAATTAAAGGTAAGCTAAGTTCGATGAATTTATCGCTTAAATAAAACAATTAGGTCAAGGAGAGTAGTCTATGCGACACGCAAAAAAGGGTAGAAAATTAGGAACAGATACCTCTCATCATTGGGCTATTTTAAGGGGTTTAGCTAGGGAAATTTTTGAGCATAGTAAAATCAAAACAACTGAGGCACGGGCTAAAGAAGTTCGTACGCTGGTTGACAATATAGTAACACTGGCAAAAAAAGGAGATGTTCATTCTCGACGTGAAGTTCTGACAATTATTGAGGACAGAGCACTTGTTCACAAAATTTTTGCCGAGATTGCTCCACGTTTTGGAGAACGAAACGGTGGATATACACGAATTTTAAAGATTGGTCCACGTTTGGGTGATGCAGCTCCTATGGTCTTAATAGAACTGGTTTAGTAAAGTTTGGGTGCTATAATTTAATAATGAATGTGGTAATCTGAAGCAAAAGTTCACGCTTTTGCTTTTTTGTTGGGAGAAAAATTGATTGAATTAATTAATTTAAGTTTTACCTACAATCTAAAAAGAGAAGATGAAATTATTGCTCTAAAAAACATCAATTTAAGAATAAATGAGGGTGAATTTATTGTTGTTTTAGGAGCTAACGGCTCTGGCAAATCTACCCTAGCCCATCATTTAAATGGGTTTCTTTTGCCTACTTCAGGGGATATGATTGTTGAAGGAATGAACACAAAAGAACCTGATAATTTCTGGAAGATTAAAGAAAAAGTCGGGATGGTTTTCCAAAATCCCGACAACCAGATTGTGGCCACCGTTGTTGAGGAGGATGTAGCTTTTGGTCTTGAGAATCTTGGATTTCCCCGCGAAGAAATTAGAAGAAGAGTGGATGAAGCTCTGGAAATTATGCAAATGTCTGTTTATGCACGCTACGAACCTCATCTGTTATCAGGTGGGCAGAAGCAAAAGGTAGCTATTGCCGGGATTTTAGCAATGAGACCAAAATATATGGTTTTAGATGAACCGACTTCTCAGCTTGACCCAATAAGTCGAAGAAGTATTCTTGAAGTGCTCCACCAGTTAAATAAAGACTACGGTATAACTGTTATCCATATTACTCATTTTGTTGAAGAAGCATTGTCAGCCAGTCGAGTTCTGGTAATGAAAGAGGGGGAGATATTTTTAGATGGTTCCCCTTTTCAAGTTTTTAAGGACTTAAGGGTTCTTAACTCTTCAGGTGTGAGTTCACCTATTATAGCTACTCTGGCTCATGAATTAGTTAAATCGGGCCTTAGCTTAAGTCTTCCAATATTTTCTGTCGAAAGAATAGCGGATGCTCTATGTTAATAGAATTAGTTGAGGTTAGTTTCACTTATATGGCTCACACTCCTCTTGCTCAAACTGCACTTCGGGGAGTAAATCTTACCATTAAGGAAGGAGAATTTGTTGGTGTAATTGGTCCAACAGGCTCAGGGAAATCCACATTAATTCAGCATTTCAATGGCTTACTCTTTCCTAATGAGGGAAATATTTATGTTGAAGGGGTTCGGTTAGAAAAAAAGACTAATTTAAAAAGTATCCGTCAAAAAATAGGTGTTGTTTTTCAATTTCCCGAGAATCAGCTTTTTGGTGAAACTGTTTATGAAGATGTGGCTTTTGGTCCTCGAAATTTGGGTCTTTCTGAGGAAGAGGTGGAGAGGTGCGTAAAAGAGTCTCTAACACTAGTTGGACTTGATTTTGACACATTTAAACACCGTTCGCCTTTTCTTTTAAGCGGGGGAGAGATGCGTCGAGTAGCCATAGCTGGAGTGCTAGCTATGAAACCAAAAGCAATTGTTCTGGATGAACCCACTTCTGGTTTAGACGCTAAGGGTAAGCAGGGAATTCTTTCTTATCTTGATGATTTACACAAGAAAGAAAACCTTACAGTAATTCTTGTTTCTCATGATATGGATGAGATAGCTCATTTTGTGGAAAGACTAGTGGTTTTAGATAAGGGGGAAATTGTTTTCGATGACTCGCCCAAAAAGATTTTTTTGCAAGCCGATAAACTTACTGAAATGGGATTAGGTATTCCTAAGATTTGCGAACTAATGGTGATTTTAAAGAAGCGGGGTATGGAAGTTCCCTTAGATGTTTTTGAAGTTGAAGAAGCCAAACAAGCAATACTTAAAGCAATAGGGGATAGAAGATGAAATTTTTTACTACACCTATTGGACAATATTTTCCAGCGGAGTCCTTTGTTCACCGCTTAGACCCACGGGTTAAAATTGTTCTTACCATGTTTTTAATGGGGGCTACATTTGCCATTAAAAACTATTCGGGCTTTGTCTTTCTTTCACTCTTCCTTTTCTTTGTTATTTTATTAAGCAAGCTACCCTTTTTATGGGTATTAAGGACATTAAGGCCTTTAAGATATATTCTTTTAATCACTTTTCTAATTCATCTTTTTTTAACCCCGGGGTTAGTTCTTTTTAAAATTAGCTTTCTTAAAATTACTGAAGAAGGTCTTAAAAATGGGTTTTTCTTCTGCGTTCGACTAATTTTCTTGGTGGCAGGAACTTCTCTTTTAACCTTTACCACCACTCCGGTTGAGTTAACAGATGGAATCGAATATCTGCTTTCGCCTTTTAAGTGGTTTAAGGTCTCTGCTCATGAGCTGGCGATGATGATGACTATTGCCTTAAGATTTATACCTACTCTTTTAGTTGAAGCAGAAAAGGTATTAAAAGCGCAATTAGCCAGAGGTGCTGATTTTGAGTCACGAAACATATTGAAAAGAGCGAAAAATTTAATTCCCTTTATAATACCTTTGTTTGTAAGTGCTTTCAGGCGGGCGGATGAGCTAGCTATGGCAATGGAGTCACGCTGTTATCGGGGAGGAGAAGGAAGAACCCGCCTAAGAGTGCTTGAAATGAGAGCAAAAGACTGGTTAACCCTTCTTTTTTCACCTATTGTTTTTATAGCTATTGTTTGTGCAGGAAGGATAGGTTTTTAAATAAGATGGGCGAGAAAAATATAAAAATGGTAATCGAATATGATGGAACAAATTACGCAGGTTTTCAGAGACAATCAAAACATCCAACAATCCAAGCTGAACTGGAAATAGCGCTCACAACCATTCTTCGAGAAAAAATAAAAGTTACGGGGTCAGGAAGAACTGACGCGGGGGTTCATGCTCTCTATCAGGTAATAAATTTTAAGACAACTAAAGATTGCAATTTAAACCGTTTGCAATACTCGTTAAACTCTTTATTGTCTGACGATATTTCTGTTAAAAAAACAGAGGAAGTTAATTTGTCTTTTCATGCACGCAGGTCAGCTGTTTGGCGAGAGTATAAATACTTTGTTTTAAACAAGTCTTATCCATCTCCCTTTTTTAAGAAGTATGCTTACTTAGTCACTTCTGAATTGGATATTGAGAAAATGAAAGAAGCAGCCCATTTTCTTATTGGCACTCATGATTTTTCTTCTTTTACGGTTCTTGCCAGTCGGCCTGAAAATCCTGAAAGAACTATTTATGAATTTACCTGTGAAAGGAAAGATTTTCCGGTGGAGAGGCTGGTCGTTTTTAAAATCCAAGCCAATGCTTTTCTTCATAATATGGTTCGAGTTATGTTGGGTACTCTTTTGAAGGTGGGATCAGGTAATTTAGCTCCTGAAGAGGTCAAAAGAATACTCGAGACAAGAGATAGAACCCAGGCAGGTCCCACTGTTGCCGCTAAAGGTCTTTTTCTTACCTATGTGAGCTATGAGTAATTACTTCTTTGTCTGGAATTTTTTATTTAAGTGAGAGCTTTTACCCTAATTGATTAGTTAAAAGCTATTGACACAGGTCTTTATTTATTTTAACATGGGTAAGTTATTGATTAGATATAAGCTTATAATTTAAAGTTGTTAGAGGTAAAGTTATGAAAACTTATTCGGCAAAACCAACTGATATAACTAAAGAATGGTTTGTTGTTGATGCGAGCGAGGTGCCTCTCGGTCGGTTAGCCACTCAAGTTGCTTCACTTTTAAGAGGAAAGCACAAACCAATCTTTACTCCTCATATGGATACAGGGGATTTTGTTATTGTAATTAATGCTGAGAAAGTTAAGCTTACTGGGAATAAGCTTGCCGGAAAGAAATATTATCACCATTCAGGTTATGTAGGTGGATTAAAATCTGTTGACTACGCTACTCTGATAAGTAAGAAGCCCGAATTTGTAATCAGAGAAGCGGTTAAAGGGATGATTCCACATAATCGGCTTGGTCGAGCCTTGATTAAGAAGTTGAAAGTTTACCGTGGCGCAGAGCATCTTCATCAGGCGCAAGCACCGAAGCCATATTCCATTAAGCTTTAATAAGGAAAAAACTTAAGAGAGGTAAGATGGCAGCTAAAGTAAAAGAAGCAAAAGCAGCAAAAACGAAAGGAAAACCGAAAGTATTGTATTCCGCGACCGGGCGAAGAAAAGAATCAGTTGCTTGTGTGCAGATTTATCCTGGCAAAGGAAATTATAATATTAATGGAAAATCATTGCAGGAATACTTCGGGAGAGAAGTTTTGTGCAAGATGGTGGAGCAGCCTTTGGTGGTAGCCGGGCTGGTTGGTAAATTTGATGTGGCAGCAAATATTCTTGGCGGAGGGCTTTCTGGACAGGCAGGTGCCTTAAGACATGGCATTGCGCGAGCTCTTTTAGAGGTTAATGAAAACTTAAGAGATGAATTAAAAAAAGCAGGTCTTCTCACACGTGACCCTCGAATGAAAGAGCGAAAGAAATACGGTTTAAAGAAAGCTCGTAAGCGTCCACAATTCTCCAAGCGATAAGGTCAACT
Source organism: uncultured Actinomycetes bacterium (assembly GCA_947085535.1). GTDB lineage: Bacteria > Actinomycetota > Aquicultoria > Subteraquimicrobiales > CAMTWV01 > CAMTWV01. The sequence continues at coordinate 18,905 of CAMTWV010000015.1, read as the reverse complement.
TAAACAAGCTTCTTTTTAAATACTTGCCCTGTCGGGATGATTATGAATTACCCTTCGATAGCTATTAACTTATCAAAGATAGAACATAACACCAGGACTATTTGTCATTTTTTCCAAACAAGAGGCATTTTGGTAATCGGTGTGACAAAAGCTTGCCTGGGTGATCTGCAGGTTGCTAAGGCAATGTTGTCAGGTGGTGTTAAGGAGTTAGCTGACTCTCGGCTTTTAAGCTTGAAAAAACTTACCAATGGCGGGATTAAAGCGTCCCTGACAATGCTTAGACAACCAATGAAAAGTGAAGTAGATGACGTAGTAAAATTAACCAAAACCTCCTTAATTTCCTCTCTTGAAGCAGCAGAAAGTCTTTCTTATGCTGCAAAGAAACAAAAGAAAACTTATAACGTAATTGTTATGATTGAAACAGGTGATTTGCGCGAAGGAATCTTGCCTGAGCAGGCAATTAGTTTTATTGGTGAATTGCTGAAGTTAGAAAATTTAGTTCTTAAGGGCATCGGAACAAATGTCGCTTGTCTTTTTGATGCGTCACCAACAGCTAAAAATTTGAATATCTTGGTTGATTTGGCTCAAGAGATTGAGAATAAATTTAAATTGAGATTAGAAGTTATTTCAGGAGGAAATTCGAGTGCCTGGAAAATTGCTTGTCTGGGAGAGATTCCAAAAGAAATAAATCAATTGAGAATAGGTGAGGCGATTCTTTTAGGGCAGGAAACATTGTTTTATGAACCAATTGAAGATACTTTTCAGGATGCTTTTATGATTCAGGCGGAAATTCTTGAAATAGCCGAAAAACCAATAAACGGGAGAAAAGAAAAACGAGCAGTTCTTGCTCTTGGCAGACAAGATGTTAATTGCGGTAAGCTTAAACCCATCGATAAAGGCATTGAGGTTTTAAAAATAAGCAGTGACCATTTAGTTGTTAGTTTAAATAATCTTCGAAGAGAAATAAGGGTTGGTGATATAATAGAATTCATTCCTGACTATTTTGCTTTGTTGGCGGCAATGAGTTCTCGGTTTGTTTCTAAAGTTTATGTGTCGTAGAGGGGGAAGATTTTGGGCAGACTTTTTGGTACTGATGGCGTTCGAGGGATTGCCAATGAAGAACTCACACCTGAATTAGCTTTTAAAATTGGCCAAGCAACAGCAGCTTTGCTTTTGCCTTCTCGCGGCAAAGGAAAAATAGTTATCGGAAGAGATACTCGACTCTCTGGCGATCTTTTAGAAGCTGCTTTGGTAGCAGGGATTTGCTCAAGCGGGGAAGATGTTCTTAAAGCAGGGGTAATTCCGACTCCGGCAGTGGCTTATCTAACCCGAGAACTTGAAGCCGATGCTGGGGTAGTTATTTCCGCCTCTCATAATCCTTCTGAATACAACGGAATTAAGTTTTTTGCTTCAAATGGCTTCAAATTGCCTGATGTTCTTGAAGACGAGATTGAAAAATTAGTCAAAAAAGAAAGCTGGAAAGGAAAAAGACCCACAGGTGCGAAGATTGGTAAAGTTTTTGTTATTGACGATGCGGTTGAGCGTTATGTGAATTATGCGGTTAACACAATTGAGGGAGATCTGGATGGTTTCACCATTGCCCTTGATTGTGCCAATGGTGCAGCTTATTTAACTTCTCCGGCGATTTTGCGAAAACTTGGTGTTAAAGTGCTTACGTTTGCCACTAATCCTGACGGCTTAAACATTAACCATGAATGTGGTTCAACTTATCCCCAATTTGTTCAGGAAATAGTAAAATCTCACGAGGTAGATTTAGGTTTTGCCCACGACGGTGATGCTGATAGGATTATTGCTGTTGACGAAAATGGCGAAGAAGTTGATGGGGATTTCATTATGGCAATTTGTGCCTTGCACCTTAAGAGAAAGAAAGTTTTACCTAAAAATTCTGTTGTCACTACCGTAATGACAAATCTGGGTTTTTATTTGGCCATGAAGGAGCATGAGATTAATGTCGTGGAAACAAAAGTAGGAGACAGGTATGTTCTGGAAGAAATGCTGGCTAAAGGTATCAGTTTAGGTGGCGAACAGTCAGGTCATATTATCTTTCTCGATCACTCAACCACAGGAGATGGTATCGTTACTATTCTTCAAATTATGGCAACTTTAAGAGACACTGGTAAAAAACTTTCTGATTTAAAAAAGGTAATGAAACGCCTTCCGCAGGTGCTTATAAATGTGAAGGTCAAAGATAAAACAGCTTTAAAAACAGCCAGAAAAGTTTGGGAAACAGTAGATTTAGCAGAAAAACTTTTGAAAGATAAAGGAAGAATTTTAGTGAGACCCTCGGGGACCGAACCGCTTGTTCGAGTTATGGTTGAAGCTGAGACTGAAGAAAGAGCTAACTCCATAGCTCGAGAGATTATTGATGTAGTAGAAAAAGAACTTGGTTAGAAGTTTATAACTCGTAGAGAAAAGTAAATTGGATGGAGGTATTTTATGTGTGGAATAGTTGGCTATATCGGTGAAAAAGAATCGTCTCAAGTTTTATTGGAGGGCTTAAAAAAGCTTGAATATAGAGGATATGATTCAGCAGGAATTGCTGTTTTTAATGGTAGCAACGTGAATTTAATTAAACGAGAAGGTCATCTTGAGGAGTTAGAAAAAGCTGTTAGTGAAAAAAACCCCAGAGGAAATTTGGGGATAGGGCATACCCGTTGGGCGACACATGGCAGACCCTGTGAAAGAAACGCACACCCTCACCTGGATTGCACAGGAAAAATAGCTTTAGTTCACAATGGTATTATTGAGAATTATCTGGAGTTGCGGGAAAGCTTAGAATTGAGAGGTCATACCTTTCGCTCTGAAACTGACACCGAGGTTATTATTCATCTTATCGAAGAAAATTACGATGGTGACCTGGTAAAAGCAGTACGAGGTGCGGTTAAAGAGCTTGAAGGTTCTTTTGCCATTGCTGTTATTTGTTCTGATAATCCTGACTTAATTGTAGCAGCTCGTGTTGATAGCCCGCTTGTTTTAGGATTAGGGGAAGAAGAGTATTTCGTAGCTTCTGATATTCCGGCTATCTTGAACAGGACGCGAAAAATTTTGTTGATGGAGAACAATGAAATTGCCAGAGTAACGCGCAATGGTGTCGAGATAACCACTTTTGATGATAAACTTGTATCTCGCGATATTTTTGAAGTGAAGTGGAGCGCTGAGGCAGCTGAAAAGGGTGGTTATGAAGATTTTATGCTTAAGGAAATTTTTGAGCAATCATTGGCTATTCGTGAGACATTAAGAGGAAGAATAACTCCTGATAGCGGTATTATTCCTGATGAAATTAGTTTAACCGAAGAAGAAGTTAAGAATTTAGATAAAGTGTTTATTGTTGCCTGTGGCACTTCTTTTCACGCTGGTTTGGTGGCTAAATATGCCATAGAAAAATGGGCGAGACTTCCTGTGGAGACTGAAATCTCCTCTGAATTTCGCTATCGGGATCCAGTGATAAACTCAAAGACTCTGGTTATTGCTATAACTCAATCGGGAGAAACGGCTGATACTTTAGCCGGGCTCAGGCAGGCCAAGAAAGATGGAGCAAAAGTGATAACCATAAGCAATGTTGTTGGAAGCAGCGCCACCCGAGAGGCTGACGGTGTTTTTTATACTCACGCTGGTCCAGAAATCGGTGTCGCAGCAACTAAAACTTTAACGGCCCAAATGGTTGCTCTTTATATTCTGGCTCTCTACTTAGCACAGGTAAGAGACAAGCTATCAAAGAAAGAAATAGAAGAGAAATTGGAGGAACTTCAAAAATTGCCTGACTTTGTTAGTAAAGTGTTAGCTGAAACTACCTCTATTAAAGAGAGCGCAGAAAGATTTGTAAATTATACTAACTTTATGTTTTTGGGAAGAAGTGTTGGGTATCCAGTAGCTCTTGAGGGGGCGCTTAAACTTAAAGAAATTTCCTACATTCATGCGGAAGGTTATCCGGCTGGTGAAATGAAGCATGGTCCAATTGCCCTGATAAACAATGGTCTTCCTGTGGTTGCGGTGGCAACAAAAGGACATGTCCATGAAAAAATCATTAGCAACATCGAAGAAGTGAAGGCAAGAGGAGCAACAGTAATTGCGGTAGCTAACGAAGGAGATAAAGAAATAGCCAAACATGCTGATTACGTATTTTATGTGCCAGGAACTTCTGAAATATTTTCCGCGGTTTTAGCCGTTATTCCGCTTCAGCTTTTTGCTTATTATGTGGCTAAACTGCGTGGTTGCGATGTTGACCAGCCAAGAAATCTAGCTAAAAGCGTAACAGTTGAATAAACAGAAAACTGGAGAGTGAGTAGTTAACAGCTGGGAGTAAAAAATAGAAACTATCGACCAACAGGGGGTTAAATGATTGCTGGAGTTGGGATAGATTTAGTTGAAATAGAAAGGGTAAAAAACGCTATCTCTCACCATCCGGGTTTTTTACCTCGCCTATTCACTGCTGAGGAGCAGCATTATTGTCTCAGCAAAGCCCGTCCTTATCTTCATTTTGCTGTTCGTTTTGCAGCTAAAGAAGCAGTTTTAAAAGCTATTGGAACAGGTTTTAGGGGAGTTAAGTGGACTGATTTGGAAATCAAGCGTGACTCTTTAGGCAAACCATATGTTCAACTAAACGGCAAAGCAGCGTTAATCTGCTGTGAAAAGGGAATCTCGGAAATCCTTATCAGTCTCTCTTTTAGTCGGGGAAATGCCATAGCAACAGCTATTGCGGTTAAAAAAGAATAGGGTCTACGACCCGTAGGGGAGAATTTTATGCGAGCACTTACCGCTGAAGAAATAAGAGAACTTGAAAGAGAAGTTGTGGAAAAACGTGGTATTACCTTAAGAGATATTATAGAAGAAGCTGGTCGAGCTGTTGCCAATGAGGCACTCAAATTACTTTCAAGAAAAGACCAAGTGGTTATAGTTTGCGGTAAAGGAAATAACGGCGGCGATGGTTTTGTGGCTGCCCGTTTCTTAAGCGAATCAGGTATTTCCACTCAGGTGGTTATTTTCTCTCCTGAAGATGAATTTTCTTTAGACGCCCGCAATGCTTTCGACAAGCTTAAAGATACTTCCGTTGAAGTTGTTCGGTTAAATAAGAATAATTTAGATTTCTTTGGGGAATTGCTCGGTAAATCCAATTTGGTTATAGATGCTATTTTTGGCACAGGATTTTCTGGAGAAGTTACTGGTTTAGCTAAAGAGATAATTGAAAGGATTAATCTCTCAAAGGTTCCCATTTTATCGGTTGATATTCCATCAGGTGTGGATGCAAGCAGTGGTAGGGCAAGCAAAATCTGCATTAAAGCTAATAAAACTATTACCCTTGTGGCTTACAAAATAGGCTTGGTGGTTTATCCTGGGGCGAGCATAGCAGGAGAATTAATTTTTAAGGATTTAGGAGCCTTAAGTTTTGTTAAAGAGAGGGGCGTTGAACTTATCACTTCTGAGAGGGCAACCCCACTTTTTCCCAGAAGAGACCCTAGTGTACACAAAAAAACTTGTGGAAGAGTTTTAGTAATTGCAGGTTCTGTTGGGATGACAGGAGCAGCAGCTTTAACCAGTCTTTCTGCTTTAAGATCAGGAGCTGGCTTGGTTACCTTAGGTGTTCCTGCAAGTTTAAATGACATTTTGGAAGTTAAATTAACTGAGGTAATGACAGTTCCTTTAAAGGAAACAAATAAGAGAACACTCTCCATTGAAGCATTAGAAGAAATTTTAGGTTTTTTGTCCAATTTTGATGTAGTTATTCTGGGACCGGGTTTATCCACTCATCCTGATACCGCATCTTTAGTTCGCAATTTGGTCGAAAAAATAAAACTTCCTCTTGTTTTAGACGCTGATGGTTTGAATGCTATTAATGATGTTGGAATTCTCAAGAAAAGAAAAGCGCCAACCATTATTACTCCTCATCCTGGTGAATTAGGTCGTCTGTTTGGAGTAAGTGCCTCAGAAATACAAGCAGACAGAATTGGTTTTGCGAGAAAAGCAGCCAAAGAATGGCAGGTGATAATTGCTCTTAAAGGAGCTCGTTCGATAATTAGTTCTCCCGAGGCTACCTTAATAAATATGTCGGGTAACCCGGGAATGGCTTCCGCTGGGACAGGTGATGTTTTAGCTGGTCTTATTGGTGGGTTTCTTGCTCAAGGGTTGATGGATTTAGAGGCAGCTATTTTGGGGACCTATCTTCATGGTTTAGCTGGAGATATTGCGGCAGAAGAAAAGACGGAGTATTGTCTTATAGCAAGTGATTTAATTGATTATTTGCCAAAAGCAATTAAAAGAATTTTAAAATAATTCAGGAGGATTAATATGGCAGAAATTAAGGTAAAGGAAATCATGAGCAAGGATGTTGTCTTTATAAAGCACGGCACTCCTGTTAAAGAAGTGGCTAAGATTTTTTTGGAAAAGAAAATAGGTGGTGCGCCTGTAGCTGATGAAAAAGGAGAGCTTGTCGGAATAGTCACTGAAAATGATTTAATCATGCAGGATGTGCGACTCCGATTTCCCAGTTATATTCATCTTCTCGATGGGGTAATCTTTCTTGAAAGTGTTAAAAAGTACGATGAGGAGTTAAGGAAGGCAATTGGAGCAACAGTTGATGATGTGATGACAAGGGAAGTAATTACGGTGGCAGAGGAAGCTACGATAGAAGATACAGCCACCATAATGACGGAAAAGAAAATTAGTCGCTTACCTGTTTTAAGAGAGGGAAAGGTTGTGGGAATGGTGGCAAAAAGAGACATTATTAAAGCACTTAGCAGAAGTTAGGTTGAGAAGATGAATTTAAGTTTACAAAAACGGTCTGTTTGGGTAGAAGTCAATTTAGACGCCGTTCGTAAAAATGTTAAAACCATAAGAAGTTTACTTGAGTCAGACAAACTTCTTATGGGAATAGTTAAGGCTAATGCTTATGGGCATGGAGCTGTGGAGGTTAGCCGTGCAGCTATTGAGAGTGGTGTCGACCGTTTAGGTGTGGCTTTTATTGAAGAAGCTGTGGAGCTAAGGGAAGCAGATATTAAAATACCCATTCAAATTTTAAGCGAGACTCCTAAAGATGCTATCGATTTGGTTTTAAGACATGATTTAATTCCTACCATTTACACTCGCGAAACTGCTTTTCAGTTATCTGAAACAGCTAAAAGTTTTAACAAAAAAGTTAAAGTTCATGTGAAAGTAGATACCGGAATGAATCGCCTCGGTCTTTTCCCTGAAGAGGTGTTAAATTTCTTAAGCTATCTTTCTTCTCTTGAAAATATCGAGGTTGAGGGAATATTTACCCATTTTGCTTTAGCAGATAGTCCTGCCAGTTCTTACACTGAGGAGCAGTTTAAGAAATTTAAAAAGCTGATTTTAGAGCTTGAAAAAGAAGGATTTAAAATACCTCTTAAACACGCAGCTAATAGCGCTGCTACGGTTCTTTTTAAAGAAACTCATCTGGATATGGTAAGAATTGGTTTAGCTCTTTACGGGCTTCATCCTTCTTCGGCAACAAAATCATGCCTTTCTTTAAAACCAGTTTTGGAATGGAAAGCAAGAGTTTCTTACCTCAAAACAGTTGAAGCAGGGGAGGGCATAAGCTATGGGCACACCCATCGGTTGCCTCATAAAACTCTTATTGCCACTTTGCCCTTAGGTTATGCGGATGGGTATTCAAGGCTTCTTTCAAATAAATCGAAGGTGCTGGTAAATAGAGAGCAGGTGCCCGTAGTTGGGAGTATCTGTATGGACCACCTGATGATTGATGTAGGAGAGAATTCTGATGTGGGTATAGGAACAGAGGTTGTTCTTATTGGCAGACAGGGAAATGATGAAATTTCTGTGGATAAAATTGCGGGTATTCTTGGTACAATTAATTATGAAGTAGTTTGCATGATAAACAAGCGAGTTCCGCGAGTTTATTTAAACAGTGGCAGCAGTTAGAAGGGTTGATTTTTTAGTTATTGAAGCAATACAGGGGTTTTAAGATTTGTAACATTATAATTTTAATGGAGGAAAAAGATGGTAAAAGTTTGTCGAAGCTGTTCAGTAGTTTTTGATGGTCATAAATGGATTTATAGTGAAGGGCAACACTCAAAGTTGGAAAAGTCAGCCGAAAAAGTCCTTTGTCCTGGTTGTGAAAGAGTCGAGAAAAGAAGGGTTGACGGTATTGTCTATCTGCGAGGCACCTTTTTGAACGCTCATCGAGAGGAGATATTTAATTTAATCGAAAACATGGCTGAGAAAGCGAGAGAAAGAAATGTAGCGGCTCGGATTTTCGGAATTGTTCAGGATAAAGAGGGTTTTATGGTTGAGACAACCGAACATGCTCTCGCAGAAAGACTTGGCAAGGAGTTAAACAAAGCTTTTTCAGGAGAATTGGATATTCAGTGGCTTAAAAAAGCAGAGTTTGTTCGGGTAGTCTGGCGGAGAGATATTTAGAAGGCGGTGGATAAAAGGGATGGATATTTATGAAGCAATTTATAACAGGCGAAGCATCAGGTCTTTTGATAAGGTTGCGGATGTTTCAGACGAGATGGTAAAGAAACTTCTTGATGCTGCTTGTCAGGCGCCTTCTGCTGGCAATATTCAACCATGGAGATTTCTGGTTATTCGGGACCGAAGCCTTAAAGAAAAATTGGTTGAGGCGGCGTTCGGGCAACGCTTTATTGCTGATGCACCTGTGGTAATTGTAGTTTCCGCGGATTTAAGAGCTATGTCCAGTTCATACGGAACAAGAGGAACAACGGTTTATGCTCTTCAAGATACGGCAGCGGCTATTGAGAACTTGCTTCTGGCTGCTTGGGCAGAAGGGTTAGGAACTTGCTGGGTTGGCGCTTTTGATGAAAGACGGGTTTCCGTGGCTTTAGAATTAGTCCCACATCATCGCCCTTTAGCCATTATTCCATTGGGTTATCCTGGTATGGTTCCTTCAAAGCCTTTAAGAAGAAAGGTTTTTGAGATTACTGACTTTAAATAAACTTCTTTTTGTTTTCTTTTTAATTAGTAAAATTTTATTTTAGGTGATTTATGTGCCAATCTTTGAGTATGAATGTTGTGACTGCAAGCATAAATTTGAGGTTCTTTTAAGTTTGAGAAAAAAGGATTCTTTGCCCCTTTGTCCTGAGTGTGGTAAAAATAACGTTAAGAAACTTTTTTCTGTTTTTGGATTTAAATCAGAGACGAGAACAAGCTCTTCGTCATGTGCAAGTTGTACTGCGACAAGCTGTAATGGTTGTTCGGTAAGGTAAACGATGACTCTTGAAGAGTTTTATGAGGAAATTAAAGACTGTCAAAAGTGTCCCTTAGAAAAGACAAGGACTAATTTTGTTTTTGGAGTGGGTGCAGATAACGCTGATTTAATGTTTGTTGGCGAAGCTCCTGGTTATTATGAGGACAAACAAGGTGAACCGTTTGTTGGAGCAGCAGGACAACTTTTAGATAAACTTTTAGCCTCGATTGGTTTAGACAGAAGTAAAGTTTACATTGCTAATGTGCTAAAATGCCGTCCGCCGCAAAATCGCGACCCTTCACCTGAAGAAATAGAGATTTGCAAGCCCTATCTCTTTAAGCAGATTGAGCTAATCAAACCAAAAATAATTTGCACACTGGGCAACCACGCCACCCGCACCATACTTAATAAAAATATTTCTATCTCTAAAGTACACGGGACTCTTTTTAAGGGTGACGGTTATTTTATTTTTCCTATTTATCATCCCGCGGCTGCTCTTTATATGCGGACAACTCTTGAAGCTCTTGAAAAAGATTTTTTAAAGCTAAAAGATTTACTTGAAAAGAGCGTGGATCCTTTGCCTGAGGAACTTAAACAAATGGAGTTATTTTAAAAGATATTTTTAAGAGGAGATTGAAAGCGAAAGCTCTGAAGATACTTAAAGTTAACACTAAATCAGTTGATGAAACCCAGAGATTGGGAGAAAAGTTAGCCTCTTTTTTAAAACCGGGGGATATTCTTAGTCTTACCGGTGACTTGGGAGCAGGGAAAACCTGTTTTACTCAAGGTGTTGCTCGCGGTTTAGGAATTAAAAGAAGGATTACCAGTCCCACTTTTAATCTGATTAAAGAGTATAAAAATACTTTGCCTCTCTATCATTTTGATGTTTATCGAATCGATACTTTAGAAGAAATGAGAGACTTAGGTTACGAAGAGTATTTCTTTGGCGAAGGAATAACGGTTATTGAATGGGGTGATAAAATTCGTCCCATTTTGCCCCCAAATTTACTCGAGATAGAGTTTAAGCGTTTACTTGAGGCAAATGAAAGAGAAATTCACATTTTTATCTTTAGCCAAGATTGGATCAACAAGTTAAGCCCTTTTCTCTACGAGCTGTAAGCTTTCCACCAATTTTTAAGGAGCTCGTAAGCTTCTTCTTTGGCTGATATTTCTCCTTCCAGCTTAGCCTCTAAAAGAAGATTTAAAGCTTCACCAACGAGTGGTCCTGGAGAAATATTTAAAAACTCCATAACTTCACTACCATCGAGAGGCGGTCTTATCTTTGCCGATGCCTCTTTTTCTTCTAATTCTTTAATTCTCATTTCAAGCTCGTTTAACATACTAAGGGCATTTTCAATTTTTTTGGGGTTTAAACTGGTGCAGTCAGCTCTAATTAACGCGTTAAGTTTGGGTAAAAGCTCTTCCGCATCACGAACATACTTACGGACTGCTTTGTCTGTCCAGCCCATATAGTAGGTATAGGCACGCATATGAAGAAAGACAAGCTTGTTTACTTCGTCGATTAGTTCGTTAGGATATTTAAGCTCACGCAATCTTTTTCGTGCCATTTTTGCGCTGACTATGTCATGATTATAAAAAGTGACTCTTTTCCCAATTATACTTTTGGTAGCAGGTTTTCCAATATCGTGAAGCAGAGCAGCTAAGCGAAGAGCTAAATCAGGTTCGACTCTTTCAACAACCAAAAGGGTATGCTCCAGGACATCTTTATGGTGGTATTCGGGGTCTTGAGCTACTTTTAAATCGATAAGTTCAGGAATGACTTCTTTAGTTAAACTCGTTTCAACCATAATTCTTAGGGCTTGAGCTGGTTTTTTGGCAGTAAGTGTTCTTGAAAGTTCGTCTCTTATTCTTTCTTTAGAAACAATTTTTAAAAGAGAACCATAGGTTTTCATAGCTTCTTTGACTTCTGAAGAAACTTCAAATTCAAGTGAAGCAACAAAGCGAATTGCTCTGAGTATTCTTAAGGGGTCGTCTAAAAAGCTCTGCTCGGCGCTCAATGGGGTTCTTAAGATTTTAAGGTTTAAATCTTTTTCCCCTCCAAAAGGATCAATTAATTCACCTTCAGGCAGTTTGATAGCCATAGCATTAATGGTAAAGTCACGGCGTGAAAGATCACTTTCTATCTCCTTAGAAAAGCTAACTCCGGGGTGGCGGGTTCCTTTTTGGTAGATTTCCTGACGAAAGGTGGTGATTTCGATTTTAAATCCATTTTTGTTTAAGTTTACTGTTCCAAATCGAGCACCCACTAACCACAAATTATCCGCCCATTTTTTAGTCATATTGACAACCTCATCAGGGGTAGCTTCTGTTGCGAAGTCGAAGTCTTCGTGGATTTTTCCCAGCAAAGCATCTCGCACACTTCCCCCTACAAGATAAAGCTCTTTGTTTCCCTGTTTAAATAGGGAGTAAAGTTCTTGAATGATTGGTTGTTTAATTGTGGTTTCAATGTTTTTGCGACTGGTTTCTCTTTTGATATTTATCCCCTCACTTAACATACCTTTCAGACCAGCAAATTATACCTTAACTTAAGGTTATTATAAAAGTTGGTATTTTTTGAAAAAGTTCAGATACATACGAGACACTTACATCTGTTTGACAGCCTAACTTTTTCAAGAATATACTGAATCTATGCTTATATTAGCCTTTGACACAGCTACAGATGAATGTACTGTCGCTTTAGAAAAAGATGGGGTTCTTTTGGGGGAGGTTAATCTTTACGCTCCCCGTTCTCACATGGAAAAACTGCTTCCTCTTATTGATAATTCTCTGAAGCAGGCAAATTACGCAATTAAAGATATTGAAAGTATAGTGGTTGGGTTAGGTCCGGGTTCTTTTACAGGAATCAGGATTGGTGTTTCTACCGCCAGGGGTTTGGCTCAAGCCTTGGGAAAACCTGTTTTTGGTGTTTCAACATCTGATTGTTTGGCTTATCCTTTCGTTTTCTTGAATTCTTTAATTTGCGTGGTTTTAGATGCTAAGAGAAAAGAAGTTTACGCAACAATCTATGAGGGTTCGAATGGAAGTTTAAAGCGCTTAACCGATTATCAGGTAACGATACCTGAAGATTTATGTGCTGTTTTAAAGAAGGAAAAACAAAGTTTAATTATAGTCGGCGATGGCTTGAGGGTTTACGGTGAGTTATTTAAGGATAATTTAAAAGAAGCACACTTTGCTGACGAATCTTATTGGTTTCCACGGGCAGCCAATCTGATAACTTTAGCTCGGCCCAAGTTCTCTCTGGGGAAAGGAGATTACAATGAGCTAACACCTATTTACGCGCGTTTACCCCAGGCTGAAGAGATGTGGTTAAAAAGGGAGCTAAGGTGAAGGTAGAAATCTTACCTATGACTTACCAAGACCTGGATGAAGTTTGTTTAATTGAAAAGAAAACTTTTCCTTCCCCCTGGAGTAAGAAAATCTTCGAAAGCGAACTCGCCAAAGGAGATTTGGCTATATATTTAGTTGCTAAGATTTCAGGCAAAGTAGTTGGTTACACAGGACTTTTTCGCGTTTTAGATGAAGGACATATTGCCAATTTAGCTGTTGAACGTGGCTATCGACGCCAGGGAATAGGGTCTTCCCTCATATTTTCTTTAATTAAAAGGGCAATAAGAAGCGGAATAAAATATCTTACTTTAGAGGTGAGGGAATCTAATCAACCTGCCCAGGAACTTTATGAGAAATTTGGATTTCATAAAGAAGGTGTGAGAATAAATTACTACTCGGATACTGGTGAAGATGCTATAGTTATGTGGACAGACAATATCACATCTCTTAAGCATAAAAATTACCTTGGAGAAATTGAGCTTTATTTAAAAGAAAAAAGATTGGATTTCGAGGAAGGAGCATAAATTTGGATTTATCACAAGTCTTAAGCGAGCTTAAAAAAAGAGATGAATTTGAAAAGGTTGGCATGATTCTTTCTCACAATGGGGTAGTGAGAGGATTTTCACGAAATGGCAAAAAAGTTACAAAAGTTAAGGTAAGTTTTAACGGTGAGAAAATAAGAAAGATCAGAGAAGAAATGCTCGTTCGGGAAGGGATTTTTGAGATTTTGATTGAGGTCTGCGAAGGTACTTTAAGTGTTGGAAGCGATATTATGTACGTGGTTGTGGCAGGTGACATTCGCGATAATGTTTTTTCTGTTTTAAGAGAAACAGTTGAGCGAATTAAGAAAGAGATTATTAAAGAAGAAGAAATTTTAATCGATTAGCAGGATTTAAATTTGTTTTGCCGAAAATAAAATTCGAAAGTCAGCAAAGAAGGAGGGGGGCTAAATGGCGGAGGAAGAAATTGGTCGAGTCACTCATTACTTTACCAAAATAGGTGTTGGAGTGGTTGAGATTACCAAAGGAACTTTAAATGTTGGTGACACGATTCACATAAAAGGGCACACGACAGATTTAACCCAAAAAGTCGAATCTATGCAGATTGAGCACGAGTTTGTTCAAAGTGCCAAAGCAGGTCAATCAATTGGCCTAAGAACAAATGACCACGTGAGAGAACATGATGTGGTCTACAAAGTTACAGATTAGCCGGTTTTGTCTTCGTTGAATTTTTCTACTCTTTCCCTTAAACATTTGTCTGCTTTTTAACTAATCGGGCAGGTTGTTCTGTCTTAAAACAAACTTATTAAGTTTAATTTTGTTTTAGAACATATGTTTGATATAATAAACATAGAAATTTCAAAAAAAAGGAATTGAAATGGAAATTTTAAGTTTTGTTTTAATCTTTATTATTCTTGCTCTGGTAATTACACTTTTTATTTTCTTTAATAAGCAGATTCTCTTATTAAATGAGCTTAAGTTGCGCGGTGAAGTAAAGGGCAAGGAGCAGGATGAGTTAAGAGAAAAACTGGAAAGGACCCATCAAAGCCTTGAGAATCTAAAAACTGTTTATGAAGAGCGAAGAAAAATTGAAGATGAAAGCCGCGGAATGGTTAAACGCCTCGAAAGAGCCATTTTAGGTTCGTATTCTAAAGGCAAAGCAGGAGAAAACATTCTTCGGGGGATTTTTAAAATTTTTCCAAGGGAAATGATGGTTAATGATTTTGTGGTTAATGGAAAGGTTGTCGAGTTTGGCTTGGTTCTTCCCGATAAGAAAATTCTTCCTATTGATTCAAAATGGACATCTACTGAAATTTTAATCAAACTCGATGAGGAAACTGACGAGAAAATGCGCTCTTTACTGGTGAATCAAATTGAGAAAGCAGTGAGTCTTCGCTTAAAAGAGGTTTGCCAGTATATTGATTCTTCAGTGACTACTCCCTGGGCAATCGCGGCTGTTCCCGATGCAGTCTTTTCTGTTTGTAAAAAAGCAGTCTGGGAAGGCTATAAAAATCAGGTTCTTTTAATGCCATACAGTATGACTGTTCCTTATCTTTTAACTTTTTATAGCCTTTATCAAAATTATACCAAGCGTCTTGATCTGGCTAATATTCAGGTGCGTCTTATTGAAATAGACCGTCAGCTCTCTGAGATGGAAGATATTTTAGAAAATAGATTAACTCGTGGGAGCACTATGATTAGCAATGCCTGTGTCGATTACAAGCAGTTAATTAGCCGTTTAAGGGCAACAGTGACCTATCTTCAAGTAGTAGAAAGCGAGGAGCATTTAGGGGTTGGCAAAGAAAAAGATAGTGTTTGAACCTGCTTATCTTAAGCTTTATCAGGAAAATGAGCTTAAAAGACGGGTAGATGAAGCCTTTAAAAGACTAAAATCTTGTTTTCTTTGCCCCCGTCGATGTGGTGTAAATAGGCTGGAGGGCGAGAAAGGTTTTTGTCGAACAGGAAAACTCCCGATTGTTTCCAGTTATCATCCCCACTTCGGCGAAGAAAGTCTTTTGGTTGGCACTCATGGTTCAGGAACCATATTTTTTGCTTATTGTAATCTCGGTTGTCTTTATTGTCAGAACTACACCATCAGTCATCTTGGTGAAGGCGAAGAAGTTTCTTTTGAAGAACTCGCCCAGATGATGCTTTATCTTCAAAAATTGGGTTGCCATAATATAAACTTTGTGACTCCTACTCACGTGGTTCCGCAAATTTTAGCAGCTCTTCTTATAGCAGTAGAAGGAGGGTTAAATGTTCCTTTTGTTTATAACACAGGTGGTTATGATGCGGTTGAAACCTTAAAGCTTTTAGACGGGGTTTTTGACATTTATATGCCGGATTTAAAATATACAGATGCTGAGGTTGCAGGAAAATTTTCCCGAGCTAAAGATTATCCTGAAATTGCTAAAGGAGCTATAAAAGAGATGCATCGACAGGTTGGCAATTTAGTTATTGATGAAAGTGGTTTGGCAATAAGAGGTCTTTTAGTTCGTCATCTTGTTCTTCCAGAAGGGTTAGCAGGAACTCGAGAAGCAATGAGGTTTTTAGCCAAAGAGATTTCTTCAAATACTTATGTCAATTTAATGGATCAGTATCACCCCTGCTATAAAGCGTACGAACTTCCTCCTTTAAGCAGATGCATTACGGCTGAAGAATATATGGAAGCGTTAAAGATAACGCGGGAAGAAGGCTTATCAAGATTCGACAAACCTTTTTATTTGAGGTTATTTTAGGTTTCTGATAAGTTAGATTTAAGCACTTAGAAGATTTTCAAAGGAGCCAGATGAAAGATATTTTAATTTTAGGTATTGAAACTTCCTGTGATGAAACCTCGGCAGCGGTTGTCGCTAATGGCAGGGCGGTTTTATCGAACATCGTCTCTTCTCAGGTAGATTGGCACAAGAAGTTTGGGGGAGTGGTGCCCGAAATTGCCTCTCGTAAGCATCTGGAGTTTATTAACCTTGTGGTTGATGAAGCTTTATCTCAAGCAGGAGTAGCACTTTCAGACTTAACAGCTATTGCGGTAACTGAGGGACCGGGCTTGGTTGGGGCTTTACTTATTGGCATGTCTGAAGCCAAAGCCCTTTCCTATGTAACTGGTCTTCCTTTAATTGGAGTAAATCATTTAGAAGGTCATATCTACGCGAATTTTCTTGAACATCCCGAACTTAAGCCACCCTTTGTTTCTCTAGTGGTTTCAGGCGGACATACCATTCTTGTTTATGTAGAGAATTGGGGCAAGTATGAGGTTTTAGGTGAGACCCTTGACGATGCGGCGGGAGAAGCTTTTGATAAGATAGCTAAGTTTTTAAATCTGGGTTATCCGGGAGGACCTGTAATTGATAAGTTGGCAAAAGAAGGAAATCCCAATGCCATTCCTTTTCCTCGAGCCATGATGAAGCCTGATGACTACGATTTCAGTTTGAGCGGGTTGAAAACGGCGGTCTTAAACTATGTTAGTCGGGCTCAAAAAGAAGGAAAAGAAGTTAATCTGGCTGACCTTGTTGCTAGCTTTCAGGCAGCTTTAGTCGATGTTCAGGTTTATAAGACAATTCGGGCGGCAGAAAATAAAAAAGTAAAAAAAGTAGTTTTGGCAGGGGGAGTGGCAGCCAACACATCTTTAAGAGAAAAAATGCAGAAAGAAGCAGAAGGAAGAGGTTTTAAACTTTTTTACCCCTCTTTGAAATTGTGCGCAGATAATGCGGCGATGATTGCTGCTCTTGGTTATCAATATTACTTAGAAGGAAAATTTCTTTCGCCGGAAGCTAATCCAAACCCGAACCTTTCTTTATAATTTTCATTTAGAAGAGGTTAAAACGGATTTTCTAAACTGTGGAAAATGTGGATAACTTTTTCAAAAGACCAGTTGAACTTAGCTTTTCAATTAAAATAGCTTGTTAACAAGCTATTTTTAAATAACTTAGCCTGAAGTCGAGTTATAGGAGAAAAGTGAGAGGAAAATATTTCTTTTACGCCATACTTAGCAGTGCCCTATTAGTTTTAGCTTTTCCAAAATTTTCTTTAAACTGGGTAGTTTGGGTTGCCCTTGTGCCTCTTTTAATTCTTATTTACGAACTTCCTCCTCTTAAAAGCTTTGCTTTCGGATATTTAGCGGGGTTTATTTTTTTCGGCGGCTTGGTTTACTGGCTTCTTGTTTTAACTAAATCTTTTGGTGCGTTTGGGTTTTTAGCCTGGTTTCTTTTGAGTATTCTTGAGGCTCTTTCCTTTGGTTTTTTTGCTTTGGGTGGAAGTATTTTTGCAAAACACAGCGGGAGATGGCAAAGGTTATTTTTAATTCCTGCTCTTTGGGTATCCTTAGAATTTTTGCGTTCGGTGGGTTTCTGGGGGTTTCCATGGGGAGTTTTAGGCTACAGTCAGCAGCCAAACGCGGTTATTTTACAAACAACCAAATTAGTGGGAGTCTTTGGTTTATCTTATTTAATTTTGCTTATAAATTTAGTTACTGTCGAGATTTTTCTTAGCTGGAAAAAGTCGACGGCTTTTTCTTTTAACTCGGAAGAAAAGGACTTCCTTTTAAGGATTATTTTTATTACGGCGCTTGTTTTAAGCTTGACGATTGGTTTCGGGTGTTATTCTTTAATATATCCAAAACCTCATTTGGTTTCGATTAAAGTTGCGGTTGTTCAGCCAAATATTCCTCAGGCTGAAAAGTGGAGTTCTGAGAAAGTTAAAAATATTAAGGAATTGCATTACGAGTTAACGGTTGATGCTTTAAAGGCAAAACCTTATTTAATTGTTTGGCCTGAGACAGCTGTGCCGGTTTTTCTGCTTAAGTCAAACAGCTATCTCGAGAAACTAAAAGAACTTTGTTTTAAAAATAAAGTTTATCTTCTGATCGGAAGTTTCCATGAGGAAAGGGGGAACCTGCACAATTCTGCTTTTTTGCTTTCGCCCGAGGGCAAAATTGTTAAGAGATATGACAAGCTTTATCCTGTGCCTTTTGGGGAATATATCCCCTTAAAACCTATCTTTGGCTGGGTGGGAGAGACACTCGGATTTGGCGAGGATGTTTTGCGCGGGAAAGAGCCAACAATTTTTTCCACAAACAAGGGTAAATTTAGTGTCTCAATATGTTTTGAATCAACGAACTCGATTTTAATTAACCGATTTACAGCAAATGGTGCGCAGATGCTCGTAGCTATCACCAATGATGCCTGGTTTGAGAAGACTGCTGCGGCACGCCAGCATTTAGAAATGACAGCTGTTCAAGCTGCCCAAAATGGTTTCTGGGCGGTTCAGTCAGCTAATACTGGCATCTCCGCCTTAATTGATTCCAATGGTCGTGTTTTAAAAGAAACTGAGCTTGACTCGAAAGGTGTTTTAGTGGGAGAAGTTAGCTTTGTTAAGCCCAGAACTCTTTATGCAAGCCCTGGAGAGGTTTTTCCTCTAATTTGCCTTGTAGTTAGTGCTGTTGGACTGTTACTAATTTGCGTAAGCAAAGTAAAAGGGAATGGGTAAAGAGAAAATCAGCCGCCAGCTTCCAGCCTTCAGGCTTACAGCCCGTAGGGAAAGCTTAAGAGTAGAAGACATAAAGAAATTAGGAGTGCAAATTACAAATTGGAAATTTAAGGATTAAGTTAATGAAAAATGGAAAATGGAGAATGAAAAACTAAAAATTAGAATTTAAAATTAAAAATGTCTTAAAAGATTTTCATAATGCCAGTATCCGAAACCTTTTTTATTTTTTAGTTTTTAATTTACTAACAACTGTCAACTAAATGGGGTAGCCCACTGAGATTATATAAAGAGGTTTATGCTCTTCCGGTAAGAATAGGACTTCTTGCACTTCTTTGTCATTAAAAGCACCAATGGGCGCGGCGCCAAGATTT
>CAMTWV010000014.1:0-11489 GCA_947085535.1 uncultured Actinomycetes bacterium | reverse complement strand
TCACTTTTCCCACTGTAGAAGCCAAATGAAGCTTGTAACCATAGATAAATCCCTTGGTATCAGAATAGCCCCATGAAGCATCAGAATCTGTTGGAATAACACCAGGATTGTTCTTCTGAGCAGGAATACCCTTGGCTTCAAGGATGGTTGAGTCTACGGCTATTTTATCTGTGGGAACTACAGAGGAGTTAATCAGCTTTAAGGCGATGGCTCTAGCCATATGGAGTATATCTTCATCTAAGGTGGAAAAGCGCCTCAAGAAAGTCCTCCAACAAGGAGTTTTTTCTTTAAAACCACAGGCTAAAGCTAGATTTCTCTCGTTTTCTAAGACCCTGGCTAAGCTTGAAAAGCTGTCTAGACCCCTGTAGATCACGACCACAAAAGCAGCAATTATCTGCGGAGGAGTATAGACATAGGGTCTTCCCCTCTTAGCCACAAATTCTGGAAGAGCAATCTTTGATACTTCTTCAAGTAGGTTTTCAAGGTGCGATTTTTGTGCTACGATTGGAGTTGCCACCTCCCTAGTGTGTTGGATTGGTTCATATACTCCAAATCTTAACACATTAGAAGAGGTGGTGCTTTAATTATCGAATTATGTCTAGGCTATAGTTTTATTAACAAGAGATGGGGAGGGTGAAATGCACGGTGAAAACATTTCATACGCCTACGGTTTTTGGTCTCTGGTGGTAGTCAATGTTGCCCTGTTTACCTTTTTTATTCTGAGCTTTCTTGCGCCGCTCAAAAAGAGGGAATGGCGTTCTATGGGCGCTACTATTGCCTTTTTTGTAGCTCTATTCACTGAGATGTACGGTTTTCCCCTCACAATTTATATTCTCACAGGAGTTCTCGGCAGCAAATATCCTGCTTTAAATCCCTTCTCTCATGCAAGCGGGCATTTATGGCTCACATTCTTCGGCGGAGGGGCTTTAATGCTGACGGTTATTCATCTCATAAGCAATGGTCTTGTGCTAGTGGGATTTATAATTATGTGGAAAGGATGGAGACTGATTCACGGTGCAAAGGGAGGTCTTGTTACAGGCGGGCCATATGCCTATGTGAGACATCCTCAATATTCAGGACTCTTTCTCGCGATGACAGGTATGCTGATTCAATGGCCAACGATTATAACAGTCCTGATGTTTCCCGTGCTTGTTTATGTATATTACCGCTTGGCAAAGAGGGAAGAAAATGAAATGATTATGATGTTCGGTGATGAGTACAGGAATTACATGGAAAAAACCCCAATGTTTGTGCCAAAGTTAAGGGGTTGATAGTGTGAGTATTAAAAAGGTTTCAAGAAAGAAAGGTTTATCTTGCAAATGTCACAAATCTTGTTAAGGAGAATAAAGATAAAAAGAAGGATAGCACTTCTTATAGACATTGATTGCCTTCAATGAAACTCAAATTAGGAGAAAGACTCATAATCAACAGTCCTTTAAGGGCATTTATTCAAAGGTATGTGGAAGGTCCCATGTTGAAAAAGATGGGTAGCTGCAAGGAATATCCATTATGCCTTGAGATAGGTGCTCAGGTCATAGTCGAACAGTTCGGTGCAAAAAAGGTTATTGCTACGGATATAGACTTTGAGCAGATTGAAAGGGCAAAGAGAAATCTTAAGCCTGAGCTTAAGGATATGATAGAGTTTAAGGTGGCTGATGCGATGGCACTGGATGAGCCAGATGAAAAATTTGATGCGGTCTTTTCCTTCGGTGTTATCCATCACACCGAGGATTGGAGAGAGGCAATCCAGGAGATAGCGAGGGTATTTGTTCGGTGTCAGGCACCGTTTTAGGCAATGCTTTAGATTTTTTCTAATGGAGCGTAGTCGATAAGAAGAGTTTTTTCACCTTCAAAAGGGAAAAGCACAGTTACCTGCCCTGAACTTTTAATGGCAGTCACCCTACCTTCTCCAAACTTTTTATGTCTTACCCTGTCGCCAACGATAAACTCCATGGTAAGTCTTGGTAGAGCTTCACCGGTGGGTTTAGTTTCCGTCGCTGATTTAACCAACTCCTCAGGAATTTCTCTTAAAAATCTTGACTGCATACTGTAAACAGGACCACCCCAGAGACTCCTTGACCAAGCATGGGTAAGATAAAGTCTTTCTTTGGCACGCGTAATTCCCACATAACACAAGCGCCGCTCTTCCTCTATTTCCGAAAGGTCATTCATTGAACGAACATGAGGAAAAATACCATCTTCCATACCAACTATAAAAACAACAGGAAACTCAAGACCTTTTGCGTTATGCGAAGTCATCAAGGTAACACTGTTGGTTGTTTCCTCATAACTATCAATATCGGTTATGAGAGATATTTGTTCAAGAAAAGCTTCTAAATCTGCTTCGCCAGAAAATCTCTGGTTAAACTCCCTGACAACCGAGATAAGCTCTCTCACATTTTCGGCTCGGCTCTGAGCTTCAACAGTTCTTTCCTCATCAAGCATGACAAGATAGCGTGTTTCATCCAGAACTTTCTCGACAAATTCCACCAGATTTATTTTGTCCTTACTGTCAATAAGAAAATCCAGCTTTGCCATAAATTCCTTTACGCTTGCTTTAGCCCTATCTGTTAGCCAGCTTGATAATGACGGCTCATCTACACGTTTAAGTGCATCATAAAAACTAATGCTTTCCTTATCAGAAAATTTCTTTACATGCGCAACAGTTGTTTCTCCAATGTTACGCTTAGGAATATTTATGATTCTTTTTAAACTTACATCATCATCAGAGTTAGAAATGACTCTAAGATAAGCTAAAACATCTTTTATCTCTTGTCGCTCATAGAATCTTAACCCGCCAATAATTTTGTAAGGCAAACCAAATCTCATAAAAACCTCTTCAAGAACACGTGACTGGGCGTTGGTGCGATAAAAGAGAGCAAAATCTGAGTAATTTCTCTCTTCCAAACGGCAAAGTCTTTCGATTTCAGAAGCAACAAAAGCCGCTTCGTCGCGTTCATTTTCCGCCTGATAGCGAGTAATGGCTTCACCGCGTGCATTGGTCGTCCAGAGAGATTTGGGTTTTCTTCCCCGATTATTTTGGATAACATAATTCGCTGCTTCCAAAATTATCTGAGTAGAGCGGTAATTCTGGTCTAAAGTGATTATTTTTGCATCAGAATAATCATCCTCAAAACTTAAAATGTTTCTGATATCAGCCCCCCGAAACTGATAAATGCTCTGGTCAGGATCGCCCACCACGCTTAAATTTCGGTATTTGCTTGCAAACAAATTCACCAGCACGTATTGAGCATGGTTAGTATCTTGATACTCGTCAATTAAGACATATTTAAATTTTTCCTGATAGGTTTCCAAACAGGAAGGAAAAAGCTTAAAAATATTTACCGTAAGCATGATTAAGTCATCAAAGTCCATCGCATTACTTTTAAAAAGTCGTTGCTGGTAGAGCTGGTAGACATCAGCTACTACTTTGTCCAGATAGGTTTGAGCGCGCGAGGCAAAAGTTTCCGCATCAATAAGTTCGCTTTTTGCCGTGGAAATCGCCGAAGCAACTAAGGAGGGAGGAAAACGTTTGGTGTCAAAGTTTAAATCCTTAAGGCAGGTTAGGACTAATTTGTTAGAATCGCCTCCGTCATAAATGACAAAATTTTTCTTATATCCAAGTCGAGGAGCTTCTTTTCGCAAGATTTTAGCGCAAGTCGCATGAAAAGTGCCAATCCACATCCACTCACTTATCTTTCCAATTAGCTGCTCGATACGTTCTTTCATCTCTCCAGCAGCCTTGTTAGTGAAAGTAATAGCCAGGATATTCTGAGGACTGACGCCTTTTTCTTTTATGAGATAAGCTACTCGATAGGTTAAGATTCGAGTTTTTCCACTGCCTGCCCCAGCTAAAATTAAGAGCGGTCCCTCTCCGTGAGCGACCGCGTCTCTTTGCGTTGGATTCAAGTCATCTAATAATTTCATAGATTAATTATACAGGAAAAATTAAGTTTCCGTCGAGGAGGAGAGCCTCTTTAAGCACTCTTCTACA
The DNA here is from genome assembly GCA_947085535.1 of uncultured Actinomycetes bacterium. Classification (GTDB taxonomy): domain Bacteria; phylum Actinomycetota; class Aquicultoria; order Subteraquimicrobiales; family CAMTWV01; genus CAMTWV01. Next base: position 7,495 of record CAMTWV010000014.1, on the reverse strand, counting down.
ACAAAGAAGATTTAAGATATCTTCTTTGTTGTAGTGCAAAAGAGTTTTGAGGGCGTCTTCGTCTCTATAAGATTCGTACCGAGCCCAGAGCTTAACCGCATCGTAACCTGTTAAACCCGATAGTTCACGCTCAATTCCCAGTTTGTTTTCCACTACTTTTAAACCGCCGTAAAGATTATGCTTCCAACATTCATACATCAAATCCCAGGAATCAAAAATCTCGATTAAGTTTAATTCAAGTTGTTTGTGAATAAACGGAAGGTCAAAACGGTTGCCATTATAGGTAACGATTACTTTTGTACCATCTAAAAAATCCAGAATAGCTTTTCTCGTTATATCAGGAAAAACAAGTTGTTTTATGTCACAATCAGGTCGATACATTCCCACCACAGTTATTCGACCATTAAAAGAGGTTTCAATATCCAGATAAGCTTTCAGCACCGTTTCTGGGCTTATCTTCATTTATCAATTTCTTTCATTACGCTGAGAATCTTTTCGTAGATTTCTTTAAGTGCTTCGTTGGAAAGCATCTCTTCGCTCATCTGAGCTAACTTCTCAAATATTTCTTCCTCCCGCTTAGGGTCATAAATGGGAAAACCTTCTTTATTTTTAAGCTGCCTGATTTCAGCAACTATTTTTGCCCGCTCATTTAAATTGCGAACGATTTTCTCATCTATCTCGTCAATTTTCTTCCTCAGCTCTTCTATACTTTTTTCCGTCTCTTTCAAATTCTAATTCCTCCCGCCGACTACTACCAACTCTTAACTTTCGACTCCAACTCCCCCGCTACCGACTAACTACTCCCACTCAATTGTGCTTGGTGGCTTAGAACTAATATCATAGGCAACCCGATTAACCCCGGGAACCTCGTTAATTATCCTGTTTGAAATTTTTTCCAAAACCTCATAAGGAAGACGCGCCCAATCAGCGGTCATCGCATCTTCAGAAATGACTGCTCTAATGATAATTGGATAAAAATAGGTTCTCTCATCCCCCATCACTCCAACTGTGCGTACACAAGGAAGGACCGCAAATGACTGCCAGAGTTGTTTGTAAAGCCCGGCTCTTTTTATTTCCTCAACCACAATAGCATCAGCTTCTCTTAAAATTTCCAGCTGTTCAGGGGTGACTTCTCCAATTATTCTAATAGCCAAACCGGGTCCCGGGAATGGCTGCCGCCAGACTATCTCCTCAGATAGACCCAGCTCTTCACCAATGGCTCTAACCTCATCCTTGAACAACAATCTAAGTGGTTCTATCAGTTGAAAATCATGTTTCATAGGAATGCCGCCTACGTTGTGGTGCGTTTTTATTTTAGCCGCATCTCGCGTTCCGCTTTCAATGACATCAGGATAGAGAGTCCCTTGAACAAGGAACTTAACATCTTTTAGGGTGCGAGCAAATTCCTCAAAAACCCGTATAAACTCCTCCCCAATGATTATTCTTTTGCATTCAGGCTCAGTAACACCCTTAAGTTTGTCAAGAAACCTTCTTGAAGCGTCAATGTGAACGAGATTAATTTTAAAATGTCTCCTGAAAGTCTCCATTACCTGGTCAGCTTCATTTTTCCGAAGCAGCCCGTGGTCAACAAAAACACAGGTTAAATTATCCCCGACTGCCTTATGAACAAGAAGCGCTGCGACTGCTGAATCCACACCGCCACTCAGACCACAAATTATTTTATTGTTGCCTACCGCTTCTTTTATCTCAGCAATAGACTTCTCAATAATAGAGACCATCGTCCAATTAGGACTACACTTAGCCGCTTTATAAAGAAAATTCTTAAGAATACCTGTCCCCAAGGGAGTGTGAACTACTTCGGGATGAAATTGCACACCGTAAAGATTATCCTTTTGGTTTTCCATTGCCGCTACAGGAGAAAATTCGGTTGAGGCAGCAGTTCGAAAATCGGGTGGTAATTGACTTACTGAATCACGGTGACTCATCCAAACATCTTGCTTTAATGAAAGCTCTTCAAAAAGGATGGTATTCTCTTTTGCGATTAATTTTGTCTTGCCATATTCACTTTTCCCGGTGCGTTCAACTTTTCCTCCTAAGAGATAAGCCATCAACTGCATCCCGTAACATATACCAAGGACAGGAAGACCTAACTTTAAAATTTCTGTATCGCAAAGAGAAGCATTTTTTTCATTAATACTGGCAGGACCACCGGAAAGAATTAAAGCTGTAGGTTTACACTTCTTTATCTCTTCAACCGAAATATCATAAGGAACTATTTCAGAATAAACTTTGCATTCTCTTACGCGTCGAGCGATAAGCTGGGCATACTGTGCCCCAAAATCAACGACTAATACTTTTTGAAAGTTGTTTTTAGCTTTCTCCAAACTTATCTCCCAACTACTAATAATCTTTTAATTTTTAACCCATCCCCACTTTTTGGGCTTGCTGGAGCAATTTACCTTCGGTTCTAAGAGCAGGAGCAACCATCACTTCTGCTTTTTGGAATTCTTTTATGTTTTGATAGCCGCAAGTTGCCATAGAAACTTTGAGCGCTCCGAAGAGATTAAGAGTTCCATCGTTTTCATGAGCCGGACCAACTAATATCTCCTCTAACGAGGCAACTGTTCCGCAGTGAACTCTGGTGCCCCGTGGAAGCTGTGGGTGAAAAGTTGCCATTCCCCAATGATAACCAAGTCCAGGGGCTTCTTTAGCTCTTGCGAGGGGTGAACCTATCATCACCGCGTCTGCGCCGCAAGCAATTGCTTTAGCAATATCGCCACCCGTTCTCATTCCACCGTCTGCAATTACCTGCACATATTTCCCTGTTTCGTCCAAATGTCTTAATCTCGCTGCTGCAGCATCCGCAATAGCTGTAGCTTGAGGAACCCCAATTCCTAAAACCTGTCGGGTGGTGCAAGCAGCACCAGGGCCTACTCCAACAAGCACTCCCACAGCCCCTGTTCTCATTAAGTGAAGAGCTCCCGAATAAGAGCAACAACCTCCAACAATTACAGGGATTTTTACAGATTTAATAAACTTTGCTAAATCAAGAGGTTCACATACAGTGCTTACATGTTCAGCGCTAACTACTGTTCCTTGAATCACTAAAATATCTAAACCGGCTTCCAGTGCTATACGATGATACTGTTGAACTTTCTGAGGAGTAAGGGATGCTGCTGCAATGACACCACCTCTTTTAATCTCTTCAATCCTTTTACTAATGAGTTCAGGTTTGGTGGGCTCGCTGTAAAGCTCTTGCATTAACTTTGTCGCCTCTTCTTTTGGCGTCGCAGCAATTTTTTCACAAATAGACTGGGGGTTTTCATAGCGAGTTTGCAAGCCTTCTAAATTTAAGACGGCTAAACCTCCGATTTTCTCCATCTCAATGGCAAATTTAACATCCACCACACCATCCATTGCCGAAGCCATACAGGGCAGCTTAAAACGGTATTCGTCTATCTCCCAACAAATATCAATATCCTCAGGGTCACGAGTCCTTCTGCTTGGAACTATGGCGATATCATCAAAGCCATAAGCTCTTCTTCCTGTTTTACCCCGGCCAATTTCAATTTCCACAATATCCTCCCAACCCCACCTTAACTTTTTAAAATCGCTGAACTTTTAAGTTCTAAACTGAAAATAAAGTAAACTTTATATTATCACCGCTCAAAAAAGAGTGTCAAGATAATTAACTGTTTAATCAGCCCAAAAAAGACTAAAGTTTTATTTAAGGTTTGCCGATAAAAATAATGCTAAAAACTAACAAAGAGAAAGGAAATTTGTGGTCATATCAAAATCTTCTGATTGCCCAAGATGCGGAAGACAAATGAAATTAAATGATAGTTTGAATCATGGTCGCTTCAAGGACGCTCTTTACAGCTGTCGATGTGGAGCAACTCACTTAAAAATTTTCCCATGCACCCATAAAAGGCGACAGAAAAATCTTCGGGTAATATAAAAGGCCCCCCGATGTCCATCGAGGGGCCTTTCAGTTGCCTCTAACTTACATCATGCCAGGGGGCATACCGCCGCCCATACCTTTTTTCTCTTCCTCTGGTTTCTCTGCCACTAATGCCTCAGTGGTTAAAACCATTGCTGCGACACTGGCAGCATTTTGCAAGGTTATTCGGGTAACCTTAGCAGGGTCGATAACACCCGCTTTCACCATATCAACATATTCACCCGTTATCACATTAAGACCATTTCCTTTGGGCAAACTCTTAATTTTTTCCACCACCACTGAACCTTCAAAGCCCGCGTTTGAAGTTAACTGCCGCAAAGGTTCCTCAAGAGCTCTCTCCACTACCTGAAGACCAACTGCTTCGTCGCCCGCTAAATTAATCCTCTTTAGAGCAGGAATACAATGAATGAAGGTGATTTCACCTCCAGAAACTATTCCTTCCTCTACTGCTGCCTTTGTAGCCGAAAGAGCGTCCTCAATCCTGTGTTTCTTTTCTTTAAGTTCAGTTTCGGTAGCAGCACCTACTTTAATGACAGCAACACCACCTGCTAACTTAGCCAGTCTTTCTTGAAGTTTTTCTCTATCAAACTCTGAGTCGCTTTTCTCAATCTCCGCTTTTATTTGAGCCACTCGACCCTGAATATCTTCCGACTTACCTTTTCCTTCAACAATGGTCGTATCTTCTTTGGTTATCTTAACTTTGGCAGCACGACCCAGCATATCAAGAGTCACATTTTCGAGCTTGTGCCCTAATTCTTCAGTAATTATCTGTCCGCCTGTTACAACGGCGATATCCTGAAGCATTGCCTTTCTTCGGTCTCCAAAACCAGGAGCCTTAACAGCTACGCTCATGAAAGTACCTCTGATCTTGTTAACCACAAGAGTGGCTAAAGCTTCTCCTTCCACATCCTCGGCGATAATGAGAAGAGGCTTGCCTGTTTGCATAATCTTCTCTAAGAGGGGAATCATGTCAGCTACCACAGAAATTTTTTGGTTAGCGATTAAAATATAAGGCTCTTCAAGAACTGCCTCCATACGCTCTGCGTCAGTGACCATATAAGGAGAAACATAACCTTTATCAAATTGCAAACCCTCAACAACCTCAAGTTGAGTTCCCAGAGTTTGCGATTCCTCTACTGTAATAACACCGTCTTTGCCAACTTTCTCCATTGCATCGGCAATAAGCTCACCGATCTCTGCATCTGCCGCAGCAATGGCCGCCACAGCTGCTATTTCTTCTCTTGTTTTAATGGGTTTGCTAAGCTTCTTAATCTCTTCAACACCCACCTGAACAGCTTTTTCTATGCCTTTCTTCATAAGCATGGGATTTGTACCTGCCGCTACATTTCTCAAGCCTTCGCGAATCATTGCTTGGGCAAGAACAGTAGCAGTAGTGGTTCCATCACCAGCGGCATCTTGTGTTTTTGTTGCAACCTCCTTAATAAGCTGCGCTCCCATGTTTTCATAAACATCTTCCAATTCAATCTCTTTTGCTACTGTTACACCATCATGAGTAATGGTTGGCGCACCAAACTTTTTCTCGAGAACCACATTCCGGCCTTTTGGACCTAGTGTCACTTTAACAGTATTAGCGAGTTTATTAACACCTGCTTCGAGAGCTCGTCTCGCCGTTTCATCATACTCGATTATTTTTGGCATATTTTATCCCTCCTCCAATTAAAAAATTATTTTGTTTCAATTACAGCTAGAATATCTCTTTCGCTTAAAACCAAATACTCTTCGCCTTCTATCTTAATCTCTGTTCCGCCATACTTTGAGTAGATAACCTTATCTCCAATCTTCACTTCTAAGGGGATAAGCTTTCCTTCCTCATACCGACCTGTGCCTACTGCTACCACCGTACCTTCCTGAGGTTTTTCTTTAGCGGTATCAGGCAGAACGATTCCGCTTTTTAAAACTTCTTCGCTTTCTCCTGGTTTAACTACGACACGGTCTCCTACAGGTTTAATCTTCATATATCAACCCTCCCTATCCTTAAATTTTTTTTAGCACTCTCACTATAAGAGTGCTAATTTATAATAAGAATTTTATTTAGACTTAGGCTAGAAGTCAAGAGTAAAATGAAAAAAACTGCAAATTGTGATTAGTTGGGGGTTGATGGTTAGCTCAGTCTTAAGACCTCGATAGCTGATAGTTTGCTCTTGTAGTCTCAATAGTAAAACCAGCTGGTGGTTGTAAGCTACCAGCTTTCACACACCAAGCGCAAAGGCACTAAGTATGAGAAAAAGCCGCCTGAATGGGCGGCTTTTTCAATTGCCTGTGCTTAACACAAAAAGTCTCCATGTCGCTAATTATCTCAAAGGCTTAATGACTTCCACCAAAGGCAGACAAGCTTCTTAAGGAGAAAGTCCTATATAAAGCTTCCAGTCTCTACCTTCGTCTTTTTTTGCGCGAATAAAAAGCGTTTTGAGTGTATCCGTTCCTGTTCTATCTTTTAATTCAAAACTCCCATTAACAATAAAATGCTTAAACTCTTCCGTAGAATTGGTTGCTTCTTCTATGGTGTCAACTTTTGCTTTAACAAAGCTTTCGACGGGAATATAGTTCGTTATCCTTTCACCGCTTCCATCGGGATAAAAGACGACACGGTCTTCTATGGACAGACAACCTTGGGCCTCTTTTATCTTTCCATTATCAAGGGCCTCAAAAAAATACTTAACTGTATCCTTTGCAGAAAGTGGTCTATTCGCCGAAACTACTGACCACCCGAACACTAATAGCCCAATAAGAATAATCGTAATAAATAAAGCAATACTTAATTTCTTCTTGTAGATACTCACTTTTTTCTCCTCCCTTAAGTTTGTCTAAGCTGTCCCACTATCATAGATATGCACGAAGTAATACTTCGTAGTTGCAGGTGCACCATAAGCTTTAAGATCCCAGTAAACATTGTAGCGATCACTTGTATGAGCTGTAACACGGGGTCCTGGTGATGTTGAAGTTGCTAGTCTTGTCACAATAGCCACGTGGTCAATAATTCCATCTCCCTGCCAGTCATAGTATACCATGTCTGCTAAAGCCAAACTTGAGGCTGATGCATATGAGCTCGCTCGGGGTTCCACGAGCAAGAAGGAGCGTTGCAATCTCGCAACTGTCCACGTGGTTGTATAGTAACCTATTCCACTTAAACCCCAAACATAATACCACTGGTTAGTCCCATCAAAATCATTCGGCAAATCGCCACCATAAACATGCATACATTGTGAAGTAAAATTTGCGCAATCGCTATCAAAGGAAGGGTAATTGGGATTTCGAACTGACCACCAAGCCCCGGCATACGTTACCGCTCTCAATCTCCAATACGTCCAGGCATAAGCGCAGTTTGCTGTGCTCGCGAAAATGAGCAGTGTTAAAACCATAATTACTCCTAATTTTCTGAACATCTAATCCTCCTTTTTGGATTTAGCTAACTTGCGTTAAACTTGCTTTGCTACCCCGCCTGCCACCTGCCCGCCAATGCCTAACGACATAATAGGCGTAGGCAGGCGGGGCGCCTGCTGGCGACAGTCAATGGCGGGCAGGCTTCTAAGTAGTTCCCTGTCTCTTTTGGTC
>CAMTWV010000013.1:0-16786 GCA_947085535.1 uncultured Actinomycetes bacterium | reverse complement strand
CTTTTTTTGCTCTCACCCATAAAATTCCAAACCCCGTTTGTCCACTCCATAAACTCTTTTTTGGTTATATCCGATTTTCCGCTACCACTTGTCTTTTTCCACTCTTTTTTATAAAGAACAACTATGACCTCAACAGGCGCAATAACGTAAGGAGCAGATGCAGAAAGCCAGGAACCCCATGCTGTGCGTCGTGAAATGTTTTGCTCATTCCAAATTATTGTAGAATGATATTTCCAACCCACTTGCTTGGCAATTGTAGTAATGTCAGCACACATGCTTTGTTGACCGCCTTTATTCTTATCAAGAGGTACATTTAGGCAAAATCTTCCATCATTATTAACTAATTTATAACATTTTGCTAACCATTTTCGTGTAAACTCCAAATACTCCTCATAAGACATCTGGTCATCGTGAGAGTTGTATTTGATATCGACGTTATAGGGTGGTGAAGTAATAATTAAATCTATTGTTCCTTCTTTTATGCACTTAGTTTTTAAAATATCGTCATTACAAATCCATATTGATTCAGCTTGGAAATACAATTTATTATCCACAACAACCCCTTTCCCAATTTTAGTCTATTTGAAATTGATTTTACCAAACATTTGTTCGATTATCAAGAATTTTTACCAATTTTTATTAATATTTTACTTCCTTCTCTTCTCCAATTCCATCGCAATTTCCTCTAACAAAATCTTTTTAGCCAACAGCAAATATCCAATAGCTAATAACCGCTTCCGCCATATCGTTCAAATACAGCCATAGTCATAAGCTATCTGCTGCTTAAGAGATTGCCACGCCGTGCCTGTCGGCAGACAGGGCAGGTAGGGAGAAATAGGTTGTTCAGGAAATAAGCCGAAGCTGTTTGAACCCCATTTATCAGGGTGAGTTCTGCAGGTCACCACAGAGGAGTAAAGTGAAGAGGAAAAATGCTTGAGTCAAGAGCCGAAAACAACCCACAAAAAGAATTCAGCAGTTATAGTTAAAAGCGAGATTGTTTCGGCTTTGCCTCGCAATGACAAGAATTGATTTTCTACTTCCTTCTTTCTTCTAGTTCTTTTGCAATTTCTTCTAATGAAATTCCTTTATCAGCTAATAAAACTAAAAGATGATAGAGTAAATCGGCGGTTTCCCAAACAACCTCTGAATCGCCTTTATTTTTAGCGGCGTCAACAACCTCATCCGATTCCTCTTTAATCTTAGCAAGTATTTTATTGAGTCCTTCTTTGAAGAGTTCTGTGGTATATGAACTCTCGGGCATCTTTTCTTTTCGGTCGAGGATAATTTGGTAGAGTCCATCGAGAACAGTTGGCAGTTTTCTTCTGGTGGCTGGTGGTTGGTGGCTGGTGGCTATGCTTCGGTAGAAGCAACTGCGTTCGCCAGTGTGACAGGCAACTCCAGCCTGCTCAACCAGAACCAAAAGAGCATCGGCATCACAGTCGTATTTAACCTCTTTCACATACTGATAGTTCCCTGAGGTTTCACCTTTGCACCAGTATTGTTGACGACTTCTGCTCCAGAACCAGGTGCGTCCTGTTTCCAATGTCTTCTCAATAGATTCTTTATTCATATAGGCGAGCATTAAAACCTCACCTGTCTGATAATCCTGAACAACAGCAGGAATCAAACCATCTTTGTCAAACTTAACTTCTTCCCAAAAACTCATAAAATCAGCTCACTTTTTTTCTTCTTTTTTCTCTTCCTCTTTTGGTTTAACTACTATCTTTGCCAGTAAATACCTCGCTCCAACCATAATAACCAGCCCAACAACCATAATTACAACAGCAAAAACAATTATCTCGGTATCCATTTTTCCTCCTTTCAGAGTCTCACCGGAATACCCTTGCTTTTTAAGTATTCTTTAACCTCTTTTATGGTTAACTCGCCGTAATGGAAAAGCGAGGCAGCCAGAACTGCATCAGCATCTGCTTCTAAAATTGCCTCCGCAAAATGCTCAAGTTTTCCTGCACCTCCCGAGGCAATCACAGGAACATTAACAGCCGAAGTAATCGCCTTTGTCAGTTCAATATCATAGCCATCTTTCGTGCCATCTCTATCCATGCTGGTAAGCAAAATTTCGCCTGCGCCTAAGGAAACTACTTTCTTTGTCCACTCTACAGCATCCAATCCAGTCGGCGTACGCCCACCATTAATGTAAACTTCCCATTTGGCTAATGGCTGATTGCTTATGGCTGATGGTTTATTTATTTCTTTTTTTGAACTATCTGCTATCTGCCATTTGCCATCTGCCATTTTTTTGGCATCTATAGCTACCACAATGCACTGGCAACCAAACTTCCGCGAAGCTTCTCTGACCAGTTCGGGATTTTTAACAGCGGCTGTATTTAAGGAAACCTTGTCAGCCCCCGCCATCAAAAGATTCCTTATATCATCAAGCGTCCTTATACCTCCACCAACTGTATAGGGAATAAAAACTTGCTCGGCTACCCGACTGGCAACTTCAACTATCGTGCCTCTTTTTTCATAGGAAGCAGTAATATCTAAAAAAACAAGTTCATCGGCTCCTGCTTTATCATAAGCACTAGCCAACTCAACAGGATCGCCTGCGTCTCTTAAATTCACAAATTTTACGCCCTTAACAACTCTTCCCTCGCATACATCAAGACAAGGGATGACTCTTTTTGTCAACATTTTATTTGCCTGCCTCAATTGCTTCTTTTAAAGTAATAGTGCCTTCATATAAAGCTTTACCAACAATTATGCCTTCGACACCCATTTCCTCAAATCTTTTAAGTTTCCGAATATCATCTATTGTAGAAACCCCACCTGAAACAATTACCGAAATATCCACACTTTTTATCAAATTTTGAACTGCTTTAAGGTTAACGCCGCCTAACATTCCATCTGAAGCAATATCTGTATAAATTAATTTCTTTAACCCGAGCAAGCTTAACTTCTGCGCTATCTCAATAGCTTTATAGCTTGTCTTTTCCCTCCAACCGCTAACAGAAACTTTTCCTTGATAAGCATCTACTGCTGCAACAATATTTTGAGCCCCAAAGTTAAGACAGGCTTCGGCTACAAGTTCAGGAGAGGTAATTACAGTGGTTCCAAGAACTACCCTTTTAACCCCTAAATCAAACATCTGCTCAATGCTAAGAATATTTCTTATGCCACCACCAATTTGAACAGGAATGTGAACACTACGAACCAGCTTTTCAATCGCTTCCAGATTTACAGGACGACCCGCTGCCGCCCCATTAAGGTCAACCACATGTAAGAAACGTGCCCCTTCGGCTTCCCATTTTTTAGCAATTTCAGACGGGTCGTTAGAATAAATCTTAAGTTGGTCAAATTTCCCTTGCTGTAAACGAACGCACTTGCCATCCATGATATCAATGGCAGGATAAATTATCATAAGTAAGCTGCCCCTTTCCTTTTGCTATTTTTGACAATTTCCCCAAAATTCTTAAGAATTTTCAGTCCTGATTCCCCGCTTTTTTCCGTATGAAACTGGACACCAAATATATTACCTTTCCAGATGCTTGAGGTAAACTCTAAACCATAATTTGTTGTGGTCGAAACAATGTTTTTATCCTCAGGCACAACATAATATGAGTGAACAAAATAAAAATTTTCCTCTCCAGATACACCTTTAAAAATAGGAGAATCTGTTTTTTTGTTAATTTGATTCCAACCCATATGAGGAATTTTCACCCCTGAAGGTAGCTTAACAACTCTTCCTTTTAAAGCATCAAGACCAGGCGAAATACCATTTTCTTCACTAATCGAGAAAAGAATTTGAAGCCCTAAACAAATCCCCAGTAGTGGTTTGTCTTCCTTGATTACCTTCAGCACCACATCTTTTAAATTTAAAATCTCCAGATTTTTAAGACAATTAGCAAAAGCGCCAACTCCAGGAAGAATAACGCCATCAGCTTGCAAAATCTTTTCCGAATTTGAAGTAACCTTTACGAGAAAACCCATCTTTTCAAACGCTTTCTCGACACTTCTTAAATTTCCAACACCATAATCAATTATCGCAATCAAACTTAAATTAAATTTCTCCTTTCGTTGAAGGCACTTCGTCAGCCCTTCGCGCATCAATTGCGGTTGCCATATCTAACGCCCTCGCTAATGCCTTAAAAATTGCCTCTAAAATATGATGAGAATTCTTACCTGCTAACGATTTAAGATGTAGAGTAATTGCCGCATGGTTAACAAAAGCGTGCATAAACTCATGCACTAGAGAAGTATCGAAAGTTCCAATTAACTCTATCGGCGCATCAACCTCGTAAACTAAACTTGCCCGACCACTTATATCTATTGAAGCTAACGCAAGAGCTTCATCCATAGGGACAATCGCAAAACCATATCTATTTATGCCTTTTTTATCACCCAACGCCTGTCTAAGGGCTTGACCAAGACAAATACCTACATCTTCCACTGTATGATGCGAATCAACATCGAGGTCTCCTTGAGCTGTCACTTTTAAATCAAAAAGACCATGTTTTCCAAATAAATCAAGCATATGATTTAAAAATGGGATACCTGTTTCAATCTCTGTCTTTCCTGTACCATCAAGATTTAATTCAACCTCGATATTGGTTTCTTTTGTTTTTCTGTTAATCACACTTTCCCGCTTCATAAATTTTCTCCTTTCGACTCTATAATAGCTGAAAGAATACCATTAACATTCTTAGATAAAATATCTGCTTCTTCCTCCATAAATCTAAACTTTTCCTCGCTTCTTAAAACTATACCTGAAATGAAAGTAGATGTTGAAGAAAGTTTTTTAAAGTTGTTAACTGTTCTTACATCATCAGGCACATCACCAATATAAATGCCAAACTTTGCCCCAATTTTTTCAATTAAAATAAGTAAAATTTGGGGGTCGGGTTTCAATAATCGCCCATCGTCATATAAAACATGGTCAAACGAAATAATGTCAGAAAGCTCCGCTTTTTCTATCGCCGCTTCAGCTTCTTCTTTTGTTCTCCCAGTTATAATGGCAACTTTCGGGAAAAAGAGTTTAAGCAATTCCCTATCTAAAAGAACCTTTTCTTGATTTAAAAAACCCTTTTCTTTAATGAATTCGGGCTTAAAGCCATAAAGTCTTTCGCAATAGTCCACGCCTGCATAAAACTCTTGAAATATTTGCCTGATTAAATCCTTTTGCCAGAGCTTTTTGATACATTCACGCTCTACATCCACAAGTGGTTTAAACACAAGTTCCTCAACTGCGGCTAACCCGCCACCTTTTTCTTTTATCCGAACCGTGAACTTATTTATCGATTCCCCTTTTTCTCTTAAATATTTTAAGTCCGATGCTAAAAGCACTGCCGACTTACCTAAATAAAAAAGGACCACAGCGTAAGTAAGTTCCCAATCATTGTTAAAACCACCTGCCATTTTAAACATTTGCGTTTCTTCAGGGGTGATAAGGTAAGTTTCTCCAGGCCACTTTAAGACTTTAGAAAAAAAATACTGAACGGTTTCGCTTATTGCTTTCCTGAATGATTGAGAAACATCGAGAATTACGCCGTCTATATCTAAAACAACACTGTCAATCTTAGAAAGAAGATTAAAAACCTCTTTCCTGATTAACAAATTAGGTGCTATTTCAATATAATCTTCAATTTCTGCCACTTAAATCTCCTTAAATTAATCTTCAAATCGTATTTCTACAGATTTAAAATGCGCTTCTAACCCCTCTTTTTCAGCAATAGTCTTAATGGTTCTGCTTGCTTTTCTTAAAGATTCCTTGTCGTAAAATAAGACACTCGACTTTTTAATAAAATCATCTACTCCAAGCGGTGAGTAAAAGCGAGCCGTTCCACCTGTTGGAAGCACATGATTGGGACCAGCAAAATAATCCCCCACTGCTTCAGGCGTATAAGAACCTAAAAAAATTGCCCCTGCATTTTCAATTAAAGCAAGTTTTTGAAGCGGCTCTTCAACCATTATTTCTAAGTGCTCAGGTGCAATTAGGTTAACCAGCTTAACGGCATCCTCCAATGAAGAGGCCACAAAAATCCTTCCGTTTGCCTTAAGAGAAGCTTCCGCTATCTCTCGCCGCTTAAGTTTTGCCATTTGCTCTTTTAAGATATTCTGCACTTTTTCTGCTAAAACGTAAGAAGTCGTAACTAAAATAGCCATAGCATCTGAGGCATGTTCTGCCTGAGATAACATATCCGCGGCAATAAAGGCAGAATTAGCTTTTTCGTCAGCTAAAACAACAATTTCGCTGGGACCTGCCAGCATATCAATGTCAACCTCGCCAACGACCATTTTCTTGGCTAAAGTCACATAAATATTTCCTGGACCGGTAATTTTGTCCACCTTTTCTATGGTTTCCGTTCCATAGGCTAAAGCCGCTATTGCCTGAGCGCCCCCAATTCGATAAATTTTGTCCACACCTGCTTCCTTTGCTGCCACCAGAGTGTACGGATTTACCTTTCCATCAGAATCGGGCGGCGTACACATTATAATCCTACCTACCTCTGCTACTTTAGCTGGAACAGCGTTCATGATCACAGAAGACGGATAAGAAGCAAATCCACCTGGCACATAAATTCCCACTTTACCAATTGGATGAACCAGTTGACCTAATAAAACCTCACCCTCCTCAACAAGCCACGAATCAGTTTTTTGCCTCTGATGAAACGCCTCAACACGCTCCTTGACCAACTTAATGCTGTCAATAAAAACATCGTCGACTAAACCATAAGCTTTCTCAATCTCATCTTGACTCAAACAAAGACTCTTTTTGTCCAGCTCCACACGGTCAAACATCTTGGTGTATTTAAAAAGAGACTCATCTCCATTTCGACGAACATCTTCAATAATGTTAGTTACACTTTCAAGCACTTCCTTATTCTCTAAACCACGATGAGGCAATCTTTTTTTAAGCCACGTCTCATTAAAACTTTTTTCAACCTCAATAATCTGAATCATTTCTACTCCTTCCATTCAGCCAAAGCGTCTTTGAGTTTCTCCACGAAACTGTTTACCTCCAAAAACTTCAATTTGTAGCTTACGTGATTGACAATAAGACGCGCTGAAGATTCAGCAATTTCTTCAACTTCCACCAATTTATTCTCCTTTAAGGTCCTTCCCGTTGAAACCAGATCAACAATCTGATCCGATAAATTTACCAGAGGAGCAAGCTCAACATTTCCATGTAACTTAACTATTTCTACCTGCATTCCCTTTTTAGAAAAATACTCTTCGGTTACGCGGGGATATTTAGTTGCCACTCTTAATTGGCCAAGATGCTCATAGGTTTCTTCGATTTTGTTGATTGTCTTTAATGGTGCTACCACCACAAAACGACACTTTCCATAACCTAAATCAAGAAGCTCATAAACTGCTTTTGCGCTTTCCATAAGCACATCTTTACCCACAATCCCTAAATCAACCACTCCGTATTCCACATATGTGGGAACATCCATCGGACGAGCGACTAAAAAATCAATCGGCAGGTCATTAAAAGAAAAATACATTTTTCGAGAATCTTCCTTTAAGAAAGAAACATCGTAACCTGCTTTTTGTAAAAGTTCCAAGGTGGGCCCGAAAAGCACCCCTTTGGAGATAGCCAATTTTAACTTATTCATCTCAATATTTTCCTCAATTCGTTACTTAAACAAACCTGACTCTTACCGCTAACAACATCAACAACTTTAAGAGAGGGATAATTATCGACATCAATCACCCACTTAATCCCCTTCTTCTTTGCCAGCTCGATATTCTCTTCTAAGGTAAACAAGTTAAGGGAATTTTCCATTTCCAGATTCGGCTGTCTTAATGTTTTAGCCACTTTAAAAAGAAGTTCCGCGTCTTTAGTTGAAAAAAGAAGAACTCTTTTTTCTTTTTTGGGTTTAAGAACTTTTTGTTCTGCCAGTGCAATATGAGTTCTTTCAATGCCTATGGCAAAACCTGCCGCTGGCATATCCCAGCCAAATTCAGATAAAAGATGGTCATATCTTCCCCCGCCACCGATGGGAAAACCAAGCCCTTCAGCGCAAACTTCAAAAATTATGCCTGTGTAATAATCAAAATTCCTGACCACACCCAAATCAAAGTTGATAAAATCAGTTAGTTCGTAACTTTTAAGCAACTGGTAAACCCCAGCTAAATTATCAATTGCTCTTCTTGATTCCTCATTCTTAAGATAAACAGAAGCCTTTTGTAAAATTTCCTGCCCGCCTCTTAAAGAAAGAACCTCCATTAACGGAAATTTAGATTCAGAAATTGGGCTTTCTTTAACTAATTTGCTCAATCCCACTAAATCTTTTTGAGAAAGAGCTTTTTTAATTTCTTCTTGAGTCTCGATAGGGAAATTGGCAGATTCAATCAATCCACGAATTATTTCTATCTGGCTAATCCCAGCTTTAAATTTCTTTAAGCCCAAATTTCGCAAGCCTTCGACCATCAAGGCAATGACTTCTGCATCAGCCACCGAACCCGAGCCACCAATTAATTCTGCGCCTGCCTGGAAAAATTCTCTTTGTTGACCTCGTTGAGGTGGCTCTTCTCGAAAAACATTAGTTAAATAATAAAGACGAAAAGGTGGTATCTTTTTCCTGAAACGTTGGGCTACCACACGAGCAATGGGTGTAGTCATCTCGGGCCTTAAAGCAAGCAATTTCCCGTCCGTGTCAAAAAATTTAATTGTCTCGCGACGGACCATTTCACCTGCTTCAACCAGCAGAGCATCCAGATACTCAAAAGTAGGGGTAATTATTTCTTCGTACCCCCACTTTTTAAAAGTTTCTCTTAAATTTTCTTCAATACTTCTAACTTCCGCGGTTTCAACAGGTAATATATCCCTTACTCCCGGCGGAACAAAATAAGATAAAGTTTCTTTCATTTTAATCCTTTAACTTATTAAAATGTTAAAATCTCGCTTATTCTATCAGCTCATTATCCATCCGTCAATAAATTTTTCTCTGCAGAAACAAATTTACTTCTGCAAAAATACCGCATCCGAGCCAAGAAATTCCCTGAGCTCTGCGAACAATCCCCCTTGAAGCTTAACTTTATAATCATTACCTAAACGAAGAGTCTTTAACTTATCTTTTTCTTTCACTCTCAGAAAAACTTCAGATGGACCCGTATGGGTTTTTAAAATTTCCTTTAATCTGTTGACCATGTCCTGGGTAAGTTGTTCCTCTTTTATATTTATAAGGAGTTGCGCTGGTTCTTTGCTTTTTTTCTTATTCTTTCCTTCATTGGTCATTAACTCGATTTTTTGAGCAATAATCTTGACGTTGTCTTCTTTTATATCTAAACGACCCTTAATAGAGAGAATCTTCCCCTCAACTAACAAATCTTTGCATTCCTGATAAATAGCAGGGAAAACTACTGCCTCAACTGAGCCCTCCAAATCTTCAATAGTTACAAAAAGCATCATCCCGCCTTTTTTCGTCATTATTCGACTGATACGAGACACAATCCCGCCAACCAGAAGAACTTCGCCATCTTTTCTTTCTTTAAGCTCAACCAGAGAGACATCTGTATTTTCTTTTAAGATTTTTTCGTAACCAGAAAGCGGGTGGTCATTAACATAAAGTCCAAGCATTTCTTTTTCATACGAAAGCAATTCGTCGCGAGAAAATTCTTCTTCAGGAATAGAAGGAGTAACTTCAATTGACTCTTTCCCCTCAGAAACTCCCAAATCAAACAAGCTAAATTGGCCTGCCTGAACCGCCTTCTGGCGGCGAAGCCCTGAACTCATCGTCTGCTCATAAAGAGCAAGCAAATATTTGCGAGGCTTACCCGAAAAATCAAAAGCTCCACTTTTAATTAAACTTTCAAGCACTCGCTTATTGATAACACCTAAATCTACTTTCTCACAAAAATCAGTGAGTGATTTAAAATTCCCTTTAGTTTTTCGAGCCTCAATAATGGCTTCAACAGCCGCGTCACCCACATTGCGAATCGCAGACAACCCAAATCTAATTGAAGCTCCCACCACCGTAAAATTACAAAAACTCTCGTTCACATCTGGAGACAAAACCTGAATGCCCAGTCGTTTGCACTCACCAACATACTGAGCCACCCTATCTTTGTTCTGCATAACACTGGTTAAAAGAGCCGCCATAAACTCCACAGGATAATTGGCTTTTAAATAAGCCGTTTGATAAGAAACCGCGGCGTAAGCACAGCTATGAGATTTGTTGAAACCGTAACCCGCAAAATAAGCCATTAAGTCAAAGATTTCCTTGGCAGTATCAACACTTAAGCCTCTATTTGCCGCACCTTTAATAAATTTTTCTCTCTGTTCGGCCAGAACTTCGGGTTTTTTCTTACTCATCGCCGCACGCAAAATATCGGCTTCTGCCATGGTAAAGCCAGCGATTTCGCTGGCAATGCGCATAACTTGCTCCTGATAAACTATAATCCCGTAAGTCTCTCTCAAAATAGGCTCTAAGGAAGGATGGATATATTTGATGGGTTTACGACCGTGTTTCCTTTCTACAAAATCGCTAACCATATTACTGCCCAATGGTCCAGGCCGATAAAGAGCAAGCAAGCTCACAATGTCAGAAAACTGAGCCGGTTGCAGCTCCTTTAATAGGGCACGCATGCCCGAGCTTTCAAGCTGAAACATACCGATGCTTTCTCCCTTCTGAAGCATCTTATAGGCCTTTTTATCGCCAGGAGGAATATTGTCTATATCGATTTCGATGTTTTTTGTGCGCTTGACAATATTGATAGCACCATTGATAACCGTTAAGGTTCTTAAGCCCAGAAAGTCCATTTTTAAAAGGCCAATTTTCTTTATCGCATCCATATGGTACTGAGTTACTATTTCTGCATTTTCGCTTTTTCTTTGAAGTGGCACATAACTTGTTAACTCATCCTGAGAAATAACCACTCCAGCTGCGTGGATAGAATCCTGTCTCGCCAAACCTTCCAGATTAATTGCGGTGTCTATAACCTGTTGAATGGTCTCATCGTTATCGTATTCCTGTCTTAATTCGGGAACTGTTTTAAGAGCTTCCTCTAACGATACACCCATAACCGATTCAGGAATTAATTTAGCCACTCTATCAACTCGGCTATAAGGAAGACCAAGAACACGTCCAGCGTCTCGGATAGCTGCCCGCGCCTGCATGGTCCCAAAAGTAATAATTTGAGCTACTTTATCTTCGCCGTATTTTTTCGTCACATAGTCTATAACTTCGTTTCTTCGCTCGTAACAAAAATCGATATCGATATCAGGCATGCTTAATCTTTCTGGATTTAAAAACCTCTCAAAAAGAAGACCATTCTCAAGCGGATCAATATTGGTAATACCCAAAACATAAGAGACAATACTTCCTGCGGCACTTCCTCGACCGGGACCGACTCTTATGCCTTCTTCTTTGGCAAACTTAACAAAATCCCAGACAACCAAAAAATATCCTGAAAATCCTGTCTTCTTAATAACCTCGAGCTCGTGATTTAACCTTTCTCTGATTTCCGGGGTCACTTCCTTGTAACGCTTTGGCAAATTCTCCTGACAGAGCTTTTCAAGATAGGAATCCAGGCCATAATCCTGCGGGACTGAGTAATGAGGCAGAAGAATCTGGTCAAAAGTTAAATCCACTTTGCACATTTCCGCAATTTTTAAGGTGTTCTCCAAAGCATCATCAAAATCTCCAAGAACTGCTTTCATTTCCTCTGCAGATTTGAGGTAAAACTCATCCGTTTGAAACATCAAACGGTCCTCTTCCTCAACAGTTGAGCCTGTTTGGATGCAGAGTAAAACATCCTGAGCGACGTGGTCAGATTTCAAGACATAATGGATGTCGTTAGTGGCAACTAAGGGTACTTTTAAATCGCGGCTTAAATCAGACAAGACCTCATTAACAATCTTTTGCTCTTTAAGATGCTGATTCTGAATTTCCAGAAAGAAATTTTCCTTGCCAAAAATATCTCTTAACTCTAAAGCCACTTTTTTAGCTTCATCTTCTTTTCTTCCGATAATTAATTTGGCGATTTCTCCGCTAATACAACCACTTAAAGCAATTAATCCTTCGTGATGCTTAGCTAAAAGCTCTTTGTCAACTCTGGGTTTATAATAAAAACCCTCAAAGTAACCAAGGGTCACCAGTCTCATCAAGTTTCTATAGCCCTCGTTGTTCTTAGCTAAAAGAACTAAGTGGTAAGGAGCATCTTCTTTTCGAGATGATTTCTCAAATCTGTTTCGGGGAGCCACATAAACTTCGCAACCAATTATAGGCTTTATTTCATGAGCTTTAGCTACCTCGTAAAAGTCAATGATTCCATACATTACCCCGTGATCAGTTAAAGCTAAAGCAGGCATATCCAGCTCTTTCGCCCGTTTAACTAAATTTTTAATCCGAGCTGCTCCATCTAAAAGTGAGTATTCAGAGTGTGTGTGAAGATGAACAAAGTCAGACATCTATCAGCTCCCAGCTCCCAGCCGCCAGCCACCTGCCTATCGGCAGACAGAGCAGACAGGTAAAACTACATAGAAAAATTTAAAATTGAAAACCAAATCCTAAAAGGAAAAATTTAAAAACGAAAAGTTTTAAAACATTCTTAATTTTTAATTATAGTTTTTTATTCTTCATTCTCCATTTTTCATTAACTTATCTTTCCTCTGTTCTTTCAGTCTTTCAACGACCAGCTTATATCCATCGGCGCCGTAATTAAGATATTTTTTAACGCGGCTGATAGTGGCAGTGCTTGCTCCTGTCTCTTTAACAATCTCGCTGTATGTCTCCCCTATCGCTAACTTTTTAGCCACAGCCCATCTTTGAGCTAAAGACCTTATTTCCGCCACTGTGCATAAATCCTCAAAAAACTGATAACACTCGTTTCTATTTTTAAGCAAAAGAATTACATCGAAGAGCTCGTCCACGTGCGCAGTCTTTAATCTCTCATCAACTGTCAATTCATTCACCTCCAATACGACAAAACGAAAGTTATTAAAACAATTTTAACACGGGCTCATGCAAAGCTGTCAGGTTCCTTAGAAGAAATTTTTAAAAATTTAAAAGACTGGAGATTAAAGGAGAGACAAAAGTTTCTCGTAAGTCGAATCTAAAAGCTCGGGGATGACTCTTGCCTCGGCAATTAAAGGCATAAAGTTTGTATCGCCTTCCCAGCGGGGAACAATGTGGATGTGAATATGGTCTTCAACGCCAGCACCAGCAACCCTGCCAACATTTAATCCAATGTTAAAACCATCAGATTTCATAGCTTTTTTAAGCAAACCAACCGCAAAAGCAACAGCCATCATTAGCTCTGAAAGCTCTTCTTTATTAAGCCCCTCAAGAGAAGAAGCATGTTTATGGGGCGCAACCATCAAGTGACCATTATTGTAAGGATAGATGTTCATCATGATAAGGCAGGTATCGAAGCGTTTAAGAATATAATTTTTTTTATCCTGGTTTTCCTCACATTTCTTACAGAAAATACATTCTTTGGGTTTTTCGCTCAAAATGTACTCCATTCTCCATGGCCTAAAAAGACAATCCATCAAATACCTCTTCGTAGCTCAAAAACCACAGGGTTATGAGGGTCAGGGCAGCAAACAACTGCTGTATCTTTATCTTCCTCCCAGGGAAATTCGCCACCAAACCTTAAAACAGTTAAAAATGGAAATATTGCTTGAAAAGCCCAGGCGCACATCCTCGGTGGAATTTCCTCACCTGTCACCATCCAGGAATCACCTGGCTTAAGCCCGTACGAGCACTCGCCTTTGCCAAGAATCTCTTTAACTTTAATGGTAACAGGTCTTTCCTTTTTCATGTATCCTAAAAATATCTCAAAAGCGAAATAAATTCAATAAACTTCCCTTGCCTGAAATACATATTAACATATTAAGCTAATTCACCTTAAGCTATTGATAAAACTAGTATCAGTCACTACATTTGGATGCATGAAAGAGAAAAATCAACGGCAATAAACTAATACGCTAATAAAAAAGAGCGGCTAACTCCCAAAGCCGCTCCTTGAGCATTTACGTACACTGTACCATTTTCATAATCAAAATCCAAAAATGATTAACTGAAAATTTTCCCTTTATGAAAAGACTTTTTAACTAAAGAGTTAGAAATCATTAGAACATGGATTTTGCTACATCTATTAATTGATTAAGACTTATTGTTGAATCGCCGTATATCTCATACATTATGCCTTCTTTCCAAAAATTAACAAAATCTGGACGAGAATGTTTTTCTCCATAAATTATATTGAAACCAGGTTCGCTTGCGATGCCCTCAAGACCGTTTATTTCAATCAACTCAACATCTTTATCAGGATAACCCGCGATATTACTTTTACCTTCTAGTCCCAGTTTTCGCTCCTCATTCGTTTGTTTTACGATCTCTTTATAGGAAGGCGAGAGCTCTTCCTTAGTAATCAATATTATGAACCCCTTATCATAGATTAAGACAACATTTTGTGGTAACGTTGCTTTTTGAACATATATTCTTTTTAATTTACCCCCTAAGGTGTTTTTTGGAATCTGCCATTTAAACTGTGTGGCTTTCTCTGCGGAAGGGATATCAGAAAACATCATATGTGTCGCTTTTAAGAATTCTTCAAACTCCTCTGAGTTTGGCATTATGGTTGCAGCATATTCTGAAGGTGTCAATTCTTTTGGCGATGAATCTTTTAATAAAGGTGTTAGAATTCTCACCCCAAAAGCCAAAAGTCCCATTAAAATTACAAATCCTAAAAACATCAAGTAAGTCTTCCTAAACTTTTTCACTCTAAACACCTCCCTTTATTGTTGCACATAGCACTCTGTGTTTGAAATCTTATTCAAATAATAGTTTGGGTCATTGTCAGAAAGCACGGAAAGATTTGACCAAGAATACCATGTACCAGTTGAATTTCTTTTACTTAAACTCCAAAAATGGCTATAGTTTGATTCTTTCAATTCCATTCTTTCGCTTGAGGCGCACGAATATCCATTCGTGAAAAGTAACCCCACTGTCATTTTTCTGACCCCATCGACGTACCATATCCAATCTGAAGTCCCTGTAACATTTCGTATAGAGTAAGAGTGATTTGTGCCTCGAGGAGCTGCTCCGAAGTCATATTCAAAAATATAACCATTACGAGTATATACCCCAAAGAACCTAGGCTCGTCCACTGAGGCTCTCCAAACCCATCCGATTTCACAACAATTATAACCGCCTCCCCCGGAACGAACATAAAAAGAACTTGCTCGGTGCCTGACACCAAGCAAAAGTTGTGCTGTGTCTGGCACCGTATTTGGGTCAGCACCGCTTTGAAACTCTTAAGAACCCTCTTAAATTTCAGTTTCTATAAGCTTTAAATTGTTTTAGCGCAATACAAGAGGAATTTACTTTCTCACTTCTCTCCTTGAGAAGGACCTACAGGAGGCAAACCACCCCTTATTTTAGTTTTAGGATTTTTATCATCCCAACGCCACGTATTCTCTAAAAATCTGCCTGTTTCTGCGTCGCGTAACGTAATTACTTCGGCATCTCCTAAAAAACCAAGACGTGGGTGTTCAATTCCCTCAGGGTAACGAACCTTAGAGACATAGACTAACCGGTCAGGTGAAATCTCAGGATAACTGGACGCCTCCTGATTTGTTAATTTTGCATATTCTTTTAAAGTCATGAGTTTAGTCCATTCAACTATCGCTCCTACTTCTTCGAGTTTTTCTGGAGAAGCAACTATAGAACTAAGTGGCATTAGTTTATCCCTCGTCAAATCTTTATTTGCTGGTAACACTGGTTTGGGGTTTCTAATGAGGGGTACTCCTTCTGGTCCATTTATTGAGAGCACAACTCCAACGGTGGTAACCAACAAAATAGCAAGACTCGCAGCAATTATTACATAAATCTTTTTCATCATGCTACCTCCTTTCAATCTTAGTCTTAGTTTTTCCAAGTTTCAATAGATGTAGGTTGTGTTTTCCATCTAACCCCTATGCCATAGAATGAACCATTATTATATAAAGAGCCACTTGTCCAGTTTTTCCAAACGCCACTGATTAACTGCATGAAAGAGCGCTCATTCCAAAGAGCTGAAGTCGAAACAGTTGTATTGGTTTCGAGACCAACATCCATCCCATACGCCGTGCTTCCCCATGAGTAACTTCTTCTTAAAATATAATCAACATAGACACCCCACGTAGTAGTACCATCTCGCTGCATCTGATAGGTATGATTATATCCAATAGCTGTGGAGGGACCAATAATTCTGTATTCCTTATAATAACCAGTGCTACGCTTTCCCTCTGCGGTATAGAAGCCCTTGTGATACTGCGGAGCTGACCAAGTCGGCTCCCAGATACAGCCATCCATGTAACCAATCTCAATCCAACTATCTCTTAGAGAATCCATAGGCAACCAGATTGTATGAAGTATAAAATTATACTTATTTGTAGTAGACCACTTAGAATCAAGAGCTTGAGTAATTGCTTGGAAGAATCCACCAGCAGATTGCACACCATTTTGAGCAATGCCGTAATAATTGGCAAATGCTTGCGCTGGGAAAAATATTAATATTGTCATCGTCAAAGCTACTACAATCAACTTTTTTCTCACAGTTTTCCACTCCTTCCAAATCAAATATTTGTTAAACTTACTTTGCTACCCCGCCTGCCAGCGCCTGCTGGCGACAGTCAATGGCGGGCAGGCTTCTAAGTAGTTCCCTGTCTCTTTTGGTCAAGGGCTATTTAAGGGTAGCTTTTTACTTTTACTTTTACTTTTACTTTTACTTTTACTTTTACTTTTTTTCACCTCCTTTCTTAGCTAAGATTCAAATTAGTAAATAAACGAATTGGCTTTGTCTTATTATAATCTTCTCTCTCTCTCTCTCT
>CAMTWV010000012.1:0-30021 GCA_947085535.1 uncultured Actinomycetes bacterium | reverse complement strand
TCAAGAGCTATTTAAGGGTAGCTTTTTCTCTTTAATCTAATGAAATTTATCATCTTCTTCTTGTTGTAAGCTTAAATATCAAATAACTATTTAAAGAAAAACTTAATTTTCCTTTTGCACTTATTACAATCCTCTCTCTTTTATAAGTCAAGCTTTTTTTCAAAATTTTCTTAAATTAATTTTTAAATAACTAATATTAAGACATTTTACAGTGGATTATAAAATTAGTTTAATTTTTTGGTGAAACAGCGGGTAGCTGCTTTAGTCGGTGTCAGGCACCCTGCCCGCCAATGCATAACGCCGTGCCTGTCGGCGGACAGGGCATAATAGGCGTAGGCAGGCGGGCGAGTAAGCTTGTGAAGAGCAGAAATAAAAATATTCCGTGCCTGACGGCAGACATGTAATGCGGAAATGAGCTGGTAAACGAGTGTTTCTGTTGGAGATAAATGATAATTGTGGTTTTTTATGAGCGAGTAAACATCCTGCATTTAATTTAAGCTTCGCAGACTACTTTATTTCGCAAACTGCCAATTCCCTCAATTTTAACTTCAACAATGTCACCAACATCCATAGAACCTACTCCAAAAGGAGTACCTGTCATAATTACATCACCAGGATAAAGTGTCATTACCTCAGAAACGAAGCTAACGATAAAGAAAACATCAAAAATCATATTTGAAGTAGACGAAGACTGCTTAATCTCGCTATTTAAAAGAAGTTCGATATGGAGATTGTTGGGATTAATATCAGTAACTATCCAGGGACCAATGGGGGCAAATGTGTCGAAACTTTTTGACCTGGTCCACTGTCCATCTTTTCTCTGTAAATCACGAGCGGTTACATCATTTGAGCAAGTGTAACCCAAAATGTGATGGGGCACTTCTTCCCAGCAAACATTCTTAATCTTGCGCTTAATAACTACCGCGAGCTCTGCCTCATAATCCACTTGTTTTGCTGTAGATGGGTAAACAATTGGTTCCTCAGGACCAATTACTGCACTTGAGGGTTTGATAAACAAAATAGGTTCATCAGGAGCGGGCATATTTAACTCTTTGGCGTGGTCAATATAGTTCAAACCAACAGCAATAACTTTTGTTGGCTCAACAGGAGATAAAAGGTTAACTTCATCTAAACTAACTCTGGTGTCAAGAAAGCTTAGAGGAATAGAAAAAGGGTCTCCTTTAATCGGACGAATAATCTTATCTTCAAGAGTGCCATACTGAACTTGAGTACCAGATAAAAACCGCACTATTTTCAAAAAATCAACCCCTTACAATTTCACTCTCGACCGAAAAGGATATCTTTATTCTCTATCTTTGGTCTTTGACTGCTTTTTTCTATATTTCAAACCGTATTCTATGCTGTCGACAAGAGCTTCCCAGCTCGCCTCAATTATATTCTCATGAACACCAACGCTTCCCCAGACTTTCTCGCCATCTGTTGACTCTATAAGAACACGCACCATAGCCGCTGTACCCTTTCTGGCATTGATTATACGAACTTTATAATCAGTCAGGGAAATCTCTTCAAGAGCAGGATAAATTCGGGCAATTGCCTTCCTTAATGCCTGGTCAAGAGCATTAACAGGACCATTGCCCTCGGCATACTCAACTAATCTTTCGCCTTCAACCCATATCTTAACAACCGCCTCAGTTTTAGAACGACCATCACCTGTCTTGGCAACAGTTACTTTATAGTCCTCTAATTTAAACAAAGGTCGATATGAACCCGTATTTTTCTGCAACAATATTTCAAAAGAGCCGTCTGCCGTTTCAAAGTGGTAACCCATATGTTCGAGTTTCTTAAGTTTTTTCAAGATTGCCATTGCCTGTTCAGGTTTATTCGAAAGGTCTATGCCAAACTCTTTAGCCTTATGAGTAATTGCACTTATACCTGATTGTTCAGAAATAAGCACTCGTTGCATATTTCCCACAAGCGAAGGATCGATATGTTCATATGCACCCTTTTGACGCATAATAGCGCTAATATGGACGCCACCTTTATGAGCAAAAGCACTTTCTCCCACATAAGGTTGGTGAGAATCAGGAATAATATTGGCAATTTCACTTACATGATGAGCCACTTCTGTTAAAAGATTTAATTTTTCATGAGGCAAACAGAGAACACCTTTTTTTAAAACGAGATTAGGAATGATTGAGACTAAATTGGCATTTCCACATCTTTCGCCATAACCATTAATTGTTCCCTGAACATGCACTACTCCTTCTTCTACTGCCATAATACTGTTTGCCACAGCGCAATCTGAATCATTATGAGCATGTATCCCCAACGAGACTGCCGCTTTTGATTTAACATGCCTTATAGCTTCAGCTACTTGAGAAGGAAGGGAGCCACCATTGCTATCGCATAAGACTATGCAGTCTGCCCCTGCCTCTTCAGCAGCCTTTATGGTTTTTAAAGCATACTCAGGATTTGACCTGAACCCATCAAAAAAATGCTCGGCATCGTAGATTACTTCCAAACCACGCTTTTTAAGATAACTAACCGAGTCTGAAATCATCCTTAAATTATCTTCTAAAGTGGCAACAAGGACATGAGTAACATGCAAATCCCAGCTCTTACCAAAAACACAGGCAGTGCTTACACCTGATTTAAGTATGGCCTGAAGATTTGAGTCCTCGGATGGTCTTACTCCCTTGCGACGAGTGCTACCAAAAGCTACAATCTTTGAGTCCTTAAGAGGCAAATTTTTTACCTGCCTAAAATACTCAATATCCTTCGGATTCGAGCCAGGCCAGCCTCCCTCGATATAGTGAATACCGAGTTCATCAAGCTTAGCCGTAATTTTTAATTTATCCTCCACAGAAAAAGAAAGCCCTTCTCGCTGGGCTCCATCTCGAAGTGTAGTGTCATATAATTTTACTTCTGAGTTAACCAATCTAATCACCTTTTTCTAAACATATTCCAACCAATCCAGGTATTTTTCCTCTTTACCCTTAACTATAGCATAAAATTTATTCTGAAGGGTTTGAGTTATAGAACCAGGTTCACCTATAAACCTATTATCAACTTCGCGTATGGGAACAATTTCTGCTGCTGTACCAGTAAAGAAAATCTCGTCTGCTAAGTACAAATCTGAACGGACAATATTTTGCTCAAACAACGAATAACCCAAATCACGAGCTATTTTCATAATAGAATCACGCGTTAAACCTTTTAAAGCGCTTGCAGAAGTTGGAGGAGTATAAATTACCCCATCGTGAATGATAAAGATATTTTCTCCAGGACCTTCTGAGACAAATCCTTGATGGTCTAACATTATTGCCTCGTCATAACCTATTTCAGTCACCTCAAGTTTTGCGAGAATAGAGTTTATGTATTGACCTGTTGCTTTAGCCGCAGGTGGCAAAGCGTTGGGCGAAATTCGTTGATAAGAAGATATTTTGGCTTTTACACCATTTTTAATACCTTCTTCCCCTAAATAAGCTCCCCATGGCCAGACCGCAATAGATACTTCCACCGGAGCTTTCATTGGATAAAGCCCCATCTCGCCATAGCCTCGAAAAGCAATGGGTCTGATGTAACAACTTTTGAGCTCATTTGCTTTAATTGTCTCTTTTACTGCCTCAACCAGTTCCTCAACCGTGTAAGGCAAATCCATCCGATATATCTTTGCAGAGCGAAAAAGTCTTTTTATATGGTCTGTTAAACGAAAAACAGCTGTTCCCTTATCTGTCTCATAAGCACGAACACCTTCAAAAACACCCGAGCCATAATGAAGAGCATGTGTTAGAACATGGATTTTGGCGTCAGCCCAGTCTACCAATTTTCCATTCATCCATATCTTTTTAACTTCCGGTATTGGCATTCTAACCTCCAGTTAGTCGGTAGTAAAAATAATTAAAAATGTAAAATTTGAAATTAGAATTTCTTTAAACCTTTCTTAATTTTGATTTTTAGTTTTTCATTCTCCATTTTTTATTTCCCTATACCCTATACCCATTACCCTTTTACAAAGCTGGCTACCATATCCCCTACTTCAGTGGTGGTATAACCCATTTTGCCAGCGGAAATACTCTTTAATTTTTCGCTTGTTACCTTCATAACTGCTTTCTCAATTAAATCTGCTGCTTCTTTCTCCCCGAGATAATCAAGCATCATTTGAAGAGCGCAAATAGCTGCGAGTGGATTAATCATATTTTTCCCCGTATATTTTGGAGCTGAGCCACCTATTGGTTCAAACATTGAGACTCCCTGAGGATTAATATTTCCACCTGCTGCTATTCCCATTCCGCCTTGAATCATGGCGCCTAAATCAGTAATAATGTCCCCAAATATATTATCCGTGACAATAACGTCAAACCACTCAGGATTTTTGACAAACCACATACAAATTGCATCCACATGCGCATAATCAGTAGTAATATCTGGATAATTATTGGCTACTTCGTAAAAAGTTCTTTCCCACAAGTTCCAGGCATATGTCAAAACATTGGTTTTCCCACAAAGAGTAAGTTTTTTCTCTTTTTTTCGCTTTCGGCAAAAATCGAAGGCAAACTTGATACATCTTTCCACACCTTTTCGAGTATTGATACTCTCCTGTATAGCTACTTCATCAGGAGTTCCCTTCTTTAAAAAACCACCCGCTCCTGCATAAAGCCCTTCTGTGTTTTCCCTGACCACAACGAAATCAACATCTTCTGGACTCTTGTCTTTTACAGGTGTTTCCACACCTGGATAAAGTTTTACTGGTCTTAAATTTATGTACTGGTCGAGAGCAAGCCTTATCTTTAAAAGAATGCCTTGCTCTAAAATACCTGGTTTAACATCAGGATGCCCAATGGCACCCAGATAAATTGCATCAAGTTTTTTAAATTCGTCAATGGCAGTGTCAGGCAATACTTCGCCTGTTTTTAAATATCTTTCGCCACCAAAATCATAGGTAACAAGCTCGTACTTAAATCCTGTTTTTTCACTCACTGACTGAAGAACTTTAAGACCCTCTCGAACTACTTCAGGACCTGTTCCGTCACCAGGAATAACACCAATTTTGTAAACACATTTATCGGCTGACATAATTTACTTTTTTACTTTCTCCTTTACGTAATTTATTAAACCACCTTTTTCAATTATTCTCTGAATAAAATCAGGAAATGGCGCGGTTTTAAAAGTTTTACCTGTGGTTAAATTGGTAATTTCACCTGTCTCTGTATTAATTTCCACCTCATTACCATTATTTATCCCATTAACCGCTTCTTCCGATTCAAGAATAGGCAAGCCAATATTTATGGCGTTACGGTAAAAAATTCGAGCAAAAGATTTAGCAATTACTGCCGAGACACCTGCTGCTTTAATAGCAATAGGAGCATGTTCCCTTGAAGAACCGCACCCAAAATTTTCCTCAACAACCAGAATATCTCCCTTTTTTACTTTTGCAACAAAATTAGAATCCAGGTCTTCCAGACAGTGTTTGGCTAATTCATCTGGATTCGAGGTAGTTAAATACCTTGCGGGTATTATAACATCGGTATCTATGTCTCTACCATATTTATGAACTTTGCCTCGGTAAATCAATTTGCCTCCTGTAAACAAGGGTATAGGAGAAAGGGTAACGGGTAAAGAATTCTAAACCCCTTCCGCAATGTTGCTGGGGATCGATACTGCTGACCTCTATCCCCTTTACCCCTCACCCGTTACCCTTTGTTTTAATTCTTCTGGACTTGTAATCTTTCCTTCGATTGCCGATGCTGCAGCCACTGCTGGATTGCAAAGATAAACTTCACTTTTGGGATGTCCCATTCTGCCAACAAAATTCCGATTTGTGGTTGCTAATGCTCGCTCGCCTTCTGCAAGTATCCCCATATGACCACCTAAACAAGGACCGCAAGTCGGTGTGCTTACAGCCGCCTCCGCCTCGATAAAAATATCCATTAGACCTTCGTCCATTGCTTGCTTATATATTTTTTGAGTTGCTGGAATAACAATAAGTCGAACATTTTGATGAGCTTTATGCCCTTTTAAAATTTGTGCTGCTACTTTTAAATCCTCGAGACGCCCGTTTGTGCAGGAACCTATAATTACCTGGTCTATCTTAACCTCACCAACCTCGCTTATCCCTCTTGTGTTTGAAGGCAAATGAGGAAAAGCAACTTGCGGCTCCAAATCGGAAACATCGTACTCAATTACTTTTTCATAGTGAGCATCACTGTCACTTGTATAAACCTCGTAAGACCGCTTGGCGCGAGGTTTAACATAATCTAAGGTAATTTCATCCACTTCCATTATCCCGTTTTTGGCGCCTGCCTCTATGGCCATATTACACATGGTAAAGCGACTATCTATAGACAAATTTTTTATGACTTCACCTGTAAATTCCATTGCCCGATAAAGCGCACCATCAACGCCAATCCTTCCGATGGTATAAAGAATTAAGTCTTTTCCATCAACCCACTTATTTAATTTGCCTTTGTAAACAAACTTAATCGTCGAAGGAACCTTAAGCCAGATTTCTCCGGTAGCCATAGCTGCCGCTACATCTGTTGAACCAACACCAGTTGAAAAAGCCCCTAAAGCGCCGTAAGTACAGGTATGTGAATCAGCCCCTATAACCGCATCTCCCGGAAGCACCAGTCCTTGTTCGGGAAGCAAAGCGTGCTCTATACCCATTCTGCCTACTTCAAAATAGTTAATCAATTTTTGTTCACGAGCAAAATCCCTCATTATTTTACATTGCTGAGCAGCTTGAATATCCTTGTTTGGTGCATAATGATCCGGGACTAATACCACCTTTTCCCTATCAAAGACACTCTTAACACCTATTTCCCTAAACCTTTTTATAGTAATGGGAGCAGTGACATCATTGGCGAGAACCAAATCAAGGCGAATATTTATAAGTTCACCGGGAGTTACTTTTTTTCTCCCGGTGTGAGTAGCCAGTATTTTTTCCGTTATCGTCATTCCCATAATTTTTCCCTCTATCTAAGTAATCTATTTAAAGCATTTAAATATGCTCTTGCGCTTGCTTCAATTATGTCAGTGCTGACACCTCGACCGGAAACCCTTCTACCCCCCGCCTCAACTTGAACGCTGGCTTCGCCTAAAGCTTCCTTTTCGCCTGTAACAGCTTCAATAGAAAACTTAGTTAAATTCGTCTTTAAGTCAACAATCTTATCAATTGCTTTATAGGCAGCATCAACAGGACCATCGCCTGTAGCAGTCGCTTCAAATATTTCACCATTTTTCTGAAGCTTAATAGTCGCTTCAGGATTAACATCGGTTCCACTGCTAACTTTTATGCTCACTAACTGATAAGCTTCTTCGCCCACATAGATTTCATCGGCAACAATGGCTTCCAAATCATCATCTGTGACTTGAGGTTTTCTGTCTGCCAGCTGTTTAAATCTCAAAAAAGCACGGTTAAGTTCTTCCTCGCTAAGCTCGTAACCCATTTTCTCAAGATGCTCTTTTAAGACATGTCTGCCAGAAGTTTTTCCAAGAACAAGCTTGGATTGCGCTAAACCAATTCTCTGAGGATTTATAATCTCATAAGTTGTTCTATCCTTAAGCATACCATCTGTGTGAATCCCCGATGAATGAGCAAAGGCATTCGCTCCAACAATTGCCTTGTTAAACTGAACCACATAACCAGCAAGAGAACTCACCAGTCGACTTGTTCGCACAATTTCCTCGGTTTTTATTCCGGTAACCTTACCCAGCGTCTGATAACGTGCATCCATTATCATGACCAATTCCTCAAGAGCAGCGTTACCAGCCCGTTCCCCTAGACCATTTATGGTACACTCTATTTGATTTGCTCCGTTAATCACTGCTGCCAACGAATTTGCCACTGCTAAACCTAAATCATTATGGCAATGAACACTTAAAATTACATCGTTTAGTTGAGGTATCCTTGCTCGAAGTTCTCTAATTAACTTGCCAAACTCGTCAGGAAGCGCATACCCTACTGTATCCGGTACATTTATTACAGTTGCACCATTTTCCAGAGCAACTTCAATTACCCTGCACAAAAAGTCAAATTCAGAGCGCGTGGCATCCTCGGGTGAAAACTCAACATCAAGACAATAGTTTTTTGCCCTTTTTACTGCTGCTTCTGTCATTTTAAGGACTTCGTCTCGTGTTTTCTTTAACTTCTTCTCAATATGAATATCGGAGGTGGCAATAAAGGTATGGATGCGAGGCTTTTCGGCATCTTTTATTGCTTCCCAGGCTCTGTCTATGTCCTCATCTACAGCCCGTGCAAGAGCTACAATGCGTGGTCCTTTAATTTTTCGGGCTATCGCTTGAACAGCTTCAAAATCACCTAGAGAAGTTATAGGAAAACCTGCTTCAACAGCATCAACACCAAGTCGAGCTAACTGCTCGGCAATTTCCGTTTTCTCCCGAACATTAAGACTTATACCGGGTGATTGCTCACCATCTCTTAAAGTTGTGTCAAAAATATAAACTCTATCACTCATTTAAGGCACCTGAACATAAATTATAACACAATAAACTTAGCTTTATTGACACCATCGATTGATTCTATTTCTCTTAAAACCTTTTCCGGGACTACTTCATCCACACTCAACACACTTATTGCATCTCCCCGCTTTTTTTTCCGACCAAACTGCATTTGAGCTATATTTATATTGTGATTTCCCATAATTGTCCCTATCTTACCAATCAATCCTGGTTTATCTTCATTGTGGACAATAAGCATGTACTGTGAAGGAGTAACATCGACGTCGTAATCATAAATTCTAACAATTCTCAATTTGCCCGCACCCAAAAGTGTTCCAGAAATTTTAGCCGCTTCACCTTTAAGAGTAATTAAGTTGACATACTCTCGAGAGGTAGTGGTTTTACTTTCTTTAATTTCAACCCCTCTTTCTTTCGCTAAAATGGGTGCATTTACATAAGTTACGGGTTCTTGAACCGCTAATTCAAAAATACCCTTCAGCGCCGCAACAGTTAATAAACTTGTATCAAAACGCCCAAGCTCACCTGCATAATCAACTTCCAGCGGTCCCACACGACCATCCAGAAGTCGAGCATAAAATTTTCCAAGAACCTCTGCCAGAGGCAAAAATGGCTTTAATGCTTCTAAGGTTTCTGGAACCGCAATCGGTACATTAACCGCATTACTGATAAACTCACCCTTTAAAGCAGCCACTACTTGTTCAGCAATGATAATTCCTGCTTTATCCTGTGCTTCACGAGTGGAAGCAGCAATATGAGGTGTTAAAACAACTTCATCTAATTCAAGGAGGGGGCCGCTTACGTACGGTTCCTGACTAAATACATCAATACCTGCACCCGCAACCTTGCCACTCTTTATTGCTTTTACCAGCGCATCCTCATTAACAATGCCGCCTCTCGCTGTATTAATAATTCTAACGCCGTCTTTCATTAAGTTAAACTCTTTTTCACCCATCAAACCCATTGTATCTTTAGTTTTAGGCAAATGAATGCTGATAAAATCTGCTTGCTTCAGTAAATCTGGCAAAGTTTGAGCTATTTCTATTCCCATCTGTTGAAAACGCTCTTTAGAAATATACGGGTCATAACCGATAACTTTCATTCCCAAACCCCGTGCGCGAGAAGCAACAAGAGTACCAATTCTTCCTACGCCAATTATGCCTAAAACTTTATCTTGAACTTCAATCCCCATAAATTTAGATTTTTCCCACTTGCCCGCTTTAGTAGAAACATCAGCTTGGGGAAGACGGCGAGCTAAGGCAAGCATTATAGCGACGGCATGTTCAGCCACAGAAACGATATTGCTTTCAGGGGCATTGGCAACAATAATGCCTCTTTTAGTCGCAGCTTGCACATCGACGTTATCAACACCGATACCTGCCCGTCCGATAACTTTCATATTACAAGCTTTGGAAATTACTTCTTCATTCACATTAGTGGCGCTGCGAACAATGAGTCCCTGATAATCACCAATCTTTTGAAGCATCTCTTCACGAGACATGTTTAAAGCCACATCAACCTCAAAGCCAGCTTCTTTAAGCTTCTCGATTCCTTTCTCGGCAATCTTTTCTTTAACTAAAACTTTCATTAGGCCTCCTTCATAAAAATCTTCTCTGCGGCAGCAATTCCACTGCCCAGTTCAACAAGATAACCTAACTCTGTAAGCGTCATCTCAAGAGCAGCTAAAGTTGTAATAATGTCAAATCTATCGAAGTAACCAAGATGACCAATGCGGAAAATCTTGCCTTTCAGATGATCTTGACCACCGGCAATGGTCACTCCGTATTTATCCCTCATAATCTTGGGAATCTTCCCACCATCAACACCTTCAGGCACTTTTACAGATGTTACCGCATTCCCGCGCCCTTCGGTTGGAGCGAAAAGCTCAAGACCCATTGCCTGCACTCCCTGTCGAGTGGCTTCAGCTAAAATTGCATGCCTCTTAATTACATTTTCCAAACCTTCTTTTTTCATTAACTTAAGAGCTTCACCTAAACCCACAATCAATGAAACAGGTGGGGTGAAAGGATTTTGTGGTTGGTCCTTTTTTAAGGCATCAAGGCTCTTTTTGTAGCTGAAATAAAACTTCGGTAAGGTTGATTTTTCTGCTTCCTTCAGGGCTTTATCGCTAATGCTGACACAAGCTAGGCCAGGTGGAAGCATTAAACCTTTCTGTGAACCTGTCATTACTATATCGAGATGCCATTCGTCTGTTTTGCACTCTACCGCTCCAATTCCTGTTATGGAATCCACAACCAGAACAGCCGGATAATCTTTGACAATCTTGCCAATAGATTTCACATCGTTAAGAATCCCTGTTGAAGTCTCACTCTGGACCACAAAAACACCTTTAATGTCCTTATCTTTCTCAAGCTGAAAAGCAATGTCATCAGGACTAACCACCTTGTCCCAGTCATATTCCAATTTAATAACATTTAAACCATAAGTTTCGGTAAGCTTAACAAACCTATCGCCAAACTTTCCGTTACTGGCAACGATAACTTTATCTCCTGCTGAAAAGAGATTAACTACTGCTGACTCCATAGCACCTGTGCCCGATGAAGCAAAAATTAAAACATCGTTCTTGGTCTGGAAGATATACTTTAAATCCTCAAGTACAGAAACAAGAATTTCTGTGTAAAATGGCGTGCGATGGTGAATCA
This sequence comes from uncultured Actinomycetes bacterium, assembly GCA_947085535.1. Taxonomy (GTDB): domain Bacteria; phylum Actinomycetota; class Aquicultoria; order Subteraquimicrobiales; family CAMTWV01; genus CAMTWV01. The sequence continues at coordinate 18,919 of CAMTWV010000012.1, read as the reverse complement.
TCGGTTTTGCTTGAGATAACAGAACCTCAGATGGAACAGGGGTTGGTCCAGGTGTCATCAGGTATTCTTTTTTCATGATTGTTACTCCTTTCACATAGTTTATGAATATTATAATCCGCGAAATTTATTTGACACAAGGAATTATTTAATCCAGCTCATCATGGCTCGAAGTCTTGCCCCTACTTTTTCAATGAGGTGTTCCGACTCTTTCTTAAGTATCGCGTTAAAAGTAGGACGACCTGCCTGATTTTCTAAAATCCACTCGGTCGCAAACTCGCCTGATTGAATTTCTTGCAGTAATTTCTTCATCTCTTTTCGCGTTTCTTTGGTGATTATTCTTTTCCCCTTAACCATATCGCCATATTTAGCGGTATCGCTAATTGACTGGCGCATGCCGGTGATGCCGCTCTCGTAAATTAAATCAACTATCAACTTAAGTTCGTGTAAACACTCAAAATAAGCAACTTCTGGCTGATAACCCGCCTCAACGAGGGTATCGAAACCAGCCCGTATTAACTCAGAAGTGCCACCACAAAGAACACACTGCTCGCCAAAGAGATCTGTTTCGGTTTCCTCTTTAAAGGTTGTTTCAATTACCCCTGCCCGAGTTGCTCCAATTCCTTTAGCGTAAGCTAACCCAATTTCTTTAGCTTTTTTAGTGTAATCTTGATAAATTGCGAGAAGCGCTGGAACACCATTTCCCTCTTGATAAGTTCTTCGCACTAAATGACCTGGCCCTTTTGGAGCAATCATCAAAATATCCACATTTGGTTCTGGAATGATTTGGTGAAAATGGATGTTAAAACCATGAGCAAACATCAGAGCATTGCCTTCGTTAAGATTATCGCGAATTTCTGAATAATATAGCTCCCTCTGAGCTTGATCAGGAACAAGCATCATCACTATATCAGCAATCTTAGCAGTCTGAGCAGGCTCATAAACAGAAAGTCCTGCTTCTTCAGCTTTTTCCCATGAGTCGCTATTTTTACGAAGACCCACAATAACATCTAATCCACTATCATGAAGATTGAGCGCGTGGGCATGACCTTGACTGCCAAATCCGATAATGGCAATTTTTTTACCCTTAAGTACTCCTAAATCTGCGTCTTTGTCATAATACATAACCGCCATAAAAATCCTCCTTAATTAGTCTCTATTCCCCTTTCAATCCTCTTTGCAGAGCTATCTTTCCTGTTCTTGCAAGCTCGAGAATCCCGTATGGACGCAATAAATCCTCAAGAGCAGAGAGTTTATCAGGGGAACCTGTCGCCTCAATAGTTAAAGTTGTTTTTCCAACATCCACGATATTTGCCCGAAAAATATCAACAATTTCCATAATTTGAGCTCTTGTTGCCGCCGGCGCATCAACTTTAAAAAGCGTCAACTCTCTTTCCACTGATTCCTCTGGCTTTAAATCGCTTATCTTTAAAACATTTATAAGCTTATGAAGTTGTTTTTCGACTTGCTCCAGTGGATGTTCAGCGGCATCTATAATTATGGTCATTCTGGAAACGTTTGGATTCTCTGTCGGACCAACAGCCAAACTATCAATATTGAATCCCCGTCTCCTGAAAAGCCCTGATACACGAGCTAAAACACCTGGTTTATTTTCGACTAAAACTGAAAGTGTGTGTTTCATCTTACTCCCCTCCCCCCATCATCTGGGATATAGGTGCTCCTGGAGCAACCATTGGGTAAACATTTTCCTCTCTCTCAACCAGAAAATCGATAAGCACTGGTCCTGGTGTTTCAATGGCTTCTTTTAGAGTTGACTTCACTTCATTCGGGCGACAGGCTCTTAAACCCTTGATGCCATAAGCATCGGCTAACTTCACAAAATCAGGAGTACCGATCGCTAAATCAACCTGGCAGTATCTACGCTTGTAAAATAACTCCTGCCATTGTCTGACCATTCCCAGATATCCATTGTTTAAGATAGCTATTTTTATCGGTAATTTGTTATAAGCAACTGTGGCTAAATCCTGAGACACCATCTGCAAGCTACCATCTCCATCAATATCGAAAACAAGCGCATTAGGACAACCAAATTGAGCCCCTATGGCAGATGGCAAACCAAAACCCATCGTTCCCAATCCGCCGGATGAAACCAGGGTTCGTGGCTTTGTAAACTTATAATACTGCGCTGTCCACATCTGATTTTGTCCGACTCCAGTAGTTATAATAGTTTCCCTGTCTTTAGTAAGCTCGTAAATTTGCTCAACAATAAATTCCGGTTTAATAGCCTCGCCTTGCTCATATGAAAGAGGGTATTCTTTCTTCCACCCTTCTATTTTTTTGTGCCATTCTTTTTTATCAGACATCTTCTCTTTTTCCAGCAATTTTTTAATCACGCCAATGAGAGAATGAAGAACTGCTTTGGCGTCTCCCACAATTGGAATATGGGCTTTCACATTCTTGCTTATTTCGGCTGGATCAACATCTATGTGAATAACCCGAGCCCCTTTGGCAAACTCTGAAAGTTTCCCTGTAACCCTATCGTCAAAACGTGCTCCAACCGCAATTAGCAAATCGACCTCACTCATTGCGTAATTGGCATAACGTGTTCCGTGCATACCAAGCATCCCTAATGACAGACGATGTGTCTCAGGAAAGGCGCCTTTGCCCATAAGAGTCGTCGTTACAGGTGCTTCTATTAATTCAGCGAATTCCTTTAATTCCTCAGCCGCGTTAGAAGAGATAATACCGCCACCAGCATAGATAACTGACTTTTTTGCTTGAATAATTTCGTATGCTGCCTGATTTATCTGTTTGGCATGCCCACGGTATGTCGGTTTGTAACCAGGAAGATTTACCTGTTCAGGATACTTGTAATCAATCAAGGTTTGAGAAACATCTCGTGGAATATCAATAAGAACAGGTCCTTGCCTTCCTGTCCCAGCAATATGAAAAGCTTCTTTTATAACTGCTGGCAATTCCTTGGCATCTTTCACTAAATAATTGTGCTTGACAACTGGAAGCGTAATACCAGTAATATCTGCTTCCTGAAAAGCATCGGTGCCAATGACTGCTGTGGGAACCTGGCCTGTGATAGCCACAATAGGAATTGAATCCATGTAAGCATTAGCAATACCTGTGACAAGATTAGTAGCTCCCGGACCAGAAGTTGCCATGCAGACACCAACTTTGCCTGTCACACGAGCGTAACCGTCTGCTGCATGTGCTGCACACTGTTCGTGCCTGACTAAAATATGCTTAACTTTTGAATCATAAAGCGCATCGTAAATGGGAAGCGTTGCTCCGCCAGGATAACCAAAAATTATCTCAACGCCTTCTTTTTCTAAGCTTTTTATTAAAGCTTGTGCTGCTGTTATTTTCATTTTCTCATCCCTCATAGTCTATCAGTTGGTAGTCAGTAGTGTGGTTTGTTAGTTGGCTTGTTATTGCCTGTCCTAGTTTCTTAGTCTCTACGTCACCACGTAACTATGTCTCTATGTTTAACTTTATACCCGTTACCCTTTACCCTTCACCCTAACTTTTTCACTTTCCACTTTCCACTATCTTTCAATTATTGCTCCTTTACTGGCTGATGAAACCTGTTTCGCATAACGAGCTAAATATCCCTCTTTTATTTTTAATTCAGGTTGAATCCAGTTGTTTAATCTCTCTTTAATTTTGTCTTCGCTCAACCTTAAATTAAGTCTTCTTTGAGGGATGTCAATTTCTACGATGTCGCCATCGCAAATGATGGCGATCACACCTCCCTTTTGAGCTTCTGGAGAAACATGGCCAATGGCTGCCCCTCGGCTTCCCCCAGAAAATCGACCATCCGTGATTAAAGCAACTGTCTTATCAAGACCCATTCCTGCTATTGCAGAAGTGGGGGTGAGCATTTCTCGCATACCAGGTCCACCTTTTGGACCTTCGTAACGAATCACAACCACATCTTTTTCTTTAATTTTTCCATCCAGAATTGCCTCAGCTGCCAATTCTTCGGAGTCAAAAACACGCGCCGGACCTTCGTGTTTTAACATCTCAGGAACAACAGCCGATTGTTTAACAATTGCTCCATCAGGAGCTAAATTCCCTTTCAAAACTGCCAAGCCGCCTGTTTCTGAATATGGATTATCTATCGGTCTAATCACTTCAGAGTTTAGATTCGAAGCTTTCGCAATATTCTCACCAAAAACTTTTCCTGTAACCGTCAAAACATCAAGGACAAGTAAATTATTTTTCTTAAGCTCACTCATAATCGCTGGAATTCCACCTGCTTCGTTTAAATCCTGAATGTGATAAGAGCTCGCCGGACTTATCTTACATATGTTAGGAGTTCGATTACTTATCTCATCCACCAGATCAAGACTTAAAGTGATTCCCGCCTCGTAAGCGATAGCTGGCAGATGAAGAACAGTATTGGTAGAACCACCCAGAGCCATATCAACAGCCAGAGCATTTTTAAAAGCAGCAAGCGTCATAATGTTGCGCGGCTTGATGTATTTGGCTAAAAGCTCCATTATCTGCATACCTGCCTTTTTAGCCAATCTAATTCTTGCCGCAGACACCGCTGGAATGGTGCCATTTCCGGGCAAAGCCATTCCCAACGCCTCAGTTAAACAATTCATCGTATTAGCCGTAAACATACCTGCGCAGGAGCCACAACCGGGGCAGGCACAATTTTCAATCTCCAATAACTCCTCTTCACTTAGCTTCCCAATTTCAACCGCGCCAATTGCTTCAAAAACAGTGATTAAATCAATATCTTTACCCTTATATTTTCCCGCAAGCATCGGACCACCACTCACAAAAATTGTCGGGATATTTATGCGCATTGCTGCCATGAGCATCCCAGGAACAATTTTGTCGCAATTGGGAATCATCACCATAGCATCGAAAGCATGGGCTTCAACCATAAGCTCAACTGAATCTGCAATAACTTCACGGCTGGGAAGAGAATATTTCATACCCGCATGACCCATCGCGATACCGTCACAGATACCGATGGTAGAAAACTCAAGGGGTGTTCCACCTGCCATCCGCACACCTGCTTTAACTGCCTCAGCAATTTTATCAAGGTGTATATGACCAGGAACTATCTCGTTATAGGAATTAACAATGGCGATTAAGGGACGATTTATTTCCTCATCAGTTAATCCAGAAGCTTTAAGAAGTGCCCGATGAGGAGTTTTGCTTAAACCTTTTTTAGCTGTTTCACTCTTTAGTTTCATGCTTGTTCCTTTTCTCTGTTTTTCGAGGTTAGTTAAACAATTATTTTACTACAAGTAAAAAGGGGTGTGAAGAAAAAAATGAGGACTTAAGCTATTTTAAAAAACCTGTTAACCATTAATCTTTTCAATTATTGCATCAACCATCTCGGAGGTGCTGGCAGTTCCGCCTAAATCGTAAGTAACACGTTTTCCTTCCTTGATAACTGCAAACGTGGCATTTAAAACTTTCTCAGCTGCTTTTTTTTCGCCGATGTATTTTAACATAAGAACACTTGAAAGGATTATTGCGGTGGGATTTACTCTATTTTGTTCTGCGTACTTGGGAGCGCTTCCGTGAACAGGTTCAAACACTGCACATTCATCACCGATATTTGCTCCAGGAGCTACGCCAAGTCCGCCAATAAGCCCAGCGCATAAATCAGAAATAATATCGCCGTAAAGATTGGGACAAACCAGAACATCATAAATCTCAGGTTTCTGAACAAGTTGCATACACATATTGTCAACAATTCTATCTTCAAATTCAATTTGAGGATAACTTTCAGCAACTTTCTTAACGCTTTCTAAAAATAAACCATCGCTATATTTCATAATATTTGCCTTGTGAACAGCGGTGACTTTCTTTCTGCCTTCTCTTACTGCATAATCGAAGGCAAATTTAGCAATGCGCTTCGATGCGCGGCGGGTAATTCTTTTGATACTTTCAGCCGTATCCTCATCAACCATCCGCTCAATACCTGCGTATAAATCCTCAGTATTTTCTCGAACCACCACCAAATCAATATTCTCAAACCGAGTTTTTATTCCCTCTACAGAAAAAGCAGGTCTAAGACAAGCGTATAAATCGAGTTCTTTTCGCAAAGCAACATTGACACTTCGAAATCCAGTCCCTACTGGGGTTGTGATGGGACCTTTTATGGCAACTTTGTTTTTTCGGATAGATTCCAAAACATGTTCAGGTAAGGGCGTGCCATATTTTTCCATAACATCAGCGCCAGCTTCGACCTTTTCCCATTCAATCTCAACACCGGTTGCCTCAACCACTCGGCGCATCGCTTCAGATATTTCTGGACCGATTCCATCGCCAGGTATAAGCGTTATTTTATGCATTAAAACCTCCGGTTTAGCTTATAGTTATTAGTGGGAGCTGGCAGTCTATGTATCGAGATTGCTTAGTCGCTATCGCTCCTCGTAATGACGACTTAGGATTGTTTCTTCAGCTCTTCAGTCTTTTACTTATTACCCTATACCCTTTACCCTTCAATTAATCCAACTTGAAAGCTCCGTGTTTCTTAAAGTGCTCCAGCAAGCCGCCATCTTTTAATATATTGAGCATTGCTTGGGGTATAGGTTTAGTTTCAATATTAATATTTTTCGCTAAATTTCTAATTTTACCTGCAGCAATATCAATTTCAAGCTCATCGCCGTCATCAATTTTTGTAGTATCGCAAATTAATACGGGGAGACCCACATTTATAGCGTTCCGATAAAATATCCTTGCAAGCGATTGAGCTAAAACTGCCCCGACACCAGCCAGTTTTATTATTGCTGGAGCATGTTCTCTGGAAGAACCGAGTCCAAAGTTTTTACCTGCCACAACAAAATCACCTGGCTTTACCTTCTTGGCAAAATCCGGGTCAGCATCTTCCAAAACATGTTTGGCTAGTTCAGGAAGATTTGTTCGTAAATGAAAAAGTCTCCCTGGAGCGATTAAGTCAGTGCTTATATTGTCACCAAATTTGTGAACTTTACCTTTGAGGATCATAAAACCTCCTAGTTGACAGTTGTTAGCTAAAAGTTATCGAGATTGCTTCAGTCATTATATTCCTTCGCGATGATGAGAAATAGCCAACCAACTCCGACTTCCTACTACCGACTACAAATATTTTCTTGGATCAGTAATTTTGCCTTCAATTGCTGAGACGGCTGCCGTTGCAGGAGAAGAAAGATAAATGAAGCTTTCTGGATTTCCCATTCTTCCTTTGAAATTCCTGTTTTGGGTAGCCAAGCAAACTTCTCCGTCCGCCAATATTCCCTGATGAACACCGACACAAGCACCGCAGCCCGGGTTCATAATCGCCGCGCCAGCTTTAATAAATATTTTAAGCAATCCCTCTTCCACTGCTTTTAAATACACCTCGCGGGAGGCAGGGCAAATCAAAAGTCTTGCATTGGGATGACGTTTTCTTCCTTTTAAAATTTGAGCGGCGATTCTTAAATCTTCTATTCTGCCATTTGTGCAAGTGCCGATAAATACTTGATCAACCTTAACTTTGCCAACCTTAGAAATAGTTCTTATATTATTTACTATATGAGGAAAAGATATTGTTGGTTCAAGCTTTGAAGCATCTATTTCGATTATCCTTTCGTAAATTGCATCCTCATCTGCACTGATTTCTCTAAATTTATCGTTGCGACCACGCTCTTCGAGATAAGCTCTCGTGATTTCATCTGATTCAATAAGACCAACTTTTGCCCCGGCTTCCACCGCCATATTCGAAAGAACAAACCTTTCCGACATACTCATATTTCTTACAATTTCCCCGGTAAACTCTAAAGCTTTGTAAGTGGCACCATCAGCTCCAATTAACCCGATTATGTGAAGAATTAAGTCTTTGGCATAAACACCTTTTGGAAATACGCCATTAGCTACAATCTTAAAAGTCTCGGGGACACGAAACCAGGTTTTTCCTGAAGCAATCCCAATAGCTATATCAGTCGAACCCATACCAGTAGCAAAAGCACAAAGTGCCCCAGAGGTGCAGGTGTGAGAATCAGCCCCTATAACCACATCGCCCGGATTAACATAAGACTCAACCAAAATCTGATGACAAACTCCCTCTCCAACCTCAGAAAGTTGAGCGCCTGTTTTTTTGGCAAAATCACGAAGTATCTTATGCGCATTGGAAAGTTCTCGCCGTGGACTTGGAGCCGCATGGTCGATAAACAAAATAGTCTTTTCAGGATTAGCTACTTTAACCATGCCAATCTTTTCTAACTGTTGAACAGCTAAAGGCCCAGTTCCATCCTGAACCATTGCCACATCAACATTAGTAATGACTATATCACCCGCGTAAGCATCTTTTCCGCTTTTTTCGCTTAGTATCTTTTCTGAAAGGGTCTTACCCATTTATTTTTTCATGCCTCGCTTATAATCTTGATAAATATACACCAGTTCTTTATCGAAAAGTGCTCTCTTTAACTCAACAGCCGCTTTCCTTACGCTTGCCAGTATGTCTTTTGCTTCTTCCTCAGTCAGCTCAATACCATATTCATGAAATTTCGCAACGATAGCGTGCGAACCTGAGTGCTTACCTATAACTATTTGCCGATATAACCCAACTTCTTCGGGAGTAAACGCTTCATAGGTTTTTGGATGCTTAAGAACACCATCAGCATGAATACCTGATTCGTGAGCAAAGACATTAGCCCCGACTATCGACTTCCAAACAGGAATAGTCCTTGCTGAAGCATTGGCAACGTACTCGGAAAGTTCTCTGAATCTTTCGGTTTTAAAACCCAAATTAACCCCGCCGATACACTTCAAAGCCATAATTACCTCTTCAAGCGCAGCATTTCCAGCCCGCTCACCGAGACCATTTACAGTTGTATTTACCCAGGTAGCACCAGCTTTTATTCCTGCCAGCGCATTAGCTGTTGCCATCCCGAAATCATTATGAGTATGCATTTCTATCTCAATATCAACAGTTTCTCTTAAGCGCTTAATAACCTCAAAAGTTCCAAACGGCTCCATAATTCCCAGAGTATCACAATATCTTAACCTATCAGCGCCGTTTTCCTTTGCCGCTTTAGCAAACTCTACCAGAAAATCAAAGTCTGCACGCGAAGCATCCTCAGCGTTAACCGAAATATAGAGACCGTGACTCTTAGCAAAATTCGTTGACACCTTCACGCTCTCGAGCACCCAAGCTCTATCTTTACGCAACTTGTGCTCTATATGAATATCAGAAGCGGAAATTGAAAGAGCGACTGCCTGAACCCCGCAATCAAGCGAATGTTTAACATCATCGATAACAGTTCGATTCCAGGCAAGAATGCTTGTCCTCAAGTTCAAATCAGCAATTTTCTTGATGGTCTCTTTTTCATCCCCACCCATAGCAGGAATTCCAACCTCTATCTGGTCAACACCAACCTCATCAAGAAATCGCGCAATTCTAATCTTTTCGTGATTTGAAAAAACAACACCTGCAGTTTGTTCCCCATCTCGGAGTGTGGTGTCGTCAATTTTTACCTTTACATCAGAAAAACTATTTTCAACCAACTTCTTTCCTCCTATCTTTGAGTGAACTTTTGACAACTTTAGTTTATTTTATAAGCTTAAAAGAATGAGGACTATATGTCGAGAAAACCGTCTCGGAGTCCCACCAATAAAACCCTCGAACCAGAAACAAGTTTGTATTAATAATCCATCTTAAGTTAAAAATGTGCATATAAAGTTAAAAATTAATTTTAACGGAAAAACTTAAGAAAGCTTCTTTCTTAAAATCTCGTTAACTAATTGGGGGTTTGCTCTTCCTTTGGTAAGCCTCATAACTTGTCCAACTAAAAAACCAAAAGCTTTTTCTTTTCCGCTCTTATATTCCTCAACCACATTCGCATTTTCTTCTAAGACCATTCCAATTATTTTCTCTATTTCCGTCTCATCAGTTAACTGAACAAGACCTTTTTCTTCAACTATTATCTTAGGCAGTTTCCCTGTCTCAAACATCTCTTCAAAAACATTTTTAGCCATTTTTCCGCTTATTGCGCCCTCATCAATGAGTTTTATTAACTGAATTAAATGTCGGGGAGTAACCGCGCTTTCATCTATTTCCAGATTTGCCGCATTAAGGTACATGGTAAGTTCTCCTATTATCCAGTTGCTTATTTTTTTAACATCAGGGTAAGACTTGGCACATTCTTCAAAATAATCCCCAACTGCTTTGGAGGAAGTTAAAAACTCAGCATCATAGAGAGGCAGCCTATACTCTTCAATAAAGCGTTTCCTTCGAGCATTGGGAAGTTCGGGCAAGCTTGTTCTTAGCTCGTCAATCCAGATTCTTGAAAGCTCCATGGGAACCAAATCGGGCTCAGGAAAATAACGGTAGTCATGAGCTTCTTCTTTTGTTCTTAAAGACATCGTTATATTCCCCACATCGTCCCAGTGGCGCGTTTCTTGAATCACTCTTTCTCCGCTTTTAAGAAGATTCTTCTGGCGCTCAATTTCATAAACCAATGCCCTTTGAATTGCCCGAAAAGAATTCATGTTTTTAACCTCAGTTTTCACACCAAATTCCTTAGCACCCACAGGACGCAGAGAAACATTGGCGTCATACCTTAAGCTTCCTTCCTCCATGTTGCAATCAGAAACCTCAAGATGTTCAAGTATGCTTTTAAGTTTCTGAGTAAAAACTTTTGCTTCCTCAGGTGTGCGAATATCAGGCTCAGTTACTATTTCAACCAGCGGAACACCTGCCCGATTAAAATCGACCAGACTATAATCAGCGCCGCCAATTCTTCCACTTTTTCCCATGTGAGTAAGTTTTCCTGTATCTTCTTCAAGATGAACCCGAGTAATTCCCACTTGCCGTACATAATCCCCCATATCTACATCAAGATAGCCATTTACACAGAAGGGAAAATCATACTGGGATATTTGATAATTTTTAGGCATATCAGGATAGAAATAATTTTTGCGATGAAATTGGGTAAAACTTAAAGCTTCACAATTTAAAGCAAGACCAATTTTAACCGTGTATTCAACCGCTTTCTTATTTATAGCAGGAAGGGAACCTGGAAGGCCTAAGCAAACAGGACAGGTATGGGTATTTGGCTTCTCACCAAAGACTCTTGCTGAACAGCCACAAAACATCTTGCTTGTAGTTAAAAGCTCTACATGTATTTCTAACCCAATTACTGTTTCGTACTCCATTAGTTACCAGCTCCCAGACTCCAGCTATCAGCCTAAAATGCTTCGCAGTTAATTGTAAAATGCGACTTGCAAAGTACAAATTTTAAAATTTCTAATCTTCAATTTCTCTTTACCCGTTATCCTTTTCCCTACACCCTTTACAATACTGGTTTCTCTTTAAACCCAAATTCTTGCTCAAAAGTATAAGCGGCTCGCAAAATAGTCATTTCGTCAAGCGCTTTGCCCATTATTTGTAATCCCACAGGGAGACCATCGGTTAAACCACAAGGAATAGAGATAGCGGGAATTCCCGCAAGATTAGCCGGGATAGTGCAAACATCTGACATATACATCTTGAGCGGGTCTTCAACCTTTTCACCAATTTTAAAAGCTACCGTTGGCGAAGTCGGCGAAACTAAAACATTATATTTTTCAAATGCTTTGTTGAAATCCTCGACAATAAGAGTCCTTACTTTCTGTGCTTGCTCGTAGTACGCTTCATAATAACCTGCAGAAAGCGCATAGGTGCCGAGCATTATTCTTCTTTTTACTTCACTTCCAAAACCTTCCGCACGAGTTTTCGAGTACATCTCAATCATATCCTCAACCTTCTGCTTGGTGCGATAACCATACCTTACCCCATCAAAACGAGCCAGATTGGAGCTTGCCTCAGCAGGCGCAATTAGATAATAAGCAGAAAGAGCATAACCAATATTTAGAAGAGTTGTTTCCTCAATCTTTGCTCCCATTTTTTCGTAAAGCTTTAGAGCTGCCTCGATTGCTTTTTTAATCCCTGCGTCAATTCCCTCACCCATAAGTTCCCTGGGAACACCTATCTTCAAATTCTTAACATCAACAACTAAAGCTTTCGTGAAATCAGGAATTTCTACATCCAGAGATGTTGAATCCATCGGGTCTTTTCCGCAGATGGCATTTAAAACGAGGGCACAGTCGGTAACATTTTTAGTAATCGGCCCAATTTGATCAAGCGAAGAAGCAAAGGCAACCAAGCCATATCTTGAAACTAATCCATAAGTTGGTTTTAATCCAACCACTCCACAAAGTGCAGCAGGTTGTCTAATAGAGCCGCCAGTATCAGAACCCAGAGCAAATATCGCCTCATCTGCCACTACTGCTGCTGCGGAGCCGCCACTTGAACCACCAGGAACAGTCTCTAAATCCCAAGGATTTTTGGTAGAACCAAAAGCAGAGTTCTCAGTTGAAGAGCCCATAGCAAATTCATCCATGTTGGTTTTGCCAATCATCACAACGCCTTCGTTAAAAAGCTTCTCAACCGCCGTTGAAGAATAGACAGGAACAAAATCCTCAAGGATTTTCGAGGCACAGGTTGTCTTAACACCTTTGGTGCACATATTATCTTTAATAGCCGCTGGAATCCCAACTAACGGCGATAAATCCTTCCCAGTTCTTATCTGTTCATCAACCTCTTTTGCCTTTGCTAATGCTATTTCTTCAGTTAAATGCAAGTAGGCTTTAACTTTTTCTTCAACTGTTTTTATCCTTCCAAATACATCCCGGCAGAGCTCAACAGCAGAAATCTCCTTATTTATCAATTTCTTATGCAATTCATGAACAGTTAATTTAGATAACATAATTCTCCATAAGTCGGTAGTAAGTTCAAACTAAAAACTAAAAAATAAAAATCTAGAACGATATAGAAAAATTTAAAATTGCAAACCAAACCACAAAAGATAAAATTCTTAAAATATTTTCAGAAACTTTTTTAATTTTTAATTATAGTTTTTATTTCTTCATCCCTCGGTCAAAACCTACAGGACTCTGTAAGTCCTCTGGGCTGAGGGGTTCTCCACTTTTCATTTAACTTTACCCTATACCCTTCCCCCGTTCCCCTGTTATTTATTACTAAACAATCTTCGGTATCCTTATCATCCCGCTTTCTTTAGAAGGAGCATTGGACAAAGCTTCTTCCTGAGAAAGACTAGGTTTTTCTTCATCTTTCCGGAAAACATTTTTAATTGGTAAAGCATGGGATGTTGGTTTAACATCTTTCGTATTTAATTCCCCGATTTTCCCGGCATGCTCAAGAATCTGGCTTAACTGAAGAGTAAATTTTTCTTTTTCTTCTTCAGTTAAAAAAAGCCGAGCAAGGAGTGCCACATGTTCTACATCTTTTTTACTAATTGCCATTGTGCCTCACCTTTTTAAAGCTCAGAAGTAAATATAAATAATGATAACAGAAACAAGATTATTTAGAGCATGTAAAATTATTGGAGGACCTAAAGAGCTAAACTTTTCGTAAAGCAAAGCCAAAACAACACCCATAATTATCATAGGCACTGCCAACCAGCCCTGAAGATGAAAAAGAGCGAAGATAATTGAGGACAGTAAAATTGCTTTAACTTTTCCTATCTGCTTTTTCATCGCGGGATACATAAAACCACGAAAAAACACCTCTTCAACCACAGGTGCAATTACCACAATCACAAAAATAGCAACTACGAACCCGATAAAACTTTTCCCAAAAACCTCAGGCAGTTTAGAGTAAATTTCCAGTGGTGGGTTAATTTTTAAAACCTCGCACAAAAAAAGATCATAATTGAGCAAAAATCCTCTAACAAAAAGGAATCCAAAAAAAACATAGAGTAAAGCATGGCCCACTTTAAAAGATGTAAATCCCAAATCAAAAAAGGATGCCCCGTATGGCTTTAAACCAAAATGCCAAACCAGAACAAAAAGAAAAAAATAAGCTAAAATCATTGAGGAAATGACACCGAAGGAACTTGAAAAAAAGAAATGCCAAACTAATTCAAAAGCAATTCGTAAAATGATTAAGCCGATTAAGCTGAAAACAACTAACCACACATCTTTAATATGCCAGGGTACCTCTCGATTAACCTTCAAGTAATTTTATAAACTCCTCTTCGTTTATTATCTTAACACCAAACTCTCTTGCTTTATTGTATTTACTGCCCGGACTCTCACCCGCTACCACATAATCAGTATTTTTGCTCACATTAGACGACGAACGACCACCTAAAACTCTTATTTTTTCTTCTGCCTCCTCGCGCGTAAATCGGGAAAGAGTCCCGGTAAGCACAAAGGTTAATCCCTCAAGTTTTCTGGATACCTCTGTTTCAATAGCTTTTTTCATGTTAACTCTGGCACGCTTCAGCTTCTCTATAACTTTTAGGTTCCTTCCTTGTCTAAAAAACTTTATTACGCTTTCGGCAACGGCTGGGCCAATTTCATTTATAATCGTCAAATCCTCAAAGCTTGCATCCCTCAATTCTTCTATGGATGGGAAATTCTTTGCCAGCACATCCGCTAAATGAGAACCCACATTTCTTATTCCCAGACCAAAAAGCACTCTTGAAAAGGGTCTGTTTTTAGACTTATCAATAGCATTAAAGAGGTTTTCGGCTGACTTTTCCTGAAAGTGTTCGACGTTTAGCAAATCATCTTTTGAGAGAAAATATAAGTCTCCAATGTCCTCAATTATTTCTTTGGAAAGAAGTTCCTCGACAACCGCTGGTCCTAATCCGTCTATATCCATAGCGCTTCGACTCGCCCAATGCAAAATATGTTCAAATCTTTGAGCGGGGCAAGAGATGTTTGTGCATCTTTTAACCGCTTCCCCCGGAGGTCTGATAGCTTCTGCTCCGCAGACAGGACATCTATTCGGAATGTGATAAATTCTTTCTTTTCCTGTACGCTTGCTAAGAACAGGTGAGACCACTTCAGGAATAACATCGCCGGCTTTTTGAACTATCACCCAATCACCAATGCGAATATCTTTTCTTCTCATTTCATCTTCATTATGAAGAGTAGCTCGACTGACAGTTGAGCCAGCAATTCTAACTGGCTCTAAAATGGCAACTGGGGTAAGTGCCCCTGTCCTCCCTACATTTACCGTTATATCTAAAACCCGAGTTGTTTTTTGTTCGGCAGGAAATTTATAGGCAATTGACCAGCGGGGAGACTTAGAGGTCGCCCCAAGCTTTTCCTGTTGTTTAAGAGAATTAACCTTTATAACCACTCCGTCTATCTCATAAGGAAGCGCGTCTCTCTTTTCCTGCCTCTCTTTGCAAAAATCGAAGATTTCATCGGTGGTTTCCACTTTTTTTGCATATTCACTTATCTTAAAACCTGCTTCTTTTAGAAACTGCAAAACTTCCCAGTGCGATTCTGGAGCTTCTTCACTAACAAATCCAAGGGCATAAAAAATTGAGTCAAGTTCTCTTTGGGCTGTAATAGCTGGGTCAAGCTGTCTTAAAGAACCAGCGGCAGCATTCCGAGGATTAGCAAAAAGAGGCTCGCTTTCTTTTGACCTTTCTAAATTTATCTCCTCAAACTGCTTTTTAGAAAGATAGACTTCACCCCGAACTTCTAAATAGGCAGGTGGTTTTTTAAGTCTTAATCTCAAAGGAATTGAGCGAATTGTTTTAATATTTGGAGTAATATCTTCCCCAACTTCACCATCACCACGAGTAGCTCCCTTAACTAACAATCCGTCTTCATAGGTAAGAGAAATAGCAGCTCCATCTACCTTAAGTTCGCAAACATAATCAATCTTTTCTTCGGGAAGTGTTTTCTTAACTCTCTCTAAAAACGCTGAAAGCTCACCAAAAGAGAAAGCATCAGCAAGACTGAGCATCTTAACTTGATGGCGAACAGACAAGAACCCTTTGGCTGGAGGCGCTCCAACTCGCTGGGTGGGAGAATCAGGAGTAATTAACTCTGGGTGCACTTTCTCAATTTCAATAAGTTCTTTTACCAGCTCGTCGTATTCTGCATCAGAAATTTCAGGAGAATCCAGCACATAATAACGATAATTATGGTAATTTATTAAATCTCTGAGCTCCCTGGCTCTTTTTTCAATATCGGAAATATCGTTTATGGTCCCAACCTCCAACTTGACTTGGTAAAATTATTATACAAGAAAATTAGGAAGTTGGGAGTTGTAAGTGAAAGACGCTTATAGCAGGTGGCTGATTTATCCTGAGCAACTTGTTCTTACTCGGTGTTCTACTCGGTGTCAGACACCGAGTAAGCTTGTTAAGTGCAGAAATAAAAATATTTTTGCAAATTGCAATTGATGCCTACTAATAATAAAGAAGAACTATGTTTTTCAAATGATATTAGTAAAAAGCTACCTGAAAATAAAAGCCCTTGACAATTTGTCAGTGATAAATAAATCTGTCCCCTTTTTAGTTCTTCTTAGATTTTGAAAAGCTGATAATCGTGCAATTTGTTGCCGTTTATTAATACCTCAAATTTATTTACGACTGCCTCTTTCGATAATAATTTCAGTAACTCCATCTTTAAAGATGAAAGTTTGTCTATGGAAAATCTTACGTCACTTGTAAGTTTTAGAATTGGTATGGGGGAATATTCTTTCCCTCCGATTCTTACTTCTTTGAGGTTGGTAAACAGTATCATTTTAATAAGCCCATCTTTAATATCTTCTGTGGAGGGGATAATGCTTCCTATAGAATGTTTTCCTTCAATTAGGCAAATTGAGTTTTTAATCAATTTAGCTTCATCACTTGTGAAATAGTAATATCCTCCGAGATAATTTTTGATAGTCAAAGTTGCTTTTGTGCCGTCTAATTGTTCTTTAGGTTGTACAGTAGTTTTTTCTCTTTCCTGTGCTTTTTGGGCAAGATTTCTTGAAAAGTTCATAAAGTTTTCTTTTCCTTTCAACAGTTCTTGTATTCGATTTTGTGCTGTGTTGAATGAGTGCATATCTACACCTAATTTCTGTGAAATGGTTTTGTAAGCAGTCAATGCTTTTTCACCAACTTCGCCCACGTTATCAATTTGAGATAAGTTCCAATGCAACGCATCAGACTGAAAAGATAAAAGATTGGCAAAATTGGCTTGCAAATGCCTTAAATCAAATCTCTGATTTGTTATTTTATGGTCATATCTTGTACTTTTGTCTGCTCTGTTGTAATACGAAATAATTGTATAAATGCCTAACAGGCTCATCAGAGATATAGTATCCCATTGAAGAAAATCTCTATCCCCTTCTTTGCCTTCGTCTTTGAAAATTGGGATGATTGTTACTTTCTTGCCTTGAAAACCAAGGGTGTCATAAACTCTTGAGTATGGATAAGACCTTGTGCGTTTTGCTGAAACCCACCAGCTTACTGAAATTTGTACATCTTTATCGAAGTTGAGAATAAAAGAAGTGTCTTTATCAAAGGCATCATTCAAATTCTTTATGTTGTAAAAATTCAGTTCTCTACATAAAAAGGGTTTATATGTTATCCCGGTTATCTTAGCTGATACATCCATATTTCTCGCCTTCTCTAATCACATGCTCGAATGTATCATCCTGATTTAATAATCCTGCTTGCCCATTAAATCCGATTTTTGTTTCAATGATTGGTAATAATGATTTTTTAATTTCAATACCAATACTATTTCTCCCCAGTTCTCTTGCAATTTTCATCGTTGTTCCGCTTCCACAAAAAGGATCAAGAACTGTTTCGCCTATATAAGAAAACAATTTAATACATCTGTATGCTAATTCATCTGGAAAGGCTGCAATTCCTTTTTCCATCGGTGAACCGGGCAACACATTAACCATGTCCCACAAAGTCATAAACCATTTATTATCCTGAAATTCTTTTAAATCAATCCTTGAAGCCTCTCTGGTTTCTTTTGAAACAGATTTATAATCAAATTTTCCTTTTTGAAAAATGATTATGCTTTCCAAAAGATTATCGGGATAGAAATACATCGGATATGGATTTTGCAACATAACTCCGCTTCTTCGACTAATTCTTAAATAACCTTCAGGTTTTTTCCAGATTATTCTATCTCTATATCTAAAACCTGCGTCAAGAAAAATTCTTGTTGCATCGGCAACGATCGGGAACTTATCACCATTGATAAGCATATCATCAATATTTAGAACGAAGATTCTACCGTTTTGAAGAACTCGGAAAGATTCTTTGGCTACTTTCCTTAGAACACCTAAATATTGGTCGTAATTTTTAAACAGTCCTTCATAATCAAAGGGAGCATTAAAGTAAGGCGGGGAAGTAACAACCAAATGAACTTCTTCATTTGAGATTTCCTGCATACTCATACAATTGGCGATTATTAGCTTGTGGTGTGTGCTCATTTCTATATTTCCTTTTTTAACGAAGAATCGCAGGCTTAACTTAACAAATAAACGTGAAAAATACAAGAAATACGATGGACATAACATCACTCCTCAGGCGCGGCCTTCAGGACGTCGCCTGCAGGAGATTGTTCGGCTTGGTTGTCATGCTTTGCCATCACGTTTCTTGATCGCTTTTCTTTTTGTCTCCGGCAGCTTCTCGTACATCGCTTTGACTGTCTTTGGGTAGGATATCATCTGGTCCGCGATAGCGTTCAGAAGCTAGAAAAGCGTCATGGCGGTGTCGCGGTCATCCTTGATGTCAATCACCCCTGGATGGATAGCTTCATTTCCTACCACTCGCACCACATCCAGAGACTGCTGGACAAGTGGATTTAGCCCCTTACTCACAAGGCTTCCGATGTCCTCGTCTATGTTCTTTCCCTTCTCTCCAAGATGGGCACACAGCTTCTGGATGCAGAGCCGGAGAAGAGCTGCAGCGCCCCTTGGAGACGCCGCCAACAATTTCCCGTTACTTGGTGTCAGACACCGAGCAAGCTTGTGAAGAGCAAAAATAAAAATATTTCGTGCCTGCCGCCGCGCCTGTCGGCAGACAGGGCAGACTGGGCAAGCAGATAATCCGAAAATGGGCTGGTAAATGAGTATTTTTTGTTCTTGGCAAATGATAGTCGCGATTCTTTTCTAATAGTGAGGAAAAACAAGAGCCGC
>CAMTWV010000011.1:0-59733 GCA_947085535.1 uncultured Actinomycetes bacterium | reverse complement strand
TGAGGGGATTGGTTTTCTTAAGGAAAACAAAAGAGTTTACCCCTGCGAGTCGCTTGGTTCGCATGTTATTGGATTTGTCGGGACTGATAACAATGGCTTAGTTGGCTTAGAACTTTATTATGACGAGGTTTTAAAGGGTGAAGCAGGCAAGCTTCTTGCCGAAAGAGACCCTCAAGGAAGAATTATTCCTGGCAGTTTTGTTGAGTATTCTCAGCCAAGCGATGGCAAAAGCATAGTCTTAACAATTGATCGAGAAATTCAACATAAAGCCGAGATAGAACTTAAAAAGCAGGTTGAGAAGTATCAGGCAAAAGGTGGCTCGGTTATAGTTATGTCTCCCAAGACAGGTGAAATTTTAGCTATGGCTAATTGTCCTACTTTTGACCTGAATAATTTTTCCAACGAAAAAGAGGAAGTGTTTAAAAATCGAGCCATTGTTGATGTTTATGAGCTGGGTTCGGTAATGAAGTCCTTCATTGCCGCCGGTGCGCTGGAAAAGGACATTTGCGAGCCCGGAACCATTTATCACCTTCCCGAGACAATTAAAGTTGCGGATAAAGTGATAAAAGAAGCTCACCCCCGACTTGCCAGAGATTTTACCTTCACAGAAATTATTACTGAATCCAGCAATGTGGGAATTGTCACTATCGGGCAGGAATTAGGAAAAGACTCTATATACAAATGTCTTGCAGATTTTGGATTCACCGAAAAGACAGGGATAGATTTTCCCGGCGAAACCATAGGTTATATGCCGCCTCCCGATGAATGGTCAGCCACAACGATTGGGAACATTCCTTTTGGACAGGGGATTTCTGCAAGCACAATTCAACTGCTTAGAGCTTACGCAATAATTGCTAACGGTGGTTTTATTGTTCAGCCACACTTTTTCCGGAAATCAATTGATTCTCAAGGGAAATCTGTGCGTGAATATCAGTTTCGTGAAGGAAAGAGGGTAATTTCTGAAAAGACGGCTAAAGAGATGTGCTTGATATTGGAACAGGTAGTAGAAGCTGGAACAGGAAATGCGACAAAAATTGAGGGTTATCGAGTTGCTGGAAAAACAGGAACAGCTCAGAAGCCACTTCCGGGTTGTGGGTATAAATCAGGAAAATATATAAGTTCTTTTGTTGGTTTTGCCCCGGCAGAAAATCCAGAAATTATTGCTTTAGTCGTGATAGATGAGCCACAAGGCGCGTACTACGGAGGTGTCGTAGCTGCACCTGTTTTTAAGAACGTTGTCGAATTTTCCTTGAATCATTTGAAAGTATCGCCAAGTGAATTAGAGAGAGGAGGTGATGAGAATTAAGGATAAATGGGTTTGTCCGCAATGTGAAAAAGAAATGGAGACAGATTATTACGGCTATTGTTTTTGTTTAAGTTGCCAGTCTCAATATCAGTTGGTCTCAGTGCTTGGTGACTGGCGATTTTATCCTGTTTCCGGTGGAGGGGCAATAGATTTTCGATATCCGCATCCGATTAAAAAGCTCAATTTGCAGAGCCATTAGCTTTGGCTAAAAATTCTTAGTATGCTAAAATAAATAAGCTTTTTATTCTGGAGGATTTGTATAACTTATGAAATCATCTGAGCTAATCCCCTCGCTTGAAATCATAAAATTCAATGGTCCCCTAAATCTTGATGTTTCAGGAATAACCTGTGACTCAAGAAAGGTTAAGCGTGGGGATGTTTTTGTTGCCGTAAAAGGTTTAAAAACTGACGGTCATCTTTTTGCCCGCGAGGCGGTAAAAAGAGGAGCTGTTGGGGTGGTTGTCGAAAATTGGTTGGATTTGCCTGAAGAAGTGGGGCAAATACAGGTAAAAGATACAAGAAAAGTTCTGTCCTATCTTTCAGACCTGATTTACGAGAAGCCGACGGTAAATTTAAAATTAATTGGTGTAACTGGGACCAACGGTAAAACAACCACCACGTATCTCCTCGAAAGTATTTTCGCTGCTCAGAATAGAAAAACAGGGCTTATTGGTACAGTTGAGTATCGGATTGGTAAGGAAATTTTACCTGTAGAAAGAACAACTCCCGAAGCTTGTGAACTCCACAAAATTTTTTCGGAAATGGTTAAATCAGGTGTGGAGGTAGCAGTTATGGAAGTTTCCTCTCATGCTATAGACCTACACCGCGTTGACCACTGTCGGTTTGATGTGGCTATCTTTACAAATTTAAGCCAGGAGCATCTGGATTACCACGAGACGATGGAAGAATATTTTAAGGTTAAAAGTAGACTTTTTGAGAACTCTTTTGAAAAAAACACGATACATGTAGTGAATCTGGACGACCCATATGGTCAGAAAATCATCAGTTTATCAGTTTCGAGGGTTATTACCTATGGTTTTAATGAAAAGTCGGATGTTAAAGCAATTGAGGTAAGACTTAGCGAAAAAGGCTCAGAATATATAGTATCAACCTCAACGGGAGATTTTCAGATAGAATTGCAACTCGGAGGGACTCATAATATCTATAATTCTCTAGCTGCCATTGCTGCCGCTAAAGCTATGGAGGTCCCTGATGAAATTATTAAAAAGGGTTTAAAGAGGGTTGCTAAAATTCCAGGAAGGTTTGAAATTATTGACGGAGTTCCCAATTATGAAGCCACAGTCATTGTTGATTACGCTCATACACCTGATAGTTTAGAGAAAGCAATAAAAGCAGCGAAGGAAATAGCTAAAGGCAGAGTGATTACTGTTTTTGGATGCGGCGGAGACAGAGATAAGTTTAAACGACCCAAGATGGGTGAGGTTTCGGCAAAATTAAGTGATTTCACTATTCTCACATCTGACAATCCGAGAAGCGAAGAAATAGAAAAGATAATTGATGAAATTAAGACTGGTTTCGAGAGAGTGAAAAAAGATGATTACCTTTCCATTTTTGATAGACGAGAGGCAATCGTCACGGCTTTGGAAATGGCTAAAAAGGGAGATTTTGTTATCATCGCGGGAAAAGGTCATGAAAGAGTGCAAATGTTTAGAGATAAAACGCTACCTTTCAGCGACCAAGAAGTAGCTCGTGAGGCAATGAGGAGAATTTCGCAATGTTTTTCTTGAAACTTTCTGAGATGGTAGGTGCTTCAGGGGGAGCACTTATTCAAGGAATGCCTGATATTGGCATTAAATCTGTTAGCATAGACACTCGCACAATTAAGCGAGGCGATTTTTTTATCCCTTTGAAAGGTGAAAAGTTTAACGGTCACCAGTTTATTAAAGATGCCCTTAAAAAGAGTGCCTCAGGATTTTTCACGGAAAACTGGGATAAAGGAGATAAAGACTCACTTAAAGATTTGCTTAACGACGAAATAGCAGTTATTAAAGTTGACGATACATTAAAAGCGCTTCAAGGCTTAGCTCGATTTGTTCGAGAAAAACTTTCTTGCGAAGTGATAGGAATTACCGGAAGCACTGGAAAGACTTGCACGAAAGATATGATGGCCAGCATTTTTCCGCGAGTTTTTAAAACAGTGAGCACAGAAAAAAATTATAACAATGAAATTGGTATTCCTTTAACCCTTTTGAAAGCAGACAAAAATACAGAAGTTATCGTTTTAGAAATGGCAATGAGGGGCAAAGGGCAAATTCGAGAACTTGCCGAAATATCTAAGCCGACTGTTGGTTTAATTACAAACATTGGAGAATCACATTACGAAATGCTTAATTCTTTAATGAATATTGCCAAAACAAAACGGGAGTTAGTCGAGTCTATTCCTTATGATGGCAAAGTTATTTTGAATCTGGATGACTACAGATTTAAGATGCTTGCCCGAAAGAGCAAAGCTAAAATTGTAACTTTTGGGTTTTCCCGCTGGGCTAATTATTTTCCGCTTAACATTAAAATAGATACCAGTGGTTTTTATTCGTTTGAGATGATGACTCCTAAGGGTTCTATCCTGATTAATTTACCTGTTGTGGGAAAGCATAACATATATAATGCTCTGGCGGCTTCTGCAGCAGCAGCGGAGTTAGGAGTTTCATTAAGCGACATTAAAGCAGGGCTTGAAAATTGTCAGGTTTCAGAAATGAGAATGCAATTTATAACCAGCTCTGGTGAAATTATTATTATAAATGATGCCTACAATGCCAGCCCTGACTCAATGAGAGCTGCCCTTTCAACTTTAAGCGAAATTACTGGTTTTTCTCGCAAGTTTGCGGTACTGGGTGATATGTTGGAATTGGGAGAAATTTCAGAGACTTCTCATTATGAGGTTGGAAAGTTTACGGGTAAGTCAGATATTGATTTTTTGATAACTGTCGGAGATAAAGCCAAGCAAATTGCGAAAGGAGCAATTAAATCAGGATTTAACAGGTCACGCATCTTTGCTTTTAATAACAGCGGAGAAGCTATTGAGATTTTGTTAAAGTTAGTTGAAAAAGGTGACATTGTTTTAGTGAAGGCATCGCGAGCCATGGGATTGGAAAAAGTTGTAGAAGCACTTCTGAAAAGGGTGAAAGGTAAAGGGTAAAGGAAAGTTAAAGGTTAAAAGGGCAGGTCAACCGCTTCGCTAGTCAAGAGTCAAATGTACAGGTAAAGAATGAAAAAAGCTAATAGCTGGAAATTGGAGATTAGAAGCTGGAAAGTTGAGGGTGAGATTAAAGAATGATCTTATTGAATATCAGTCGATACCCAACCTATCAAGTGTTTATGGCAGCGGTGATAGCTCTGGTGGGCACCGCAATTCTTACTCCTCTCTGGATAAAGTTTGTCCACTTAAGAAATATTGGTCAAATCATAAGACTCGATGGGCCTGAAAATCATTTAGAAAAGCAGAGTACGCCCACTATGGGGGGCTTAATCATCCTTTTTGTTTCACTTTTTGCTTTTCTCTTGATTGCCGGAATTCGCGGTTACGGTTCTTTAAGTATTTTAGCAGCCCTGGTTGCTTTAAGCTGCGGATTCATTGGTTTCATTGATGATTTTATTAAGACTTCAAAAACAAGGTCGCTTGGTTTGCGAGCTCGAACAAAATTTTTCTGGCAATTTGTCGTATCTGGCATTTTTACCTGGGCAGCTATAAATTATGCAGCTCTTCCAACTACGGTTAATCTCCCAGCAACAAGTATCACTATTGAGCTCGGCATATTTTATTATCTTCTGGTTTTTTTAATTATTTCAGCTACTACCAACACGGTTAACTTAACAGATGGACTTGATGGTTTAGCGGCGGGTACAGTGATGGTGGTTCTTATGGCTTACGCCGCAATTTCATTCCGACAAGACCACCTGGATCTTGCGATTTTGTGCGCGGCTATCGGGGGCGCTTGTCTTGGTTTTTTGTGGCATAATGCTTTCCCTGCGGAAATATTCATGGGCGATACTGGCTCTCTTGGATTAGGTGGAGCAATTGCCGCTTTAGCAATCGTAACCAAGACTGAGTTTTTGTTGATTTTAATTGGCGGAATATATGTTATTGAGGGCTTATCGGTTATTCTTCAGGTTATTTCCTACCGTTATTTTGGAACGCGGCTCTTTAAAATGGCACCTATTCATCACCATTTTGAAATGCTTGGCTGGTCCGAAACAAAAATTATGCTCAGGTTTTGGATTGTCACAGGAGTTCTGG
This sequence comes from uncultured Actinomycetes bacterium, assembly GCA_947085535.1. Classification (GTDB taxonomy): domain Bacteria; phylum Actinomycetota; class Aquicultoria; order Subteraquimicrobiales; family CAMTWV01; genus CAMTWV01. The sequence goes on along the minus strand of CAMTWV010000011.1, from coordinate 54,172 downwards.
CTGGAGCGGGCTTTGCTCTCTATTTTGTGACGATGAGAGGTGTCTAAAATTGAATTTTTCAAAGCTTAAAGCTTTAGTTATTGGACTGGGGAAAAGTGGTGTTTCTTCAGCTGAAAAACTTAAATCTTTAGGAACAACAATTTCTGCCATTGATTCCTCAAATTCTTCTGAAATTAAAAAGGTTGCTTCTTATTTAGAATCAAAGGGAATTAAAACATCCCTTGGAGAGCACAGTTTTTCCTGTCTTAGTGGAATTGATTTAGTTATTGTCAGTCCTGGTGTGCCGAAAAATGTTCCCATTCTAAAAGAGGCAAAAAAGTTAAATATTCCGATATGGAGCGAGATTGAATTAGCTTATCGTTTAACCGATTCAAAAATTATTGGTGTGACAGGCACTAATGGAAAAACCACCACAACTAAACTCATAGGTGAAATTTTAAAACAAGCTCACTTTCCTGTTGTTGTGGCAGGGAATATTGGATATCCGCTGGTGCAGGCAGTTGATGAAGCAAGGACAGGTACCTTTCTTGTCACTGAATTAAGCAGTTTTCAACTTGAAACTATTGTCGAGTTTCATCCCTTTATTTCTGTCCTCCTTAATATCACCGAAGATCATTTAGACTGGCATGACGATTTTGAAGATTATGCGAAAGCAAAAGGGCGCATATTTATGAATCAGACGACTGACGATTTTGCGGTGGTAAATTATGATGATGAAACTGTCCGTTTAGTTTCTTCTAATATTAGGGCAAGTCTTATCCCGACAAGCAAGCAGGTGAAAATAAAAAATGGGGTGTACATAAGCGATTCGGTAATTATGGCAGGTTTTAAAGAAGATTCACCTATCTGTCATGTTGATGAGTTAAAAATTAAAGGGGAACATAATTGGGATAATGCCATGGCAGCGGTTGGCGCTTCGCTGGCAGCAGGAGTAAGTCTTACCGATGTCAGAGAAGTTCTTATTAAGTTCGAGGGCTTGAAACATCGAATGGAATTTGTGGCAACTATCAGGAGTGTGACTTTTTATAATGATTCTAAAGCCACCAATCCTGATGCAACAGTTAAAGCTTTAACGGCCTTTAATTCGCCTGTCATATTGTTGCTGGGAGGCAGAAATAAAGGAAATAGTTTTGAGCCAATTGCAGGAGCTCTTGAAGATAAGGTTAAAAAAGTAGTTGTTTTTGGTGAATCAGAAAAAGAAATTATAGAGGCGTTAAAAAATACCACGGTTAAAATTTTGCCTGCAAAAGGTATGGAGGAAGCAGTAAGAATTGCTTATACCGAAGCAGTTTCTGGAGATGTGGTTTTACTCTCGCCTGCTTGTGCAAGTTTCGATATATTTTCCAACTACGAAGAAAGAGGCGAAGTTTTCAAAAGAGCAGTTTTAGCATTGCGGGAGCGAACCGATGTCTAAGCAAAAAATACATACTTTGTACTACTGGCTTCTCGGTCTGACCATTGTAATGTTGCTTTTTGGGTTAATCATGATTTTTAGCGCGAGCTCCGTTCAGGCGTACGATAAACACGGAGACATTTACTACTATATAAAAAGGCAGATTACCTGGGCGCTTATTGGTTTATTTGGTTTGTGGTTTTTTTCAAATTACGATTATCGAAAATTAAAAAAATTTTCAGTTTTTGGAATTTTACTCTCTGTTTCTTTGTTAATTCTTGTTTTTGTACCTGGTATTGGGGAAATGGCAGGTGGTGCAAGTCGCTGGTTAACCATTGGTCCTTTTAGTTTTCAGCCGTCAGAATTTGCAAAACTTGCTTTGATTTTATTTGCAGCTGATGTATTGGCTAAAAAAGGAAGAAAAATCAAAGACTTCCGAGAGCTAATTCTTCCAATTGGGCTTGTCTTACTGGCAATTATTTTACTGGTTATGAAACAGCCCGATATGGGAACAGCAGTAATTATTGCTTTTATTGTTTATGTTTCTATGTTTATCGCCGGGGCACGATTTTTACACATGTTTGGTTTGACAGCAGCGGGGGTTTTAGTTGGTGTTTTTTTTATTTTTTCAGAGGATTATAGAAAAGCGAGGTTTTTTAGTTTCTTAAATCCCTGGGCAGACCCCAAAGCCACTGGTTTTCATATTATTCAATCTTTGCTCGCTTTCGGCTCAGGAGGCTTAACAGGCGTCGGATTAGGAAAAAGCAGTCAAAAATTCTTTTACTTACCTGCTGCTCATACCGATTTTATCTTTGCTATAATCGGCGAGGAATTGGGGTTAATTGGTACGCTTTTTTTGGCTCTCCTTTTTCTTTGTTTTCTTTATGTGGGTTTGCGGATTGCTTTTAAATCTGATGATTTATTTGGGCGGTTGCTTGCTTCGAGTATCACTTGTATGATTTTTGTTCAGGCACTAATTAATATGGCAGCGGTAACTGGTTTAATTCCTGTAACGGGTGTCCCGCTTCCTTTTGTTAGTTTTGGTGGTTCGTCCTTAGTGTTTACAATGAGCGGCGTTGGTATACTTTTAAATATATCGAAACAGAGGGGAGTTCGCAGGTCTTCAAATGAGAGTAGTGATAAGCGGGGGCGGTACAGCCGGTCATATCTATCCCGGACTGGCTTTAGCTCAAGCATTAAAAACGAGAGAAGATAGTGTCGAAATTCTTTTTGTTGGTACCTTCAGGGGACCTGAAAAAGATGTTGTTGTTAAAGAAGGTTTTAATTTTGAACCAATTAGTGCCAGAAGTTTTAAGCGGAAGCTCTCGTTCGATTTGCTAAACACTTTCTTTTTTTTATGTGCTGGTTTTTTTCAAGCATTAAAGATTCTTTTTCGATTTAAGCCCGATATGGTTGTCGGAATGGGCGGTTATGCTTCTTTTCCCACGATGGCAGCAGCCATTATTCTTCGCGTTCCTTGCCTTATTCATGAACAAAATGTTTTACCTGGTTTGGCTAACAGGGTATTGGGAAGATTTGTTTCTAAAATAGCAGTTTCATTTCCAGAGACGGAAAAATTTTTCCCGTATGGAAAGGTATTTCTTACAGGAAATCCTGTCCGTGAAGAAATGATTCATAACCTTGGCTCAGAAACAAAAAGAAAAGAAGCCCTTTCTTATTTTAATCTTGAGCTTGAGCGCAAGACGCTTTTGATTTTTGGAGGAAGTCAGGGAGCGCGGCGGCTTAACGAAGCGTTTTTGGAAGCTTATGATAAATTCAGAAACGAAATAGGGTTGCAAATAATTTTAGCGACAGGTATAAACCAATACGAGATATTTAAAGAAAGATTTGAGCAGATAAAAAATTTAAGCGATAAATTGCTATGTCAGTGTTTTCCTTATATTGAGCGGATGAATTTAGCTTATGCTGTTTCTGATTTAGTTCTTTCAAGAGCAGGGGCGATAACCCTGGCGGAACTTACCACAAGTGGGACTCCAGCAATTTTAGTGCCTTATCCTTACGCTTCAGGTGGACACCAGGAAAAAAATGCACGGTATTTCGAGAAACAGGGGGCAGCAAAGTTATTACTGGACGAAGATTTAAACGGTGAGTCTATGCTTCAAGCTGTAAGCAGTCTGATTTATGATGAAGAAGCACTTGGGAAGATGAGAATGAATATGTTATCAATAGGAAAACCTGATGCAGCAAAAGAGCTGGCAAAGCAGATAGAAAAACTCGCAAGAAAATAGTCAGGAGTCAAAAGCAGCTGATGGCTGATAGCTGATAGCAGATGGCTGATAGTAAAGGGTAAAGTCAAAAGTCTGAGGTCAGAGGTCTAGAATCTGAAATTAGCTACGTAGCTACCGTAGCTAATAAATAATGGTGGGTGAATGATGAAATTTAAGCAAGTTCATTTTGTGGGAATTGGTGGAGCTGGGATGAGCGGCATTGCGAAGGTTCTGCTTGAGATGGGTTATTCTGTAAGCGGCTCAGATATTAAAGAGTCTCGAAATACTTTGGCCTTAAGAGACCTGGGCGCAAAAATTTTTATTGGTCACAACTCTAAACATGTCATTGGCAGTGATGTCGTGGTTTATTCCTCTGCAATCTCCGAGAAAAACTGTGAGCTTCTTGCGGCTAAGGAGAAAAAAAAATTAGTTGTTCCACGAGCAAAAATGCTCGCCTGGCTTTTTAAAAACAGACGTGGTATTGCTGTGGCAGGAACACATGGAAAGACCACCACGACTTCAATGATCTCCCTTATTCTCGAAAAGTTGGGTTTATCTCCTACTTTTCTTGTTGGAGGTGAACTCAATGATATTGGCAGTAATGCTAAATTTGGAGCAGGAGAATATTTAGTTGCCGAAGCTGATGAAAGTGACGGCTCACTTTTATTTTTAGATCCCGAGTTCGTTGTTCTTACCAATATTGAGGCAGACCACCTGGAATACTATAAAGATATAAATGAAATTCAGAAAACATTTAGTGATTTCGTTAGTAAAATTCCGCCTGAGGGATATTTAGTAGCGTGCATAGATAGTCCTAATGTCCAGAAGTTAATTGAGAGTTGCGGAAAGCGTTTGGTTACCTATGGGGTAATTAATGGCGGTGATTTTTGCGCACAAGATATAGTCTTTGAAGGAAACGGCTCAAAATTTAAGGTTTTTAAAAATGGAAAAATGTTGGGTAGTGCTTCTCTTAAGATACCAGGTGTTCATAATATTTCCAATGCTTTAGCTGCTATTACTCTCATGGATTTATTAGGTCTTGAATTTTCCCCTGTTGCTTCAGTTTTAAGCGAATTTGTTGGGGCAAAAAGGCGTTTTGAAATTATGGGGACTTTTAATGAAATTACGGTTGTGGACGATTACGCACATCATCCAACTGAGGTTAATGAAACCTTGAAAGCAGCTCGGAATGGTAAATGGAAAAGAATAGTTTGTGTATTCCAACCCCATCGCTATACCCGAACGAAATTTTTACATAAAGAGTTTGCATACTCATTTAGTTCTGCTGATATTATTGTTATTACTGATGTGTATTCTGCTTGCGAGGAACCAATTCCCGGGGTAAGTGGAAAATTAATCTTTAACGAAGTACATAATCGAAATTCGGGAAAAGAGGTAGTTTATATTTCTCAAAAAAGCGAAGTCGAAAAGTTTTTAACAGAAAAGGTTAAGTCGGGTGATTTGGTGCTTTTGATGGGTGCGGGGGATATCTGGACGGTGGGAGAAAACCTTCTGGAGGTTTTAAGAGGAAGAAAGTTATCAGGGAGAAGGTTTAAATGGCAGCGATAGATAGAGCTTATTCACGATTAAGCAAAAAATTAAAGAATAAAACTGTTCGAAAATTTCCTTTATCAAGGAAAACAACACTTCGGGTAGGTGGTCCGGCTGAGATTTTTGTTGTGGTTGATTCGTTAGAGGAGCTTCGTTTAACCATGCAAACGGTTCAAGATTTTGGGTTAAAATTTTTTGTCATCGGAAGGGGCTCAAATCTTTTAGTGTCAGATAGTGGTTTTAACGGGATTGTAATTGAACTGGGAGCAGGATTTAGAAAAATTCACACAGACGGGCTTTATATCCAGGCAGGAGCAGCCACTCTTCTTCCCGCATTAGTTCAACTTGCTTGGAAAGAAGGATTAAGTGGGCTCACTTTTGCAGTGGGTATACCTGGCAGCTTAGGGGGGGCTTTGGCCTTAAACGCCGGAGCTTATAGCAAAGCAATTGGCGATATTGTGGCAGATGTGACTCTTTATACCCCTGATTGTGAACTTGTTGCCTGCCACCGTTCTGATTTAGTTTTTAGATATAGATACAGTTCTCTTGCTGGTCGTGGAATCATTTTAGAGGCGGTTATAAAATTAAGTGAGGGGTCGCCAAAATCAATTCAGGCGGAGATGGAGAAAAATTTTAAGAAAAGAAAAAGGACCCAGCCCTTGCAACACCCCAGCGCAGGAAGTGTTTTTAAAAATCCTTCTGGTTTATCTGCCGGCAAATTTATCGAAGAAGCAAGTTGCAAAGGTTTAAGGATTGGCGGGGCAGAGGTTTCATCTAAACACGGAAACTTTATTGTGAATTTAGGGAATGCCTCAGCTCAGGATGTTTATGACCTTTTGAAGCTGGTTCAAAAGAAAATTTTCGACGAACAAGGAATTTTACTTGAACCTGAAATTACTTTAATCGGTGAGTTTAAAGATAGATGAGAGTAGATGAGTATCACTTAAGACAACAAAAAAGGGTAAGGATTAAGTGGTTTAAAAGATTGCGCTTACTTGTGCTTATTGCTGTTATTTATTTAGTGGCGGCTGGAGGCATAAAACTTTATAACTCTTCTTATTTTAATGTCAAGAAAATTACTGTCATTGGGAATCGTCAATTATCAGACAAAGAAGTAAAAAAACTTTCAGATGTAAGAGTTTCAAAAGACAGCCTCCTTAAGATTTCCGTTTCAGAGATTGAAAAAAGATTGCTTAAAAATTCCTTAATTAAAAGCACTGAAGTTTCACGGGACTTTCCTGATACAATCAGGATAAAAATTGTTGAAAGAGAGCCAATTGCTTGTCTTACTTTTAAAGATAAGTTGTTTTTAATTGATAAAGACTTGTTTGTACTTTTGGCAGGTTCCTCGGCTGATGTTTTCGATTTGCCCCAAATTAAAGATTTAAAGTTAAACCATGTTCAAGTAGGCAAAAGAATTAACTCAGAGATTTTATCTCAGGCAATTAAAAGTCTTACGAGTCTGAATCCCTCTCTACGAGCGGATATTGATTTTGTCTCAGCGGCAAGTGTTGACAGAATTTCATTTTTTACTCTCGATAATATAGAAATACTTTACGGAAAAGCAGGAGACATAGAAAGGAAGAATTTTGTCCTCAAGGAGATATTAGCTGAAAATCGCGAAAAAATTATTTTTATTGATATCAGGCAAGTCTCTAAACCAATAGTGAGATATTTTGAGAAATCAGCTGGTCAGGAATGAGGCTCTTTTCAAAAGAGGCTTGTGTGCGGTGTTGAAATTTTTTAAGAAATAGGTTAAGGTTATTCTCAAACGTTAGGGTTTTAAAGTCTCAAGTTAAACTTTATACTTATAGATTTTTAGGGGAGGCAAGTCATGATAGAACCAGAAACAAGCTATTTAGCTGTCATAAAAGTTGTTGGGGTCGGTGGGGGTGGAACAAACGCCGTTAATCGAATGGTTGAAGCAGGATTAAGGGGTATAGAGTTTATAGCCGTAAACACTGATGCTCAGGCTTTGCTTCTCAGTGATGCAGATGTAAAGGTACATATTGGCAGCAAATTAACCAAGGGTTTAGGAGCAGGGTCTGATCCTCAAGTTGGCTATCAAGCTGCGGAAGAAAGCAAAGAAGATATTAAAAAAGTCCTAAAAGGCGCTGACATGATTTTTGTTACAGCGGGCAAAGGTGGAGGTACGGGCACAGGCGCGGCTCCTGTCGTTGCTGAGCTTGCAAAGGAGATAGGCGCTTTGACTGTTGGTGTGGTAACCCGTCCCTTTACATTTGAAGGCAGAAAAAGAATGACTCAAGCAGATGAAGGTATTAATAGACTGAAAGATAAAGTTGATACCTTAATCATTATTCCTAATGATCGACTCTTACAGGTGGTTGAAAAAAGAACTTCCATACTTGATGCCTTCCGTGTTGCCGACGATGTTTTAAGGCAGGGCATTCAAGGAATTACGGATTTAATCACAACTCCGGGTTTAATCAATCTTGATTTTGCTGATGTGAGAACAATCATGATGGATGCAGGCTCTGCCTTAATGGGTATCGGTGTGGCAAGCGGAGAGAATCGTGCGGTTGAAGCTGCTAAAGCGGCTATTTCCAGCCCGCTTTTAGAAACTTCAATTGATGGCGCAAAAGGAATACTTCTCAATATTTCTGGTGGTGCTGACCTTGGCTTGTTTGAAGTAAATGAAGCTGCTGAGGTTATTTCAAACGCTGCTCATCCTGATGCTAATATAATTTTCGGGGCGGTTGTGGATGAAGCTCTCGAAGACGAAGTTAGGGTTACTGTTGTTGCTACCGGTTTCGATTCAAAGAGAAAACAAGAACGGTTGGAGTTTATTCCCGAGAAAGAACAGTTCCCCGCTTTTGATTCAGAAGAATTAGATATCCCGAATTTCATCAAGAAAAGGGAAGGATAGAGACAAAAAAGTTTGTTTAATCTCTCACTTCAGAAAGAAGGAGATTTAAGTTCTTATACTTCGCCTGAGCTTTTAAAAGAGCTATCAGTACTTGTAGCTTTCACCACTCGTTCAGGAGGAGTAAGTTTAACCCCTTTTAACTCCTTAAATCTTGCTTTTCATGTTGACGATAATCCTCTAAATGTTTCTAAAAACAGGGAAATTCTTTGTTCGACTTTAAAAATCAACCCCGACTCGCTGACAGTGCCCGAGCAAGTTCACTCAGATGGAGTTAAGGTTGTTGATTTAAATCTCAAAGGCAGCGGAGCTTTTTCTGATAAAACTGCCATAAAAAAAACCGATGCTTTAGTGACAAATTTAAAAAATACTCCTTTAATTATTTTTTTAGCTGATTGTGTGCCTATTATTTTAGTTGAAAGAAAAGCAAAAGCAGTGGGAATAGTTCACGCGGGTTGGCAGGGAACGTATAAAGAAATTACCCTTAAAACTTTGAGATTAATGGAAAAAACTTATAATTTATCAATTGAAGAGATGTTTGTATTTATCGGTCCTTCTGTAAAATCTTGCTGTTATGAGGTTTCTTCCCAGTTGTTTAAGAATTTTGTCGATAAGTTTTCGTTTGTTGAAAAAGCTTTCGACAGAAACTTTCTTGATTTACAGTACTTAAATAAACTTCAGTTAGTAAAAGTAGGTGTTCCTGAAGAAAATATATGTGTGGTCAATAAATGTACTTGCTGTGAAGAAGAGTTGTTTTTTTCTTATCGAAGGGGAAAAGTTACAGGCCGGCAGGCTGCTCTGGTGACAATTTTATAAATTATTTAAAATAAGGATTAATATGTCAGCCATAGTTGATAACTTAAAACGGGTTAATAAGAAAATAAGTGAAGCGGCTCAGCGGGTGAGTCGAGATCCAGAGAAAATTGAATTAGTAGTGGTCACCAAAGGAGTCCCACTTCCTCTAATTGAAGTTGCAATTAAAGCAGGTGTAACTGATATTGGAGAAAATAGGGCTCAGGAAATTATTGAAAAATATGCTTACTTAAAAGATAAACCGATATGGCATTTCATTGGTCATTTGCAAACCAATAAAGTAAAACGTATTATAGGTTTCACAGAGTTAATTCACTCGGTTGATAGTCCTCATCTCTTAGAAGAAATTGACAAACGAGCTGGAGGCATAGGAAAAATTCAGAGAGTTTTAATCGAAGTAAATGTATCCAAAGAGACGTCAAAATATGGAGTTTTACCTGAGGAATTATTTGATTTTTTAAAACAGGCTGGTAATTTTAAAAATGTTTCAATTGAAGGTCTTATGACTATGGCGCCTTATACTAAACCAGAGAAAACGAGAACTTATTTTAAGATTTTAAAAGAACTTTTCAATAACTTAAAAGAAAGGGATTTACCTGGGGTAAGGATGAAGTATCTTTCAATGGGAATGTCGAACGATTTTGAGGTTGCCATCGAAGAGGGCTCAAATATGGTGCGTATCGGAACAGCAATCTTTCAGGACGAATAATAATTGATAATTTTAAATTGAAAATTAATTAAGGGGTGGTGTCAGTGAAAGATTTATGGAACAAACTGCTTAATTACTTTGGGTTCGGCGAAGAGGACTATGAAGAATGCGAGGAGTACGAGGAAGACTACGATGAAGATTTTGAACCTGTTCGGACGATAAAGAAATTAGAGCGGTCTCCAGACTTATTAAGAGTTGAAAAAACAAAAGCTCTCCGTGCTATCTCAACTCCCCATTCAAAAGTTCATATTATCGAGCCCAAAAGTTTTGGTGATGCTCAGCAAATTGGCGATAAATTTAAAGCAAATATACCGGTAATTATGAATTTACAGACAAGCAATGTGGAGCTTTCAAAACGGTTGATTGATTTTGCCAGCGGCTTAACTTATGGTCTTGACGGCTCAATGCAAAAAGTAGCAGAGAAAGTTTTTCTTCTTACGCCAAGCAATGTTGAAGTGTCTGAAGCTGAACGTCGCAGTTGGAGGGAGAAAGGTTTTTTTGACCAGGTCAAATAATAAACAACAGGATAAAAAGATGGACTTAAAAGAAGTAAGACTGGCAATTATAGGCACAGGAAGGATGGGAGAAGCCGTCTTAAATGGCCTTGTTAAGTCAGGTGTCTTAGGGGCGTCTCAGATTATTTTAAGTGATGTTCAAAAAGAGCACTTAGGTCAGCTTGCTTCCAGATACAGTGTGTATCCTGCCTCTGATAATATTCAAGCCGTTAAGCAGTCCAATGTTATTCTTCTTTCAGTCAAACCTCAACAAATAGATGATGTTCTGATTGAAATTGCTCCTGCCATAAATAACCAGATTATTATTTCAATTGCCGCTGGAGTAAAAACGGAGCATATTTTTGAAAAACTTGGTAAGAAGACTCAACTGGTGAGAGTAATGCCTAATTCTCCTGCACTGGTTGGTAAAGGAATTTCGGTGTTAAGTAAGGCAACTGGTTGCACTCAAGATTCTTTAGAACTGGTCTCAAAATTGTTTTCAAGCATTGGTGAAGTGGTCTATCTGGAGGAAAAATTTCAAAATGAAGCTACAGCTTTGAGTGGAAGTGGGCCTGCCTATTTTTATCTTTTTGTTGAAGCGCTTATTGAGGCAGGTGTAAAAATTGGTCTCGACCCCGAAATTTCTAAAAAATTGGTTCTCGAAACTCTGGCTGGGTCCGGTGCGATGCTTAAGAAAACAGGTGAGTCGCCAGAGGCTTTAATAGGAAAGGTAGCTTCTCCTGGCGGAACAACTGAAGCTGCTTTAAAAGTTTTCGCTGATGAAAATCTTAAAAAAACGGTATTTGAGGCAGTTAAATCGGCTGTTAAACGAGCAGAGGAATTGGATAAAATATGTACTGGTTAGTGAAAATGGTTAACTATGTGTTTCAGGTTTATTCGTGGTTGATTATCGCAAGGGTAATTTTTTCCTGGATTCAAATTACCCGCAATAAAGTTGTTGAGGAAATTCGGGGTTTAGTTTACGATTTAACTGAACCATATTTAAGAATATTTAGAAGGTTTATTCCTGTAGTTGGTGCTGGAGCTATAGGGTTAGATTTAACGCCCTTGATTGGTTTTATAGTTTTGCGGGTTATTCAAAGAATTGTTAATGACATTTTAATCAGGATTTTATTGTTTTAAAGGAGGATAAAATGAAGCTTACACCACTCGATATTCAGCACAAGGAGTTTCACAGAAGTTTGCGGGGCTACAACGAGGAAGAAGTAGACAGCTTTTTAGATGAAGTTTCTGAGGAGTTTTCACAGCTTTTCAAAGAGAATATCGAGCTTAAAGAAAGTTTGGAAAAATTAGAAGAAAAAATGAAGCAGTATGAGGGGTTAGAGCAGGCAATTCAGAAGACGCTTTTAACAGCTGAAAAATCAGCAGAGGAAATTCGGTCTAATGCAAGAAAAGAAGCGGAGATTATTATCAGAGAGGCTTCCTTGAGGTCTCGAGAGATGGTTGCTTCAGCGTATAGAGAGTGTCAGCAAATTCATATTGGTTATGCAAATTTAAAGCAAAAAACTCAAGAATTTTCTGTTAATTTCAAATCGATGCTTACAGCGTTTTTGGAAATGATTGGGAAGTTAGAGTCAATGTTGGAAAAGGCGCCAGAAGTGCCTTTAATTGAGAAGGCAAAAGAAGTGGTAGAAGCATCTCCTCCCTTAACCGAGGAGATGCTTGAAGAGCTTCCCGAGGAAGAAGTTCCCGTGACCGAACAGGTAGTTTTTGAGGCGGCCGAAGAAAAGGAAGAAGAAATACCCGAAGAGCCAGAAGACGTGTCTCACGGATTAGTTAAAGGAGAAAAAATTGACGAGTGGTTAAGCAAAAGCAAATCGCTGAGTGGCGTTTTTAAGAAAAAAAGAGAGGAAATCATATCCGAGGTAGAGGAAGAACCTGAGCTTGAGGTTGCACCCGAAGAAACTGTTGAAGTGGAAGAAGTAAAATTAGAAGAAAAGGAAGAAGTGCTTAAAAGATTAGTTGAGGAATTGCCTGAAGAAAAAGAAGAAGAGTTGGTTGGGGAAATAAGTGTAAAAGAAGAGGATATTGAAAAAGAAACAGAAGAATTACTCTCAATGCTTGGGGAGGATTTAACAGAGGAAGAAATTCAAGAAAAAGAGAAAGAACCAAAAAAAGGTGAAGACGAAATAGAAGAGATTTCCTGAAGCCGTTTGACATTCTTTGCTGCTTATGGTGGGTTTTAAAAACAAGCCCTCTTTCGTCGTTAACGAAACGAGGGTTTCTTTTATAAAAAATTTTTCTGTGAAGACAGGTAAGGCATGAACGATAAGGTTATTGACTACAAAAAAACAATTAATTTACCCAGAACAGATTTTCCGATGAAAGCCGATCTTGCTCAAAGAGAGCTTGAGATTCTTAAATTCTGGCAGGAAATTGATTTGCACTCTCTTTTTATTGAAAAATCTAAAGGAAAGCCACATTTTATTCTTCATGATGGTCCCCCGTATGCTAATGGCAATATTCACCTTGGTCACACCTTAAACAAAGTTCTTAAAGATATGATTGTGAGATACAAATTAATGAGGGGATTTTATAGCCCCTATGTTCCTGGCTGGGATTGTCATGGACAACCTATAGAACATAATGTTGAGAAAAGCTTAAGTGTGGAAAAAAGCAAAATTAGCCCAACCGAATTGCGAAAAAAATGTCGTGATTACGCTATGCATTTTGTTGACCGCCAATCCCAGCAATTTCAGCGACTTGCCATCCAAGGCGATTTTAGGCATCCTTATTTAACTTTAGACCACGAGTATGAGGCGACTAATGTTGAAGTTTTTGGCAAACTTTATGAGCGAGGTTTAGTTTATCGCGGACGTAAGCCCATTCACTGGTGTTATCAGTGCGAAACTGCTTTAGCAGAAGCTGAAATAGAATACAAAGACGAAGAGTCTCCCTCAATTTATGTTAAGTTTCCTTTAAAGGACGAGTTTAAACTATTAGCTGGTTATTCTCAGCCTAAATACTTTTTAATCTGGACGACAACCCCCTGGACACTTCCGGCAAATGTGGCTGTGGCTATTCATCCTGATGCTGATTACGGAAGCTATCTTGTCGGTAACGAAATTCTTATTTTAGTTAAGAATTTGGCAGAGTCTGTTTTCAAAGAAGTTGGCCTGGAAGACTACTCTTTCCTTAAAGCTTTTAAGGGAAAAGATTTAGAAAACTTTTTCTTAAAACAGCCTCTTCGGGATTGGGATTCAAAGGTTATACTTGCGGATTTTGTTGCGCTGGACCAGGGTACGGGGTGTGTGCATATAGCGCCAGGACACGGACAAGAAGACTATATGATTGGGCTGGAATACAACTTGCCTTCTCCCATGCCTGTTGATAATAGAGGTGTTTTTACAAATGAAGCAGGTAAATTTGCCGACATGCATATTCTTGAGGCAAATAATGCCATAATCGAGCATTTAAAAGATATGAAGTTGCTTTTATACTCCTCAACCCTTTTACATTCTTATCCTCATTGTTGGCGTTGTAAAAAGCCAGTAATCTTTCGGGCGACCGAACAATGGTTTGTCTCTATGGATAAAGATGGTTTCAGAGACGAGGTTTTAAAAGAAATTACCAAAGTGAAGTGGATTCCAGAGTGGAGCGAAAACAGAATTACGTCTATGGTAAAAGAAAGACCTGATTGGTGCATCTCGCGTCAGCGTGTCTGGGGAGTGCCCATTCCTGTGTTTTACTGTGTGGCTTGCGGAAAACCAATTGTTACTTGTGAAACTATAAATGCTGTGACTGAACTTTTCAGAAAAGAAGGGGCTGATTCCTGGTTCAGCAAAAAAGAAGAGGAAATTTTGCCTCCCGATTTTAAGTGTCCTTATTGCAAAAAAAGTAATTTTAAAAAAGAGACAGATATTCTTGATGTCTGGTTTGAATCAGGCATCAGTCACATAGCGGTTTTGAGAAAGAGAAAAGAGCTTTCCTGGCCAGCGGATTTGTATGTTGAGGGTAGTGACCAACATCGAGGTTGGTTTCAATCATCTTTACTTGCTTCGGTGGGTTCAGAAAGAAAAGCCCCTTATAAAGCAGTTCTTACACATGGTTTTTTAGTTGATGAACAGGGAAGAAAAATGTCCAAATCACTGGGCAACGTAGTAGATCCTCTTGAGGTGATTGAAGAATCGGGAGCAGACATTTTAAGGTTGTGGGTGGCTTCTTCAGATTATTCAACAGACATTGCTGTCTCTCCTGAAATTCTCAAGCGTGTTTCTGAAGCATATCGAAGGATTCGAAACACTCTTCGGTTTCTTATGGGCAATCTATATGATTTCAATCTCGACGAAGTTATCCCTTATGAAGAGCTTGAAGAGATTGACAAATGGGCGTTGCTTAAACTCCACGAGCTTCTGGTGAAAGTAACTGAGGCATACGAAACTTATAAGTTTCACACAATTTTTCATTCTGTCCATAATTTTTGCGTTGTTGATATGAGTGGTTTTTACCTTGATGTTTTAAAAGACCGACTTTATACTTCAGCCGCGGATTCAAAAGAACGTCACTCGGCGCAGACAGTTTTGTTTGATATTTTACTTAACCTGGTAAAAATCTTGTCACCTGTTTTAGCGTTTACATCTGAAGAGGTTTGGCAGTATATTTTAAAAATTTATTCTACTGGAAAAGGAGAGCAAAATCCAGCAAGTGTCGGACTTTCTTCATGGCCCGAAATCAAGAAAGAAAAATTTGATTCAACTCTGGAAAAGAAGTGGGACAAGCTTCATATGGTTAGAGACGAGGTTTTAAAGGCACTGGAACTGGCAAGGAATGAGAAAATAATTGGTAATTCTTTGGAAGCGAGTGTTACCCTCTTTACTTCAAGTGAACACTATCATTTTTTAAGAGAGAACAGGGCTATTTTACCGACAATCCTTATTGTTTCACAGGTCGAAGTGGCTGAAGCAGCGCCTGACGCTGTTTCTGAAGAGGCGTTTAATTCCTCAGTCATACCAGGTTTAGCCATCTGGGTTTCCCGTGCGCGAGGTGAAAAGTGTAAGCGTTGCTGGAATTGGAGCGAAACGGTAGGCAAAGATAAAAAATATATGTTTTTATGCGCTCGGTGCGTGAAAGTGATTAAGAGCCTTTCCTGATTTTGTTTTAGGTAAAATAAGGGTATAATATTTCAAAACGTAATTTATTTTGGAGGCCAACTTGGAAAAGTCGAAGTTAGATTATTTTAAGAATTTGTTGTTAAAAGAGAAGGAACTGCTTGAAAAGGAATTATTTGAAATAGAAGAAGGGAATTTACATATTAAGCAGTCCACCCTAACAGGCGAAAATTCCTACGAGGACCATTTTGCTGATTCAGGAACGGCTACTTTCGATCGAGAAAGAGATTTATCGCTTGATTTAAACGCAAGAGATATATTGGAAAGGGTAAAAGCAGCACTGCAAAGAATTGAAAAAGGAATTTATGGGCTGTGTGTTTCCTGCAAAAAAGAAATAGATTTAGAGCGATTAGATGCTCTTCCTTATGCAGATTTGTGTATTGAATGTAAAAGAAAAGAGGAAGCGAGCAGTTAATTGGCGATATTTCGCAAACACCTGCTTCTTATAGTAATTACGATACTGGTTTTTACCTTAGACCGTCTTTCAAAATTTTATGTTAGCCGCTTTTTTTCCCTCGGGGATTCGATTCCGATAATTAAAAGTGTTTTTCATTTGACTTATTTAAGAAATCCCGGTGCGGCTTTTGGATTATTCCCGAATCAGCGGTATTGCTTTATCCTTCTTTCGATAATTATCTTATTTTCTATCTTATTTTATGTGATTAAGGCAGAGAAACCAACCCGCTTTCATCAGGTTGCTTTTAGTTTAGTTTTGGGAGGCATTTTGGGCAATTTGGTGGACAGGATTTCAAACGGGTTAGTGGTGGATTTTCTTGATTTTCGAATCTGGCCTGTGTTTAATCTGGCTGATTCAGCTCTTGTTCTCGGTGTTACTTTATTATTATTTGGTTTTTTAAGAAAGCAGCAAGTGGGCAAGGATTGAAGGGGCAAATATGTATCCTATTTTGTTTAATTGGGGACCGATAACCATATATTCTTATGGTTTTATGTTAGCTCTGGCTTTTCTATTGGGCATTTACTTTGCTCGACTTGAAGCCAAAAGAAAAAGTATAAATCCTGATTTAATTTATGACCTGGCTATTTTGGCTGCCTTAGGGGGCATAATCGGGGCGCGCTTTTTTTATGTTATTGGACACTGGGAACTGTATTCAAGAAATTGGAAAGCCATTTTTGCTTTTCAGGAAGGTGGACTTGTATTCTATGGAGGTTTGGCGGGTGGAGCATTAGCCATACTTGTTTATCTTAAAGCCAAAAAACTGCCCATTTGTGATATTGCTGATATGATTGCTCCTTCTTTAGCCATCGGTTACTCAATTGCTCGAATTGGTTGTTTTCTTAATGGATGCTGTCTTGGTCGGGTGACTAATGTGCCATGGGCAGTTAACTTTCCCGGTGTCGAAGGATTACGTCATCCCACCCAGATTTATAGTCTGTTTTATGGACTGGTTATTTTCGGCATACTCTGGGGTTTAAGAAAAAAACTTATCCGTTCAGGGCAACTTTTCTCCCTTTACCTTCTTTTATATGCTTTGGCCCGCTTCATTGTCGAATTTTTTAGAGATACCCGACCTTTCTTTGCTGGTTTATCAATATATCAGGTGCTTAGTTTGGGTTTGATTTCAGGTGTGATTATTTTTAATTTAAGCAGGCGATTCAGGCCAAGAAATATTTGCGGTGATTAACTTGCAATCGCAATCTAATAAAACCGAAAAGCAATTTCAAATTGTGGTGGAAAAAGATTCTTGCGGAAAGCGACTTGACCAGTTTTTAGCCGCACTTCCTGAGATTATCTCGCGCTCGTTTGCGCAACATTTAATTGAAAAAGAATTAGTTAAGGTAAATGGAGAAAAGCAGAGCAAACATTACAAAGTTAAGAAAAAGGAGGTAATTTCTGTTATTATTCCACCCCCTGAACCTCTTAAAATTCAGCCCGAATCAATTCCTTTAAAAATTATTTACGAAGATTCTGATGTCATTGTTCTTTCCAAACCAGCTGGTATAGTGGTTCATCCGGCGAAAAGTCATTTTAAGGGAACTTTAGTAAATGCTTTAATTGCCCACACCAAAGATTTATCCGGCATCGGAGAAGTTTTGCGCCCAGGGATTGTTCATCGACTCGATAAAGATACCTCAGGTCTCATGATAGTGGCTAAAAATGATTTTTCACACATAAATTTAGCTTCTCAGCTCAAATCAAGAAAAATTAAACGAACTTATTTGGCTTTGGTTCACGGTAGGGTTAAGGAAGAAGAAGGAACAATAATTGCCCCAATTGGTCGGCATGAAGTCTTAAGAAAGAAAATGGCAGTAAGCACAAAAGCAGCCCGAGAAGCTATTACTCATTTCAGGGTCAAGGAGAGGTTTAGGGTTTTAATTGATGGGAAGGAAGAAGATTACACTTTACTTGAAGTGGATTTAGAAACGGGAAGAACTCACCAGATTAGAGTTCACCTTTCATTTTTTGGACACCCTGTGGTGGGTGACCCTGAATATGGATTTAAAAAGACTAAAAGAGAACTTGGTTTAAGAAGACAATTTCTTCATGCCTGTCGTTTAAAATTTATTCATCCGCGCTTAAGTAAGGTTATAGAATTCGAAGATGAGCTTCCCGATGATTTACGAGGAGTGCTATCTTAACCTTTTATCCATTAAAGCTACCCTTATAGGCTGTAAGCCTTACAGGCCGTAGGCTGCTTGAGTTTCTTTTACATACAGGACATAACTTATTTCTTCCACTTCTTTTGTCAGCTCGATCATTTTTTTAACTTCTTCCTCAAGAGTGTCACTCTGGAGTAAATCGTTTAAGAGCTTTGTGTCGACTTTAAGAATTTTTTCCCACAAACCCAAAGGGCTTAAAATTTCTCTTAATTTTTCCTGGTTGTATTCGACCTTAGAAATTCTTGGTGACCGCGAAATAGAACCTTTGTCAGAGTATAAACGACAGAGCCCCTCATTTTCGCAGAATTTATGGATAATTTCTTGGAGTTCTTTGACGCGGGCTTCGATTTCCTTTGTTTTCAACTTTAGACTCAGGTATTCATCAACTGCTTTTTCAATTTCGAGAGTGGAAATTGGTTTGCTTTCGGCTTCTTCTTTTCTCATAAATTTATGTTTCCTTAAATGACAGTGTGGTTGAAAATCGCACCAATCACAAAGAGGACCTTCACGTGGTTCAAATTGTTCTGTTTTAATGCTTTCAACTGTTTCGTTTATGAGCTTTTTTGTTTTCTCAATATCATCTTTGTTTCGAGTTGTGCTTATTTTTTCGTTTGGCAAGACAAAGTAGAGAGTTAATTTTTCTGGTTCGAATCCCCAGACAGACTTTGCAGCCAAATAATAAATGGAAAGCTGCAAGTCTTCCTCGACTTTTGATTTCGGAGGAAGACGACGGTTGGTTTTGTAATCGATAATTTCATAACCGCCGCTTGCAAGTTTATCCATTCGGTCAATGATGCCGCTTAAAGTACAATTATCAAGTTCTACTTGGAATCTATGCTCTAAAACATAAGGGAGTTTGAAGTCTTTAATGTTAGCGTTGTAGAACTTGGTGATTATTTCTTTGGCATGGGCAAAATAGTTAGCTTCTTCACTGGCATCAAGATAACCTGCTTTTTCCCAAACTTGAGGCAAGTAATTCAATAGTTCTTCCAAAGAAGGTGGATGAGGAGTGGGAACATCATAAAAATACTTAAAAACGGCATGCAGACTACCTCCGAAGCTAAGAGCAGGTGTTTTTTTAGTTGGCAATTTATCAATGTAGGCAAATCTGTAAGATAAGGGGCAATTTTGATACATTGATATTGAAGAATAGCTAAGTCTCATCGCGCAACTCCTTAAATTTATGGTCTAAATGGTCCAGAGGACCACCAGCCTCTGGCTGGATTTCTCAGAAATAGTATATGTCGAACAAATGTTTGTGTCAAATAAAAAAATTAATTTTAACCCTATTTTTCATTTCCAAAGTATAACCCATGAAGATATAAGGGGAAAGAATAAATATACGATTTTTTAATTAAGATTTAAGGGAGGTTTAATTGTAAAATTTAAAGAGCAAAATACAAAGTGTTGACGGGAAGCAAGTTCTTTGCTAACATAAGGAAAACCTTTAAGCACAGTCCTGCGAGGCTGTTAAGGAGAGTGAATACAAAAATGTTAAAGATAATACCTTCATGGCTTGTGCCTGAAGGTATTTTTTTGTCTCTTAAATCCGTAAGGAGGAAAAAGTGTTTAAAGAAAAAGCAAGGATAATGGATGAAGCAGCTATAAAACGAGCTTTAAGTCGAATTGCCCATGAAATCATTGAACACAACAAGGGTGCGCGGGATGTTGTTTTAATTGGTATCAAGCAAGGCGGCGTTCATCTGGCTATGAGAATTGCTCAAGTAATTGAAAGCATTGAAGGAACACCGCCTTCCGTGGGTGCTCTCGATATTACTTTCTATCGCGACGATTTATCAACACGTCCAAAAGTTGAGGCGTCTCTTACAGATATTCAGTTTGATATAAATGAAAAGGTTGTTGTTCTGGTCGATGATGTTCTTTACACGGGAAGAAGCACTCGGGCGGCTATGGATGCAATTTTTGATTTTGGCCGTCCTTCTAAAATCCAGTTGGCAGTTCTCATTGACCGCGGTCATCGCGAGCTTCCCATCAGGGCAGACTATGTGGGTAAAAATTTACCGACCTCGCTAAAAGAAAATATAGAGGTAAGCTTGATCGAAGATGGTGATAACGATTCTGTTATTTTAAGGGAAGAAGTTTAGTAAGGAGGGAAAGGTGGAACTTAAAAGTAAAGATTTATTAGGCATAAAGGAGCTATCAAAAGAGGAAATAGCTCTTATTTTAGACCAGACGAAGTCTTTTAAAGAAATTTCCACCCGAACAATTAAGAAAGTGCCAGCTTTACGTGGAAGGACCATCATCAATCTTTTTCTTGAGCCCAGCACAAGAACAAGAACCTCTTTTGAGCTCGCAGCTAAGCGTTTAAGCGCAGATGTGGTTAATATTTCGGGAACAACAAGTGCGGTCGCCAAAGGCGAATCTCTGAAAGACACAGCAAAAACTCTTGAGGCGATGAATGCTGATCTGGTAATAATAAGGCACTCAGCGTCAGGAGCGCCTCATTTTCTCGCCAAATTACTTCGATGTGGTGTGGTTAATGCGGGAGATGGAACACATGAACATCCAACTCAGGCGCTTCTTGATTTATTCACGATAAATGAGAAATTCAATCGTCTTGAGGGTGTTAAGGTGGCTATTATCGGAGATATTGCCCATAGTCGCGTGGCACGTTCCAACATTTTAGCTTTAAACAAAATGGGTGCCTCCGTTATCCTGGTTGGTCCGCCCACCTTAATCCCGCCCGAAATTGAAGAAATGGGTTGCGAGATAAGTTACGATTTAGATTCAGTTCTTCCTGAGGCAGATGTGGTTTATGCCTTAAGAATTCAACTTGAACGACAGAAAGAAAGTCTTTTTCCTTCTCTTAGAGAGTATACGACGCTTTTCGGGATGAATAAAAGACGAGCTGAGCTTTTAAGAAAGGATTCTCTTATTATGCACCCTGGACCAATGAATCGAGGAATTGAAATTACCGCAGAAGTTGCTGATTTGCCTCAATCGGTTGTAACCAACCAGGTGGAAAATGGGGTGGCAGTTAGAATGGCTCTCCTTTACCTCTTAATAGGAGGTGGTGAGGTTGTCTAAAGTGTTAATTAAGGGCGGAAGAGTGATTAACCCTTTAAACAGGGTTGACGATATTCGAGATGTCCTGATTGAGAACGGAAGGATTAAAAAGGTTGATAAAGGTATTTCCGTGAGTGCAGATAAGGTGATTAATGCTGATAATTTAATAGTTTGCCCCGGACTGATTGATATCCATGTGCATCTCAGGGAACCTGGCAGGGAAGATGAAGAAACCGTAGAAACGGGAACAAGAGCGGCTGTTAAAGGTGGTTTTACTACTGTTGCCTGTATGCCAAATACAGAACCTGTTGCTGACTCAGCGGCTGTAATTGAATACATCAAGGAAAAAGCCAGGAGTAACGCTCTCGCGCGAGTTCTTCCAATAGGAGCTTTGACGAAAGAACTTAAAGGCGAAGAGCTTTCTCCCATGAACGAATTAATAGAAGCAGGTGTAATTGCTTTTTCAAATGATGGTGAATCGGTTATGGATGCAGAAGTAATGCGCCGAGCTTTAGAGTATTCGAAAATGTTTGATGTTCCTGTTATCGTTCATGCCGAAGATAAACAACTCTCAGTTAATGGGCAGATAAATGAGGGGCTATACTCAACAGTGCTTGGTTTAAAAGGCATACCAGCTGCTGCCGAGGAAGTTATCATCGCAAGAGATTTAATTCTAGCTAAAATGACAGGAGCAAAAATTCACTTCGCTCATGTTAGCACCAGAGGTTCAGTTGAACTAATAAGAAGGGCTAAAGAAGAAGGGATTAATGTTACTTGTGAAGTAACACCGCATCATCTAACTTTAACTGATGCAATGATAGAATCTTATGATTCAAATTATAAAGTCAATCCTCCTTTAAGGTCAGAAATTGATGTTTTAGCTTTAAGAGAAGGATTAAAAAATGGCACAATAGATGCGATTGCCAGCGACCATGCCCCCCATGCTTTACACGAAAAGGAAAGGGAGTTCCAGTTTGCACCATTTGGCGTGATTGGTCTGGAAACAACTCTACCTTTAGTCTTAACCGAGTTAGTGGAAGCAAGGGAACTGAGTCTTTTATCTCTTGTAGAAAAATTAACGATAAATCCAGCAAAGATACTTGGTCTTGACCTCGGGACTCTTTCCGAAGGTTCTGCTGCTGATATTACCATCATTGATAATAAAGCTAAAGTTAAGGTTGACATTAATAATTTTCAGTCTAAAAGCAAAAATTCACCATTTCATGGTTGGGTTTTAAATGGGAAGGTTTCCTGTTTAATTGCAAACGGTAAAGTTGTTGTTGAAGATGGAAATTCGATTATTCCATGTAAGGAAGGTGTTTAAGATAAAGAAAAGAGCTATATTGGTCCTTGAAGATGGCGCAGTATTTCATGGATATAGCTTGGGAGCCGAAGGTGAGATCTATGGGGAAGTGGTTTTTAACACTAGCATGACAGGTTACCAGGAAATTTTGACCGATCCTTCATATGCCGGTCAAATTGTTACTATGACTTATCCTTTGATTGGAAATTATGGTGTTAACTCCCAGGATTATGAGTCAAGGGGTCCGTTTTTAGAGGGATTTATAGTTAGGGAATATTCGAGATTTTTCAGTAACTGGAGGGCCAAGGGATCTTTGGAGGATTTCCTGAAAAAATTTGGCATCGTGTGCATTGAGGGAGTAGACACAAGGGCTCTAACGAAACACATTAGAAGCGCTGGAGCGATGAAAGGGGTTATCTCAACCATCGACCAGAATGTGGATAGCCTTGTCGAAAAGGTCAATTCCTTCCCGAGCCTCGTGGGGCGGGATTTGGTAAAAGAAGTTACCATCGATAATTCTTATACGTGGGAAACTAAGCCTGGAGCAAAATATCGTGTTGTGGCTTTTGATTTCGGCATAAAGAGAAATATTCTAAATTGTTTAGAAGATGCGGGTTGTAAAATAGAAGTGGTACCTGCCTCAACTTCAGTGGAAGAGGTATTGGCGCTGGAGCCCCACGGGATATTTCTTTCAAATGGTCCGGGAGACCCGAAAGGCGTATCGTATGCCGTTGAGACCGTAAGGGGCTTGATTGGGAAAAGACCCATTTTGGGAATATGTCTTGGTCACCAACTGCTCGCATTGGCTCTTGGGGGCGATACCTATAAGCTTAAATTCGGACATCGTGGCGGAAATCAGCCCGTAAAGAATTTGGCTACGAGCAAAATAGAGATTACCTCACAGAACCACGGTTTTGCCGTTGATGAAAAAAGTTTCAAAGTTAAGAATGGTAAAATTTTTAGTGATTTCGGCGAAATTGAAATTTCACATATCAATTTAAATGATGATACCGTGGAGGGGTTGCGGTGTTTAGAATTACCAGCCTTTTCGGTGCAGTATCATCCCGAGGCTTCACCAGGCCCTCACGATTCAAAATATTTGTTTGAAGATTTTGTTGATATGATGGAGGAATTTACAGAGAGGAAAAGTGATGGTCTGTGATTTTAAATATCCCCGATAGGGTTTTAATTTTGCTTTTTGTTTTGCTGGTTGTTTCGGGACCTGCCTTGATAGCCATTGTTGGTATTGTTTTGGCAATTGCCAAACGTAGACAAACACATGAGAAAGAGATGAAGTAGATGCCTAAGAGAAACGATATTAAAAAAATCTTGATAATAGGTTCGGGCCCAATAATTATTGGTCAGGCTTGCGAATTTGATTACTCGGGGACACAAGCCTGCAGGGTCTTGGAAAAGGATGGTTTTGAGGTCGTGTTGATCAACTCAAATCCTGCCACCATAATGACAGATCCAGAATTTGCCCATAAAACTTATATTGAACCCATAACCCCTGAGATCGTGAAGAAGATTATAGCTAAAGAACGACCGGATGCATTGCTTCCAACCCTGGGTGGACAAACGGGATTAAATATAGCTGTTACCCTGGCTGAAAGCGGTGTACTTCATGAATATGGTGTTGAACTCATTGGGGCAAAACTTGAGGCAATAAAGAAAGCTGAGGACAGAAGCCTGTTTAAGAAGGCGATGATGAGAATCGGCCTCGACTTGCCGCGAAGCGGGTTTGCCTACTCGTTGAATGAGGCGGTGGATGTGGTCCAAAAAGTTGGTTTTCCTGCCGTTATCCGCCCCTCTTATACGTTGGGTGGTACCGGAGGCGGAGTTGCCTACAATATGGAGGAATTTCAAGAGATGGCGGCCATCGGGATATTCCTCAGTCCGATAGATGAGATTTTGATCGAAAAGTCGTGTCTTGGGTGGAAAGAATACGAGCTCGAAGTCATGAGGGATTTAAATGATAATGTTGTTATCGTATGCACGATTGAAAATTTTGATCCAATGGGTATTCATACGGGAGACAGTATAACAGTTGCTCCTTCGCAAACACTATCGGATAAAGAGTATCAACTTTTAAGGGATGCCTCGATAGCAATCATAAGGGAGATAGGCGTCGAAACAGGCGGTTCAAACATTCAATTTGCAATTCATCCCCAAACCGGCCGCATCGTTGTGATTGAGATGAACCCAAGGGTTTCAAGAAGTTCTGCTTTGGCTTCCAAGGCAACCGGATTTCCCATTGCCAAGATAGCGGCAAAACTTGCAGTCGGCTACACTTTAGATGAGATTCCAAATGACATCACCAAGAAAACTCCCGCGTCGTTTGAGCCAGCAATAGACTATGTGGTTGTCAAATTTCCAAGGTGGGCATTTGAAAAATTCCCCGGAGCCGATGAAACGCTTACAACCAAGATGAAATCGGTTGGAGAGGTTATGTCGATAGGGCGCACCTTTAAAGAGGCGCTTCAAAAGGCTATTCGTTCTCTCGAGATTGATAGATATGGTCTCGGTGCGGACGGTAGAGACGAAATAATTGAAGAACAAATTCAAACCAAATTGTCGGTACCAAGCGCTGAAAGGATTTTCTACATAAAACATGCTTTGGATATCGGTATGAGCATAAACGAGGTTCATGAATTAACGAAGATAGACAAGTGGTTTTTGTATAACATTTTAGAGATTGTTCATATGGAAAGGTTGATTTCGCGTCATAGTTTAAATGATTTATCTAAAGAACTTTTAAAAGAGGCAAAACGATTTGGATTTTCAGATTTCCAAATCGCTCATTTAACAAACAGTACAGAAACCGAGGTTCGAAAGAGAAGAAAAGAAGCTGAAATCTTGCCCACGTATAAATTGGTGGACACTTGCGCAGCGGAATTTGAAGCTTACACACCCTATTATTACTCCACCTATGAGGATGAAAGCGAAATAAGACCATCAAGTAAACCTAAGGTTATGATTCTCGGCAGCGGGCCAAATAGGATAGGACAGGGAATTGAATTCGATTATTGTTGTGTTCATGCCTCTCTTGCTCTAAAAGAAGCCGGCTATGAGACGATTATGGTAAATTGTAACCCAGAAACTGTGAGCACCGATTATGATACATCTGACAAGCTTTATTTTGAACCACTTACATTTGAAGACGTTATGAACATCGTTGAAGCTGAGAAGCCGGAGGGCGTAATACTTCAGTTTGGCGGTCAAACACCTTTGAAGCTTGCAGCTTCCTTAGAGAAGGCAGGCGTTAATATATGGGGCACGTCTTCAGATAGCATCGATTTAGCCGAAGACAGAAAAAGATTTGGGCAGCTGCTTAAGAAATTAAATATGAATCAACCCGAAAATGGAACCGCTAAATCATACGAAGAAGCCTTAAAAATAGCAAAAAGGATTGGTTATCCTTTAGTGGTTCGACCTTCTTATGTTTTAGGTGGGCGCGCCATGGAAATTGTTTACTCCGAAAAAATACTTGAAAAATACATCACTTCTGCTGTGCAAGTTTCTTTCGAGCATCCGATTTTAATAGATAGATTTCTTGAAGGGGCTATGGAAATTGACGTTGATGCTATTTGTGATGGTGAGGACGTGTTTATTGGAGCCATTATGGAACATATAGAAGAAGCTGGTATTCATTCTGGTGATAGCGCGTGTGCCATACCGACATTTTCGTTAAACCACGATGAACTCGAGGAGATCAAGGACACTACTATTGAATTGGCAAAAGCCCTGAGGGTTATTGGTTTAATTAACGTTCAATATGCTGTTAAAGATGACAAGCTATATGTTTTAGAGGTGAATCCCAGGGCCTCGAGAACGATTCCTTTTGTCAGCAAGTCGATTGGGATACCTTTGGCAAAGGTTGCATCCTTTATCATGATGGGCAAAAAATTAAGGGAATTAAACCTTCCTGACAAGAGTGAGCGGGATTACGTAACCGTAAAAGAAGCTGTTTTACCTTTTAGAAAGTTTCCTGAGGTTGACACGGTGCTTGGTCCTGAGATGAAATCAACTGGTGAGGTAATGGGGATTGATAAAACATTTGCCTTTGCTTTTGCAAAGTCGCAACTGGCAGCGGGTCAGGAACTTCCGTCAAAAGGAAAAGTTTTTATAAGTGTTTGCAATCGAGACAAACCAAAAATTATTTCAATTGCCAAAAAACTTTTAAATGCAGATTTTGAGATTTTAGCGACAAAAGGAACAGCAGAGGTTTTAATATCAAATGATGTTTCTGTTAAGGAGATTTTAAAAGTAAGTGAAGGCCGTCCTAATGTGATTGACCTAATTAAGAGCGGAGATATTCAACTAGTTATCAATACACCATGGGGCAAGGGACCGCGTTCTGATGGTTATTATATTCGTACCGCCGCTTCTAATTATGGAATTCCTTTAATAACAACAATTTCAGGTGCATCAGCAGCCGTTGAGGCAATTACTGCTTTAGCCTCAAAAGAACTGGATGTTAAACCAATTCAGGATTTCCATAGCGAATATTTAGCTTCTGTTAAAAAATAGATTCGAGTCCTCAAAGAAAGGTAAAGA
Source organism: uncultured Actinomycetes bacterium (assembly GCA_947085535.1). Taxonomy (GTDB): domain Bacteria; phylum Actinomycetota; class Aquicultoria; order Subteraquimicrobiales; family CAMTWV01; genus CAMTWV01. The sequence continues at coordinate 27,465 of CAMTWV010000011.1, read as the reverse complement.
TGTATCAACTTAAGGTTGAGGTTGAGTCAAACGAAAAGGTGAGCCAGAACATTTATAAAATAAGATTTCATTCGCCACAGATAGCTTCTCTGGCTAACCCTGGGCAGTTTGTCCATCTCTTAATCAATGAAGACCGCCCATATATTCTTCGTCGTCCTTTTAGTATTCATAGGGTTATCAGGGATTCTTTTGAAATTCTTTTCCAGATTGTTGGTAAAGGAACAAAACATTTACCTAAAGTAGTTAAAGGAAGTGTTCTTGATGTTATTGGTCCTATTGGTCACGGCTTTGAGGTAAAAGATGAATTTAAAAATATTCTTGTGGTTGCGGGCGGAATAGGAATTGCTCCCCTTATGTTTCTTTCTGAAAGCTTAAAAGCTAAAGACAAAGAGGTTTGTGTACTTTTTGGTGCTCCAATGATGGAAAGGCTTGTTTGTCTTTCTGATTTAGAAGAGTGCACAAATAAAGCTTATTGTGTCACCGATGACGGAAGTTTTGGCTTTAAAGGTGTGGCAACAGATTATTTAAATGAAGTCTTAACAGCAGGCAAACCTGATTTAATTGCGGCTTGCGGGCCTGAAGAAATGTTAAAAATAATCATTAAGTTTGCGAAGGAAAGACAAATTCCCTGTCAGGTATCATTGGAGAGACGGATGGGATGTGGTATAGGGGCTTGTTTTTCCTGCGTGTGTGAAACCATTGATGGTTATAAGAGAGTTTGTGTTGATGGTCCTGTTTTTGATGTAAATGAATTAGTTTGGTGAAAAATTGAGAAGAGAAAAACACAAGATTAAGATAAAGCCGAGAAGAGCGAGAAAGCGATGGCAAATAAATCCTCGAACAAGGGTGCACGCTGAATCGGGTTATAAAAGGGTAAAGATGAAAAAAGAATTAAGAAAGGTTATAAAAGAAGAAGATGGTTGATTTAAGCGTAAACTTAGCAGGAATAAGTTTTAAAAATCCGGTTATGGTTGCCTCTGGCACTTTTGGCAGCGGCAGAGAGTACAGCGAGTTTGTTGATTTGGGCAAGCTCGGAGCAATAGTGACAAAAACAATAACCCTTAAAGAAAAGCAGGGAAATCCGCCGCCAAGAATTTGTGAAACAGTTTCGGGGATACTTAATGCCATCGGACTTCAAAATAAGGGGGTTGATTATTTTTTAGAGAACGACCTGCCTTTTTTAAGAAAATTCGATGTTCCGATAATTGTTAGCGTAGGCGGGGAAAACCTCGAAGAGTATCGTACTGTTTCTGAGAAGTTAAGTAAGGCGAAAATTGAAGCAATAGAGCTAAATATTTCCTGTCCGAATGTAAAAAAAGGCGGCATGGTTTTTGGTACCGATGCTCGGTTAGCCCAGGAGGTAGTTAAAGCGGTTAAGAGCGCAATTAGTGTTCCTTTAATTGTTAAATTGACTCCAAACGTGACAGACATAACTGAAATAGCTTGTTCTGTTGAAGAAGCAGGTGCAGATGCTATCTCGCTTATAAATACACTTTCAGGAATGGCTATCGATATAAACACCTTAAAACCAAAATTAGCCAGTGTAACCGGGGGACTTTCAGGTCCAGCCATTAAACCCGTGGCAGTAAGGGTGGTCTGGCAGGTTTTTAAAGCAGTTAAAATTCCTGTAATTGGCATGGGTGGAATAATGAATTATTCCGATGCCATTGAATTTTTCCTGGCAGGTGCTTCTGCAATTGCAGTTGGCACAGCTAATTTTGTTTATCCCACTGCAACTCTTGATATAATAAGCAGAATAGAAGCTTATTTGAAAGAGAAAGGTTTTAAAAGTGTTAAAGATATTATCGGATTAGCTTCTGGTAATTAGAGGGTAAAAGGTATAGGGAAAATCAGCTGCCAGCTTTCAGTCTTCAGGCTTACAGCCTGTAGGAAAAGCTTAAGAGCAAAGGGTGTTCGCCCTGAGAGAGCCGCGGCGAGTAGGCTCGCAGCAGCTAGCACTCGGAAGGATGCCCCAAATGTTACCAATGCGCACAAACGTTACAACTAGCAACTAAGTGATTGGGGGTTTATCTTGAACGATAGTCCACTTATAGTCGCTCTTGATGTAGCCAATAAAGAAGAGGCAATTTCGCTTGTCCTGGCTCTTAAAGATAAGGTAAAAATCTTTAAGGTTGGCCTTGAGCTTTTTTTAGCCAATGGCCGCGAAATTGTCGACTTCATCAACGGAGAGAACTGTGAAGTCTTTTTGGATTTGAAATTTTTTGATATACCCAACCAAGTAGTCGGAGCGTGTCGAGAAATTCTTAAAGCGAATATTCGCATGTTTACTATTCACACACTTGGTGGTTTTGATATGATGAAAAAAGTTGTTTCAGTTGTAGACGAGGTTTCTGCTAAGAAAGAAATTAGACCTTTTGTTCTGGGTGTTACCTTGCTTACGAGTTTTAATCAATCTGATATTATTAATCTTGGATTTACCAGAGGAATTATCGAGCAAGTGGTTCATCTGGCAAATCAAGCTAAGCAAGCAGGTTTAGACGGAGTTGTTGCCTCGCCCAACGAAGTGGAGGAAATAAGAAAAAATTTGGGCAAGGATTTTTTAGTAGTCGCTCCAGGTGTTCGGTCTGAGTGGTCAGATTGGGGTGATCAAAAAAGAGTTTTAACGCCAGGTGAAGCAATAAGGCAGGGAGCTTCATATGTGGTGGTAGGAAGACCAATTATTAAGGCTGATAATCCATCAGAAGCCGCCGAAAAGATTTTAAGCGAGATAAGGGGGTAGTTTTTTTGTTTAACGAGGAACAAGCAATTGAGTTTTTAGAAGAATACGGGGCAATTACGAAGGGCCATTTTGAGCTTTCATCAGGCAAGCACAGTGATACCTATCTTCAGTGCTCAACTATTTTTCAATATCCTGATGCTACAAATGCGCTTACCTTAAAGCTTGCTGAGTCTTTTTTTGATACAGAAATTAATGTGGTTTTAGCTCCCGCAGTTGGTGGTGTTGTGTTTGGCTTTGCTCTGGCACAAATTTTGTGTTGCCGAGCAATTTTTGCTGAAAGAAAAGAAGGAAAAATGTGTCTGAGGAGAGAATTTACTATACATAAAGGAGAAAAAGTTTTAATTGCCGATGATGTGGTGACTACAGGAAGCTCTATTAAAGAGATGATTGATGTTGTAGAATCGAGAGGAGGTGAGGTTGTCGGAATTGTTTGTGTAGTTGACCGGGGTGAAGAAAAGGTTTTTAATAAACACATAATTTCATTTGCTAAAGTTAATGTGGAATCGTACGAAAAAGATGATTGTCCGCTTTGCAAGCAAAGTGTTCCCATTTATAGTCCCGGAAGTCGTAAATTGAAAAGTTGATTGCTTGATAAAAAAAGATTAATAGGCTATTAAAAAAATTATGAGGAAAAACAGCAAGTTAGTGTTATAATAAATCAAGGTTGGCAAGTCAAATAAGGAAATCCAATAAAGGAGGAAGGCAAATGGCATTACCAAAACTCTCTGATGCAGAAAGAAAAGCTGCTTTAAAGAAGGCGATCGAGGTTCGTCGATTAAGGGCAGCTCTTAAGGCTGACATCAAAAAGGGCAAAGTGAAACTAGCTGATGTTTTAAAGAAAGCCCATGACCCGGTAATAGCAAAAATGAAAGCTTCCAGCTTGTTAAGCTCACTTCCGGGAGTTGGGAAAGCTCGTGCTCAGAAATTAATGGACAAAATTGGTATTGATCCCTCAAGAAGAGTTCAGGGATTAGGCTCAAAACAAGTAGAGGGTTTGCTTAAGGAAATAAAGTAAGCAAGAGGTGTCAGATATTAATAAGCTTTTTATTGTATCTGGGCCTTCAGGTGTAGGAAAAGGGACTCTGGTTAGGCAAGTTTTGGCTAGAGTCCCTGATCTTTATTTATCGGTCTCGATGACAACGCGGCAACCTCGAGAAGGGGAAATTGCAGGGGTCAATTACAATTTTGCTACTGAAGAGGATTTTAAAAAGTTCATTGAGGACGATAGTTTTTTAGAGTGGGCTCGAGTGCACAATAAGTATTATTATGGTACACCCTTTAAACCTGTTCAGAATGCTCTAAAGCAAGGTCAAAGCGTTATTTTGGAGATTGATGTTCAAGGTGCCATGCAGGTTAAAGAAAGGGTGCCCAAATCGGTTTTGATTTTTGTTGTTCCCCCCTCTATTGAGGTTTTAAGAGAGCGCTTAAGGGAGCGTAAGACTGAAAGCGAAGAAGATATTGAGAGTCGTCTTAGAACGGCGGCTTATGAGTTAGACCATCTTAAAAAGTATGATTATGTTGTGGTAAATGATATACTTGAAAATGCTGTGGAAGAACTAGTCGGGATTATTAAAAAAGAGACCGCATAGGTAAAAATTTTTATTAAGGTGAAAAATTATGACTTCAATAAATCTAAGTAAACTACTGGAAAAAGTTGATGACAAATATACGCTGGTTATTCTGGCATCAAAGCGAGCTCGTCAGATAAATGATTATTTAAACAGAATTAAAAGAAATGAAGTCTTTGATGTCAGGGCCCCTGAGATTTCCTCTCTTTCCAAAAAGCCTCTAATAATTGCATTAGAAGAAATTGCTGAAGACAAAATTACCTATGAGCGTTCGACTGAAGCTATAAAGTAAGCGGTTTTTAAGTCTTTAAGGAAATGATGTTGCGTTGAAGAAAAAGGTAATTGTTTTAGGTATTACAGGTTGTATTGCCGCCTATAAAGCTGCTGAAATCGCTCGAAAATTCATTAGATTGGGTTATACCGTAAAAGTTGTGATGACAGAGGCGGCTACCCATTTTGTAACTCCTTTAACCTTTCAAACTTTAACCAGAGAGCCTGTTATTACCTCACTATTTCAAGGTCAGGTGCGTGGCGAAATTCAGCATATCTCTTTAGCTGAGGAGGCAGACTTAATTTTAGTTGCTCCTGCAACGGCAAACATTTTGGCTAAAGCAGCGAGAGGGTTTGCTAATGACGCACTTTCTACCACCATATTGTCGTGTCAAACTCCCGTAGTATTTGCTCCAGCCATGAATGCGAGAATGTATCTTAACCCTGTGACTCAGGAGAATCTTGTTTTGTTAAAGAAAAGAGGTTTTTACATTATTGAACCCGAATCAGGAGAATTGGCTTGCGGGATGGATGCGGTTGGTCGATTAGCTCGGGTCGAAACAATAGTTAAGAAAGTAAAATCTATTCTTAAGACAAAAGAACAACTTAAAGATAAGAACATTGTAGTTACGGCAGGTGGAACTCGGGAGCCAATCGACCCTGTCAGATTCATGGGTAATCTTTCTTCGGGGAAAATGGGTTACGCCATTGCCGAAGAAGCTGCTTTGAGAGGGGCTGCGGTAAGTTTAATAACTGCTCCAACGCAACTTTTGCCTCCCGCAGGTGCTGATATTATTCAAGTTGAAACGGCTGAGGAAATGAGAAAAGAAGTTCTTAAGAATTTTGAGAAAGCTGATGTGGTTGTTAAAGCAGCAGCTGTGACAGATTTTCGGCCGTCGCAAGTATCGAAAAGCAAATTAAAAAAGGATGAAAAAGAGTTAGTCCTTAAGTTAGTGAGAAATCCTGATATTTTAGAAGAGCTGGGCAGACTTAAAAAAAAGCAAATTCTGGTTGGTTTTGCGGCTGAATCGGAAAATTTAGAAGATAATGCCAGAAAAAAACTTAAAGCAAAAAATCTTGATTTAGTTATTGCTAATGATATAACCAAACCGGGGATGGGTTTTGGTGAGGATATAAATGAAGTTTTAATAATTGATAAAAAAGGCGAAGTTGAGAAATATTCACCCATGTTTAAAGTAGCGCTTGCCCGAATTATTTTGGACAAAGTTTCTGAATTATTGAAATCTTAAAGTTGACGAAAGTTTGTTTTCTTGATATTCTTTGCTGCAGTTTTTGTCTGCGGTTGAAAATTAAATGAATGGATATTTTTTTATCCAGAGAGGTGGAGGGACTGGCCCGGGGAAACCTCGGCAACCTACCTGAGAAGGTGTGGTGCCAAATCCTGCAGAGTATTTCTGAGAGATAAAAGGTAGTTTAGCGCACTTACCCCTTTTGATTTATCAGAAGGGGAATTTTTTTTATACAGGAGGAATATAAATGGATAAGAAGCACTATTTATTTACATCAGAATCTGTAACAGAAGGGCATCCTGATAAAATTGCTGACCAAATTTCTGACGCTGTTCTGGACGCAATTTATACTGATGACCCAATGGCAAGAGTTGCTTGCGAGACTTTGGTAACAACTGGTCTTGTTGTGGTGGCTGGAGAGATAACTACTACAACTTATGTTGAAATACCTCAGGTTATCCGCCAAACCATTAAAGAGATAGGTTACACGAGGGCAAAATATGGATTTGATTGCGACACCTGCGGCGTTATCGTTTCAATTGACCCTCAGTCGCCAGATATTGCCTTAGGAGTAGATACTGCCCTTGAGAAAAAGATTAATGAACAAGATGTAGACGAATTTGACAGCTTAGGGGCAGGCGACCAGGGAATGGTTTTTGGTTACGCTTGCAATGAAACACCTGAACTGATGCCTTTACCTATTATGTTAGCGCATAAGTTAGCTCGTCGTTTAGCCGAAGTAAGAAAAAACAAAGTTTTACCGTATTTAAGACCAGACGGAAAAACACAGGTGACGGTAGAATATGTTGACGGAAAACCTGTTGGGATTAAGAAAGTTCTCATTTCCACACAGCATAAACCAGAAATCTGTGTAAAAAAAGTCATTAAACCTGACCTTATTGATCATGTGATTAAACCTATTTTACCTGAGGAATTAGTTGACTATAAGGAGCTTGAGATTTTAGTTAACCCAACTGGAAAATTTGAAATTGGTGGACCAATGGGAGACACAGGAGTAACAGGAAGGAAAATAATTGTTGACACTTATGGCGGTATGGCACGTCACGGAGGGGGTTGTTTTTCAGGAAAAGACCCAACAAAAGTTGACCGTTCAGGCGCTTACATGGCGCGTTATGTAGCTAAAAATATTATCGCTGCTGGTCTTGCAGAGAAATGCGAAGTTCAAGTTGCTTATGCCATTGGCGTGGCACACCCTGTCTCGGTTATGGTTGAAACTTTTGATACAGCCCGAATTGACCCTGAAAAGATTGAAGAGCTGGTTTTGGAAAAATTTGACCTTCGTCCTGCTGCTATAATTCAGAATTTAAATTTACGAAGACCCATTTACAAGAAGACTGCTGCTTATGGTCATTTTGGCAGAGAAGAAAGTGAATTTACCTGGGAAAGAACTGATAAGGCAGAAAAACTTCGCCAACAGATTTAAGTGTTATAATTTCTTTGATTAACCCATTACGGCGGAGGCAAATTTGGAAAATAAGGTTAAATACGCAACTGTGGTGGTAGATTTACCCACAGCTTCTATTGACCATACTTTTGATTACCTTGTTCCCGCTGGGCTCTCTTTAAAAACTAAAGTTGGTACTACAGTTTTAGTTCCTTTTGGTTCCACAATGAGAATTGGTTACATTGTCTCTCTTAGCGATAAATCATCTGTTCAAGATGTCTTGCCTGTTGCTGATATTCTTGATGAGACACCCTCATTTGATGAAAAAGATATTGAGCTCGCGCGTTGGATTTCTGATTACTATCTCTCGACCATCGGCGAAGGCTTAAAATTATTTATGCCTCCGGGTCGGGGAAAAAAACTTTCCTTTGTTATTTCCTTAAATTTCCCCATCGACGAAATTCTTAAAAGAGTGCCAAAAAGTGTCTCTAAACAGATTGAAGTTCTAAAGTTCATTTCTGAATTGGGTGGAGAATGTGAGATTTCTCAATTAAAAGAAGTTTACGGTAAAAATCTGTCTTCCATTTTAAAAACTCTTGATGAAAAGGACCTAATTAGTCGGCGTTACTTTGTTGGTAAACCAAGAGTTGACGTGAAGAAGGAAAAATGGGCAAAACTTGCCTGTTCTTTAGATGAAGCGCATGAGTTAATTTCGAATTTAAGTATTAAAGCTCCTCGTCAGCAAAAAGTTTTGGAATCACTTCTTGAGGGAGAAATGCCGCTTCATGAATTACTCGCTTTATCTGGAGTAACTCATGGAACAATTACGTCGCTTGTTAAAAAAGGAATTGTAAAGCTTTTTAACCATGCTACCTTTCGGGAACCTGATTTTTATTATCCCGAAACAATTCCTTCTCAAATAATTTTAACTGCTGAACAAAAAAGAGCAGTTGATGCTGTAATTAAGGCACTTGATAAAAACAAGCCACAGACATTTTTGCTTCAAGGAATAACTGGAAGCGGTAAAACAGAGGTTTACTTGCAGTCAATAAGTCATGTTTTAAAGCAAAACAAAACAGCAATAGTGCTTGTACCTGAAATTTCCCTTACCCCCCAAACTGTTCACCGATTTCGTGCTCGATTCGGCGAGATAGTGGCAGTTCTTCATAGCGGACTTGGAATTGGAGAAAGATATGACCAGTGGCGAAAAATAAAAGAAGGTAAACTAAAAATAGTGGTTGGAGCGCGCTCAGCCGTATTTGCTCCTCTTGAGAATTTAGGCTTAATCGTTCTTGATGAAGAACACGAGACCACTTTTAAACAAAATAAAAATCCCCGCTATAATGCCCGAGAGGTAGCTTTTAAACTGGCGGAATTGCACAATGCCATCGTTGTTTTGGGCAGTGCTACTCCTTCGATTGAGACAAAACATCGGGTAAGAACAGGCGAGATTTATGAATTAAAACTTACTGAGCGCATAGACAGCAAACCCCTACCAGAGGTTGAGATTATTGATATGCGGGAGGAGGCAAAACGCGGAAATATTGGTATTTTTAGCCAGCTCCTTATAGAACAACTTAAGTCAGCTTTAGAAGCAGGCGAAAAAGCCATTCTTTTTCTGAACAGACGGGGTTTTTCAAGTTTTCTCATGTGTCGAGATTGCGGATTTGTTGTTAAGTGTTCAAGGTGTGCTGTTTCTTTAACATACCATGCGGATAAATCAATCCTTATGTGTCATCATTGTAGTTACGTGATACCCGCGCCGAGACTGTGTCTTAATTGTCAGAGTCACCGAGTTGGATTTTTTGGAACAGGAACTCAAAAAGTCGAAAGTGAGCTGCTGAAACTCTTCCCTGAAGTGTCTGTGATTCGTATGGATGCTGATACAACTACTTATCACGATGCACATCGGAAAAGACTGGTCGAGTTTAAAAAATTAAATTCTGGTATCTTACTTGGTACCCAGATGATTGCTAAAGGGCTTGATTTTCCCGAGGTAACGCTGGTTGGCATTATTAATGCCGATACGGCTTTAAATATCCCGGATTTTCGTTCAGCAGAAAGAACATTTCAACTTTTGATGCAGGTTGGTGGAAGGGCAGGTCGGGGTAAGCAGCCTGGTAAAGTAGTTATTCAAACTTATTTGCCGGAGTTTTATGCAATCCAATCGGTATTAAAGGGTGATTTTGATTTATTCTTCGAAAAAGAAATTTCTTTCAGAAGTGAGCTTGGTTACCCGCCATATTCTCAATTGATAAACATAGTTATTTCCTCGTTTGATGAACTTAAAGCAAAAAAAGTAGCTCAAAATTTAAGTGAGATACTGAAAGCTGAAATAAAAAGAGATATTAACCTTATTGGACCTGCGCCTTCGCCTTTATCGAAAATTATGAAAAAGTTTCGCTGGCATATAATTTTAAAAGTTACAGATAACAGTGTAAAATATTTAGTGAAAGAAAAGATAAGTCAACTTTATGGCGCAAAGGATACAACAATAATTGTTGATGTAGATCCTATCTGGATGCTCTAATAAAAACGAACAAAAATTGTGTGAGGTTATAAAGATGACAATTAGGAAATTTGGAGACCCTGTTTTAAAAGAAAAATCTATGCCCGTTGAAAAAGTTGACCGCGAAGTAAAGAAAACCGTCAAACTTATGATTGATGCAATGAAAACGGCTAACGGTGTTGGGCTTGCGGCACCACAAATAGGTATTTTAAAACAGATTATTATTTTTGATATAGAAGAAAGTCCAATTTGCCTAATTAATCCAGAAATTTTCTGGGAAAGCAAAATAAAAGTAGTAGATGAGGAGGGCTGCCTTTCTGTTCCAGGTGTCATAGTGCCTGTTGAGCGGGCTAAAAAAATAAAGGTGCGTGCTTTAAATATAAAAGGTAAACAATTTGAAGTAGTCGCCGAAGGTTTAATTGCCCGAATTATTCAGCATGAAGTTGATCATGTCAATGGTGTTCTAATAATTGATAGGACTACTAAGGACGAAAAAAGGCGGGTTTTAAAAGAATTAAGCAGCGTGCCAGCATTATAATTTTTTCTCATTGATTTATTAGCCGATAATTAATGAAAGGTCATGTATGCGCATCGTTTTTTTTGGGACTCCTAATTTTGCTGTTCCTGCGCTAAGAGCGTTGTCTGATTCTGGATACAAGATACCCTTAGTTGTTACTCAACCTGATAAACCAGGGGGACGTGGTTTGACTTTTCTGGCTCCACCCGTAAAAAAAGAGGCAATGAGATTAAATCTTCCAGTTGCGCAACCAGATAGTTTGTTGGCTCCAGAAATTAAGAAACGCTTAACCGAGATTTTACCTGATACAGTGACGGTTGTTGCTTACGGCAAAATTATTCCAAAATGGCTTCTTGGTTTACCCCAATTCGGATGCATAAATGTTCATCCATCGCTTCTTCCCGAATACAGAGGTGCTGCTCCCATCCAAAAAGCCTTAATGGAGGGTCAAAAAATAACAGGGGTTACCACTATGCTTATGGATGAAGGAATGGATACTGGAAGCATTCTTCTTCAGCGAGAAGTTTCTATTTTTGATGAAGAGACTGCGGGTGAGCTCGAGGCAAGACTTTCTAATCTTGGTGCAGAGCTTCTTTTAGACACACTCAAAGGTTTTCAAGAAGGAAGTCTTACACCAAAAAAACAGGATGAATCAAAAGCAACTTATACTTTCAAGATTGAAAAATCCGAAACCTTAATTGATTGGTCGAGGTCAGCTGAAGAGATTAAGAATTTAATCAGAGCATTAAATCCTCATCCTGGAGCTTACACATTTTACAAGAATAAAAGAATAAAAGTTTGGAGGGCTCAAAACGCAGATTTTCCTAAAGATACTCCATCATTTAAGGCAGGCTCTGTTTTACTAAGCGATGATAAAATGGGATTAGTTATTGCTTGCGGGGAAGGAAATCTATTGTTAACAGAGATTCAACCCGAAGGAAGGCCAAAAATGAGTGGAACAGAGTTCTGTCGGGGGCACAAGATTCAAGTGAATGAACTTTTTGGCTAATTAGATATGGACAAAAAAGAAGAAACTAAGATGAAAAATACAGAACCAGAAAAAACCAGCCGAGAATTGGCTTTTGAAATTATCCATAGAATTCATTCACATGGAGGTTATGCAAATATTCTTTTGCCTAAGATTTTGTCGCTCAGCAAGTTTGATAGACGAGACCGTGCTTTTATAACCGAATTAGTTTACGGAACCATAAGAAATAAAGGAACCCTCGATTGGATAATTAAACAAAACTCTTCTCGAAAGCTAAACCAGATTAACTCCAAGATTCTTGATATGGTTAGATTGGGCTGCTACCAGCTTGTTTTTACCGATAAAATACCACCTCATGCTGCTTGCAATGAAGGTGTCAAGATGGCAAAAAAGTGTTTTAGTGAGTCCGCGGCAAAATTTGTCAACGCGGTTTTAAGAAATATTGCCCAAGAAAAAAATAAGATAATCTGGCCAAATTTTGGCGATGACCCGATAGGTTATATTTCACTCAAACACAGCCATCCGCGGTGGTTGGTGAGAATGTGGATTGATGAAATAGGGATGGAAGAAACTATTAAGCTTTGCGAAGCCAACAATCAACGACCTAAAATGACAATCAGAGTAAATACCTTAAAAATTTCTCGGGAAGAATTGGCAGAGTCGCTTAAAAAATACGATACCGAAATTAGTTTCAGCAATCTGGTGCCCGATGCTTTGATTTTAAGCGGGAATAGATATGTTTTTAATACTCCTGAATTTAATGGAGGGTATTTTACCGCTCAAGATGTAAGTTCAATTTTAGTTGGCTATGTGCTTGATCCTAAACCAGGTGAGACTGTGTTAGACGCATGCGCGGCGCCGGGAGGAAAAACTACTCATATGGCACAGTTAATGAAAAATGAAGGAAAAATAGTGGCGGCTGATTGTAATCCCCAGCGTTTAAAATTGGTCAAAGAAACTTGCAAAAGGTTAGGCGTAAAAAATATAACTTTCGTTGAATCTGATGTCAAAAATTTAGCAAATTTTGTTCAAGGTCCTTTTGATAGGGTTCTTCTTGATGCGCCCTGCTCAGGACTTGGGGTGATGTTGAGGCGTCCTGATTTGCGGTGGAAAAAAAGCTACGGTCAGTTAAAAGGTTTAGCAGAACTCCAGTTAAGTTTACTCAGAGGCATAGCTCCTCTTGTTAAGTTTGGAGGTGTGCTGGTTTACTCGGTTTGCACAATCAGCCAGCAAGAAAGCAAAGATGTAGTTGAAAAGTTTTTAAAAGAGTTTCCTGAATTTAAGTTAGATTCTTGTCCAAATATTCCTTCCGAACTCAAGTCAAAAGAAAAATGGATTCAACTCTTGCCACATAAACATGATACTGATGGCATGTTTATGGCAAGGTTTAAGTGTCTAAAATAATCGGTTGAGTCTAAATTATTAGGATGTTAAGATAGGAAAAAGTTTTTAATGGAGTGATATACATGAATAACGAGAAAAAAATAAAAATTGTTCCTTCTATACTTTCTGCAGATTTTGGTCACCTTTGTTCTCAGATAAAAGAGGTTGAAAAAGGTGGCGTTGATTATATTCATATTGACGTTATGGACGGCCATTTTGTACCCAATATCACCATAGGTCCAATGGTTATTTCAGCAATGAATAAATGCACAGAACTTCCCTTAGATGTTCACCTAATGATTGAAAATCCCGAATTTTATCTTGAGGAATTTATCACTGCTGGTGCAGATTTACTCTCAGTTCAATTAGAGGCTTGCACCCATCTTCACCGAGTTATCCAGCGCATTAAGTCGTATAATCATGTTAGGGTAGGGGTGGCTTTAAATCCAGCCACTGCCTTGACAAATTTAGTTAATATTTTAAATGAGATTAATTTTGTTTTAGTGATGTCAGTTAATCCTGGCTTTGGAGGTCAGGAATTTATACCTCAGTCTCTGGAAAAAATTAAACTTCTCCGAAACATGATTGACGAGCGGGGGTTAAATGTTGAGATTCAAGTTGATGGAGGCATAAGTCCCACCAATGCGGGAAATATTGTTAAAGCAGGTGCTGATATTTTAGTGGCAGGCTCATCGATTTTTTGCCAACCTAATATTGTCAAAGCAATTCAGGATTTAAAAGAAGCAGCTACCCGATAAAGAAACATTTTATTGTCAAAATGTGTAATATTTGTTAATATTTGTGTATAAATTTAATAGGTTTTTGTTTAAACCTTCAGGGCAGGGTGAAATTCCTGACCGGCGGTGAATCCTGAGTTAATCGAGGGAAAGTCCGCGAACTCCGTAGAATTCGGGGTTGATCTGGGGAAATTCCAGAACCGACAGTTACAGTCTGGATGGGAGAGGGTTGGTTTTTTATTATAAGCCAAGGTCTTCTCCTTTGGCTTTTTTGTTTTTTTGAGGTGAAGAATGGATCATGAAAGTTATATGAAACGGGCAATTGAATTAGCTGAGAAAGGAAGAGGTGCTACCAGTCCAAATCCTTTAGTTGGTGCGGTAATTGTTAAAGATGGAGAAATTATCGGCGAAGGTTATCATGCGAAAGCCGGAGAAGCGCATGCTGAGATTAATGCTTTAAATAATGCAAAAGATGATGTAAAGGGTTCGACCCTTTATGTAACTCTTGAACCTTGTTGTTTTCATGGGAAAACACCTCCTTGCACGGAATCGATAATTAAAGCAGGTATTGAGAGAGTGGTGATAGGACTTATTGATCCCAATCCAAAAGTTTGCAAAAACGGGATAAAAAAATTACAAGAAGCAAAAATTGAGGTTATATCAGACATCATGGAAAGCGAAATAAAGCGTCAAAATGAAATTTATATTAAGTATATTACCACTGGTAAGCCATTTGTTTTGTTGAAAGTGGCTATGACTTTAAATGGCAAAATAGCCCGTAAACACGGGGAAGAAAGCACTATTACAGGTAAAGAAGCGCATAGGATGGTTCATAAATTGAGAAGCCAGTTTGACGCAGTTATGGTGGGAACTGGAACTGTTTTATCTGATAATCCAGAACTTAACGTACGTGAAATAGTTTCAACTAAAAATCCTAAAAGAATTATTGTTACCACAGATGCTCAAATTTTGCTAAGTAGCAATGTGGTAAAGACAGCCAGCGCAATTCCTACTTACATAGCTACAACTTCGCGAGCTTCTGATGAGCAAATTAGAAACTTAAAATCTAAAGGGGTTAAAACAATAATTGTTCCATCTTCAAGAAAAGGCGTTGATTTAGAAACATTATTGGTGCTTTTAGGTAAAGAGGAAATAACCAGTGTTCTTCTGGAAGGCGGCGCTCGTTTAAATACCTCAATGATTGAAGCTAGTTTGGTAGATAAGTTTATTTTCTTTCTTGGACCAAAAATATTTTCGGATAAATCGTTGGATTTTGCTGAATTAAAAGAGAACTTTGAGCTGGATTTTGTTTCTGTGGAACAAGTCGGTTCAGATTTAATGATTGAAGCTTATCCATTTGTAGATGAAAGTGAAAATAGAACGAAAGGTAGTTAAAAGTGGAAAGGGCAGGTCAACTGCTACGCCCCGATGTTCATCGGGGAGTCAGAAGGGCAGTCAGGAGTCAAGAGTCAAAAACCTATTGAAAAATGAAGAATGGAAAATGAAAAACGATAATGTAAAAATAAAAAATGTTTTAAAGACTTTAAGTTTTAAGAACTTCTCATTTTAGATTTTTCTATATAGTTTTACATTTTTATTTTTTAGTTTATTGGTGGCTGGAAAAATAATGGATATGAGGTAAATATGTTTACCGGAATTATTGAAGAATTAGGCCAGGTTGAGGGATTAGTTAAAAGAGCAGAAGGAGCAATTATTACTGTTCGAGCTCCTTTAATTGTGCCCGAGCTCTTTATTGGCGAATCTGTAGCTGTGAATGGAGCTTGTCTTACGGTAGTTGCAGTAAAAGGTAGCTTATTTCAAGCTGATGTAATGCCTGAAACGCTTAATAAAACAAATTTAGGTGATTTAAAGAAGAACGATATTGTGAATTTGGAACGAGCTTTAAAGTTTAATGGCAGGTTTTCAGGTCATTTTGTAATGGGACATATTGATGGTGTCGGGCGTATTTCTTTAAAACAAAAAAGAGGAAATGCTTTAGTTTTTAGAATCGAAGCTCCTAATCCTTTAATGCTCTACATCGTCCAAAAAGGTTCTATAGCTATTGATGGGGTAAGCTTAACGGTTGCCGAAATAACTAACTCTTCTTTTACAGTTTTTATAATTCCCCATACAGCTCTCTTAACAACTCTTGGAGTCAAACAAGTAGGGAGTAGAGTAAATATTGAAGTTGACTTAATTGGAAAATATGTAGAAAAACTACTTAAAGACGAAATAAGCTCAAATTTGATATTAAAACTTAAAGAGCATGGATTTTTTGAGCGAGGTGAGTAAAGTGTTTTTTAGTTCAATTGAAGAAGCTATTGAAGATATAAGAAATGGCAAAATGGTAATTGTTGTGGATGATAAAGATAGGGAAAATGAAGGGGATTTTGTCATGGCAGGCGAAAAAGTAACCCCTGAGGCCATTAATTTTATGTCTAAATACGGACGAGGTTTAATTTGCATGCCTTGTGCACCTGAACGGCTTGATGAATTAGGGATACCTTCCATGGTTTCCAGAAACACATCTACCCACGAGACAGCTTTTACTGTTTCAATAGGCGCTAAACACAAGATAACCACAGGTATCTCAGCTCACGATAGGGCGGCAACCATACTTGCGGTCGTTGACCCTCAAATAAAAGCTGAGGATATAAGCATGCCAGGACATGTTTTTCCGCTTCAGGCAAGGAAGGGCGGAGTATTGGAACGGGCAGGGCATACAGAAGCAAGTGTCGATTTAGCTCGTTTAGCCGGGCTTGCTCCTGTGGGGGTCATCTGTGAAATTATGAATGAAGATGGGACTATGGCACGTGTTCCTCAGTTGGAAAAAGTTGCTCAAAAATTTGGTTTGAAAATGATAACCATTGCTGACCTTATACGTTATCGTCGTCGAACTGAAAAGTTTATTCGAAGAGTAGCAGAAATTAATTTACCGACTGAGTTTGGAATTTTTCATGCCATTGGTTACGAAAATACGCTAGACAAAAATTCTCATATTGCTCTTGTCAAAGGTGAAGTGGCAGGCAAAAAAGATGTTTTAGTTCGGGTGCATTCCGAATGTTTAACAGGAGATGTGTTTCATTCATTGCGTTGCGATTGCGGTGAACAATTAGCCACAGCTTTAAAGATGATTGAAAAAGAAGGATCTGGTGTATTTCTGTACATTTTGGGGCATGAAGGACGGGGAATCGGGTTAATTAACAAGTTAAAAGCTTATGAACTTCAGGAGGAAGGGAGGGATACTGTCGAAGCAAATAAAGAACTCGGATTTCCGCCTGACTTAAGGGATTATGGAGTTGGAGCTCAAATACTGGCGGATTTAGGACTGACTTCTATTCGACTAATTACAAATAATCCGACTAAAATAGTTGGAATTGAAGGTTATGGCTTAAAAGTTTCTGAGCGGGTGCCTTTAGAAGTTGTTCTAAATGAAGTTAATATTAATTACTTGCGAACCAAAAAAGAAAAGCTTTGTCATTTAATTGGAGAATTTGAGAACAAGGAGGAGCAAAATGAGAACATTTGAGGGAAAATTAGTTGCTAAAGGTTTAAAGTTTGGTATTGTAATCAGCCGTTTTAATGAACTTTTTAGCACAAACTTACTTGAAGGGGCTTTAGATGCCTTAAAGAGGCATGACGCGTCTGAGATTGACATAGAAGTTGCCTGGACACCGGGTTCATTTGAAATGCCGCTCGTGGCTCAAAAGATGGCAGAGACAAAAAAATATGATGCCATAATTTGCTTGGGAGTAATTATTCGTGGAGGCACACCCCATTTCGATTATGTTTGCAGCGAAACAGCAAAAGGCATTGCCAAAGTTAGTTTAGACGCAGGCATTCCTGTGGCTTTTGGTGTTATTACCGCTGATACTATTGAACAAGCAATTGAACGTGCTGGCACTAAATCGGGGAACAAAGGCTGGCAAGCGGCTGTTTCAGCCATAGAAATGGCAAATCTTATCAAATCGCTCTCGTAAAACACCTAACCTTTACAAGGAGGCTACGAAAGTATATAAATTATAAGTGGAAGATGAGGGTATATGAGAATAGATAAACCCTGGGGACATTTTAAGTTATATGCCCTAAATAAACAGTGTTCAGTTAGACTTATTACTGTTGAACCAAATCAAGAGACGAGCCTTCATTGGCATAATCTCAGGAATGACACATGGGTTATTCTCGATGAAGACTTGAAAGTTCAGATTGGCGACGAGATTTATGAAACAAATATCGGAGACGAATATTTTATTCCTCCCGGACAGCTTCATCGAATTATTTCTACAGGTAAACAAGGAAGAGTTCTTGAGGTTGCTTTTGGTTATTCGGCAGAAGATGATATAAGTAGAGTGGCGGATGATTACGGACGTGAAATGGAGCTTTAATATTTAGCGGAGCTTTGTTTTGAGGTCGTGTTTGATTTTAAGTTTAAAGCAATGTCCTTTGAGGACATTTTTATTTTGGGGGAAGAATGGAAAATAGTGTAAGAGTTCGTTTTGCGCCTAGCCCAACGGGCTATTTGCATGTTGGGGGCGCAAGAACCGCTTTATACAACTGGTTATTTGCCCGTCATGTTAAGGGTGATTTTATCTTAAGAATCGAGGACACTGACAAAAGCCGCTCTACAAATGAAGCTATAGGCGAGATAATAAAATCCTTAAGATGGTTGGGTTTAAGCTGGGATGAGGGACCTGAAGTTGATGGTAAATACGGTCCTTATCGTCAGACTGAGCGTCTTGATTTATACGCACAAGAAGCAAAGCGGCTGCTTGAAAATGAAAAAGCTTATCTTTGTTACTGCAACCCTGAGGAATTAAAAGAACGTCGAGAATTAGCACTTAAAGAGAAAAGAACACCCAAATACGACGGTCGATGTCGAAATCTTTCACCCGAAGAAAAAATAGCTTTTGAAAAAGAGGGAAGAAAAGCAGCTATTCGTTTTAACTGTCCCAAGGAAGGTGAAACTGCCGTCGATGATTTAATTAGAGGTCGAGTAGAATTTAAAAATGAGGCTCTGGATGATTTTATAATCTTAAGAGCCGATGGTTTTCCTACTTATAATTTTGCAGCTGTTATGGATGACCACTTAATGAAAATTACTCATGTCATCAGGGGTGAAGACCATTTACCTAACACACCAAAGCAAATCTTGATTTATCAGGCTTTAGAATATGAGGTGCCTGCTTTTGCCCATTTGCCCATGATTTTAGGTTCTGACAAAAAACCTCTTAGCAAAAGACACGGAGCTACTTCCATTGAGGAATTTAGAAAAAACGGTTATTTGCCTGAAGCTATGATTAATTATCTTGTTCTTTTGGGCTGGTCTTACGATGAAAAAACGACTTTGTTTTCAGTTGATGAACTAATTGAAAAGTTTTCAATTGAGCGGGTATCAAAAAATCCAGCTGTCTGGGACCCTGCAAAACTTGAGTGGATGAATGGTCACTATATTCGTCAGATGTTTGTTGAGGAACTAGTGGATAAAGTTTTGCCTTTTCTTGAAAGTACAGGTTTAGCTAAAGGGATTAATCGGGAATGGTTAAAGCAGGTGGTAATTCTTGCTCAGGAGAGAATGAAAATATTGAGCGAGATAGTTGACTGGACAGATTTCTTTTTTAAGGATGTTGAAACTGAAGAGAAGGAGTTGAGGGAGGTTTTTTCTACACCTGAGGCGTTACGTGTTTTAGGACTGGCAAGAGACAAATTAAAAGAGCTTCAAGAATTTAAAAAGGCTGAGATTGAAAAAATTTTGCGTATGCTTTGCGAAGATATGAATTTAAAGCCCGCTAAGGGTTTACAGCCAATTCGAGTTGCCATCACTGGTCGAAAAGTAAGCCTTCCGCTTTTTGAGTCTATTGAGTTGTTGGGCAAAGAGAAAACTCTGGCTAAGTTAGATAAGACAATTGAAACTGTTAAGCAATTGTTTTGATAGCAATGTCCATAAAGTTATTGACCGATATGGTTTGGTAAAGAGTTAAGGTCAAAGGGTTAAGTTGTAACAGTTAGCAAATAGCAGATAGCTCACTCACTAACGTTCGCTTGATGGCTTATAGCTCGTTCGCTTTCGCTCACTCAATAGCCGGTAGTTAAAACCATCTGCCATCTGCTATTAGCTACTAAGGCCGTAAAGCCGAGCCGACTACTATTTTAGCAAACCATTTATGTTATTATTTTAGTGACATAGGACTCTGGATACGCAAGTGTAAGTCTGCTCTACAATGTATTTATTGGGGAGTTGTCTAGTGGTAGGACACAGGACTCTGGATCCTGATGCGAGGGTTCGAATCCTTCCTCCCCAGCCAATTAGTAATCTGTTGAGTAGAGGAGTCGGTAGTGAAATATAAAGGGTAAAAGGTAAAGGGTTAAGGGTTAAGTTAATTGTTAATTGACTCCTGACCTGCCCGCCATTGGCTGTTGCCTTCAGGCGCCCCGCCTGCCTGAGCCAAGGAATTTTTGAGAATTGTTTGCTCACCTGCGCTGTTGGAGACAGATTTTCGCTACCCATGCTTTATCCGGACTTGGTGGGCAGGTGGCAGGCGGGCTTTTGACTAAATTTTAAGATGGCGCATTCGTCTAGCGGTTAGGACACCGCCCTCTCAAGGCGGAGGCCACGGGTTCGAATCCCGTATGCGCTACATACAATCCTCATCCCCTAATCACAAGGTGAAGACGGTCGCCATCAAGTTCGCCCGGTCTCGGCCTTTTTGGCTTTCTAATGCCTTATGCTATACTTAGCAGATAAAGCTTGGAAATATTGACCGGCCTATGTTTTGGTCAAGATTACAGACGAACTATATGGGGATAGCCTCCCATCAACAGAACCTCAGGAAAGGCACAGAATACGAATACATGGGTAGATTTCAATGGGTTTAAGCTTCATGGCAAAAATCAAAATCATTCTTTTTGGCATCCTATTAATTATTTCATTTGTCTATCTTCCCTGGCTTTTCTTTGCAATCCTAATAGTAAACTTTCTGCTTAATATAGCCTCGCAGTTACTGCATTTCGTAGCCGCTGTTTTGCCCAAAGCTAAGAATAGAAAGGTATTTTCTTTTGGGGAACCTTTTGTCTCTATTCATGTTCCGTGCTACAACGAGCCCCCTGAGATCCTTAAGAACACCTTAAGATCGCTTTCAAATTTGAACTATCAAAACTATGAGGTTATTGTAATTGACACTAATACAAAAGATAAGATAGTTTGGCAGCCGGTTGAAAAATACTGCGAGCTTCTTGGCGAAAAGTTCAGGTTTTACCATGTGGACAAACTAAATGGATTCAAAGCCGGAGCCTTGAATTATATTAAAAAAATGGTCAACCCCGTGGCAGAATATGAAGCTATAGTTGATGCTGATTATGAGGTAAAACCGGAGTTCGTTCATGAAGCATTGGGGTACTTCAGTGACGAAAAGATTGCTTTTGTCCAATTTCCTCAGGCATATTTCAACGTTTTTGAAAAGAACCGACCTATTTCTCTTGAATACCAATTCTTCTTTTTATCCTATATGAATATGGCTAATATTTTCAACTGTGTAAGTTCTACAGGCACGGTAACCTTCTACAAAATTGAACCGATGAAAGAAGTTGGGGTTTACAACGAAAAATGTATTACCGAAGACGCTGAGCTCGGACTTAGAATTAATAGGTTTGGCTATAAAGGAATATTCGTTAACAAGATTTTAGCGCGAGGATTGATACCTTATGATCTTGAGGCCTTTAAGAAACAAAAGTCGCGTTGGTGTTCTGGTAATGCTCAGATTCTAAGAAGCAATCTAAAAGATATGATCATCAATGCAAAGAAAATGACTATTCTTCAGAAGATAGGTTTTATCACACAGCTTACAGCTTGGATTAATTTTCTCCTATTACCGATACTAACTCTTGTGGCAATCTTTTTTTATGAAAAATATGCCGTTGTTATCTCAAACCATTTGGTTTATGACCTTATATATCTGACAGCAGCAGCGACTCTTATAACATATTCATTCCTGAAGCTACTGTCATTTTTGTTTGTTTTTAAAAGGCAAAACAACCTTATTGATAGTCTTACTGCCTATTTTGTTCATATCGGAATGAGCTGGCTCTATGCAGTAGGATGGTTGGAAGGGATTTGCAATGAATCTATTTCTTTCCAAAGGACAAACAAATTCATTTTGCCCGATATGCCAAATCTTCTTAAGACTACTATATGTGAATTCGCCCTCGGGCTTTTGGCCCTGTTCATATCTTTCCAGCACCTTGTTGAGGGTCATTTCGTATCATCCCTGGTATATTTCTGGCTGTTCATCGTTCTATTTTCTGTTTATTATGTTCATTTAAAAATTCAGCCAACTAAACTTTACTCAAAATCACTAATTGCTCATTTCCCGAAAGAAGGTTTGTGATATGAGGATTGCTCAAATTGCGCCGTTGTGGAAAACAGTGCCGCCACAAAAATACGGAGGCGTGGAACTCGCGGTCAGTAATATAACCGAGGGTCTAATCAAAAAAGGTCACGATGTCACGCTCTTTGCTTGCGGCGGATCAAAGACAAAGGGCAAATTGATAGAGGTTATTCAAGAACCGCTGTATGAACTAACTGGTGGTTTTTCCTGGAATGCTATATCTCCATACGAATTCCTGATGTACTATGCCTTAGCCGAAAAGATAAGAAATAGAGAATTTGATCTGATACATAATCATCTTGGTTTTCAGTTGCTTGCTTTTTCTCCGCTAATAGACATTCCCATAGTAACAACCCTACACAGTAGTCTAGAACCTGATTTTCCTTATCTGGCAGAGAGATTTAAGAATCACAATTATGTTTCAATCAGTAATGCCCAAAGGGAGCTGGCGCCATATCTGAACTATGTTGCAACCATATACCATGGTTTGCAGAATTCAGAATATGAACCCAGATTATCAGGAGACAGCGATTATTATCTTTTCCTAGGCTCGTTCATAAAGAACAAAGGAGTAGATATAGCTGTTAGGGCGGCCAAAGAGCTCGGAATAAAACTGCTCTTAGCGGGAGAATTCAGGGAAACAGAGAAAGCTTTCTATGAGAAAGAGGTAAACCCCTATATCGACGGCAAACAAATTAAAGTACTCGGTGAAGTCACAACAAAAGAGAAAAACAGACTATTAAGGGGCGCCAAGGCGCTGCTGTTCCCCAGTCAGTGGAAAGAAGCTTTTGGCTTGGTTGTCATAGAGGCTTTAACCCACGGAACCCCCGTCGTAGCCTATGGCAACGGTGCTGTTCCTGAAATAATTGTTGATGGAGAAACTGGATACATTGTAGACCACTATGATGATTTCAAATCCAAGATACTGGAGGTCGGAGGATTATCTAGAAAGTCCTGTAGGAAAGAAGCAGAAGTAAGGTTTGATGTTTCCGTTATGGTTAATAACTACGTAAATCTATTTGAAGAGTTAGTGAAGGGAGGTATATGAGTTCGAAAAGATTAAAGATAGCAGAGGTCGCTCCGTTGATGGTAGAGATACCGCCAGAAAGATATGGGGGTATAGAAAGTATTGTCAATGATCTTTCTCAAGGATTGTCGGATATGGGCCATAAAGTTACAGTGTTTGGAGCCGGCGGTTCTAAGATAGCCGGGAAGAACATTAAACTAGTCCCATGTTCGCCCTGGCCGACTACAAAAGACCTAACGATGAACCGAGAGTATGAGTTGTCGGAATTGCGCGCGGTCATCGACAGACAACATGATTTTGATCTGATTCATTTCCATTACGAACCACTGATCGGTAGAACCTTAGAAAATGGCAAGGAAACTAATTTGTTTTCAAAGATAGTAGTTCCCAGAGTGCATACGTTCCACAACACTACCTACATAGATGCTAATATTGAATACTATCGCTCACATCAGGATATGATAGATGCAAAATATGTCTTTATTAGCAAAGATCATCAGGCCCCGCTATCTTTCTTGGATAATTCAACCGTCATATACAACGGAATCCCCATAGAACTCTTTATATATAATGATGAGGCAGGGGACTATCTACTATTTGCTGGAAGAATTACAAAGGTAAAAGGGGTTATCGAGGCAATAGAAGTGGCCAAGATAGTAGGAAGGAAACTATTAATATTTGGCAAGGTAGACAGTACGGATACTGCGTTCTATGAAGAAGAGGTAAAACCCTTGATAGACGGCAAACAGATAATATATTTGGGCGAGGTAACCGCAGAAGAAAAAAATCATTATTACGGACATGCTAGGTGCCTATTGTTTCCTATTTCCTGGCATGAACCATTCGGTTTGGTGCTCGTTGAAGCAATGGCTTGCGGAACCCCGGTTATTGGGTTCAATATGGGCTCTGTAAGTGAGATCATAGAAAACGGCAAAACTGGCTATGTTGTTTCCACCATTCAAGAAATGGCTCAAAAAGTTAATGATATTCAGAAAATAAAGCGTAAGGATTGTAGAGAAAAAGTTGAGAAAATGTTTAGTACAAAGAGAATGGTTGAGCAATACGAAAAGCTCTATTTGGAGTGCGCCGGAAACGGGAACTAGTTAAACAGGGTCATCTATGAAAAAGATACCTCTGTCAAGTAGATAATTTATAAGCCGCACTTTCCCTAACGGTCTCGTACAGACCAGTTTCAGTCATCGCCGACTGCCAACTCCGACCTTTATGGCACCTCTTTCATCTTCTCTGATATCTAGAAAAGGTCTATCTTCCTTTAGAATATGATATATGCAGACAAGCATTTTTCTGGCCACTGCCACCTTGATTGCGTTCTTTTCCGAACGAGCAGAAATCCTTCAGTAAAGTCTTCCAAAACGCTCTGTTGCCCGAAACGTTATGAAAGTGTTAGATGAAGTTCACTAGTCTCCTAAAGTGAAATTTCTCGAATATAAATCAAGCTCTATTAAGAAGCAAATCCAATTCTTGAACGTTGATTCTGTAAGCACCAAGATAGGTTCGAAGACTTTACGGGGAGTGACTAGCGAGATTATTCCAAGTAATCTTCACTGGGAAAACGTGGTAATGACTAATAAAAAATGAGACTCAAGGGTTAGCTTATTTTTCTCATTTCCGAGATCTTCTCGGTGGAGTAAGCTTAAAACTCTTGGGTCTCTATTTAATTATATCGGAATTTTTAAGAGTAAACTATAGGGAAATTTTAAAAAAATAACTCGAATTTGTGTCCCTTGAAGCATCAAAGACATAGGAGTAATATAAAAATAAAGTGACCTAAAACTTAGAGGTGATGTTTTATGGGTTTAACTGAGAAAAAAGTTTTAATGGTTATTGCCAACCAGAGTTTCAGGGATGAGGAGTACGCAGAGCCCCGAAAAATTTTCGAAGAGAACGGAATTAAAATAATAGTTGCTTCCTCCTCTTTATCGCAAGCAGTCGGAAAATTTGGGTTAAATGTTAATCCTGACGTTATATTAAGCGATGTTAATGCTTATGATTTTGATGCTATTGTTTTTGTAGGCGGTCCGGGTGCTTCCGAATACTGGCAGGATACTGTTTCGCATCAAATCATTAAAAAAGCTGTATCGGAGGGTAAGGTAGTCTCTGCTATTTGTATTGCTCCTGTGACATTAGCCAATGCGGGGGTACTCTCGGGGAAAAAAGCAACCGTTTGGTCATCTGAGGTTGGAAAAATTGGGGCTAAGGGCGCCTATTATACGGGCAATAGTGTTGAGGTTGATGGAAATATTGTTACCGCAAATGGACCTGAAGCAGCAAAAGATTTTGGAAAGGCAATTGTTGAGCTTTTAAAAACAAAGTATTAGTGCGGAGCTGTAGTTGGTTTTTTAACAACCGTAAGCGTAGCCGCTGATTTTATCACGTTCAACAATTCTCCAACATCCACATTGTCCAGGGGAACCATTAAAGTTACAACTTCACGGTGTTTTAAATAACCGCTTTCTTTGATTTGAAGAATTTGATACAGATTCTCATACGAGACAACCCTCATTTTGTTATAAAGATTTAAGCTCCTGATAGCAGCCTTAAAAATGTCACAACTTAAACTGCTTGCTACCACGAAAAGACCGGCGTTTTCATTGGTGATTTTATCTTGCTGAATAGCTAATTCAGAAACATATTTTTTTGCTTGGTCAAATCCAACATCTTTATGAACAGCTTTCATAACTATTAAAATGCCGGTAGGGGATTTCCAGAGTCCGCCTAAGCCCACATCAAATTCCAACTTTTCTCCAATAGTATTGATAACTTCGCGATACTCGTCATAAGAGGTGATTTCAGAAACAGGTGGAATATCGGTAATTGGTGCCATTTCTGATTTCAGGGCTTGGCTTATTTTTTTTCCCAGAACATTAACATCTTCCGTTAAAGCTTCTTTGGCATCCATAGTAAGAAGATAGGCAAGCCTTTCGTTCTTAACTCTTAATTTTATTCCAAATAACTCAAGAACCTCGTATCCTTCAGCATCTTTTATCGGTTTTCCCATTGACTCCTCCAATTGCTTACTTAAATGTAATCGGCATTTTCTAAAATTTTATTAATGTCTTCAAGAATTGCAATTATATTTTCGCACTATTTATTCGATGATTGCAAGACTTTTCCTTTATAAAATTAAAACTTGACAATAGTTCGTTTGCGTATTATAGGAGTATTAATTAATGTTGTGGCTAAAAAGGACAGCTTTTATGGGAGTAACGTTAATTTTAAACGCAAGCGCAGAGCCTTTAACTTTTATTTCAGTGCGCCGAGCTGTGGTCTTAGTCTTAAAAAACAAAGCTGAAGTTATAGAAACACATGTAGAAAAACGAATTCGCTCCGAGAATTTTGAAATCCCGTATCCTCTGGTAATTCGATTGGTTAAATATGTGGAAATACCTAAAAGACTGCGCGGCATAGTCAGCAATACCTTACTTTTTGCCCGCGACCATTACACCTGTCAATATTGTGGCCGTCATAAGGGTGCTTTCAAAAAGGACGAGTATTTAACACGGGAACACGTTAAACCCTTATCTAAAGACGGCACCGATACCTGGGATAATGTTACCACGGCTTGTTCTACCTGTAATTATAAAAAAGGAAATCGCCTTCCTTTTGAGGTTAAAATGTATCCTAAAACCACACCCTTTGAACCTCGTTACATCGTTTTAGTTTTGCTTCAGAAAGCAATTGACCCTGTCCAGAGACAATACATTGAACCATTTCTAAACGAATATAAAGTTTTTAACGAATCTTAAGTTTTAAAAGATTAAAATGGAAAAAGTGCGAGCACATCTTAAAATTAAAGGACAAGTTCAGGGCGTATATTTTCGGGCTTATATGCAGGAAGTCGCTGAAAAATTTGGTGTAACGGGTTGGGTAAAAAATTGTTCCGACGGGTCAGTTGAAACCCTCCTGGAGGGCGATAAAATAAATGTAGAAAGAGTTATTGATTGGGCGCACGAGGGACCTCCAGCTGCTCAGGTTTATGAAGTTGAGGTTGTGTGGGAAAACTATACGGGCGAATTTAAAAATTTTAAAATAAAGCATTATTAAAAGCGAAAGTTTGTTATCCTTAATATATGAAGAAGTTTGTTAAAAGAATCTCCAAAGTCTTAGTCCTTCTTTTTTTCTCCGCATTACTTTTTATTTTTGCTTCAAATGTCATCATCGATTATCAAGCCCGTAATTTTATTTTTGAAAGATTAGAAGACGTTTCTGATGCTCAGATTGCTATAGTGCTGGGGGCACGTGTTTATGAAGGCGGTACTCTATCTCCTATGCTCGAAGATAGAGTTCAAACAGGTGCCGAGCTTTATAAAGCAGGAAAGGTTAAAAAACTTCTTTTAACTGGCGACCACGGGCGGAAAAACTACGATGAAGTAAACAGCATGAGAAAATATGCTCTCCAAAAAGGTGTCCACCCAGAAGACATCTTTATGGACCACGCTGGTTTTGATACCCTCGATAGTCTTTATCGAGCACGTGATGTTTTCCTTGTTGAGAAAGCAATTATTGTCACTCAGAAATTTCATCTTTACCGTGCTCTTTATATAGCCAGGACTTTAGGGATAGAGGCTTATGGTTTATCAGCAGATAAAAGAATCTATCAGTATACCAGTGAAACATGTTTAAAGTTAAGAGAAATGCTGGCAAAGGTTAAAGCTTTTCTTCAGCTTCA
>CAMTWV010000010.1:0-2892 GCA_947085535.1 uncultured Actinomycetes bacterium | reverse complement strand
GAGGAGGTTAAATGAGACAAATTAAAATCTTCCTTTGTTTGACTTTAATTATTTTCATTCTTACGCCTGCTTTTGCTTACGCTTGGAGTCCTGTGACTCATTACCACATAAGCAAGGAGGCATATCCGAATCTATTTCAAGATGAAGATGAGCAGGAAATATTCTGTTTAAACAGTACAGGTCCCGATATGATTTGTTTTTGGCCACTTGGAAAAGATTCTTATCCCATTAAGCAACCAGACGGAGATGACTATGATTGGGCTGATTTTTTTCACTCACCCGACCCAAAAATTAAAAGAAATGGTGACACTCCTTACTGGTATAAACCAAACTTTGCTTATCTAATGCTTAAAGCGGCTGGCTATCCTGACAGCATTTCTTCCTTAAATAAAGCTTACGCTTTAGGCTGGGGAGGCCACATCGCCGCCGACTGGGTAGCTCATAATAAAAACCTTTTTGCTATCTGTCCTAAGGGCTCCTGGGGTGAAAAGAAGCATCTTTTAGGAGAAAGCATTTACGACCTTTATGTTTTCATCACAAGAGGTCCGATTGGAAAAGCAGAATCTATCAAAATGAAATTTAACCCCTCTTTGATTTATAAAGCGCTGGCAAATTACCGATTAATAGCTGAACACGAAGAAAATCTAGGTTGGTCTGATGAAAGAGTAAAACAGGAAGCCTTAAATACCACCCTCCCCAAATCTTTTATCGAAGAGCGTTGCCGAAAGTGGGTAAAAAAATTAAGCACAATACAAAAAGCATATAATTTTGTAACTTTAGGTCAGGGCAAGGCTTCAAGTTTAGGTTTGTCTGTTAGTGAGGGAGCAGAATCTTCAGGAATGGAAAGAAATCTTGCATTGTCACGCGAGGCTGTCCGTTTTTGGGTAGGCGGGTTGCCTCCCAGAAACAGTATTCCAGATTACAACAATTTGGTTGTGCCTTATTTTTCAAAGCCATTAGCTTACAACTTTAATCATCCAACCGATGTTTTTGCTTCCTTTTGGAATAGGTTAGTTCATCCTTTCGCAACAAATTTTGCTTTCGCCTCAACAGAATCCATAAACGCAGAAGACGATACGTCTAAAACTCAAGCATTCTCAGCCGATGAGATAATCTATGGTTTCTGGGAAGATGCCGCTGAAGAAGCTGAGTTGGCAGGTATTTTAAAAACTCAAGAAGAAACAAATGAAGAAGGTGAACTAATTGTTACCGCCTCTATTACCGATGAAGAAAAATTTAAAGAATTATTTATCAGAATTGTTACCGAGAAATTCTCAAACTCTGAAAATCCAGAAGAAAAACGTTTTGCCGGCCTCTGGAAGAATTTAATCATTGATGAAATAACTGACTTAGAAAAACTGATGGACCTAACCCCTCCTTCAATTTCAAACCTTTCTCCCCAAGACTCTTCATTTACCAACAACTCCACACCTGAAATATCGGCTTGTGTTTTAGATAACGAAGAGGGCATCGGAATAGAAAAAGATAGCCTTACTTTTAAGTTAAATAGTGAAAACTTAAATTTTAGCTACGACGAAGAAACAGGAAAGCTTAAAACCAATCTTTCTTCTCCTTTAACTGATAAAGAATACGAAGTTTATCTTAAAGTCTCAGATAAAGCAGGAAATGAAACTGAAAAAAGATGGAAATTTACAGTTGATACCATTCCCCCTAAATTAAACTACCTTGTCTTAAACAAACTCATCAATCAAAAGAAAGAAACTTTAGCTAAGGTCTGGATTTCCTCGAACGAACCTGCCTTTTTCTTAATTGAGATTTTTAGAGTAAAGGAAAATTTAGGTAAAAGAAGCGAAAAAGTATTTGAGCTTAAAGTTTCCAACTTAACTCAAGAATTTACCTTTTTCTGGAATGGAAAAGATAACGAAAAGAATTTAGTTCCCAATGGAGTTTATGAGGTAAAGGTAACTGCAACTGATAAAGCAGGAAATGAGAGTTTTGTGAAAACGCAGGTTGTAGCGTGTGCAGTAAATAATTAAAAATTATTTTTTAAAAAGGCTTGAAGGAATTTTTAACAAATAGGATAATGGAAAGCGGAGGGGTGCTGTGGGAAAATTCAGAAAAATTTTTATCATTTTTCTATTGATAACTCTTTCTGTTTTTCTTCTTCCTCAAACTGGCTGGGGAAATGAAACTTCCTTTATCTGGCCAGTAAAAGGAGAAATAATCACTCCTTTCAGCTTTGATATTTCAAATTATTATGATAGCGGTCAACATAGAGGAATTGATATTAAGGCCGATGAAG
The DNA here is from genome assembly GCA_947085535.1 of uncultured Actinomycetes bacterium. Classification (GTDB taxonomy): domain Bacteria; phylum Actinomycetota; class Aquicultoria; order Subteraquimicrobiales; family CAMTWV01; genus CAMTWV01. The sequence goes on along the minus strand of CAMTWV010000010.1, from coordinate 629 downwards.
GAACTGTAATCGTTGCTCCGATTGGTGGAAAAGTCTATTGGGTGGCAAAAAATCCTTTTGGTCGTGGAGGAGTAGGAATTTCAATAGATCATGAAAGTGATATTTCCACAACTTATTTCGGGTTAAAAGAAGCTACGGTTAAAAAAGGTGATTTAATTAAGCAAGGTGATGTCATTGCAATTGTTGGAAATGATGGTGACAGGGTTTCTTCTGATATACCTCATCTTCACTTTGGAGTTTTTAAAACTTCAACCCGCTCGAGTAAAGATTATCTTGATCCTCTTACGTTGCTTCCTGTCTTGACACTTGGAGACCACAAATCAGAATCTTCAATTACAGAAGGAGTAGTAACGCCAATCGTAGAGTCGCTACCAGTGATTTTAGAAGAAGCAATCCTTCAGCCTATTTTGTCTGGTAATGAATTTGGGGTTTCCCTTCAGCCTGAAGTGATTGAGGTTTTCCCCAAGACACCAGCTAACGTGATACTTGCTCAGCCAGCACAAGAGAAAGTTCTTCCTTCAATTACAGAAGGAGCAGTAACGCCAATCGTAGAGTCGCTACCAGTGATTTTAGAAGAAGCAATCCTTCAGCCTATTTTGTCTGGTAATGAATTTGGGGTTTCCCTTCAG
>CAMTWV010000009.1:0-45811 GCA_947085535.1 uncultured Actinomycetes bacterium | reverse complement strand
TCCAATACTACCTCCTTCTCCACTGTTTTCGATAGTGGAATTGGAACCAAAGATAAATAACAAATAGTCTACTTATAATCAGTCTACTCTAAAGTAGACTATTGTCAAGACCCTGTTTATCGATAAAATCTTTAACAAAATGTGGTTTTGTCCCTCTATTGGTTGAAAGCCACAATGGAAAAAACAAGGATAAAGGGTAACGGGGAAAGGGGAATGTAAAAAATTGAAAAACAGGCGGGAGTGAAATCAGCTACCAGTTGCCAGCTGTCAGTTTCCAGGAAAAGCAAAAAAGAATAGCGCTTAGAGTATAGGGTATGGAGTATAGGGTATGGAGCGGATGGGGGAGAATAAAGCTTTACCTGAGTCTTTTATCTTTTAATTGAAAAAAAACTTCCTTGTATTGCTTAAGCCAAACTTCTTCTTTTGGGTCTTCCAAGAATCGACCAACATCTTTTAGGATAAAAGAGGGCTCTAATTCGAGCACAACTCCTTCTATTGCTTCAAAAAGGGCTTTTTCATTAGAAAAATTTTTAGGATAACCGGCAATTTTTAACCCTTCGTTTAAATAAGCAAAATTCACTTTCGTTCCACGGTTCAAATACCAGATAAGGTCATAGAAATCCCGACCTTTCCTATATGGACGGCATAAAATAGCCACGATTTTACCCGCAAAGAGAGTCTCTAAATCATGTTTTAGTATTGGAAATACTTCATTATACTTGTTCACAAAGAAGGTTTCCCTTCCACCATACTTTATATTCACGGGATTTGTGTCCACTTCTATCTTTATGTGCAATCTCTGATTCTTAATCCTCGATAATCCAAGAGGTTCTAACAAATCAATCACCTTAATGAAGACTTTTTGCACCGTTTTATCTTCACTTATGTTTAAATTCACCTTGATGTTCCTCAATGAAAAGTCTTTTTGTATCAGCTGGTTTAAACTTTGGAAATTATATCCAGCAGTCTTTCCATCCAAAGAAAAATCAAGGTCCTCTGAATACCTTTTTAAGTCGTAACAAATCCGAAGACAGGTGCCGCCCATAAAAGAGATATCCCGTCCAAATTTACTTTGATATATGGACTTAAGAATGATTATCTGCAAATATTCTCGAACGATGTTTACCAGATCTTCGGAAGCAATATAGGGATTTTCGCTTCGGATTTCTTCGACCATTTTAACCAAAGTTTGCATATTCTTTGACACTCCTTACCAGTTTGAGTAATTTTGATGAATCAAATTTTTTAGCATAATCTAAAGCTCTATCAAAATCTATTTCACTCAAGTTTTGAAATCTCATTTCTTCCCAAAAATCAGCCCTGGGCAGGAGCCGCCTACCGTTTAAATACAGATAATCAACCAATGCCTTTTCCCTCTCGGCAATCAAAGTCTTTGGGTCAAATCCAAAGAAAGCCTCTTTTTTGAGCTTCCGATAAACAAATTGACCATATGGGGTGTTAAATTTCCTGGTGGTTTTGGGAGTAACCAAAGTCATCGAGAACGGGACATCGGGAATTAAACCATAGATGTTTAAAGCGGACTCCAAGCTCACGTAAGAGGGTGAATAAAGATTTAGTGCCACCTCTACCTTGTCAATACGTTTATCGGAAAATGCGTATAATCCTCTCTTAATGGCAACAAGGTCATTTGATTTTACCCAATTGTGGAGCTGCAGCTTTAATGTATTCGGAGCCGTATCGAAGGCTACTACCTGCGCTTCTGCCTTCGAAAAAATACTTTTTTTCATCTTCTTCTTGAACTCTTTTAATTGCATCTTGTTTCACTTGGTTATATTTTTTTATAACTATCTGAAATAGAATAGCATATCCCGTAATTTTTCTCAATTGTCCTTTCTCCAATTCCGGTTTTGGCAGAAAATCTTGTATTTCAAAACCTAACTTTGCCTGGACCCCACTTTCATCATTTTATCGAAGATCCACCTTACTAATATCGGGGAGCTCAACGAGGTGACTACCGACATTACCACTACCGCATTAAAGATGCCCACTGGAATAATTCCCAATTCTTTTCCCACCACGGTTGCTGCCAAGGTGACCGCCAGTTGAGGTAAGGTCATAAAACCCAGAGCAAGTGAGCGATTAATTCCGTAGTTAAAAATCATTCCACTCAGCAAACCTGCTGCAATTTTGGCCAAGATTAGTCCTAAAACAATGGAGAGTGTCATGACCAGAGATTGTGTTTCGCTTACGAGGGTAGTTAAATTTGTGTTCATCCCCACCACTATTAGAAATATGGGTATAAAGAATCCCCGTCCGAAGAAGTACACTTCCGTGAGAGGCTGGTCATCGGCATGATACTTTAAACCCGCGGCTAATGCTATCCCGGCTAAAAAAGCTCCAACTATAGCGTGAATCTCAATCACCTCGGCCAAAACCGCTGTAATCAGCAAAATCAGGACAATGAAATGAAAATCCGAACGCCTGGCATGGTCAAGCTCAAAAAATTTTTTAGCCAATAGGGGTATTCCTCCCAAAATAACAAGAACAAAAAGGGTGAACAATGCCCCCAATTTGATGAATTCAGCGCCTACCGCCCCTCCAGCTTTTGCTGCTACCATGAGTGCCAATATAAGCAGCGCAGCGGTATCTGTGAATATCGTTCCAAGGAAGGCAATCGAGACAACTTCTTCGCTCATCAATCCGCGATCTTTTAACAAGGGATAGGTAATGATGACATGAGAGGATAAGATTGAGCCAAGAAGGATGCTGCCTAAGAGGTCTAAGTGAAAATACCTTCCAATCGAAAACCCTACGATGAACGGAATCGTGAAGGTAAATATCCCAAAGATCACCGCCCTTAAACCGATTTTTTTGATATGCTCTATTTGGATTTCCAATCCGGCCAGAAATAACATGTATATAAGCCCAATCGAGGCCAGGGCTTTTACGGTTTCACCTAAGGGGAGAATTCCAAAACCATGTGGTCCCACTATTATCCCTGCAATTATGAAGGCGGTTTCCAGCGGAATTTTCGTTCGATTCAGTGCACTGGAGACGATCAAAATGATGGTGATTAGAACCATAAAAACAAAAAATGTGCTCATTTTGCTTTGCCTCTGTTAAGGTTCTTCTCCGAGAAGATTTTAGGATAAAATTCCGGTGTCTGACACCAGACAGTTCGCCTCTGGCGAATGGTGGGCGCTACTGGATTCGAACCAGTGACTCCTTCCGCGTCAGGGAAGTACTCTCCCGCTGAGCTAAGCGCCCAAAAAAACAGTTTATGGTTTATAGTCTATGGTTAATAGTAATAAAATTTTTAATAAATTTATCATAAGGAATTATATAAACTAGTCAGCATTTTGGCAATTTTAGTCAACCAATTATAGTATATTTGATACTCTTCATCTGATATCTGGTTTTCATCTCTCAAGAATAATTAAACTATCATCCATCTACTATAAACCGAATCTTGGAGGCGACGGGCGGATTCGAACCGCCGTACAAGGTTTTGCAGACCTCTGCCTGAGCCTCTCGGCCACGTCGCCGTTTAAAAAATCTTTCCCCCAAATCCCCTTGTTGCGGTCTCTCGACTAACAATTCCACTACCACCCATCTGCCACCTGCTATCAGCTATCAGCTATTTTTGGAGCGGAAGACGGGATTTGAACCCGCGACCCTCACCTTGGCAAGGTGATGCTCTACCAGCTGAGCCACTTCCGCATTAAAATTTATCCAAGCTTATTATAGACCAATTTCTCTCTTTTGTTTGTGTCCGAGGGGGGACTTGAACCCCCATGAACTAACGTTCACTAGGCCCTCAACCTAGCGCGTCTACCAGTTCCGCCACTCGGACATCCTCCAGAACAGCAAATTAAATTATAACATCTGAAAGTTAGGTGTCAATTTTGAGAAATAGTCCTTCGCACCTGAAAGACCTCGATCAGTTTCAGTTCAGACAACTTACAATTTTCCCAATTTCTTCTTTGAATTCATCTGCTTTAAGTTTCCTTACCCGCTGAGAAACTACTGCTCTTTTAAACTCAATACTTTTAACTTCTTTCTCTAACCTATCAACGATAGGCTTCATCTCAACACAAGCGCCTCAGAAATCAGAATAAAAATCAAGAATCGCTGGTCCTTTGATTTCTGAAATTTTAACTATCAAGTCTACTGCACAGAAATAGGATTTGGCTTTGCAAAATGACAAGCTGCCCAATGATTTCTTTTTACTTCTTTAAGCTCCGGTTTAACTTGAGCGCAATTATCTTTAGCAATTGGACAACGCGTTCTAAAATAACAACCGCTGGGTGGCTCAACAGGACTTGGAATATCCCCTTTTAAAATAATTCGTTTTCTTTTTCGTTCCTTGAGAGGATCTGGTATGGGCACCGCCGATAAGAGAGACTGTGAATAAGGATGATAGGGACTTCTATAAAATTCTTCCCCATCGGATAATTCTACAATCTTTCCCAAATACATCACGGCAATCCTATCACAGATATGCTTAACAATCCCTAAATCATGAGCAATAAAAAGGTAAGTAAGCTTAAACTCTCCTTGAAGGTCAACCAAAAGGTTAATAATTTGTGACTGGATTGACACATCAAGAGAAGAAACAGGTTCGTCGCACACGATAAATCTTGGCTTAAGTGCCAAAGCCCGAGCAATCCCAATCCTCTGCCGCTCACCCCCGCTAAACTCGTGAGGGTAACGGGTGATATATTCAGGATTAAGACCAACTATTCTAAGCAACTCATAGGCAGTTTTCAGTTTTTCTTTTCTGGTTCCAACATCATGTACCGTTAACGGTTCAGTGATTATTTCACCCACAGTCATTCGGGGATTAAGTGAAGCAAAAGGGTCTTGAAAAATTATTTGCATCTCGCGGCGAAGTTTTCTCATCTTCCTTTTTTCATAAGTTAAGATATTTTCCCCCTCAAAAAAGACTTGACCGCTGGTAGGTTTAATTAAGCGAGTCACTAATCTTGCTGTTGTTGATTTGCCGCAGCCGCTCTCTCCTACTAACCCCAGTGTCTCTCCTTTGTTCACAACAAAACTAACATCATCAACTGCATGAACGTGTCCAACTTCTTTTTTAAATATTATCCCCTTCTTGATAGGAAAATATTTGGTTAAACCTTCTACTTTTAAAAGTTCACCCATGATAACCTCTACTAACAAACAAATCTCTTTTAAGTGCTCGATGACAGGCAGAGAGATGTCCTGACTCAACTTCTAAAAATTCAGGAATTTCTTTGCGACAAATATTAATAGCAAAATCACAGCGAGGGTGAAAACTACAACCAGGTGGAATTTGAATAAGATTAGGAGGAAAACCTTTAATTGATTGAAGTCTCTCTTTTTTATCAACATCCAGGCGAGAAATGGAGTGCATAAGTCCCAGAGTGTAAGGATGCCTTGAATTATAATAAATTTCCTCTGCTTTTCCGTATTCAACAGGTTTTCCTGCATACATCACCAAAACATCATCAGCAAGTTCAGCCACAATTCCCAAATCATGAGTTATTAAAATAGTGGCTGAATTAAACTTTTCCTGCAATTCTTTTATCAACTCAAGAATTTGTGCCTGAATGGTCACATCCAGAGCAGTTGTTGGTTCATCAGCAATAAGCACATCGGGTTCGCAAGAAAGCGCCATAGCAATCATTGCTCTTTGACGCATTCCCCCGCTAAATTGGTGTGGGTAATCATTAATCCTATTTTTAGCGCGAGGAATACCTACCATTTCAAGTAATTGAACTGTCTTTTTTCTGGCTTCCTCTTTTGAAGTTTTTTGGTGAGTTAATATTGCCTCCATTATCTGGTCACCTACCGTAAAAACAGGGTTTAAAGCGGTAAGCGGGTCCTGAAAAATAAGAGCTATCCTGTTGCCTCTGATCTCGCGAAGTTCTTCTTCGGAAAGTTTCAACAAATCATTCCCCTCAAACTTTACTTTACCCTCAACTATTCTTCCCGGAGGAGAAACTAACCTTAAAATTGAAAGAGCAGTCACACTTTTCCCGCTGCCTGATTCACCGACTATGGCAAGTGTTTTACCTCTTTCCAAAGAAAAACTTACTCCATCAACTGCTTTAACGATTCCATCCTCGGTAAAAAAGTAAGTTTTTAAATCTTTCACATCCAATAACGAAACAGTCATTTACATAACCTCAAGGGCTTTCGTGGGTTCTAATGCATCCCTTAGTCCATCACCGAGAAAATTAACAGATAAAACTGTTAAAACAATCATTGCCCCTGGAAACCAGGTCAGCCACGGATACATAATCATTGTTTGTTGCGCTCGCTGGAGCATATTTCCCCAGCTCGGTATAGGTGGTTGAATGCCGAAACCAAGAAAACTTAAGGCTGACTCAATTAAAATGGCGTATCCTACCGCTAAAGTAGCATTGACAATTATTGGCGCCACCGCATTTGGAAGCAAATGTCGAGTAATTATCCGAAAATCTGAAGCACCACAAGCTCGAGCCGCTTCAACAAATTCTTTCTCTTTTAATGACAAAAAAACTCCCCTGATTAAACGTGCTATATACATCCACATGAGCAAAGAAACAATGAGAATTATTTCAAAAATTCCCCCTGCCACAATTGAGCCTGCCACCATTAAGATGACTAAGGGCGGAATGGTAAGAGCAAAATCAATAAAGCGCATTAAAGTATTATCCAGCCATCCACTAAAATAACCAGCAACCGCACCTAAAGCCACACCAATAAAGGTGGAAAAAAGCGCTACTGAAAACCCGACTGCAAGAGAAATTCTCCCGCCATACATAACTCGAACAAGCTGGTCACGCCCCAAATCATCTGTGCCAAATGGATGAGAAAGAGAGGGTGATTGAAACCTTGTTTTTAAATTTATCTCATCATATTGATAAGGTAAAATAAAGGGCATAATTACAACGGTGACACTCAGAAAAACAAGAAGAAACAAACTAATCAGGGCAAGTCGATGACGTTTAAATTTTTTCCAAAACACGCTCCACGGCGTATATTCTTCAGCAAGCGCAAGTTCTTCTTTTTCGATTTCTTCCAGAGGAAACCAGGCCATATTATCTTCCCTCTATTCATAAACTATTCGCGGATCAAGAAACCCGTACAAAACATCAGCCAGAAGATTAAAGAAAACAACGAGAAAGGCAGAGACCATTGTAATTCCCATAACAAGAAAATAGTCCCCGTTAATAATGGCGTAATGCAAAAGTCTTCCAATGCCAGGCCAGGCAAAAATGTATTCAGTAATAACCGCTCCGCCAAATAACGCCGGCATATCAAGCATGATGACGGTCACAATTGGAATGAGAGCATTTCTTAAGCCATGTTTAAGGATGACTTTAGATTCCTTGAGTCCTTTTGCTCGAGCTGTTCTTAAGTAGTCTGCCCGAATTACCTCAAGCATGCTTGAACGCTGATATCTACTCCAACCAGCGATATAGGCAAGAGAAAGCGTAATGACAGGCAAAGCAAGATGCTGAAGACGGTTAATAATATCATGTTCTTTTCCGACGCTATACATACTTGCTGTATAAAAAAGCTGAAATCCAAGCACTTTCATAAGATAATATCCCAGCACCATTTGCAAAATTAAACCAAACCAAAAAACAGGCATAGAAAAACCAAGGAAAGAAAAGAAGGTCGCTACATAGTCAAACTTCGAATATTGACGTACCGCGGAATAAATGCCAATTGGAACTGCCAGAATAAAAGTAAAAAGAAGAGCAACCATCATTAGTTGGAGTGTGTTTATAGTCCGTTCAACAATCAACTCAAAAACAGGTCGATGGTGAGATAAACTCTCGCCCCAATCACCTTTAACAAAATTCTTAAGCCACAATATATAGCGAACTGAAACGGGCTTATCTAAACCCATTTCCCTTTCCAGACGGGCTATGTCTTGAGGGGTAACGTAAGGATTTAAGCGAAGTCGAGCTAAGGGGTCTCCGGCATACTGCATTAAAATAAAAACAATTAAACTAACCAGAATAAAAACAGGGATACTGTGTAGTAGCCTTCTCGCCACATAAGTAAACAAGGCGCTCTCCTTAAATAAGAGGTTTCACAAGGGGTGAGCCCACAAATATCCCGTGGGCTCACCTAAACAACTTGTTTTACAATTTTACCACTTTCTTATTTCTCTAACCACCACTCACCCATGTTCCAGGTCGGTCCTTGAAGCGTCGGGTTGTTCACTGGACCGTGCAACTTATCAGTGTGAGCAATAAATTCAAATCGCTGGTAAAGAGGAACAAATGGGCAATCTTCTGCCATAAGTGTTTGAGCTTCTTTAATTAGTTTAATTCTCTCAGTTTCATCAACAGTAACATCCTGTTTGTGCCAGAGTTTTGTCGCAGCATCATTCACATAACGATAATAGTTTTGACCCTTATCTGGAATCTGGTCACCAGCAAAGAGCGTGGTATATCCAGGATCAGGAGAAGCAAGCCATGCCCACAGGCCAATCTGATACTGGCTTTCCGGAAGCCAGGTGCCAAAGTATGCATCTGCTTCGGTATTTTTAATTTCAATCTCTATACCGATTTTCTTTAAACCTGACTGAACAATCTGTTGAATTCTTTCTCTTGCCACATTTCCCGCTGTGGTGCTAAAGGTAAGTTTTAATCTCTTTCCGGTTTTTGCGTAAACTCCATCAGTGCCCTTAGCATAACCTGCTTCCTTTAGCAAGGCTTCGGCTTTTTCGGGGTCATATTTGTATACTTCCCACACAGGAACATAATAAGCCGCTTGTTCGGGAACAATAAAGCTATGAAGCGGTTTTACCTGCCCCTTCATAACTTCTTCTGCAATAACTTCCCTGTCTATACCATAAGCAATTGCTTTTCTTACCCGCGCATCTTTTAAATGCTCATCAGTATTGTTAAAAGCAATATGCTCCCAAACCGTTCCTGCTTTTACATTCACTACCGTATTGGGTGTTGCTTTTAACTGCTCAAGTAAATCAACATCAGGTGGAGGATAAATGAAGTCCACTTCACCTGTTTTAAACTGAGCAAGTTGAGTTGTGGTCTCAGGAATGTATTTGAACGTAACACTGTCTAAATAAGCAAGGTCTTTCCAGTAGTTCTCATTTCTAACCAGAGTAATGGAATCACCTGATTTCCACTCTTTGAACTTGAAAGGTCCTGCCGCAATTGGGATTGCCCGATTCATCACTGTATTAAAATCTTTTCCTTCAAGAGCATGTTTGGGCAGAATAAAACACGAACCACCGAAAAGGTCCTTCCAGGGAGCATAGGGTTCCTTAAAAACGATTTTTACACTCTTTTCATCAGGAGTTTCGATTTTTTCAATTTTGTCATAGCCCGTTCTGGAGATGATGTTCCACTTTTTGTTCATAATGGTTTCCCAGGTAAATTTGACATCATCAGAAGTAATCGGTTTCCCATCGCTCCACTTGGCTTCCTTTTTAATCTTATAGATAACAGTAAAAGGATTCTCAGTTACCGTACCATCTTCAATAGAAGGAACTTTCTCAGCAAGCTGAGGTCCATAACTTAAATCAGGTTTTATTTCAAGTAACCCCTGAAGAACAACCCGAACAATTACTGCCGTTGCCATCATATCTCCGCCTTTAATGAACGGATTAAGAACATCAGGTTCCTGGTCATAACCAATGACTAAACTGCCTCCTTTTACAGGTTCCTCAACTAATGGCTTTTCTTCTTCCTCTTCAGGTTTAGCTGGACAACCTGCTAAAAACATTACCGCAACTGTGAGAATGAGAATAAGTGCGAGTATTTTTGTTAACCTCGAAAATATTTTTCTTCCCTCCTTTCATTAAAAATTAAAAAAACACCCCTTTTAATAAACTTTCAAGCTAATATTATTATTCTCGATTGAAATAAATTTTCCTTTAAATTTGAAAACAAAAAAGGGCATCCTCCAGAGGAGGATGCCCTTTGGGGTTCATCAGAAGTTTTAAAGAAGCAGCACTAAGGCAATTGAAGTAAGAGCAAAAACTACCGCCAGAACAATTGTTATCCTGTCGAGATTTCTTTCAATTAGAGTCGTTCCTGAAAAGGTACTCGGCAAACCTCCGCCAAAAGATGAAGAAAGACCCGAACCCCTCCCGGAATGAAGTAGTATGGCGCCAATTAAACCTAAACAGGTAATAACATGTGCAACCAAAATTGCTGTAATCAAACTCATTCTTCCTTTCTTTTTGTTTTAAACTATATCACAGGGATATATAAGGGTAAAGGTAATGGGTTAGGAAGAATTGGAAATTGAAGACTGCCGTGCTTACCGGCAGTCAGGTAAATTTGAAATTTTAAATTTAAAGAAAAAATAACTTTTACATTTTACAATTTACACTTTCCAATGGAGCGTTAGCAACTGGCTGATAGCTGGCGACTAAACAATGAGGCTCTCTCCTGTCATTTCTTTTGGTTTGAGAATTCCTAAAATCTCAAGCATTGTGGGGGCAACATCGGCTAAAAGACCCCTTTTTCGAAGTTTGACTTTTTTATTTGTAATGTAGATAAAAGGCACATCATTACTGGTATGGGCCGTAAAAGGTTCTCTGGTTTTAAAATCAATCATTTTTTCAATATTTCCATGGTCTGCTGTTATTAAGCACTCCCCGCCTCGCTTAGTCACAGTCTCAACTACTCTACCAACACATGTGTCAACAGCTTCTGCCGCCTTTACCGCTGCCTTAAAAACACCTGTATGCCCTACCATATCAGGATTGGCATAATTTAAAATAATAACATCAAAGATTTCTTTGTTAATTTCTTCTATAACGGCTTGAGTCACCTCATAAGCACTCATTTCTGGTTTCAAATCGTAGGTAGCAACTCTCGGCGATGGAACGAGTTTTCTTACTTCACCCTTTTTGGGTTCTTCTTTTCCACCGTTAAAAAAGAAAGTGACATGGGCATATTTTTCAGTTTCAGCAATATGTAACTGAGTTAAATCATTTTTTGCTAAAATATCAGCCAATACATTAGTTATCTCTTCAACAGGGAAAGCAATGGGCGCCTTAAAGGTAGCATCATGCTCAGTCAAGCAGACAAAAAATACTTTTGGCGGATTTTTACCTCTGTCAAATTCCTTAAATTCATCTTCAATAAAAGCACGGATAATTTGTCTTGCTCTATCAGGACGAAAATTAAAAAATATAACTGCGTCATTGTCTTTAATAAAACCCGCTGGCGGCTGATGGCTGATGGCTGGTGGCTTAATAACCGTTGGCTTAACAAACTCGTCAACCACCTTCTTTTCATACGACTGCTCAACAGCCTCTTTGGGTGACTTAGCAATTTCTCCTATCCCATAGACCATTGCCTCATATGCAAACTTTGTTCTATCCCATCTTCTATCTCTATCCATCGCATAGTAGCGACCTGAGATGGTAACTATTTCCCCTACTCCAATTTGCAAAATTTTTTGTTCGAGTTCATCGATATAACGCAAAGCGCTTTGAGGGGAAACATCGCGGCCGTCTAAAAATAGATGCAAGAAAACCTGTTCCACTCTATTTCTTTTTGCAAGTTCAAGAAGAGCATAAAGATGAGTGTTGTGACTATGAACCCCACCGTCGGACAAAAGCCCCATCAAATGAAGGTGCGAGGAATGTTTTTTTACATGAGTTAAAGCTTGTAATAAAACTGGGTTTGAGAAAAAAGACCTGTCCTTAATTGCTTTGCTGATACGAGTTAAATCCTGATAAACAATTCGGCCTGCTCCTAAATTTAAATGACCAACCTCCGAGTTTCCCATTTGACCTTTAGGAAGACCAACCACCTCACCTGAAGCACTTATTGTTGTGGAAGGATAGCAAGATAGGTATTTATCCATGTTGGGTGTCTTGGCATATGCAATGGCATTTCCTTCTGTTTTTTCACCAATTCCCCAACCGTCGAGAATAATAAGGCAAAGTGGTTTGACTGCCAAATTTGCCTCACCGCCCAAAACTTACTATCTGGGCAAAACTTCGGGCATCTAAACTTGCTCCACCAACCAACGCACCATCTATATCAGGTTCGTTCATTAAATCATCGATATTATCAGGTTTAACGCTTCCGCCGTACAAAATCCTCATTTCTCTGGCAACAATAGGCGAAAACATCGAACCAATTAAAGCTCTTATATGTCGGATAGCATCATTTGCTTCTTCGGGTGTAGCTGTAACACCCGTACCAATTGCCCAAATGGGCTCATAAGCAACAACTATTTTTTCTGCCATCTCGTTAATTAAGCCTTCTAAGCCACCAAAAATCTGAGCTTGAATTATCTTATTGGTCTCGCCTTTTTCTCTTTGCTCAAGATGTTCGCCCACACAAACTATTGGCTTCAAATTATGAGCTAAAGCTGATTTTACCTTTTCATTAACTATTTCATCTGTTTCTCCAAAATACTGACGACGCTCAGAATGACCAACGATAATATACTCTACTCTTAAATCACCAAGCATGAGAGGAGAAATCTCACCGGTAAAAGCTCCCTCTTCCTCCCAATGCATATTCTGAGCTCCCAATTTTATATTTAATTTATCCAGCTCAATTAAAGTAGAAACACTTTTCAAAGCAGTAAAAGGAGGGCAAGCAACAACCTCCACATCTTTTATATCCTCAGTCAATCGGGCGATTTCCTGAACAAGACTGATAGCTTCACCAGTCGTCTTAAACATTTTCCAGTTTCCTGCAATTAAAGGCGTGCGCATAAACCCCCCTTAAAATTAATTTGTTTATCACTTATCCATCAATGCTTCGACCCCGGGTAATTTTGTTCCCTCTAAAAGGCTTAAAGAAGCACCTCCGCCAGTTGAAACAAAGGTTACTTTATCCTCTAAACTATACTTCCTTAAAGCCGCATCGGAATCGCCGCCACCAACTATGGTAGTCGCACCCAAATTTGCCAGAGTTTCAGCAACCTCTTTTGTTCCTGTACTAAAAGGCTCCATCTCAAATACACCCATTGGACCATTCCAGAAAATAGTTTTTGCTCCTTCCATTACCTCTTTGTATAAACTTATAGTCTTCGGACCAATATCCAAACCCATCCAGCCCTCTGGAATTTCCTCAACAGGAACTACTTTGTGATTAGCATCCTCGGAAAAACTATCCGCTACGACCACATCAACAGGAAGTAGCAGTTTTTTCTTCATTTGTTCAGCTTTTTTAAGCATTTTAGCACAATGCTCAAGCTCTTTCTCTTGAAGAATTGAACTACCGATATTTAACCCCTTGGCTTTCAAAAAAGTAAAGCACATGCCTCCACCTGTTAAAATAACATCTACAAAATTTAAAAAGTTTTCTATGACTCCAATCTTGTCCGAAACTTTATTGCCACCAAGAATGGCAACAAATGGTTTTTTGGGTTTTTCCGTAAGACGAGACAGGGTTCCTATCTCCTTCTCTAAAAGAAAACCTGAAACAGCAGGCAAATAATGTGCTACACCAGCGGTGGAAGCATGAGCACGGTGTGAGGCTCCAAAGGCATCATTTACATAAATATCAGCCAACGCTGCCAGTTTTTGAGCAAAAAAAGGATCGTTAGTTTTTTCACCCTCATTAAAACGAACATTTTCGAGCATTAAAATTTCGCCTTCGTTGAGCGCATTTACAGCCGCTAAAACTTCTTCGGTAACTGTTTTATCAACTTTTTTGACAGGAACACCAATTAGCTCAGAAAGTCTTTTTGCCACCGGGTCCAGCCGAAACTTATCGTCAACACCTTTTGGCCTGCCCAGATGAGAAACCAAAATTATCTTAGCGCAATGAGTTCGGAGATAATCAATAGTCGGTAAAGTTGCTTTAATTCTTGTGTCGTCAATAACCTTACCTTTTTCATCAATAGGCACATTGAAATCGACTCTCACTAAAACATGTTTGCCCGTTACATCCAAGTCTCTTATTGTTTTTTTGCCAAACAACCTTCCACCCCCATTTAATTAGCTTTCAGTCTCCAGTCGCCAGCCAATTCAGGGATAAGCGATACGTCTAAAGTCTAGAGTCAGTTGTTAGTCGACAGTTTGTATTATTCAGAATTCGTTATCAAGAAAGGGTTTGAGGATTCTATGATTCAAATATTTATTTTTACTCGAATCCTTGACTCCTTAAATCCTCCAATCCTAAAACTACTTTAGTCTTTAGCTCCTGACTCCTTCCCCTTCTACTCAATCCCTTTACCATCAGCTATCCGGCAATATATTTAATCAAATCAATTAATCGGCAAGAATACCCCCATTCATTATCGTACCAACTTACTACCTTCACAAGATTACCCATAACCATCGTCGAAAGAGCGTCAAATATGGAGGAATATGAGTTGCCGATTACATCTACTGAAACAATCGGATCTTCAACATACTCAAGTATCCCTTCAAACCTTCCGACATCAGCTGCTTTTTTGAATGCTTTGTTAACTTCTTCAATCGTTGTTTCTTTCTCCATAATAGCCACTAAATCCACAACTGAACCATCAGGTACAGGAACTCGCATAGCTACCCCATCCATTTTTCCTTTAAGTTCAGGAATAACTTCACCAATTGCCTTAGCAGCACCGGTAGTAGTGGGGATAATAGACAAAGCGCCCGCTCTGGCACGCCTTAAATCCTTGTGAGGAAAATCAAGAATATTCTGGTCATTGGTGTAAGCATGAATAGTGGTCATAAAACCTTTAACAATACCGAAATTGTCCAATAAAACTTTAACTACGGGGGCTAAACAATTAGTTGTGCAGGAAGCATTGGAGATTATGTGATGAACTTTAGGGTCATATTTGTCTTCGTTCACACCCAGAACAATGGTAATGTCAGGCTGTTTGGCAGGCGCACTGATAATAACCTTTTTGGCTCCTGCCGTCAGATGCTTAGCTACGCCTTCTCTATCTGTAAAATGGCCCGTTGACTCTATCACAATCTCTGCCCCTAATTCCTTCCAGGGTAAAACTGCTGGGTCTTTTTCCTTTGAAATTTTAATCTCTTTACCATCAACCATAATGCTTCCGTCTGTCGCCTCAACTTCGCCATCAAATGCCCCATAAATAGAGTCATATTTTAAAAGATGCGCCAGGGTTTTTGTATCTGCCAAATCGTTTATGCCTACAAATTCAATCTCCTCGTCATCAAAGCCTGCCCTAAAAACATTTCTTCCTATCCGTCCAAACCCGTTAATTCCTACCTTAATTGCCATTTTGTCCTCCTTCTTGTTCTTAATCATTTATTTATAGTTTAGTCGCCACCTAAGAAACAGCTAATATCTGTTTCCTGAGGCTACCAGCTAATTGACTTAAGCGTCTTAACCGATGATAAACCGCTGATTTGCTTAAATGCGGCTCAAAAACTTCCCCTAATTCTTTAAGACTAATCTGAGGATGACTCATTCTCGCTCTTGCAATTTCTCTTAAGCTTCGCGGCAAATTACCTAACCCCACCTCCTCATCAATAAGCGTAATTTCATCTATCTGAGAAAGAGCAGCTCTTACAGTCTTTTCCAGATTAGCCATATCGCAGTTGACCAATCTATTTGTTTCCATTTTTAATTCCTTGACTATACGAGCATTTTCCCATTTAAAAAGAGTATCGTGCGCGCCCAATAAAGCAAGAAGCTCAGCAATTTTACTACTTTCTTTAAGATAAACTGCGTAGCTTTCTTTCTCCGCTCGACCTTGGCGGCGAAAATTTATTCGCGCGTTGAAACCAAATCGAGATAAAAGCGAGACCAAGCGTAAAGCAATCTCCTCGTTGTTCACTGCAATCTCAAAATGATAAGAAGTTTTCTGGGGGTCACTTATGAATCCGCTACCAAGAAAAGCTCCTCTAAGAAAAGAAACTGCACAACACTTTTTTTTGATCAACCGTTGAGGTAGACCGTAACTTAAGTGCTTATTTTTCCCTAAAATGCCCAATTCTCGAAAAGCTTTATTTAATTCATTCTGTGGTTCAAAAAAGATAACATAATTGTTTATCTTCTGGGGGGTTGTCTTTCTAACAGCTACTTCAGATTTGAGAGAAAAAAGGTCAGAAAAAAACTTTAAAGTCCTTCTTACTACCGCTGCATTTTCTGAATTAGTGTGCAAAGCATAACCCATCTTTGTGATATGAAGAGAGCCGTCGGTTCTGACAAGTGCTAAAAGCTCTGCTAACTGGCAACATTTGCTTTTTAATTCCTGATGAGCAAGTTCATTTTTAACAAAAGTGGAAAACGCCATATTATCCTTCAATCACCCTTTTTATATCACGGTGTCTTACCGCTATATTATAACCTTTTTCTTTCAAAAATTTCTCAATCTCATCAGCTAAAACCACCGAACGATGAGCACCGCCTGTACAACCTAAAGCAATGGTTAAATGAGTTTTGCCTTCCGTTAAATAGTAGGGCAGAAGAAAAACTAAAAGGTCTTTAAATTTTTCTAAGAAAACTTGCGTTTCTTTCCTCTTTAAAACATAATCCTTAACCGCTTTATCTTCTCCTGTTTTAACATGGAGTTCCTCAACATAGTGAGGGTTGGGGAGAAACCTGACATCAACCACAAGGTCCGCATCAAGGGGTACACCGTATTTGTAACCAAAAGAAACAACAGTAAGTAATATCCCCTTCCTTTTTTGTGCGCCTAAAAATGATGAACGAATTTTATCCCGCAGTTCAAATGCCTCTAAATCTGTGGTATCAATAACTATATCAGCACTTCCCCTGAGTGCTTCTAAAAGATGACGTTCCTTTTTTATGCCTTCAACAATTTCCCCGCCTTCAGCTAAGGGATGACGGCGACGTGTTTCCTTGAATCGTTTAATTAATTCCCCATCAGAAGCTTCAAGAAAAATTATCTGGTGAGGAATATTTTTATTTTTTAATTCCGATAAAGCATTAGCCAGTGTATCAAAAAAAGCGCGTCCACGAACATCCATAACTAGAGCCACATTCTCAATTTTACTCCCGGGTAAAGAGCATAATTCAACTACTTTAGAGATAAGCGCCGGGGGTAAGTTGTCAATGCAAAAATAACCCATATCCTCAAAACATCTAATTGCTTCAGATTTTCCTGCGCCTGATAATCCTGTGATTATAACAATCTCCAAAACTTCACCTCAAAATAGGTTAAAAAAACTTTAATCTTCAATAACCCATTTAGACAAAATATAACTAACCAGCCCAATTAAAAAAGAAGCTATAACTGTTTGAAAAAACCCCATTAGCTTAAAGCCAGGAACAGCCAAAGAAACCAACCAGAGCATGAGAGCATTTATAAGAAATGTGAGCAGTCCTAAAGTTAAAAAATTAAGCGGAAGCGTAAAAAGCAAAACCACCGGCCTGATTAAAGCATTAACTAAAGCTAGAACTAAAGCAGCCAATAAAGCAGTCTTAAAACTATCCACCTTAATTAATGAAGGGAAAAGATAAGCTAACAAAAAAATTACCAGCGCGCATATGAGTAATCGAATAATAAATTTCAAATTCACCACCCCCTAATAATTTCTTCTTCTTTAAGATTTATCCTTTTTTGAGTTTTTCTTCTTTCTGGTTTGCCCAGTAAAGACTTTCTTCTCAATTTCTGGTGATAAGAAAGAGCAAAGCGGTGAGCTTCGTCTCTTATTGCTTGAAGCAACTTTAAAGCCATCGAACCTGGCGGCAAACTAAGAGGACTTAGCTCTTTCGGTAAAAAAATCTCCTCTTCCCTTTTGGCTAACGCCGCAACTGATATTTCCCTCTCCTTTATCTTTTCAAGTGCTTTTAGCGCGGCAGAAATCTGTGGCTTTCCCCCATCCACTAAAATCAGGTCAGGCTTTCTTCCAAATTTTGTGTCATCAATATGAGTAAGTCTTCGACTTATAACCTCTTTCATCATAGCAAAATCATCAATTCTCGCAACTCTTTTAACCCTGAAATGCCTATAAGCTTTCCTTAAAGGTTTGCCATCCTCAAAAACAACCATAGAACCCACCGAATCTTTACCAAACAAAGTCGAAACATCAAAACACTCAATGCGATAAGGAACTTTAGGCATTTTTAGCTTTTCTTTTAAGTCACTTAAAACCTCAGAAGATATCTTAAAACCTGGTTTTCCCTTAAATCGATAGTAAAAGTAAGCCTGTACTGCATTCTCGGCTGCCATCTTGATAAGTGATTTTTTTTGACCTCTTATCGGAACAATAACTTTAACTTTATGCCCTGCTCGCTTCCTTAAAAATCCCTCTATAAACTCTTCTTCTCCAATTTTAAAAGGCAAAAGAATTTCAGACGGAATGTAATCTGCGCCCGAATAGTATTCATCCAGAAACACAAGAAGAGCTTCCTTTAGATTATTCTGCTTTAAAATATAACCCCTCGAACCAATGAGTTTTCCCTGACGGATAAAAAGAACTTTAATATAGATTTCACCTTTAGCCTCAAAGATACCAACTATGTCTCTGTTTTTTCTATCGGTTGAAATTATCGCCTGTTTTTCTAAAATATGTTCAGCTGCTTTTATCTTATCTCTGCAAAGTGCCGCTTTCTCAAACTCCAGATTTTTTGAGGCTTGAATCATTTCTTTCTCAAGACCTTTAATTACTTTTTCGCTTTTCCCCTCCATAAATTGGCAGATATCATTAACCATTTTTCTGTATTCTTCCTGACTTATCTTTTTTAAACAGGGGGCCAAACATTTATTTATGTAAAAATTTAAGCAAGGTGAACCATTAAGCTTACCTGGTTTTATTCTCTTGCAAGCTCGAATCAGAAAAATCTTTCTCAAAGTATTTAAAGTTGAACGCAAAGCGTGAGCTTTTGTGTATGGACCGTAATATTTTGCCCCTTCAATGTGCAAATTTCGGGTAACCAGCGCCCGCGGAAAATCATCCGCTAAAGTAATAGCAAGATAGGGATAAGATTTGTCGTCTCTCAAAAGAACATTATAGTAAGGATGGTATTCTTTAATCAGATTAGATTCGAGCAAAAGAGCGTCTATTTCTTTTTCAACTACCAGAAATTCCACATCTTTTACCTTAGAAATCATCACTCTTTGCTTTGGCATAAGAGAAGATTTGTCTCTGAAATAAGAAAGGACTCTTTTCTTTAAGAAAGCAGCTTTGCCCACATAAAGGATATTGTTTTTTGCATCCTTAAAAATATAAACACCCGGTTTATCGGGCAAATTTTTCACTTTCTCCAGGAGAGTTTTCATATTCAAATTATAAGGTAAACAGATAAATTTTTGCCAGAGAAAGCACGGGTGAAACTTCCTCTTTTCTTCCTAAACGACTTACTATGCCCTCGACCGAGTCAACAAGACCCGTATTTCGAGAAAACAAGTTCGACAAATCCCAACACACAAAAGAGGTTACATACTTATCAACAAACTCTTTTAAATTTTTATTTAATAAGCTTTCAAATTCCTTATTCACCAATCCACACTCCCGAGCCCACCGCTCTTACGTTAATATAAACTATTTCGATAAGTTAACTAAAAATTCCTTTTAAGGCAGAAAAACCAATTAAGACGACGCTTTAACAACTGCCTCAACTGAGAAATCCAGAGCTTGCTTTAAAAATTTACCTGTGTGGGAGTGAGGATTTTTTGCTATATCTTCTGGTGTTCCTGCTGCCACGATATAACCGCCTTCTTCTCCGCCTTCAGGCCCTAAGTCAATAATGTAATCCGAAACTTTAATAACATCAAGATTGTGCTCGATAATCACAACAGTATTTCCCTGGTCAACCAGCCGATTTAAAACTTTTAGCAATTTATCAATATCCGCAAAATGCAAACCAGTTGTTGGCTCATCTAAAAGGTAAATTGTCCGGCCTGTGGCTCGCTTTGAAAGTTCAGCGGCTAATTTAATCCGCTGCGCTTCCCCTCCTGAAAGAGTAGGCGCTGACTGACCAAGTTTTAAGTAACCCAAACCCACATCAAAAAGCGTCTTGAGCTTTCTTTTAATTGAAGGAATGTGTTCAAAAAAAGAAAGTGCCTCCTCTATGGTCATCTCCAAAACATCTGAAATATTTTTTCCTTTAAACCTGACCTCCAGAGTCTCACGATTATATCTTTTACCCCGACATACTTCACAGGGTATATACACATCAGGTAAAAAGTGCATCTCAATCTTTATCGTTCCGTCACCCAGGCAGGCATCACACCTGCCCCCATGAACATTAAAACTAAAGCGTCCAGGTTTATAGCCCCGCGCTCGCGCTTCGGGGGTCTGAGCAAAAAGAGCTCTTATATCGTCAAAAACCTTAACATAAGTGGCAGGATTTGAACGAGGAGTTCTTCCAATTGGAGATTGGTCTATATTTATTACTTTATCAATATACTCAAGCCCCTCAATAACTCTGTGCTTCCCTGGTTTTTCTTTGGATTTGTAGAGCTTAGCACGGAGAGCTTTATATAAAACATCCGCCACCAAACTACTCTTTCCCGAACCTGAAACTCCGCTAACACAGACAAAAAGACCCAGTGGGAAAGAAACATCAATATTTTTTAGATTATGCTCAGCTGCTCCTCGAACAGTAAGATGCTCACCTCGGGGTCGACGTCGACTTTCGGGAAGAGCAATTTTTCTTTCGCCGCTTAAATACTTGCCGGTAATAGAGTTAGTGCAATTAATTAAATCCTTAACTGTTCCTGTAACCACAATTTTCCCGCCGTGCTCACCTGCTCCCGGTCCGATATCCACAACAAAATCAGCTTCCCTTATCGTTTCTTCATCGTGCTCGATTACAATAAGCATATTACCTAAATCCCTTAAATACTTAAGTGACTTTAATAATCTTCTGTTATCACGCTGATGAAGACCAATACTTGGTTCGTCCAAAACATAAAGAACCCCAGCTAATCTCGAGCCTATTTGGGTAGCTAATCTTATTCGCTGCGCTTCTCCTCCAGCTAAAGTGGTTGCTTTCCTGTCAGTGGTAAGATAGTCCAGTCCGACGTCGACTAAGAAATTAAGTCTTTCTTTAATCTCTTTTAAAATTCGACTTGCAATTAACTTTTCTTTTTCGTTTAAAGAAAGATTTTCAAAAAACTTAAGTGCCTCTTTTGCAGAGAGCTGAGTTATTTGATAGATATTTAAACCCCCTACTGTCACCGCCAGACTTTGCGGTTTTAACCGCGCCCCGCCGCAAACAGCACAATCGCTAACACGCATATACTGTTCTATCTTTTCTCGAACATAATCAGATTCAGTTTCTCTGTAACGACGTGTAAGGTTGTTAATGACGCCTTCAAAGATAGTGTGGTAAGCTCGTCTTCTTCCAGTAAGACTCCGATAGCTAATGTAAACCCTTTCATCACCCGTTCCGTAAAGAAAAATGTTTCTGTCTTCTTCTGACAAATCTTTAAAAGGAACATCCACAGAAATACTAAATTGCTCCGCAACCGCTCGAATCATCTTTGGATAAAAATCAACACGAGTATGGTAAAATGGAGCAATAGCTCCCTCGATTAAGGACAAATTAGGATCAGGAACAACTAAATCAACATCCACTTCCATTTTGGAACCCAATCCGCCACAAGCAGAACAAGCACCGTAAGGACTATTAAAAGAAAAAAGACGGGGAGTAATTTCTTCAATGCTTATCCCGCAATCTAAACAGGCAAAGTGAGCGCTATGGGTGGTTCGTTTATGCCCATTCTCGATAACCTCTATAGAAACAATTCCATCAGCTAAATCTAAAGCCACCTCAACTGAATCAGCCAAACGATGCTCGATGCCCTCTTTGCTAACCAACCTATCAACCACTACATCAATATTATGCTTTATATCTTTATCTAGCTTTATTTCCTCATCAAGACTATAAATTTCACCATCGACTTTCACCCGAACGAACCCGCCCTTTCTCAATCGTTCAAAAAGCTCTCTGTATTCACCTTTTCGCCCTTGCACCATCGGGGCAAGTACCTGAAATTTAGTGCCTTCGGGCAACTTTAAGATTTGGTCAATAATTTGCTGGGAAGACTGCTGGGAAATTTCTTTCCCACATTGAGGACAATGGACTATTCCAACGCGAGCATAAAGCAAGCGGAGGTAATCATAAATCTCAGTGATTGTTCCCACTGTGGACCTTGGATTTGTTGTAGTTGACTTTTGATCTATACAAATGGCTGGGGAAAGCCCATCGATATGGTCAACATCAGGTTTTTGGAGCTGGCCTAAAAACTGCCGAGCATAAGAAGAGAGCGATTCAACATATCTTCTCTGACCTTCGGCGTAGATGGTGTCAATGGCTAAAGAAGACTTACCCGAACCGGAAATTCCTGTAAAAACTATGAATTTATTCTTCGGAAGCTCTAAGTTAATATTTTTTAAATTATGCTCCCTCGCTCCGCGAATAACTATTTTATCAGGCAAAATTTAAACTCCTTTAAATGGATAATTTAATTATACAACGGAAACCCAATCACTAATTAGGGCAAGCTTTAAAGGAGGAAGTGAGCTCTTTTTTAAGTTCGGTAATTTCATCGCGGAGCTTAGTAGCTTCTTCAAATTTGAGTTCTTCGGCAGCTAAATACATCTCCTCTTCCAGAACACTGATTATGCGAGCTAATTCGTCGCGAGGTAATTGAGTTATTTCTTTGGATAGTTTCTGTCGGGTCCGATAAAGAGACTTTGATTCTCTTACCTGCGCTGCTTGAATAATATCCGCTACTGCTTTCTGAATAGTATTTGGTTTGATGCCGTGAGTCTCGTTGTATTTTGTCTGGAGCTTACGACGTCGATTTGTCTCATTTATAGCTTTTTTCATTGATTTAGTAACATCCTCGGCATACATAATCACCTGGCCACTCACGTTTCGAGCCGTTCTCCCTATGGTCTGAATAAGAGAACGTTCGCTTCTCAAGAAACCTTCTTTGTCAGCATCAAGAATTGCAACGAGTGAAACTTCAGGCAAATCCAAGCCTTCTCTTAAAAGATTTATTCCCACTAAAACATCGAACTCGCCTCGTCTTAAGTCAGTAAGAATTTTTATCCTTTCCAAAGTCTCTATATCAGAATGGAGATAGCGCGCTTTAATCCCCTTTTCCAATAAAAAGTCGGTTAAATCTTCAGCCATCCGTTTAGTTAGAGTAGTTACCAAAACACGCTCATTTTTTTCAACTCTTTTCTTAATTTCATTTAAGAGGTCATCAACCTGACCTTGAGCCGCTCTGACGACCACGTCGGGGTCGACTAACCCTGTAGGCCGAATAATTTGTTCAACTATTTGAGAACTCACCTCAAGCTCCCAATTACCAGGAGTGGCACTGACAAAAATAGTCTGGGGAGCTTGTGAAATAAATTCCTCAAATTTAAGTGGGCGATTATCAAGAGCTGAGGGTAAACGAAATCCATACTCAACTAAAGTCTCTTTTCTTGATCTGTCCCCCTCATGCATTCCATGGAGCTGAGGGACAGTAATATGCGATTCATCAATTATGACCAAAAAATCAGACGGAAAATACTGAAGTAAGGTATCAGGGGGTTCTCCCGCAGCTTTTCCGGAAAAATGACAGGAGTAATTTTCAATGCCGTTACAATATCCAACTTCCCGAAGCATCTCCAAATCATAATGCGTTCTTATTTTTAAGCGTTCTGCTTCTATAAGTTTGCCCTGAGCTTCCAACTTCTTTAGCTGTTCTTCTAATTCTTTCTCAATGGAAACAAGGGCTCTTTCCATCTTATCTGAGCGAGTGACAAAATGAGTGGCAGGATAAACAACAGCTTGCGAAAGCTCAGCTAAGACCTCGCCTGTTAAAGGATTAACCTCAAAGATATGTTCAATTTCATCACCAAACAACTCAACCCTGAGAACTTTTTCGCCGTAAGCAGGGAAAACCTCAATCACATCCCCTTTTGCCCGAAACTTTCCGGGAAGAAAATCATATTCGCCTCTTGAATACTGAATTTCAACGAGCTTTCGCAACACCTCATCACGATCATATGATTTATTTTTTTCGAGAACTACCATCTTAGCCACATAATCCTCTGGTGAACCCAGGTTATAAATGCAGGAAACACTGGCAGCTGCTACCACATCACGGCGGGAAAATAGAGCTGAAGTTGTTCTATGTCTTAAGGCATCTATTTCTTTGTTAATGGAGGCGTCTTTCTCAATGTATGTCCCTGTCTGGGGAATATAGGCTTCGGGCTGATAATAATCGTAATAACTGACAAAATATTCAACCGCATTTTCAGGGAAAAAAGTTCTTAATTCACTGCAAAGCTGAGCAGCGAGTGTTTTATTTGGAGCAATTATCAGCGTGGGTTTTTGAATACCTTCAATGACATGCGCCATTGTAAAGGTTTTGCCGCTTCCTGTAACCCCTAAAAGGGTTTGAAAACGATAACCTTTTTTTATCCCTTCAATTAGCTGACTTATTGCTTTAGGCTGGTCCCCTTTGGGTTCAAAAGGAGCTTTCATTTTAAAGTTTGCCAAATTATCACCACATTAATTAACAGTCTATTAGTTGGGAGTCAGTAGTTAACAGCTATTTTGAGATTAATTGAGATCAAGAATAAAGTTGAGTTTAAGATTAAGATTTAGGTTGAGTTTAAAATAAATGTCTTCAGCTACTTCCATTGACTTCTTGCCTGTCGGCAGACACAGTTTCCATACTTCCATATCTTTAAAGCTTCTGTATTTCATATTTCAACCTTAACCTCGACCTTGACCTTAATCTTGACTTTTAACTCTTAACTATTTTCTTCCATAACTCGTCTACTCTACTCTTAAGTTCCTGTAAGGCACCGTTATTTTCAATCACATAACCTGCCGCTTCTATGCGCTCTTTATCAGACGCTTGTACGCGCATCCGTGCTCTTGCTTCTTTGGCAGATAAACCTCTTTTTATAAGCCGTGTCATTCTCATTTCCTCATCAGCCACAACTACTACAACCAGATCAACAAGTGATAATAAATTAGCTTCAATTAGAAGCGGAATATCTAAAATTACTAAACCATCAAATCCCGTTTTCTTTTTGTCGTCAATCTTTTTTCTAATTTCCAAAATGATAGGAGGATGAGTAAGATTATTTAAAAACTTAAGTTTAGTGGGATTAAAAAACACAGCATCAGCAAGCTTTCTTCGGTCAATTTCTCCTTTTTCATTGAGAACCTCATCGCCAAAGAAAGCAATCAGTTCTTTTTTAATTTTAATGTTATTCTCAATTATTTCTCTCGCAATCTGGTCAGCATCAATCAGGTAAGCACCCTTTTTAGTTAAAAGAGCCGCCACTGTTGATTTTCCTGAAGCAATGCCTCCGGTAAGTCCTACTACCTTCATTAGAATTCACCTTAAAACTAAATTTTACCAGTTTTAACCTGATAAACAAAAAAGCCCCGCTTGAACCAAGCGGGGCTTAAAGAAATTCCTAATTTTGCTGACGTTCTTTTCTCATTTCAGCAAGAATTGCTTCCAATGTACCTGGTTCAGGTTCAGGTTCAGGCTCTGGCTCTTTTTCCTCTTCAATCAACTCATGTTTTGATTCTTCTTTTACTTCATCCGGAGTTTCTTCTACGATTTCCGTAACTTTTTCTTCTTTAACTGCTTCGGGAACTGTTTCTTTAGCTGTTTTTGGGATTTCTTCTTTAGCTATCTTTTCAATTTCTTCGCTTGTTTCCTCAATAACTACTTTTTCTTCTACAACCACTTCTGGAACCGTTTCTGCGACAGCTTCTATTTCAGATTCGTCCTCAACTATTTGAGATTTAAGACTCAAACCCATTCTTCGCTTCTCAACGTCAATCTCAATAATTCTTGCTTTCACCTCATCTCTGACTTTAACAACTTCTTCAGGAAATTTGACTTGTTCTTCTGCAAGCTCTGAAAGATGTATTAAGCCTTCCAGCCCCTCACCGAATTGAACAAAAGCACCAAAAGGAACTATTCTAACTATCTTTCCCTCAATTTCATCCCCGATAGAAAAACCCTTTATTCTTTCCTTCCAGGGATCTTCCTGAGTCTGTTTTGAACTCAAAGAGAGTCTTTCCCTTTCTAAATCTATATCAAGAATTTGCACTTTTACCTTATCTCCAACTGAAATTATTTCAGAAGGATGTTTTATATGGTCCCAACAAAGCTCCGAGATATGGATTAAACCATCGACACCACCAACATTCACAAAAGCTCCAAAATCAACTATGCTGGTTACTTCACCTGTTACTATTTGACCTCTTTCCAATTTTTCTAAAATCTTCCGCCTCACACCCTTTTTATCTGTCTCGAGAAGCGCCTTCCGCGAAAGAACAACACTGTTACGAGCCTTGTTTAGCTCGACTATCTTGCACGCCAGTCTTTTTCCAACATACTCTCCTAAATCATCAACACGTTTAAGCTCAACTAAAGAAGCAGGGAGAAATCCTCTCACTCCGATATCAAGAATTAAACCGCCCTTAACCACCTCGATTACATCACCCTCAATTACTTTTTCTTCTCCCTTTGCAAGTTCAATATTTTTCCAAGCTTTTTCTGTTTCCACTCGCCGCCTTGATAAAACAAGTCTGCCCTCTCTATCCTCTACTTGTAAGACCATGACTTCTATCTCGTCACCCACCGACAAAATATCTGCAGGATCTACATCGCTTCTTATCGATAATTCCCTTTTCGGGATTATTCCTTCAGACTTATAACCTACATCTACAAGAACACCATCACGGTCAATTTTTACTACCGTACCCTTGATTAAATCCCCCTCGCTAAATACCTTTAAGGTCTTTTCGTAATCAAGAATAAAGTCCTCCTCTTTCTCAATTGTCTGTTCTTCATTTATATCTGTCTGCAATTCAAAAACCCCCAAAAAAATATTTGTGAAAGCTTGCACAATCTTTAATGCACAAAATTTCTTTCTTGTAATTATACCCTTTCTTAGCACTTTTTAACAGTTTTTTTAAATTTTATTCTAAACAGCAGACCAATTTTCACCAAAAGCAATGTCAACAGACAACCTAACTCGTAATGAACAAACTCCTTCCATAACAGCCTTTACCAGCTCAACCATGATTTCTTTTTCTTCTTGAGAAACTTCAAAAACCAGTTCATCGTGCACCTGCAAAATCATCTTTGATTTAAGATTTCTTTTTTCAAGCTCTCTGTCAATTTTAACCATAGCAATTTTAATAATATCGGCGACGCTTCCTTGAATTAACGTATTTATAGCTAACCTCTCCCCTAAATTTCTCACTGTATAATTTGAACTCTTCAACTCGGGAAGATAGCGGCGACGCCCTGATAGAGTAACTACAAATTCTTCTTTGTAAGCTTTGGCAATTACCTTTCTGATAAACTCTTGAACTTTTGGGTAACGCTGGAAATATTTTTCAATGTAAGATTTGGCTTCTTCGGTTGATATTTGCAGCTGCTCGGATAAGCCAAAAGGGCTGATGCCGTAAACAATGCCAAAATTTACCGCTTTAGCTATTCTTCTCATTCCGGGAGTTACCTCGTGAGGACTTACCCCAAACACTTCACAAGCAGTCACCTGGTGAATATCCATTCCTTGCTCAAAAGCCTGAATCAAATTCTCGTCCTCAGAAAAATGGGCAAGAATTCTTAATTCTATTTGTGAATAATCTGCCACTAACAACATATCGGCAGGATTAGCAGGAACAAAAGCTTCTCTAATTTTTTGACCTAATTCAGTCCTCACGGGAATATTTTGAAGATTCGGATTACTACTTGAAAGCCTGCCGGTAGTTGTACCTGTCTGGTTAAAAAAAGTGTGAAGCCGTCCTGTTTTTAGATTAACCAGCCGGGGCAAGACGTCTAAATAAGTTGATTTGAGTTTGACCAACTCACGATAGTTTAAAATCTTTTCGATTATGGGATGTACGCCCACCAGCTTTATAAGAACGGAGTAATCTGTAGAATAACCTCTCTTTGTTTTTTTATCACACTTTAACTTCAACTTTTCAAATAATATAGAAGCAAGCTGTTGTGGAGAATTTATGTTAAATTCTTCTTCTGCCAGATTCCAGATTTCTTTCTTCAGTCTTTCAATATCTTTCTCAACCTGTAAAGAAAGTTCATTTAAAATATCAACATTCAAGCCTACTCCTTCGAATTCCATTTTGGAAAGAACCGAAACAAGGGGCATCTCAATCTCTTTAAAAAGATTAAAAAGCTCTTTTTCTTTTAAGGTCTTTTTGAGAATATCTCTCAAAGGAAACAAAGTATAAGCTTTCTCGCAGACTCCCCGACAAACTTCTTTTTTCTCAATTTCGTAACTTAAAAATTCTTTAATGATTCCCTCAAAGGGATAAGAGGATTTCGAGGGGTTAAGAAGATAAGCGGCAATCATTACATCAAATGATAAAACCCTCAGGTTAATTCCCTCGTTCTTAAAAGATAGGATTTTAGATTTGCCGTCATAAACTATTTTTAAAAGCGCATCTGACTCCAAATATGTTCGTAATCCTTCAAGCACAGAAAACTTGGAAATTTCTTCATCCAACGAAAAAAGCCTCGATTCGTCTTCGAAAGTTGCGTAATATAAACTCCCGTCGTTAAAAACCAGGATTATGCCTTTTAAGCCCTCTTCCTTATCTTCAATGATTTCTAATCCAATCTCATTTTCTTTATCGAGCTTTGTTAAAATCTTTTGCAATGCTTTTTGAGAATCTATTTTCTCCGCCTTAAAGTCTACGACCCGTAGGGAAATCTTTTCTTTCTTAACTTCTTTGGTTTCTTCGCTTTCTTGTTCTAATAACCGCTTAAGCAACGTGTGAAATTCGAGAGCTTCAAACAATTCTCTAACTTTTGTAGGTTCAAATTCTCCCCATGAATATTTATCAAAATCTATCTCTACAGGCACATCAAAATGGAGTGTAGCTAAAGATTTACTTAGACGAGCCTCATTTTCGTATGCTTTTAATGACTCTTTCAATTTTTTTCCGGAAATTTCGTCAACGTGAGTTAAAACCCCTTCGAGACTCCCAAAATCTTTAATCAAAGCTGAGGCAGTTTTCTCTCCTACTCCAGGAACGCCGGGAATATTATCAGAGATATCGCCCTTTAATCCCAAGAAATCAGAAATAGCTTCTGGGGGAATTCCGTATCTTTCTAAAACTTTTTCTTTATCATAAACAACAATATCGGAAATACCCTTTCTGGTCGTCATTACCTTTACACGTAGAGAGACCAGTTGCAAAGCATCTTTATCCCCTGTAACCACCGTTACTGTATGACCCTCTTTTTCTGCTCTTCTGGCTAAAGTAGCCAGTATATCGTCTGCCTCAAAGCCTTCACTTTCAAAAACAGGAATATTTAAAACCGAGAGCACTTCTTTGACCAGAGGAAACTGACTTCGAAGTTCATCAGGAGTAGGTGGTCGATGCTCTTTATACTTCTCATAATCATTAACCCGATAAGAGATACCTTTATCAAAAGCTACCGCAACAATATCAGGCTTTTCTTCCCTTAAAAGGCGAATAAGCATACTGGTAAAACCATAAACAGCATTGGTGACCTGCCCTGAAGAAATTGCGAGGGTGGTTGGTAAAGCAAAAAATGCCCGATAAACCAAACTATTTCCATCGATTAGAATTATTCGCTTTTCAGACAAAACCTGCTCCTCCTTGACTTTCGCGCTTAAAACAGACCTATTAATAAAATTCTATCTTTAAGCTCTTTTTTTTACAAATAAAATCCGCTTGTAGAAAGTTGCTTGATATGCTTTAATCAAAAAAATATTAGTAAGCACTAAAAAAGTGCACTAAGTTTTTAACTCGGGTTGCAAAATGAAACCTTTATTTCAATTAGCCATTGATATAACTAATGAAGATAGTGCCTTAAAAATCGCCAAGGCAGTGGAAGAGTTTGTCGACATTATCGAGGCAGGAACTCCTCTCATTAAAGCTCAGGGCATTAGAATTGTCACCGAATTAAAAAAGCTTTATCCAAACAAAAAAATTGTCGCCGATTTAAAAATTGCCGACATTGGTGCCCTTGAGGCAGGATTAGCTTTTAAAGCAGGAGCAGATTTAATAACTGTTCTGGGTTGCGCATCTCCATCAACCATAGAAGCAGCCATTTTACAGTCGAATCTTCACGGAAAAGAAGTGGTGGTGGACTTAGTTTGTCCAGTGGATAAGCTTGCTCTAAGTCGCAGAATTTTACCGTTAAATCCTCATTATATTTGCGTTCACACAGGTATAGACGAACAACTCAAAGGAAAAACCCTTTTTGAAGAAGTGAGAAGGGTTTCTAAGCTAAATATTCCTTTAGTAGTGGCGGGTGGCATTAATCTTCACAATATTGAAAACCTTGCTCCATTTAAACCATCAATTATTATTGTTGGAGGAGCTATAACTACAAGTAGAAACCCATCAGAAACAGCGAAGAGCATCCGCGAAAAAATTGACCATTTCTGGCCAAACTCTTAAGAAAAATAAAAAAGCCCCATTTCGGAGAGTTCTAAATCTTTTGATTTTGCTTATATTGGCTTAGAAGTTGGGAATATCAGGCAAAATCCTCTTATGTTCGCTCCTTTTAATCATCATATCTACTTTTTCCATTGATATTCGTCCTGACAAACAATTATCTAATTCGTCGTAAGTTATTCCCATTTCAGCTTCGTCGGTTTGCCCTTCCCAGAGACCAGCCGAAGGTGGTTTATCGATAATTTTCTGAGAGACACTCAGATGCTTAGCCAACTCTCTTACCTCAGTCTTTAATAAATTACCTAAGGGAGCAATGTCCACTCCACCATCACCGTATTTTGTAAAGTAACCAACCATTCTCTCACTTTTATTGCCTGTTCCAACCACAAGGTAATCAAGTAAATTTGCGAAATAGTAAAGAGTGGTCATGCGAAGACGAGGTTTGATATTGGCAAGAGTGGTGCGCTTACAATTAGAATCAACAGCCCCCTCAATCTTTACTTTGCTGAATTCCTTTTGTAATCCACCATAAGATTCATCTAGCTCGACAATCCGATAATTTATATTAAATCTCTTAGCAAAAGAAATTGCGTCTTTTATATCTTCTTTTCTGTTGTGACAGGGCATCACCAAAGCTAAAGTATTGTTGGGAAAAGCTTGCTTGCAGAGGAGGCAGACCACAGCCGAATCTACCCCCCCACTTAATCCGAAAACAACACCCTTGGCACCTGCTAGCTCAACCTTATCTCTTATCCATTTGACCAATCTCCTTGAGACTTCCTCGCTCTTCATCAAGCCCCACCTCAACCTAATTATAAGTTGAACCAGCAAAATCCACAAAACCTAAATTAGATAGCCAACCTCCACCCCAAATCCAATGCCCCACCACGGGATATATGATTAGAGAGATAAAAAAACTATAAATTAGGTAAGCAGAAAATTTTGTTCTTTCAGCCACTGCCCCCGAGACAATAGTGGCCGCCGTTGCCGCAAAAACAACCTGGAACATCCAAAAAGCAAACTGCCAAAGTCCATCAGGGTTGGACGGATTGGCCGTGCTTAAAAACCAGCCGTTGGTCCCAAACAATCCCAATTTGTCGGCCCCAAACATGATACCAAAGCCAACGGCCCAATAAGCAATGGAGCCTACACAGAAATCCATCAAATTCTTCATCATGATATTTGCCGCATTTTTTGCCCTTGTAAAACCGGTTTCGACCATCGCAAAACCTGCTTGCATGAAAAAGACCAAAAAAGCGGCAAGCAAGACCCAAATTACGTCAATTGACTTAGCAACTTCCATTATGTCCATGAACATTACCTCCTTTTAACAAATTTTTAAAAATTCTTGAAGCATCCTTACTTTAGAACTTTTGATTATTTCACCTCCTTTTTAAAATCTAATTGAAGTTTAATTTACGTTTGTTTCAAAGAAATTTATTGGAAGTTAAATAATTGTTAATAATTTAAGGGTAAAAAAAAATAAGCCCCCTCGAAGCGGGGGCTTATTTTAGAATCTAACTGTGACAATTAATTAAAGAATCGGCAAATATTTATTAAGCTCGTACTCGGTGACTTGGGCTTTATAGTCATTCCACTCAGCCTTTTTATTATTGACAAAGGCATTGAATATGTGTTCTCCAAGAGCTTTCTTGACAACTTCGCTTTGCTCGGCAAGTTTTATTGCTTCAGAGAGATCTCCTGGAAGTGATTTGATGCCCGCAACTTCTCTTTCTTTCTCTGTCATCTCATAGATGTTGTCACTTACTTGTTCAGGTAATTCATAGCCCTTTTCAATTCCCTCAAGACCAGCAGCAAGCATTACTGCAAAAACAAGGTAAGGATTGCCAGCCGGGTCAGGCGAGCGCAATTCAATCCTCGTTGCCTGTTCTTTCCCTGGTTTATACATAGGGACTCTCACAAGTGCCGACCGATTTCTCTGAGCCCAACAGATATAAACTGGTGCTTCATATCCGGGCACGAGTCGCTTATAGGAATTTATCCACTGATTGGTAATTGCAGTAAACTCAGGAGCATGTTTTAAAATACCGGCTATGTAAGATTTTCCGACATCTGAGAGATGATATTTATCCTTCGCATCATAGAAAGCGTTTTTGTCACCTTTGAAGAGAGACTGATGTACGTGCATACCGCTTCCATTCTCCCCAAATATGGGTTTGGGCATAAAGGTTGCATAAATACCATTTGCTTGAGCAACTTCTTTGACCGTCAACCGATAGGTCATAACATTGTCTGCCATAGTTAAGGCATCTGTATATCGCAGATCTATCTCATGTTGACTTGGAGCAACCTCATGATGACTATATTCAACATCTATCCCCAACTGTTGAAGAGAAAATATAATCTCCCGCCTATAGTCTGTAGCTACATCCAAAGGAGTCAAGTCGAAATATCCGCCCTCATCCAGAACTTCCGTCCCTTTGGAACTTTTAAAAAAGAAGAATTCAAGCTCGGGACCGACATAAAAGGTGTAGCCCTTGTCAGCAGCTCTCTTTAACTGTTTTTTCAATATGTGTCTCGGGTCTCCCTCGAATGGTTTGCCATCCGGTGTTACAATATCGCAAAACATGCGAGCTACCCCCTTTTCCGCAGGGCGCCAAGGTAATACTTGGAAAGTTGATGGATCTGGTTTAGCCACCATGTCACTTTCTTGGATTCTGGTAAATCCATCGATTGATGAACCATCAAAGCCCATGCCCTCAGAGAAAGCTCCTTCGAGCTCATCTGGGGTGATAGCAAAGCTTTTCAAAAAACCCAATACATCCGTAAACCACAACCTGATGAACTTAATTCCGTTTTCCTCCACCTGCCTTAAAACATATTCTTGATCTTTCGTCATTTAAATCTCCTCCCTTAAAATAAAATTTTTTATAATTTCAGTTACAAAATAATGGAAAGTTATGTCTTTAGTGTTTCAGTTTTATTAAATTCATGTAAATTCTTATCCCACCTTTCTGCCCGATTAACCAGCAAACTTATAACCAACGTTGTGAACGGTTCGAATTAAAGAACCGTACCTTGACCCAAGCTTCATGCGCAGCCTCCTGATATGAACATCAACCGTTCTTGTCCCGCCATAATAGTCATAGCCCCATATTTGATTAAGTAAAGATGTGCGACTAAAAACCTTTCGCTTGTTGCTGACGAAAAGTTTAAGGAGCTCATATTCCTTAAAGGTGAGTTCGATGGGCTTGCCCTCAACAGTTACCTCATAAGTTGAAACATCAATTATCAGGTCTTCCACCTGAATTTTTTCGTGATTGTCATAACCGTGTTTCTTCCTGAACGCAAAATCGACTCTCAATATCAACTCAACAGGATCAAATGGTTTCAGCATAAAATCATCAATGTACAAGGAATCTAAAGAAAGTGATTCCCCTTTGGGCAATAAAATAAGAACCTGTGCATCTACATATGACTTACTCTGCTTGCAAACCTGTTTTCTAAGGGAGCTATTATGGATATCAATAACAATAATATTGGGTTTAAACTCGAGTACTTTTGAAATCAATTGAGAGTCATCGGAATATAGAAATTCAACTTCCCAACCGACTCCCTTAACTTGATTTTCCTTAGAATCTGCAATTACAATTATCTTCATGACCATCCCTCTTATTCTTCCAAGTCTGTCGAAGTAGTGGTTAAAACCACCGTCTTTACCGGAACAACTTTTCGATAAACATTAGTGGGGGGACATTTTTTGCCATCGACCTTCAAAAGTTCATCGACTGGGATGCCAAAAAGTTTCTCATTTTCTCGTAAGTAAGGGAGCATAATTTCCCAATCATCCCGGCTTAAATTAACAAATTTACCACCGTTTAGCTGATGACTCGTCAATTTTTTATGAGGATCCCTTATATAAATAGCTCCCCCGCTTGCCAAGGAAAAGAGATTTCCGCCCGGATAAGGCGTTGACTGTTCAATTAGTTTCCCGTCCTCATCAAAGTCCATACCGTTTATTATGGCAAAACCACCGTCATTCAATGGATCCCCCGCCATAAAAGATTCAGCCAAATAGTCGAGACAAGTCCCGTTTATTATCACTTTGGGTGAACCAACACTATTTATAAGTGGTCTACCAGCTGCGTTCCCCATGACATAAACCTCTCCACCCTTGGCCCCGTAAAGAAAAGTTTGCCCAACATCTCCATAAATAACTAGCTTGCCCGATTTCATGATCTGCCCTAACTGGTCTTGAGCATTACCATGAACATATAATTCCGCCCCATCCATAGAAGAAGCGATATAATCACCAGAGCTTCCATAAATATCAATTCTTACCCCTTTACTGTTTAAACCAAGCCCCGAGCCGATAAATCTCTGACCTCTGCAGTTATAAACGATAAATTGCTTGCAACCGAGTTCATGCGCTTTCACCAAAAGCATCGCATCGCAATCGAAACCCTCGGGTGGAAACTCTTTAGCATCAATGACCAGTGTTTGTTTGTCACTTTCAAATTCACACAAATCGTTTCTCGTTTTCCAATCCACTCTAAGAAAACAACCTTTTTTCTTCTTTACGCTTGGGAGAGAATTAAATAGCTCAACTAAACTCTTTGAGCAAAGATGCAGCAAAGAACTCCTCTTCCATTTGCCGGTTTCAAAACGCCTGTCATTAAACAAAGTTAAAGCTTCAACCACCTTTTCAAACTTATCATCACTTTCTTTCCCTTTTTTCACCAAGGCAGCAAATGTATCGTACATTTCAGACTCATTTGACAAATTCACAATTTCGACAAGATGTAAAAAAGTTGATTGGGCACCTTTCCTAACCAGCTTTTCAACTTTTTCTAAAACATCCTCCTTAACTTTTAATTCTATACTGTCATCAATTTTGACTCTTTCTTTTTGGATAAAAGAAATCTCTCTTCCAAATTTATCTGTGACAATGAGTTTCTTTTGCTCGCCAGCGTCTTTTAAAGTGAATATAAATGCTCCGCCATCACTATGACTTCCTCCTCTCGCATTCCAGTATTTATCCGCGATGGGGCAAAATCTTTCATCTTCTTCAGAAAGACTCTCAAGAGTCGCATCGATGGCCTGTTTCTCCGAAGCGATAAGACCAATACCAACTTCTCCCTTTTGCACTGCAAAAACCTGTGGCCGAAGCATTGAGGTATCAGTTATGCCAATCAACTGAAGCAAGTCTTTGCAAGGATCATTTTTCGCCACGATAAAGAACCAAGGCCCATCAGGTGAACTATGAATGTGGGATTCCTGGACAATTTTATATTTTTTTTGTTTGTCTTCGGAAAGCATCTTAAAATCCAATTCTGAAGTGGGAGCAAGAGCCTCTATTAAATACTCGAGAGGATATTTGTATTCCCTATTCAATAAGTCAAAAACAAGAGCGGCGGCTTCGGTATCGGTTAGAAAAAGTGGATACCTGCCTCTTTGCCACAAATACTCCGTGATTGAATGGTAGTTTGCAAAATCGCCATTGTGGATTAGGGCTTCATGCATCGCCCCAAACGGATGAGCTCCACCGGGATGCCAAACCTTACCCTTGGTCGGATACCTTTGGTGAGCAACCCATATATGAGCCCTCACATCTTCAAGCCCATAATATTGAGCTACTTGCTCCGCATAGCCCACAACTTTAAGAATCATCAAATTCTTGCCGTGCGAAAGAACAAACGCCCGTTGCCCATCCGCTCCTAAAGATGCATAAAACTCTTTATTTATGGCAAAAGAGTTGTAATAAACAATATCATCCTCAACGCGCTCGGAGACATTCTCAAAAGATTTAACTTCCTTCCAATAATTGTCCAGAATTTCTTCTTTCACACGAAAAAGATAGCGATAAACATCGGGAGGCTTAACCTCCAGTCCGACTTTCCTGTAGTCATCAAGTGTTTCAATTTTTTGCCTATGGTAGACATTGAAAACAGGCTCTATGTAGTCCTTTTCAACCTCTTTTTGAGCTGAGGGGTCAAGATAGGCAACATGTAACATATAGTTCGATTCGAGTTCCTCTTTATTAAACCCAAAAGACCCGGACTCGAAACCCACAACGGCGATTCCCCCTCCCTTACCGTTCCCTCTATTACGCATCTGTACAGAAGGTGTAATTATGTGCTTACCTCCGACGGGAATCGTCGAAGCAAAACCGACTACGCCACAGCCACCCTCCTCCTCACGTTTGCATAATTTTTTATATAGACTATGCGTTTCAATCTCTCCAAATTTAAATTTCATTCTGTTCACCCTGTATATAGTCTAAGTGGACCAACAAATCGTGCCTGCCTGTAAGTTCAGCAACAGAGTTCAAACCCAACCTCCAAAGTATCTTTTTTAATTCAGTTGCCCAAGCACTAAAGAGGTTAAATATGCGCTGAGAGCCCCAATCTTCGTCAAATTGCTTGGTAAGCTCCCTGTCAGTTGTAGCGATACCTCTGGCACAACCTCCTTCGCAATTGCCACATCGTACACATCCCAGGGCCACGAGTTCCGCCGTTCCAACAACAACAGCATCTGCCCCAAGCGCAATGGCCTTTGCTATGTCGTGGGCAGTACGAATTCCGCCACTAGCAACCAAAGTTATCTTATTCCTCACGCCCTCCTCGCTTAAAAATCCATGAACTTTAGGGATAGCATATTCAATGGGCATTGCTATATTCTTCTTGGCAATTTCAGGAGCAGCGCCCGTGCCCCCATATCCACCATCGAGATGGATGATATTTGCCCCCGCGTAGTAACTTCCTATTGCAACCATATCTACATCGGCGGGGGTAGAAACCTTGACCGAGATGAGTGCTTCGGGATTTATATGTTTAATCCAATCGATATGTTTCTTATGGTCCTCAATTGAATAGACGCTGTGAAAAGGAAACGGGGAAAAAAGACTTGTGCCCGGCATAACCTCGCGCATCCTGGCAACATCTTCCGTCACCTTGCTTCCTAAAAGATGGCCGCCTAAACCCGGTTTTGCCCCTTGAGCGTATTTTAACTCAATAATTCTCGCCCTTTTTATCGTATCTTCTCTTACACCAAACAAACCCGTTGCAACTTGAGTTATCACATAATCGCCATATGGATAAAGACTTTCAGGATAACCACCTTCACCGGTACATGTAAAAGTCTCCATGGCCATTGAAGCTATTGCCTTCGATAATATCGTAGCTAAACTCACTGAACCAAAAGACATCCCTCCACCGTAGAAGGGAACGCCGATTTTTACCTTGGGACTCTCAACGCGCCTACTTAAGTCAACCGAAATATCAATGTCATAAAGTCCGAGTTCAATCGGCTCACTTTTTCTGAATTTGAAATCGAGTTTGTCAAAACCTCCACCGCTGGCTCCCACTTTATATTCCAGACCTGAAACAGGAGGATTACCGGTCTCGGCCTGTTCCCAAGTTGCCATCAAAAGCTCGGGTGACCAACGCTTATCCCCGAGCGTCTCCATAATCGGATTTTTTACCACATTTAAAGCACTTTTCGGGCACTCGTTTACGCATACATCGCAACTCGGACCCGTGCAGAGATATTCAAAGGGTGACATAGTTTTGGAGTAGCCCTCTTTTCTCTCATGCACACCACGCGGACACTTATTCATGCAGATCCCACAATTTATACAATCATTGCTTCTTATAATTCTAAATCTAGCTATTTCGTTTCTTCTTATTGAGGGCACTCTTCTTATTTTCATGTGGACTTCATCTTCTCGACGCTCTCAGTAAAAATTTTTCCAAATGTCTCTTTTTCTAAATCCTCGAAATTCATAGACCTGCCAATCTCACCCCTCAACCTTCTTACCTC
The DNA here is from genome assembly GCA_947085535.1 of uncultured Actinomycetes bacterium. Taxonomy (GTDB): domain Bacteria; phylum Actinomycetota; class Aquicultoria; order Subteraquimicrobiales; family CAMTWV01; genus CAMTWV01. Next base: position 7,754 of record CAMTWV010000009.1, on the reverse strand, counting down.
TCGAAGACCCATGGCGCCAAGCACCTCCAAGAGCTGATCGCGCCACGCTCCAACAAGATTTACAATTCGTTGCCTACCCCACTGATAATCTAAACTAGCTAAATCGTCGGGACAGATAAGTCCACCTTTACACTCTTTACACGCTCGACACTCAAGAGCGATGCGAAGAACCTTATCAAGAACGACGCCATCTGCTCCCTGAATCAACGACTTCGGCACATGTTCAGCCATCGCTATACCACCGCTTGCAAGAATGGTAATTTCATCACGGATTCTTCTTTTGACGAAAACAAGGTGCACTTTCTGAATAGCATCTTTGAGATGAATTTTTTTACCGTTTAAATCGCCACTTGCTTTACAGCCAGCTCTTAAGTGAATGACTTCCGCTCCTGCTAACACCAGTTCATAAGCATTTTTTTCAAAATCACCCTCAATCGGCAATCGAACAGAAATTATCGTTCTTGGATTTAACTCCCTCAATTCCTTAAAAATCTGCTTGAATTTCTCTGAGTAATCGACTTCCACCATCTTCGCTCTCTCAATTAAGCCAGGATTAGCCGAAAGGTTCTTTAAATTAACCCTGGGAACTATAAAATCATCATACCTATAAAGATGTTTTTCATAATCTTCCACAGGAACAATAGCCAATGTATTTAACTCGGCCGCCGCCGCCAGTAAAGCTCGCTGGACATTTTCCCCAACATCGGCAAAAGAGTAAGTATCGAATAACATGGGAATGGGTACGTTTATTATCGGTGGTACCTCCGTAACAATTTCCCCATTCTCATCAAAATCCAGGTGATTTGCCTTTCTGCCGATATCAATGGCAGTATGGATATACTCACGTCCATGGATTCCATCTCGAGTAGGCCGAACTATCTCCGACATATCCGTCCACATCGAATCAAAACCTGGCCCTGAGAACGGCCCCCTATAACCAGCGCCCCTCACTGGTATCTTTCCGGTTTCAGCTTGAAACCACGTCCAAAGAATAGAATCTCCCACCCAGTAATCATCACCAAGCTTCTCGAATTCCGGGTTAATCACTAACCTGAGAGCACTTACAGGGCATGCCTGAATGCACCTGAAGCAGTTTTTGCAAAGATGGCTTTTTGGTTCACCCATAACTCTTGGGTCACCACCCTCTCTCGCATGAACATCAAATATGCATTCTTTGATACATAAGCCGCAATTTATGCACCAATCTTCCCTTATCACTTTGAACTTCCCAATTTCGGGAAGACGATTTGGTTCTTCTTTTGTTGTTATGTGATAACTAAGATTCATGTAAACGTTTTCCTCTAAAGATCATTTACCGTCTTCCAGTAATCCTTACTCTCATCGACCCTGACCATAAAATCTTCAATAGATTCATTCGGCCAACCATACATATCCTTCAATTTGGCCTCAAGTTCTTCCCATACTTTGATTAGAGGAAGCTCGCTCTGACATATATTTTCACAAGCCTTGCAGTGAAGGCAAAGGAACGCTTTCTTAGCAAACTCGACATTAATATGTTTTCCATCAATAATCTTCTTTGCCAAACTTAGCTTAGCCCTCGCTGTAACAGCCTCATCATTTGTAACCAAATACGCTGGGCAAACGCTTAAACAACTACCACACCTACTACACTCCAAGACAGCACGTTCCATAAGAGATTCGGACCCTCTGCTCCTTTTTCTATTTGATAGTTTGGCGAAAAAACCAACAAGCCGAGAGAACTTTATCAATAGGCTCATTGTGTTTGAGAAAAAGAGGGGGCTTAAAAATAAGCGAGCAAGAAACAGGTGCGTAATTTTTTCAGAAAAAGCTTTGGAGGGATTTAGCGTTCCCTTGGGATCAATTTCCTTTTTAAATTGCCTGTAATCTTCAAGAGTACCTTTGCCATATTTCTCTTTGGCAAAAGCCAAGTTCCAGACTCCAAGACCGTAAGGCTTTCCTCCGTTCTTTATGCTAAGCTTACCTATCATCCCAGCTAAAGCCATATGAAAAACATATCTTAACCTCTGTCTCTCGCCGGAGAGAAAGAAGCACATCAAAACAATTTCACTTTCGTTTGCAAGATGCCCTTCAAACGATATCTCCGTGCCAAAATTTTTCCCCAGCATATCTACTTTCTCGATGAAATCAGCCGCTTTTTTGATTGGCATCAGAGCCTCACCTGCAAGAATTTTGGGACCAAGTCTTTTTATCGCCATCGTAAAAAGTCTCTCATGCCACAAGTAACTCGCCTGATAGTCAGGTGCTTGATAAAAACCATTAACCAACTCGACCAACTTAAGCTTGTCTTCATCGAACTCATCATCAAAATGTATTAAGACAGCAGGTCTTTCCTCAACTATCTTGTCCTCTCGAACTCTGTTTACTTGACTTAAATAAACCGGATCGATATAGCCAATATGGTTAGGTTTTAATCCCGAGCACACAACTTTTTCAACAAAATTAAATGCGCTTTCGGTTGAATCGAAATAAAAGAGACGAGGGCAAGATAGTCTGGACCTTTTCTTAATTTTAAGAGCAACCTCGGTTATTACTCCCATTTGCCCCTCAGTTCCAATAAAATACAAAAACTCTTTATCGCCAGGACTTAAGGTTCTAATCTTTCCATCGGGTAAAACCACTTCAATTGATTCAATCTGTTCTCTTACATGACCGAATCTGAAGCTATTTATGCCGATTCCCCCTGTTACTATCCAACCAACCACCGTCGTAAACTTGCTTGATGAATAGCTCATGAGGGAAAGACCATGCTTTTCTAGACAAGAATCTATATCCGACCATCTGGCCCCACTTTGGACTCTTACAATCATATTGTTTGGATCAATATGGATAATTTTTCGCATAGGAGAGACGTCAATTACGATACCGCCAATAATGGGCACCGAACCCCCGAACCCCCAAGAAGCGCATCCTCTCGGAACAACGGGGACATTCTCTTCGTTGGCAAACTTAAGTATTTCACTTACATCAGAAGAGTTAAAAGGTTGAATTACTATATCAGGCATGGTGTTAAAAAGCGCTTTTTCAAACCAGGAGGGAACCTCACCCAAATCGCGTTGATAAAGTGAACACTCCTCGAGTTCTGTTATTATCCGGGCTCTCTTGTTTAGTCTTTTTTTTAGCAATGAAAGCTTAGTTTGGTCTATTTGATGCAAAGAAACTCCCCACTTTATAAGCATACGGTAACCGTTTACCGTACATACAGAATAACTTGCTCCTTTCCCTCTGTCAAGTAATTTTTTTTAAATTTAAACCTTCCTACACGATAAAAAAAGCTGTTGGCTATAAGCCAACGGCTTTTCTGGTTTGTATTTAGACCTAAGAATTATTTATCCTTCAATAATTCTCATTGCTTCATCACGATAAGCATCCATTACATAAGGAATACCCGACACTTTAGCTGCTTCCTCTGTTAAAGCCATAAGGTCTCTTCGGCTTATGGAGGAAACCTTAAAATTGCGGTTTCCTGCCATCAGTTGCTGCAAACCAACTTTGAGCTTATCAACGAAAGTATAAAGGGCAATTGCCCCAAGAGGCATATCATTAATTTCTTTTCCGTATTTTGTCTTAAGGGTTTCATAACAAACAAATATTTCCTCTTTTGAGGTACCAAATTGAGAAACTGTTTTAGGAAGGTCGTTTTCCTTAAGCCATATATCGATGTTTTTACCAACAAAACCAGGAATCATTAAAGCACGACCCATACAAACAGCTTTGGTATGAGGCGCTCCCAGAGCAAGTGCTTTAAAGACATGGTCTTCAGTGCTAAACCCACCAGCAATAGCTATGTCAGGAACATAAGCTCCTTTTCCAGCAAGTTTAGTGCAAAGTTCATGCGCCATGCACTGCAGATAAAACGTGGGCACACCCCATTCTTCCATCATTCTCCAGGGGCTCATTCCTGTTCCACCTGGTGCTCCATAAATGGTTAACAAATCAATTTTTGCATCGGAAGCCCACTTAATTGCCATGGCAAGCTCCCGCATCGGATAGGCGCCTGTTTTTAAGGTGACTCGCTTTGCTCCAAGCGAACGAAGCCTCTCGACATCTTTCATAAAACTTTCTTGGTCAACAAAACCAAGACGAGAATGCCTTTCAAATTGGCGTAAGGCACCATCTTTAAAAGCAGCCTGGTTTTCAGGAAGCGAAGGATCAGGGGTAACAAGATATCCTCTTTTTTGAAGCTCAAGGGCTCGTTCAAGCGTATTTACTTTTATTTCGCCGCCAATACACTTAGCGCCCTGTCCCCACTTAAGTTCAATAGTTTCTACACCCAGTTTTTCGATAACATATTCTGCCACACCAAGACGAGTATCCTCCACATTCATTTGAACAAGAATATCGCCATAACCTTCGTGATAACGACGATATTCCTCGACTCGGCGCTCCATGTCAGGAGAGTTTACAACTTTTCCGTTTTTATCCCTTTCAAGTTGGGGGTCAATTCCGCAAACATTCTCGCCGCAAACAAGAGAAATCCCACTTATGGCAGCCCCTACAGCAAAGTGCTCCCAATTTTTTCGGGCAATTTCGGTTGAACCTAAAGCACCTGTAAATACAGGCACACGCATTTTTACCTTGTGCTTATAACCAAATTCTGTTTCAGTATCAACCATAGGGAAAAGAGTATTATCAGGATTTCCCTCAACACCTTCAGGTAAACCCTTTGCTCCGAGAGCATAGCCCTGAATATTTAAATGGGAATAATCAATTGGATAGTCTTTGTCACCACCGGCTATAATTTCCCCAAAAGGACCCGGATAGAGAACCTCTCTCCCACGGAAAGACGCCTTAAAAACCTCGCAATTGCCTTTACAACCATCTATACACCGTGTGCACAATCCCGAGGCAGGTACTACATCTCTTGAGCGGCTCGATGTTCCTGTTGCATCATTTGCATTCGGTTTTTGTAAATTCATTCAAAATCCCCCTTAATCAAAATCTTGACAAAAATTTAAAGACTAAATAATTTCCAATAATCTCTTGAAAATCCTGCCAAACTCCACCTCCTATCAGATTTTAAATCCTCTTTAAAATAAATCCCAAAAACTTTTGAGTTCCTTAAAATCAACCATCGTACTCATTGCTTGACTACCAGTTTCTATACCAACTTCCTCAAGCGCCGCAAGGGGATTTAGACCTCCAGCTACGACTATTCCTACCCTATCAGTTCCAACTGGCATTTCTAAAACTGGCTGACTCGGCCTCCCCACCACCAGAACACCGTAAATTCCAATTTGCTTTAGTTCACCCACAATTTTATCAGCTTTTGCGAGAGCAACTGCTGAAATTTCCCGAAAACCCGCCAATATCTTTCCGTTACCAGTTAAAGCCGTCTCCCGCACACTGGTCATTCGGCTCTTTATAAAAATCTCCAACGGGTCCAGAGAAGAACCTTCATAGGTAATAAGTTCAGTAAATCGATGGGGTTGGGAATCTTTCATTTGAAGGATAGCCCCAAATTTAGAATCGACCGGGACACCAGCTTTGACCAAAACTCCATTTAAGGTGACACTACAAATCGTTCCAAAACCAACCTTACCAGAAGGAACCTCAACCCCACCTAGCTTTTCCTTTCCATATGCTACCGCCACCAAATCGCTCATACAAAGTTTGGCCTTGAAAACATCTTTCATTATTTTAAGAGCTTTCTTAAAATCACTTTCATCTAATAAAGAAACGTTCATAATAATGCTGCCCCTTCTGTTTTCAAGGTCGAGCGAACTAAGACAAGAAAGAGTATCAATCTTGGCACTCACTAAACCAACTTTATCCGAAACTAAGGCATTATTAAGCTCTTCAATTCCCTTTTCTGTAATTAACCTGCCCTCTTTACCATACCCCTTAGTTAAACCTCTTTCATCCATTAATTTAAGATGATATCTTACCGCCCGTTCGGAAAGGTCAATACCGCAATTTTTAAGTTGTCGGGAAATGATACTCGCACCAAGCGGCTCTGTCTCTTTGCTTAATATCTTCAAAATATTGATGATTTTTCTTTCAATATCTTTGTCCATTTTTCCCCTCGGCAATCGGTTACCGATAGCCTACCAAATTACTTTTAGATTGTCAACCAATTCCCAAAAAATTTTTAATTTTTTTAGCTTGCCCGTAAACTCAAGGTAGTTTAGAATTTATGTGATTACACCCAAATGGAGGAGGAGCCATGTCTGACACATTAAGAGAAGAGGTTTTTAAAAAAATTAAGGATAACAAAGTTAAATTTATCCGACTCTGGTTTACTGATGTTTTAGGATTCTTAAAAAGCTTCGCGATTACCGTTGAGGAGTTAGAAACGGCTTTAAAAGAAGGAATGGGTTTTGATGGTTCTTCCATTCAGGGATTTGCTCGAATTCAGGAAAGCGACATGATTGCTATGCCTGATTTAACCACCCTTCAAATCCTTCCCTGGCGCAGTGGGGGCCAGAATGTTGCCATAATGTTCTGTGACATTCTCAATCCCGATGGCTCATATTACGAGTGTGATCCTCGCTATGTGCTCAAAAGAAATCTTAAAAAAGCTGAAGATATGGGATGCACTTTCTATGTTGGTCCTGAACTTGAATACTATTATTTCAAAACCTCTGAAGACACTGAAGTACTGGATAGGGGCACTTATTTTGATTTAACTCCTCTTGATCTCGCTATGGATTTAAGGAGAGAAACTGTTTTAGATCTGGAAAAGTTTGGAATTCAAGTTGAGTATAGCCATCATGAAGTTGGCCCGAGTCAGCACGAAATTGATTTAAAATACACCGATGCTCTTAATATGGCTGATAATGTGATGATATATAGGTTAGTAGTCAAAGAAGTGGCTCAGCTCCATAATGTCTATGCCACCTTTATGCCCAAACCCATCTTTGGCGAAGCAGGAAGTGGCATGCACACCCACCAATCGCTTTTCAAAGATAATAAAAATGCTTTTTTTGACCCAAGTGACGAATATCATCTTTCAGACACCGCCAAGTCCTATATTGCTGGCATGCTCAAACACGCTAAAGAAATATGCGCTGTCACTAATCAATGGGTAAATTCTTACAAACGTCTTGTCTCAGGTTACGAAGCTCCTGTCTATATTTGTTGGGCGCAGAGAAACCGTTCTGCCCTGGTTCGCGTTCCTATGTATAAACCTGGCAAGGAGCAAGCTACAAGAGTTGAGTTACGCTCTCCAGACCCAGCTTGCAACCCTTATCTTGCTTTTTCAGTTATGCTTGCTGCCGGTCTTGAGGGAATCGAAAAGGGTTATGAGCTTCCCGAGCCGGTAACTGATAATATTTACGAGATGACCGACAAAGAAAGAATGAAAATTGGTGTTGAGGCTTTGCCTGAAGACCTTTACGAAGCCATTAAGGAGATGGAAAAGAGCGAGTTAGTTAGAAAAGCTCTCGGAGATCAGGTATTTGAGTGGTTTATAAAAAATAAGAAATTGGAGTGGAACAACTACCGAGCCCGTGTGACCCCTTACGAAAAAGAAAAATACCTGCCCATCCTGTAAAATGGAAATAGATTGATAGCTGATGGCTGATGGCAGATGGCTAACAACAATAAAGGGCGAAGGATATTGGGTAAAGGGTATAGGAAAAAATCTAAGAAACACTTGAATCCCTTCGAGTCATAGACCTTGAATCCTCGAATCCTTAATCTTGGCAACTGGCAAATATCAATGAATGCCGAAGTGGCGGAACTGGCAGACGCGCACGACTCAAAATCGTGTGGGCTTTGCTCATGTGGGTTCGATTCCCACCTTCGGCACT
>CAMTWV010000008.1:0-15525 GCA_947085535.1 uncultured Actinomycetes bacterium | reverse complement strand
AAATGAATTTTCTCATGGTGGATGGTGCAGGAGACCCAAACACATCTCAAGAGTTTAAGGATGCTGTAGAAACACTGTACGCTGTGTCTTATACCCTTAAATTTATGATTAAAAAAGGAGGAACAGCAATAGATTATGGTATCATGCCTCTTGAAGGACTTTGGTGGGCTGACGATATGAGTAAATTTAGTATTGAAGGTATGGACAAAGATAGCTGGAAATGGACACTAATGATTATGCAGCCAAAATATGTAACAAAAGATATGTTCAGCAAAGCACTTGAACAAGTTAAAAAGAAGAAAAATCTGCTTTCCCTCTCTAAAATAAGATTTGAAAGCTTCCATGAGGGGTTATCAGCTCAAATATTGTATATAGGTCCTTACTCTGCGGAACATACAACTATTGAAAAAATTCATGCTTTTATTAAAGAAAAAGAATATGAACTTTCAGGGAAACATCACGAGATTTACTTGGGTGATCCTCGTAAAACAGCACCAGAAAAGTTAAAAACAATTTTAAGACAACCATTAAAATGAATGGGTAAAATTCTTTGCTTAACAGCGGATAAAAGGGAAACCCATAAAAAAGTAAAGGGGGCAGGTCTTGTAATCAAACTGGTTCTGTTAAAAACATCGAAAGTTGGTAGACATGAGAGAAGTTCTTAAGACAAAAATTGGCGAGGAATTTAAGCCATCGCCGCAATTAAAAAAGCTTTATTTCATCTATTTAGTGTTGATAATTTTTGTTGGTATTTTGTCCTGGTATATTCCTGTCCTCATTACTGCTCCATTTGTAATAACTCTCATTTTTTCGGTACCAGTTCTGTTTGTCTTGGTTTTCACAGTTTACTGGATCCCTAAATACTACGATTCAATATCTTATAAACTTACCGAAGAAGGGATGGTATGGAAAAGGGGAGTATGGTTTAGAAAAACAGGAATTGTCCCATACAACAGGATAACTAATATTGATATTGCTCAAGGTCCTATCTCGAGAATGTTCGGAATAGCAGTGCTCAGGATTCACACCGCTGGCTATTCGGCTCCATCTGGTGGAGGTGGGAGTTTAGCTGAAATAAAAATAGAAGGAATGAAACAATTTGAGGAATTAAGGGACCTGATAATGGAGTTTGTTAGAGGTAAAAGACCTGCAGCAGTAGAAACTTACGGGAAAGATTTTGATGCAAGAATTCTTGATGAATTAGTTAAGATTAGAAAACTACTTGAGAAATCTTCAGCGAGATAAAGAAGTATGATTAAAACGGTTTTATCTAATTAGGTGAAAGATTATATTACGATATGCTTAATAATTTGAAAGGGGGCTGGAATGAACGATTTTAAAAATTTGTTTAGCGCTGGGACATGGTACACTATAGTGCTTTTTGGTCTGGGGATATTGTCTTTTTTTACTAGTGAAATAGTAACATTTGCAATGCTCGGTTTTGTCCTTATTAGTTTGTTCAATATCCATAATGCTCTTAAGGGGATATCTGCTAAACTGGATAACCATCCTAAGAAGTAATTTTTAAGGGTTTTAGTCTGTTAAAGAAAAATCAGTTGGTGTTAGGAGTGAGAGTTTTAGATAGATGATTAAGGATATAATACTGAAAAACAGGAGTTACCGGCGGTTTTATCAGGAAGTTGCTGTAGAGTTTGAAACACTCAAAGAACTTGTTGATCTGGCTCGACTTTCTGCCTCAGCTGCAAATCTTCAACCGCTGAAATATATACTTTCTTGTGAGCCGCAGAAGAACGCTTTAATATTTTCCTCGCTTTCCTGGGCAGGTTACCTTAAAAATTGGGCAGGTCCTTCCGAAGGAGAGAGACCCTCTGCTTATATTGTTGTGCTCGGAGATACCGAAATAAGCTCATCGTTTCAGTATGATGCAGGAATAGCTGCTCAAAGCATTCTTCTTGGTGTGACAGAAAAGGGTTTGGGAGGTTGCATTATTGCTTCGGTTGAGCGTGATGAACTTCGTAAATCCTTAAAAATTCCGCTGCGATATGAAATACTTCTTGTTATTGCTCTCGGTAAACCAAAAGAAAAGGTGGTAATTGAAGAAGTTGGGAAGCCAGGAGATATTAGATACTGGCGCGATAATGAAAATGTGCATCATGTGCCCAAGCGGTCCCTGAGTGAGGTTATTATAGAAGATTGTTAGGTTTACAGCCTGTAAAGTTTTTTTTAGGGTTAAACTTGACATTGCGAGTTTTTTTGATAAAATTTTAATAATTATTGAGGATAAATTAAGGAGGATAAATGCAAAAGATAATTTGTCCTTATTGTGGCGCTGTTAATTACACTGCTTCACCTCGTTGTCTCTCTCCTTGTTGCAAATGTGGTAAAGAATTTGCAATTGAACCAAGACTTGATTTACCTGACGAAGAGCGCGAAAAAAGATTTCGCGAGTGGGAAGAGAAACAGAAAAAAGAGAGGCAAGAGCAGGAAGAATAGTTACCTGCCTTGACAACAAGTTTATTTTTTGATAAATTTTTTTTAATTACATAGTTTCTCGATGACGAGGAATAGTAAGGTAGAAGTTAGTTTTAGCGAGTTGGGGATGGTGAAAGCCCAATGCGATACTTTTATCTAAATGGGCCTCTGAGAGTTAAGGCGAAATCTTACTTTTGGTAAGAGATTAGCCAAGACGGAACTTCCACCGTTAAAAGGAAGCAGATATCGTCTAAAAGACTGTATCTGGCAGAGTGTTCCCGAGAAAAATCGGGAGAAAAAGAGTGGCACCACGGAAAACAAAACCTTTCGTCTCTTACGACGAAAGGTTTTGTTATTTGGAGGTAAAATGTATTATCCGACCCGCGACGAATTTAAAAAGTTAGCCCCAAAACATAATTTGATTCCTGTTTACAGGGAGATTATGGCTGATTTTGAAACTCCTGTTTCGGCTTTTCAGAAATTGGGGGAAAGCGATTACGCTTTTCTTCTTGAAAGTGCCGAAAGCGGAGAACGGTTTGGCCGTTTCTCGTTTTTAGGAAATAATCCATATCTTACAGTTACTTGTAAAGATGGTGAAGTAACTGTAAAAAATGGGAATTGCGTAAAGAAATTTCGGGTTTCCAATCCACTTGTTGCAATTAAAGAAATTCTTGAGGATTACTCTTTTGCGGTTATGCCTGAATTACCGCCTTTCTGTGGAGGAGCGGTAGGTTATCTTGGTTATGATTCAATAAGATATTTTGAAGAAATACCAAAAATGGGGCGAAATGACCTTGATTTGCCTGACCTGGCTTTTATATTTACTGATACAGTTCTTATCTTTGATCACTTAAAACACAAAATTAAAGTACTGGTTAATGCTCATATAGATGGTTCTCCTGATATGGTTTACGATGAGGCAGTGGCTAAGATTGAATCAATTATTGAAAAAATAAGGTCTAACTCGGTTGTTTACAAAAAAGTTGCTGAAGATAAAAAAAGCAAAAATGTAATTTCCAATATTTCTGAAAAGGATTTTATTAAGGCAGTAGAAAAAGCGAGGGAATATATTATCGCAGGAGATGCTTTACAAGTGGTTTTATCTCAACGGTTTTCAAGAGAAATTAGCGCAGATTCATTTGATATATACAGGTCTCTTAGAACAATTAATCCTTCCCCATATATGTATTATTTAAAGTTTAAAGATGTTGAGCTTATTGGTTCTTCACCTGAACCGTTAGTAAAGGTGCAGGGTAAAAAAGTTGCAACTTGTCCGATTGCTGGAACTCGACCGCGGGGATTAACAAAAGAGGAAGATTTGCTGATGGAAAAAGATTTATTGGCGAGCGAAAAAGAACAAGCCGAGCACATTATGTTGGTGGATTTGGGAAGAAACGATATTGGTCGGATATGTAAATCTGGAACAGTTAAAGTGGACGAATTAATGCAAGTAGAAAGATATTCCCATGTTATGCATCTGGTCTCAACTGTCTCAGGAGAAATCCTCGAGGATAAAACGCCCTATGATGTCTTGCAGGCGGTTTTCCCAGCCGGGACAGTTTCAGGTGCTCCCAAAATAAGGGCGATGGAAATAATTGATGAGCTTGAGCCAACATTAAGAGGACCTTATGCAGGAGCGGTAGGCTATTTTAGTTTTACAGGGGAATTAGATTCCTGCATCACCATTCGAACTATTCTGGTGCATAAAAATGTTGCTTATGTTCAGGCAGGAGCAGGAATAGTTTATGATTCTATTCCTGAAAAGGAATATCAGGAAACGGTTAATAAAGCTAAGGGTATGTTAAAAGCAGTTGAGATGTCAGAAGAAGGACTGATGGGCTGAAACGCTCAATTGGAAATTGGAAATTATAAATTTTTAAAACCAAAAAGAAAACAAATTTACAATTAGTTGCCAGATAGTTGGCAGTTAACGGAGGTTCAGAATGATTTTAATGATAGATAACTACGATTCATTTACCTACAATCTGGTTCAGTATTTAGGTGAGTTCGGAGCGAATCTAAAGGTATTTCGTAACGATAAGATTACACTTTCGGAAATTGAAGCAATGAAGCCTGCCTATATCGTTATTTCTCCTGGTCCCTGCACGCCGAACGAAGCAGGTATATCTATAGATATGGTCAGGCAATTTATGGGGAAGATTCCCATTTTAGGAGTTTGTCTTGGTCATCAGTCTATAGTTCAAGCACTGGGCGGAAAAATTATTAAAGCACCTTGTCCTGTGCACGGCAAAGTTTCAGCGATATATCACGATGGCAAAACTATCTTTGCTGACGTTGAAAATCCGTTTATAGCTACCCGCTACCATTCTCTTATTGCCGAACGAGAATCTTTACCACAGTGTCTCGAAATATCAGCAGAAACTGAAGATGGAATCATTATGGGAGTGAGGCATAAAGCCTATCTTCTTGAGGGTATTCAGTTTCATCCTGAATCCATTTTAACCACTGAGGGGAAAAAGATATTGGGTAACTTCTTAGAGTTACAAGTTAAAGGTTAAAGGTGGAAAGTGGAAAAGGTTTATAGGTGATAGCTGATGGTATTGGGTAAAGGATAATAGGTAATGGGTAAGAAGCTATCAGCCTCCAGCCGTCAGCCTTCAGGAAAAACAAAAAATATAAGATTAGAGCATAGAGCGGAGTATAGAGTATAAAAGAAGTGCAAAGTGAAAATTGTAAATTGCAAAATAAAAGAGTATAGAGTAACGAGTGAAGTTAAAAATTAAAAAAACCAACAGACCAACTAACCAACAAACTAACCAACTGATTTGAGGAGGTGTAAAGATGATTATTGAGGCAATTAAGAAATTAGTGGAAAACAAAAATTTAACTTGCGAAGAAGCAAGGGCTGTAATGAATGAAATAATGAGCGGAGAAGCTCATGATGCTCAAATAGGTTCTTTTTTAACAGCGCTTAGGATGAAAGGTGAGACAGCGGAAGAAATTACAGGCTTTGCTGAAGGTATGATTGCAAAAGCTTCGAAAGTTATCCTTAAAAATAAGTGTGTTGTGGATACCTGCGGCACAGGCGGGGATTCTTCAGGAACTTTTAACATTTCTACCACTGCGGCTTTTGTGGTAGCTGGAGCTGGGGTATGTGTTGCTAAGCATGGCAATCGCTCTATTTCGAGTCGTTGCGGGAGCGCAGATCTTTTAGAGGCATTGGGGATTTGTATTGAACTTACACCTGAACAGGTAGCAGCTTGCATCGATGAAGTAGGAATTGGTTTTATGTTTGCACCTATGTTTCATCCAGCAATGAGATATGTAATGCCCAGCCGAAAAGCGATGGGAATTAGAACAGTCTTTAATATTCTTGGGCCATTGTCAAATCCTGCCGGAGCGGTTGCTCAAGTAATTGGAGTCTATGACGAAAGCTTAACAGATGTTTTTGCTGAGGTGTTGAAGAATTTAGGAGTCAAACATGCTCTTGTTGTTCATGGAGCGGATGGATTGGATGAACTCTCAACTACTGGCTCAAGCAAAGTATCTGAGCTTAAAGATGGTGAAATTAAAAGTTTCAAGATAGAGTCTGAGGAATTTGGTTTAAAAAGGGCGAAATTAGCGGATATTTTAGGTGGAGATGTAGCTGAAAATATCCAGATAACAAAAGTTATTCTAAGCGGTCAAGCAGGTCCTAAGCGTGATATTGTGGTGCTTAATGCAGCAGCAGCAATTTTAGTTGGCGGAAAAGCTGACAATTTAATGGAGGCAGTGGAATTGGCTAAAGAATCGATTGATTCAGGGAAGGCATTGGAGAAATTGAATCATCTGATAAAGATAAGCCAGAAATTAAAGGCGGAATAAAAATGATTTTAGATGAGATAGTAGCAAATAAAAAAAGGGAATTAGAAGAAAAGAAAAAGAAAGTTCCTATTGAGGATTTGTTTGAAAAGATTCGAGAACTTCCTCTTATACGAAATTTTAAAGCTTCTTTGAAAGGAAATGAGCTTGCTTTAATTGCTGAACTTAAAAAAGCTTCGCCTTCGACTGGACTAATTAGAGAAGATTTTGATGTCGTTTCTCTTGCTCAAATTTATGAAAAAAGCGGTGCCTCAGCCATTTCTGTACTTACAGAGGAGCATTATTTTCAGGGAGATATTGCTTATTTATCTCAGGTAAAAAGAAATGTCTCTTTGCCTGTTCTTCGAAAAGATTTCATTTTTGATGAGTACCAGATTTACGAATCAAGAGCAGCCGAAGCAGACGCTGTTTTGCTGATAGCGGCTATTCTCAATCATTTTAAGCTTGAGAGATTGAAGAGTTTAGCTGAAAAACATGGACTTCAAGTCATAGTCGAAGTTCATAATGAGAAAGAGTTGGTTGAGGTTTTGGGTTTAGGATTTGAGATAATCGGTATAAACAATCGAAATCTTAAAGATTTTACTGTTGATATTAATACCACACGCAAGTTAGCCAAAATGATTCCATCTGATCGGATCATCGTGAGTGAAAGTGGCATACACACGAGGGAGGATGTGGTAAAATTAAAAAATTCAGGCGTGCATTCTATTTTAGTAGGCGAAGCGCTTATGAAGAGCAAGGATGTTAGCGGGAAATTAAGAGAATTATTGGGCAAAAATTAAAAACAATTAAAAGGAGTGAACAGCATGGATGAAAATAAGATTTTATTAAGCGAAAAGGAGATGCCTCAAGCTTGGTATAATATTCAACCTGATTTACCAGCTCCTCTTCTTCCACCTATTAATCCAAAAACAGGAAAGCCTGTTGGTCCTGAGGATTTAATGCCCATTTTTCCTGTGGAGCTGATAAAACAAGAGGTAAGCCAGGAGCGCTGGATTGAAATTCCTGATGATATCCTGAAAGTTTACAAAATGTGGAGACCATCGCCTCTTCACAGAGCTGTTAATTTAGAGAAAGCCTTAAAGACACCGGCGAGAATTTATTACAAAAATGAGAGCGTTAGTCCTCCAGGAAGTCATAAGCCAAATACGGCTGTTGCGCAGGCTTACTACAACAAACAGGCGGGAACAAAAAGAATTTGCACCGAGACAGGTGCAGGGCAGTGGGGCAGCGCTCTTGCTTTTGCCTGCAACATTTTCGGTCTCGAGTGCACAGTTTATATGGTTAAAGTGAGTTACGAGCAAAAGCCCTATCGGAAGTCTTTAATGCACATTTGGGGAGCTGAAGTCTTTCCTTCTCCGACCAACCTAACAAATGCGGGCAGAACCATGCTGGCTAAAGATCCCAATTGTCCGGGAAGTTTGGGTATGGCAATTTCGGAAGCTGTTGAAGATGCAGCCACTCATGACGACGCGAAATATTCGCTTGGAAGTGTTTTAAACCATGTTCTTCTACATCAGACTATAACGGGTCTGGAGTTGAAGAAGCAACTTGAAATTGCTGGTGATAAAGCTGATGTGATAGTTGGTTGTGTTGGTGGCGGCAGTAATTTTGCTGGATTCTCATTTCCTTTTGTTAAAAATAAGCTGGAAGGCGAAGATATTAAAATAATTGCTGTTGAGCCAACCTCATGTCCAACCTTAACAAGGGGCGAGTATCGCTACGATTACGGTGATGTTGCCCAAATGACTCCGCTTTTAAAGATGTATACTCTGGGACATAGTTTTATTCCACCTGCTATTCACGCTGGGGGTTTAAGATATCACGGGGATGCTCCATTACTCTGTCTTCTTGTAAACAAGGGTGTTATGAGTGCGAGAGCTTATCCGCAAAATCCTGTTTTTGAGGCTGCTATATTATTTGCTAAAACGGAAGGAATAGTTCCCGCGCCAGAGACGGCTCATGCAATTAAAGGAGCAATTGATGAAGCTATTAAGTGTAAAGAGACGGGCGACGAGAAGTGCATAGTGATTGGTTTTAGCGGTCACGGACATTTTGATTTAGTTGCCTATGATGCTTATCTGGCTGGAACCCTTAAGGACTACGAATACCCTGAAGGGAAAATAAAAGAAGCTTTAACTGAACTTCCAGATTTTGAGGCAACCCTTAAATAGTTAGCTGATGGCTGATGGCAGATAGCTGATAGCTTGTCGATAAAGTTCACAAGTGAAAACCATCAGCCATAAAGCGACTGGAAGGAGCGAGCTATAAGCTATCAAGTGAACGTAGTGAGTGAGCTAAAAAATGGTTAGAGTAAAAATATGTGGCATAACTAATTTAAAAGACGCTTTGCTTGCGGTAGATGCAGGAGCAGATGCCGTTGGTTTTGTCTTTGCCGAGAGTCCACGGCGAATCACTCCTGATGAAGCAAGAAAGATTAGTCTGGCTTTGCCCCCATTTATCTGTCGAGTGGGTGTTTTTGTGGATGAAGAGATAAAAAGGGTTAAAGAGATAGCGTCTTTTTGCAAACTTGGTATTTTGCAGTTTCATGGAAGCGAGTCATCTGATTATTGCTCAAGTTTCGAACAAAAAGTGATAAAGTCTTTTCGCATTAGAGATTTTTCAGACCTCGAGAAACTATCCGAGTATAAGGTGGGTGCTTTTCTTCTTGATGCTTACGAGGAAGGGAAATTGGGGGGAACAGGAAAAGTTTTTAACTGGGAAATTGCGGTTAAAGCTAAGAAATACGGAACACCTATCATTTTGTCTGGAGGGCTTAAACCCGAGAATGTTCTGGAAGCAATTAAGTTTGTTCAGCCTTACGCGGTTGATGCCAGCAGTGGTGTAGAAATAAGACCAGGGGGGAAAGATTCCAATAAAATGAGGGAATTTATAAAAAAAGTAAAGGGATAGGGTAAGGGGTAAAGGGGAATGAAAAATGGAGGATGAAAAAAATAAAAACTAGAATTTAAAATTAAAAATTAAAAATGTTTTAAAGTATTAAATCGTTTTTCATTTTACATTGTAATTTTACAAATTTAATTTTCAATGAAGCGGAGCGACAAATGTTACCTGATTTAAGGGGCCATTTTGGCGAGTTCGGCGGAAAATTTGTGCCCGAAACATTAATGACGGCATTAGACGAACTCGAAAGAGCCTACAACGTTTGTAAAAAGGATAAAAGCTTTCAAAGTGAACTTGCTTATTACCTGAGCGAGTACGCAGGTCGTCCCACGCCTTTGTGTTTTGCCGAAAATCTCTCTAAACATTATCAAGCGAAAATTTATCTTAAACGTGAGGATTTATGCCATACTGGGGCGCACAAAGTAAACAATACCCTTGGACAGGCATTATTAGCTAAAAGAATGGACAAACACCGAATTATTGCTGAAACAGGGGCGGGTCAGCATGGTGTAGCCACGGCTACAGTTGCTGCTTTATTTGGTATGGAATGCCATATTTACATGGGCGAGGAAGATATTAAGCGTCAGGCGTCAAATGTACAAAGAATGCTTCTTTTAGGCGCAGAAGTTGTCCCTGTTTATTCTGGTAGCCGAACTTTAAAAGATGCTATGAATGAAGCTATTAGAGACTGGGTGACAAATGTTAAAACAACTTTTTACATAATCGGTTCAGTAGCAGGTCCCCATCCTTATCCAATGATGGTTAGAGATTTTCAGTTAGTAATTGGCAAGGAAACAAAGCGGCAAATCAGAAGAAAAGAGGGGCGAAATCCTGATTACGTTGTTGCTTGCGTGGGTGGCGGCAGTAACGCTATTGGCATTTTTTATCCGTTTTTAAGAACCAAAACTAAGCTAATTGGTGTTGAAGCTGCTGGGTTTGGTTTAGAGACAGGGAAACACGGTGCTCCTTTAGCAAAAGGAAGCAAGGGTATCTTACACGGGTCTTTAAGCTATGTGCTTCAGGATAAATTTGGTCAGATTTGTAAGGCTCATTCAATTTCTGCCGGGCTTGATTATCCAGGGGTAGGACCCGAACACAGCTATTTTAAAGAAAAAGGGCTGGTTACTTATGATTCAGTTACAGACAGTGAGGCTTTAGATGCTTTTAAATTCCTGGCAGAAAAAGAAGGTATTTTGCCTGCCTTAGAATCTTCACATGCTATCGCTTATCTTGAGAAACTTAAACCCGAGTTGAGTGCAGAAAAAGTAGTTATTATCAATCTCTCGGGTCGAGGCGATAAGGACCTTCAAATAGTTGCTGAGGCTATGAGGATAACCAATGAATAGAATTAGAAAAAAATTTGAGGAATTAAGAAAAAAGGGCGAGAAAGCCCTCATTCCATATATAACGGGTGGTTATCCTTCTTATGAAAGTTGCAAAAAGATTATTGAGGCAATGGCTTTAGCTGGTGCCGATATTGTTGAAATTGGCATTCCTTTTTCTGATCCTTTAGCGGATGGTCCCACAATTCAAAAAGCTTCTCAAATTGCTCTTTCCCAAGGTGTGACCACTCAAGATATTTTTAACTTGGTTTCGGATTTAAGGAAGAGTACAGATATACCAATTGTTTTGATGACCTACTATAACCTTTTTTACCGATATGGTCTTGAGAGATTTGCAAATGAGGCGCTAAAAGCTGAGGTGGATGGGGTAATTATTCCTGATTTACCTCCCGAGGAATCCTCAGATTGGTTAAAGGTATCAAAGAATAAATTGGAGACAATTTTCTTAATTGCTCCAACGAGTACTGATGATAGAATAGAAAAAATTGTTTCTCTCTCGCAGGGGTTTATTTACTGTGTTTCTTTAACCGGGGTAACGGGAGCTCGAGGCAGCCTTCCTTCCGATTTGGGCGGTTTCATTCAGCGTGTAAGGCTAAAAACTGACAAATATTTGGCGGTTGGTTTTGGTGTTTCGGAGCCCGAACAAGCAAAATTGGTCGCCAGCATTGCTGATGGTGTTATAATAGGTAGTGCTTTAATTGATTTAATTGACAAAAATTTATCAGAAGAAGAGCAAGTAAAAAAGGTTGTGAAATTTATTAAGAAAATGAAGGAAGTGATGTGAATTAGTGTATGCCAATAAATGAGTGGTTTCATAAGCAAGAAAAATACATTAAATTAAGTCCGGATTCCAAAAAGGAAATGCCTGAAGGAGTCTGGATAAAATGCGAGCACTGCGGCATGGTTTGTTTCCAGAAGGAGTTGGAAAGAAACCTAAAAGTCTGCCCAAAGTGCGATTTTCATATGTCTCTTACGGCTGCGGAAAAAATTGCCCTTTTGGCAGATAATGGTGATTTTGATGAGCTTGATGTAAATCTTACGACCACCGACCCACTTGGTTTCATAGCTGCCAAGTCTTATGTGGAAGTTATCCGTGAGGCAAAAGAAAGAACTGATTTTAGTGAAGCAGTGATTACTGGTACGGGAAAGTTAGGTGGGAGAAAGATTTGTTTAGGCGTGATGGATTTTGCTTTTGTTGGGGGAAGCATGGGCTCAGTTGTTGGTGAGAAAATTGCGCGTTTAGTCGAAAGAGCAACTAAAGAAAAAACCCCATTGGTAATTGTGTGTTCTTCAGGAGGGGCCCGGATGCAAGAAGGAATGTTTTCATTGATGCAGATGGCAAAAACTTCTGCTGCCTTAGCAAGACTTCATGATGCCTGTGTACCCTATATTTCTATTCTTACTCATCCGACAACGGGAGGAGTGACTGCTAGTTTTGCTACTCTTGCTGATGTAATTCTTGCGGAAAAGAATGCATTGATTGGTTTTGCAGGTCCGCGAGTTATTGAACAAACAATAAGACAGAAACTTCCCAGGGGTTTCCAAACGGCTGAATTTCTCTTAGAGCACGGGCAAGTTGATTTAGTTGTTCACCGAAAAGACTTAAAGGAAACTGTAGTCAAGTTATTAGATTTTTTAGCTGTTTAGTAAGGGTGAAAGAACTATGAAATTTATGATGGACTTTGAAAAGCCTGTTGTTGAACTTGAAACAAAACTTGAAGAACTTAAGAAACTTAAAACCGCAGGTGATCCTGAGGTTGCCCAGCAAATTGAATTTTTGGAAGGGCAGCTTGAGAAGCTTCGGCAAAAAATATATTCAAAGTTGACGTCCTGGCAGCGAGTTCAAGTAGCTCGCCATCCTGATAGACCTCGGACTCTTGATTATATCGAGACAATTTTTTCTGATTTTATTGAACTTCATGGGGATAGATTGTTTAAGGACGACCCGTCTATTGTAGGTGGCTTTGCTTACTTTAATGGTAATCGCACAGTAGTAATCGGGCACCAGAAGGGGAAAAACACCAAAGAAAACATTCACCGAAATTTTGGTATGGCTCATCCCGAGGGTTACCGAAAAGCTTTAAGATTGATGAAATTGGCGGAAAAATTTAATCTGCCCCTTATTTGTTTCATTGACACCCCAGGGGCTTATCCTGGTATTGGTGCTGAAGAAAGAGGTCAAGCTAAAGCGATAGCCGACAATTTGATGGCTATGAGCATGCTTGAAGTTCCCATAGTGGCTGTTAATATTGGAGAAGGAGGAAGCGGTGGTGCTTTGGCTTTGAGCGTAGCTAATAGGTTGTTGATGTTAGAAAACGCCTATTATTCCGTAATTACTCCTGAAGGTTGTGCCAGTATTCTCTGGCGAGATGACAGTAAAGCTCCTGAAGCCGCCGAGGCATTATGCTTAACGGCAGATAAACTTTTAGATTTTGGCATTATTGATGAAGTAATTTCTGAACCGTTAGGAGGCGCTCATCGTCATCCTGAGTTTGTGGTAAATGAATTAAAAGAAGCCTTAAAAAGTTCTCTGGAGAATCTTTTTAATTTGTCTTCAGAAAATCTCCTCGAAAATCGCTATCAAAAATACAGAAAAATTGGAAGTTTCCTGAATAACGCGTAGGAATTTTTTTTATCCTTTCTCGAATTTTTAAAGTAGTAAGATTTGAAAAGGAAGAGGTTTTGCTATGAAAAACACAATTACTTCAGTTATGGTGGAGAAAAGAATATTTTATCCTTCCGCAGAATTTTCCCAAAAAGCCCACATTAAAAGTTTTGAAGAATACAAAGAGCTTTACAAAAAATCAATTGAAAATCCTGAATTGTTCTGGTCTGAGGTGGCTCAGGAATATATTGACTGGTATAAAAAGTGGGACAAGGTTTATGAAGGCGGTTTTGAAAATTTGGATTATAAATATTTTATTGGTGGCAAACTAAATGCTTCCTATAACTGTCTTGACCGACATATTAAGTCTTTTCGCCGCAATAAAGTTGCTATTATCTGGGAGGGGGATTCCCCGGGTGAAAGCAAGGTATACACATATCGTCAGCTTTTTAATGAAGTTAACAAATTTGCCAATGTTTTAAAGAAAAATGGTGTCAAGAAAGGTGATAGGGTTACAATTTATCTTCCAATGATTCCTGAGTTGCCTATTGCTATGCTTGCCTGTGCCCGAATTGGAGCAATTCATTCTGTGGTGTTTGGTGGTTTTAGCTCTAAGGCTCTTTGTGAAAGAATCCATAATGCTCAATCCAATATTTTAATTACAGCAAATGTGGGTTTTAGGGGCGGAAAAGTTGTTGCTCTTAAAGCTAATACTGATGAGGCTCTTCTTGAGTGTCCAATGGTTGAGAAGTGCATAGTGGTTAAGCGTGCTGATGTCGAAGTGCCGATGAAAGAGGGTAGAGATATCTGGTGGCACGAGGAAATAGCGACTCCGGATATTGAATTATACTGCGAACCTGAGGCAATAGATTCTGAAGATATCTTATTTATTCTTTATACCAGCGGAAGCACAGGTAAACCAAAAGGTGTCATTCATACTACCGGTGGTTATCTTACCTATGTTGCTTATTCTTTCAAGCTTATTTTTGACTACAAGGATGAAGATATTTTCTGGTGCACAGCGGATATTGGTTGGGTAACAGGTCATAGCTATCTGGTTTATGGTCCTTTAGCGGTCGGGGCTACTTCTTTAATGTTTGAGGGAGTGCCCACTTATCCCCAACCTGATAGATTTTGGGAGGTTATCGAAAAATACAGGGTAAACATCTTTTACACTGCTCCAACGGCTATTCGCGCTTTAATGAGAGAAGGCGATGAGTGGCCAAATAAGCATGATTTAAGCTGTCTTCGACTGCTTGGAACAGTAGGAGAGCCAATCAATCCTGAAGTCTGGATGTGGTACTTTAAAACAATTGGAAAAGAGAAGTGCCCGGTAGTAGATACCTGGTGGCAGACAGAGACAGGCGGCATTTTAGTAACGCCGCTTCCTGGAGCTATGCCGCTTAAACCTGGTTCAGCAACCCTTTCTTTTCCAGGTGTTGTTTCCGGTATTTTGCGGGAAAATGGCACGCCTGCTTCAGTAAATGAAGGTGGTTATTTTGTGATTAAGCATCCCTGGCCAGCAATGTTGAGGGGAATGTACGGGGATGTTGAGAAAAAGCGCTTTCGGGAAACCTATTTTGAGAAATTTCCAGGAGTCTACACCACAAGTGATGGGGCAAGATTAGATGAAGATGGCTACTACTGGTTAATGGGTCGAATTGATGATGTGATAAATGTTTCGGGTCATCGACTTGGTACAGCCGAGGTGGAGAGTGCTCTTGCTTCCCATAAAGCAGTGGCTGAAGCAGCGGTGGTGGGTTTTCCGCACGAAATAAAAGGACAGGGTATTTACGCTTTTGTGACCCTAAAAGAAGGTTATGCTCCATCGGATAGTTTAAGAGAAGAACTTGTTAATTTTGTCAGAAAGGAAATTGGTTCCATTGCTAAACCCGATAAGTTACAATTTGCCGAAATGCTGCCTAAAACAAGAAGCGGAAAGATTATGAGAAGGATTTTAAGAAAAATTGCCTCCGGTGATGTCTCGGATTTAGGTGATACTTCTACCTTGTTTGACTCATCTGTGGTTGATATTCTGGTCAAAGAAAGGTTGTAAACTTTCAACTTATTTGACTACTAATCATCAACTATGAACCACTAACAATTAACCGAACTTTCCCAAAAATCCTCTTTTATGAAGAGTTTTCTGGGATTAGTGCCGAAGGTGGGAATCGAACCCACATGAGCAAAGCCCACACGATTTTGAGTCGTGCGCGTCTGCCAGTTCCGCCACTTCGGCATTCATTGATATTTGCCAGTTGCCAAGATTAAGGATTCGAGGATTCAAGTGTTTCTTAGATTTTTTCCTATACCCTTTACCCAATATCCTTCGCCCTTTATTGTTGTTAGCCATCTGCCATCAGCCATCAGCTATCAATCTATTTCCATTTTACAGGATGGGCAGGTATTTTTCTTTTT
>CAMTWV010000007.1:0-43336 GCA_947085535.1 uncultured Actinomycetes bacterium | reverse complement strand
GCATTCCTCCTGCAAGGGCACTGAACGAACGGAGTGAGTGAGGTGGCACCAGGCATTCCTCCTGCAAGGGCACTGAACGAACGGAGTGAGTGAGGTGGCACCAGGCATTCCTCCTGCAAGGGCACTGAAAACCAGTTTACCGTGCCTGATGTCTGCCTGTCGCCGTGCCTGTCGGCAGACAGGGCAGGCAGGTAGTTAATGGTGGATGGTTGATAGCTAAAACTATAAACTATAAACCATGAACTAACTTTAGGGCGATTGGCTCAGGGGGAGAGCACCTCCCTTACAAGGAGGGGGTCAGAGGTTCAAATCCTCTATCGCCCACTAAAAAGGCAGTTTACCGTGTCTGTCGGCAGACAGGGCAAGCAGGGCAGACAGGTAGTTGATGGTGGATGGTTGATAGCTAAAACCATAAACCATTTACTGTTAACCGTAATTTTGGGGGCGTGGTGTAGCTTGGTTTAACACACTGGCCTGTCAAGCCAGAGATCGCGGGTTCAAATCCCGTCGCTCCCGCCACAAAAGCGGTATATAGTTTATGGTCAATGGTTAATAGCTAAACCACAAAACCATAAACCAAGAAGCAGTTAATAATAATTTAACTATATGCTATAAACCATATACCATAAACTGAACTTTGGCGGGATAGCTCAGTCGGTAGAGCAGAAGACTGAAAATCTTCGTGTCCGCGGTTCGATTCCGCGTCCCGCCACCACTTAAAAAAAGCCCCACTGGGGGCTTTTTGTTTTGCAGGAAATTTGTGTTAAAAAGAGAAATATATTTATATAAGTTTATCGCTTATAAGTCTGCGGCTGATTTAACCCTTTTTGTGGGCAGAAAGGAAGAAGATTTAAGAACCGAGCTTGAAAATATGAATAATAAGGGTATATTAAAGAAAGAAAAAGGAACGCTATCCGATATTTATTTTTATGACCCATCTCCTGAATTAAAAGAGGAGATTGATTTTTTTATTTCGTCTTTGAAGTCAAGAGAGACAAGATATACTATTTTCTTAAGAGTGTTAAGAAAATCTTAAGTTTGAGGTGAAAGCACTTTGGAAGAGAAAATTAAGACAGGGATTAAAGGTTTAGATGAAATGCTTCACGGCGGACTCTATAAGGGCAGCATTGCAGTGGTTAAGGGTTGCGCTGGCAGCGGAAAGTCATCTGTTGGTTTTCAGTTTATAACCTGAGGAATTGAGGAGTTCGGCGAAAACGGCTTAATCATTACCTTCGAGCATTTCCCTAAACAACTTTATCGAGACGCTCTTTCTCTGGGATTTGATTTGAAAACCTACGAGGCGCAAAAGAAGCTAAAAATCGTTTTTGGTTCTCCTGAATTGATTATGAAGGATTTGGAAGAGGAGGGTGGCAATTTTGATAAGATAGTTGGCGAATACGATATTCAAAGAGTATTTGTTGACTCTATTAATCATTTCGAAAGAATCACTTCTGACTCAGTAAAATTAAGGGGAGTAATTTATGCTTACCTTTTTTTACAACTATTTTCGCCTTCAGCTTAAAAAATTGCCCTTTTATTTTGTGGTTTTTATCACACTTATCTCTGTTTATGCTGTGAATTGTGTTCTTGTTTTAGTAAGAAATCCGGCTAATTTAGTGGTCTGCATTAGAAACCATCCCATATTGGGACCATACTTTTCTCTCCTTTTAAGCTTAATTTATGTAGCGGGCTTAAAAATTCTTCGCCCTCGGGTTTCCCAAAATTAAAGCAGGGTATCTACTTTGGTTGTTGAATAATTTAAGTTAGTTAAATTTAGTTTGCTCTTAAGCATTTAATTAAAGGAGAGAGCTTTTGGAGAAAAAAAAGGTTATCGGGATAGACTTAGGGGGAACAAAGATTTTAGGCGTTTTGGCTGACGAAAAAGGCGTTGTTTTAGCTGAAACTAAAGAGAGTACTCCGAAGACGAGTGAGGAAATAATTAGAACATTGGTTGGTATAATAGACAAACTCCTTTCTTGTGCGGGTGAAAAAGAGAAGGTTTTAAGTATCGGTTTAGCTGTGGCGGGTCAGATTAATTTTAAAGAAGGGAAAGTGATTTCGTCTCCCAATCTGCCCCTTCAAGAAGTTTGCCTTTCAAAAATTCTTCAGAATAGGTTTTCAATGAAAGTATTCGTTGATAATGATGCTAACGCCGCAGCTTTGGGAGAAAAATATTTTGGAATAGCTAAAGGCATTGATGATTTTATTTGTCTTACATTAGGCACAGGTATTGGTGGGGGAATTGTTGCCAGAGGGAAAATTTATCGGGGAAGCCAGGGTTACGCAGGCGAAATGGGTCATATGGTTCTGGACATTAACGGACCTCCTTGCTTTTGTGGAAATCGCGGCTGTTTTGAAGTTTTGGCTTCAGGTAAGGCAGTAGCTCGTCTGGCTAAAGAGAAAATTAATGAGCAGTCTTTGATTTTTAAGCTGGCAGGCGGAAATAGTGTCAATATCACGGGCGAGATGGTCACAGAGGCAGCTTTAAGGGAAGATAAACTGGCAATGGATATTTTAGCTGATATTGGTAAAATCATAGGAACAGGTATAGCCAATTTGATTAATCTTTTTAATCCTCAAATGGTGATTTTAACTGGCGGAATGGCTCAGGCAGGCGAGTTAATTCTCGCTCCTGCCAAAGAGGAAGCAAGAGCGAGGGCTCTTTCAGCAAGTTTTAAGAAGGTTGAGATTGTTTTAGGTGCTTTGGGTGAAAAATCAGGTGCTTTAGGTGCCTGTGCTTTAGTTTTAGAGGAGGCGAATTAATTGGCGGATGTTTTCTTTGCTGATGCAAATAAACCGCAAAAGGTAAGTTTGCTAAATAAGTTAGAGCTTCTCTTTGAAAGAGCAAACTTTGAGGAATTTATTGAGGCGGGAGATAAGGTTGCCATTAAGGTTCACTTTGGCGAGAAGGGAAACACTGCTTTTATTTCGCCCATATTTATCAGGCGAATTGTGGAGAAAGTTAAGCTGGCAGGGGGAAAACCTTTTTTAACCGACACTAATACTCTTTATGTTGGAAGTCGGGCTGACGCGGTTGAGCATTTAAAAACGGCTATTGAAAATGGCTTTTCTTATGCGACAGCGGGAGCTCCTTTAGTTATTGCTGATGGCTTAAACGGAAAAGATTATGTTTCCATTGAGATTAAGGGCAAGCATTTTCAAGAAGCTAAAATTGGCAGTGCCCTTTACCACGCTGATTCTTTAATCGTGGTCTCTCACGTTAAAGGGCATGAGATGACGGGTTTTGGCGGGGCATTGAAAAATATTGGTATGGGAGGCGCGTGCCGAAGCGGCAAACAGATGATTCATTCAGATGTCTTGCCGACTGTGGATTTAAAGTTGTGTAAAGGATGTGGCAAGTGCCTTAAATGGTGTCCAACGGAGGCAATTAGTCTGGTTGATAAAAAAGCCATCATTGATGAGAGGTTGTGTTTGGGTTGTGGGGAATGTACCGTAACCTGTCCTTACTCTGCTATCGTCATTAACTGGAAAACGGAGCCTGATATTATTCAGGAGAAAGTTGTTGAATACGCTTGGGCAGTTTTAAAAGACAAAAAAGGAAAAGCCGGCTTTATTAATTTTTTGACCAATGTGACGCCCGACTGCGACTGCTGGAGCTGGAGCGACCCTGCTATTGTGTCCGATGTCGGCATTTTGGCTTCAAAGGACCCTGTTGCCATTGACCAGGCAAGTGTTAGTTTAATTAATCGGACACCTGGAATTGAAACTTCGAGACTTCGCAAAGCAACCAGCCGTGATAAATTTCGCTCCCTGTATCCTCTAGTTGACTGGGATGTTCAGCTAAGGCATGGAGAGGAAATTGGTTTGGGTGAGAAAAGATATAATTTAATTGAAGTTAGTCAGGGTAATTAAGGGGATAAGCAGTGGTTGATTTAACTATTGACG
Source organism: uncultured Actinomycetes bacterium (assembly GCA_947085535.1). Lineage (GTDB taxonomy): Bacteria > Actinomycetota > Aquicultoria > Subteraquimicrobiales > CAMTWV01 > CAMTWV01. The sequence goes on along the minus strand of CAMTWV010000007.1, from coordinate 39,430 downwards.
CTGAAGAAATAAGAAAAAAATTGGTCCAGTTTATTCGAGAGGAAACTCGAAAAGCAGGTTTTGAGAAAGTTATCTTTGGTTTGTCAGGCGGGGTGGATTCTTCGGTGGTTGCCTGTCTTTGCGCTCAAGCTACGGGCAAAGAAAATACACTTGCTTTAATTATGCCTTACAAAACAAGCAGCCCTGAAGACCTTGCTGATGCTGGGCTTATGATTAAAAAATTAGGCATTCAATCCAAAACCATAGAGATAACTCCGATGATTGACACTTATTTTTCATTTTTTCCTGAAGCAGACAAGTTAAGAAGAGGAAATAAAATGGCGCGGGAAAGGATGTCTATCCTTTATGACCATTCAGCGGCTGAGCGCGCTTTGGTCGTTGGTTCGAGCAATAAATCGGAGATTCTTTTGGGTTACGGGACAATTTATGGTGATTTAGCTTGCGCTATTAATCCTATGGGAGTTTTGTATAAGACTCAAGTAAGGCAACTTGCCTCTCTCGTTGGTATTTCCGAGAGAATTGTTTCAAAAGTTCCTTCTGCCGGACTCTGGATTGGTCAAACAGATGAAGGTGAGCTTGGTTTTACTTATGAGGTTGCCGACAAAATTCTTTACTTATTAGTTGATAAAGGTTTAAGCGATAATGAAATTATAAAAGAAGGGTTTAGCAGGGATTTGGTTGAGAAAATTAAGACTAAGATTAAAACTTCTGCCTTTAAGCGTCGATTGCCTCTCATTCCACAACTGGAAGGATAAGCTGTGAAAAAAGGGAAGCTTTTTGTTTGTCCCACTCCTATTGGCAACCTCAAAGATATAACCTTAAGAGTTCTTGAGACCTTAAAAGAAGTTGATTTAATTGCGGCTGAAGATACAAGAGAAACTCGTAAGTTGCTTACTCACTTCGGGAGCAAAGTTCCTATCACCAGCTACCATGAGCATAATGAAGTTACCAAAAGAAAAGAGCTTCTCAATAAGCTTCTTGAGGGCGAAAAAATTGCTCTTGTTTCCGACGCAGGTATGCCTGGTTTAGCTGATCCTGGTCATCGACTAATTAAGGCGTGCATTGAAAATGAAATTGAGTTTTTTGTTTTGCCCGGTCCTTCTGCTTTTGTTGTTGCATTGGTTGCTTCAGGGCTTCTGACCGCTAGTTTTATTTATCAGGGATTTTTACCTCGAAAAAAAGGAGAAAGAGCCAAGCTTTTAAAGAGCTTGCTTTCAGAAAAAAGGACCCTTGTTTTCTATGAGTCGCCCCACAGGATAGAGAAGACTTTAGAAGATATTTGGGAGATTTTAGGGGAAAGAAAAATTGTTTTAGCCCGCGAATTAACCAAGAAGTTTGAGGAAATTATTCGGGGGAATGTTGCTGAAGTGTTTGCTAAGATAAAAAGAGAAAAGCCAAAAGGCGAGATGGTTCTTGTAATTGAAGGGGCAAAAGAAATAAAGAAAACTTACAGTGAGGCTAATTTGCGAAAGCAAATACTTAATTTAATTAAAGAGGGTTTAACCAAAAAAGAAGCTCTTAAAAAAGTAGCTGAGGAAACAGGTGTATCTAAAAGGGTTCTCTATGAACTTGTTAAAATTGGGCGGTAAGAATAGTCAGGCAAGAGGGACAAATGCTTTTTTCTTTAAAATTAACCAGATTTTCAGCGGATTTGCAAAACACACAAACTGGTGAGTGTTTGCTTAAAATTATTTTTTCGCCTTCGGTATAAATTTCAATGGAGTCTTTAATCTCAATTCCGAGAGTGCGTCTTATCTCCATCGGGACAGTGATGCGTCCGAGCTCATCAATTTTTCTGATAATGCCAGTGGATTTCAACTTTACTTCCTTGCCTTGACAATTGGTTATTTCAATTATATGGTTGTGAAAAAATGCGGTCAAGCCAGCAAAGGGCAGTTAAAAGATGAAAAAAGAAACTTTTTATGTGGCTACACCAATATACTATGTTAATGATGTACCTCACATTGGCCATTCTTATACCACTATCGCGGCTGACGTTTTAGCTCGTTATAATCGGCTCTGTGGTAAAGAAGTGTTTTTCTTAACCGGTACTGATGAGCACGGGATTAAAATCCAGCAGGTAGCAGAAAATGCTGGCAAATTGCCTCAGGTTTTTTGCGACGAAATAGCTGAAGAATTTAAAAAAGCCTGGCAAGCTTTAAACATAAAGTATGACAATTTTATCCGCACCACCGATCCCCGCCATGAAAAAACTGTTCAGGATGTTCTTATGAGATTATATAATGACGGTTATATTTATAAAGGGGGATACGAGGCGCTTTACTGCGTGGGTTGTGAGCAACACAAAACCAGAAGCGATTTAGTCGATGGTAAGTGTCCTGACCATAAAATTGAACCTGAAGTGCGGATGGAAGAGAGCTATCTTTTTAAGCTCTCCGCTTTTCAAGACTCGCTTTTAAAGCTAATAAAAGAAGACCGCTTAAAAATTAGGCCGTTAGAACGCAAAAACGAGATGGTCTCTTTTTTGGAGAGCGAAAAACTTCTGGATGTTTCCATTTCTCGCGAAAAGGAAAAAGTTTATTGGGGAATTTCACTTCCTTTTGATGCTTCCCATACTACTTATGTCTGGGTTGATGCTTTTCTTAACTACTTAACGGGGTTAGGCTGGCCTGAAAACAAAGAGAATTTTAAAAAGTTCTGGCCACCCGATGTTCAGTTAATGGCTAAAGACATCTTACGAGTTCACGCAACTATCTGGGTTGCTATTCTAATGGCTTTAGGAATGAGTTTGCCAGAAGAATATTTTATTCACGGCTATTTTACTGTGAATGGGGAAAAGATGAGTAAATCTTTAAGAAATGCAATTGACCCCATCCAGCTTTCTGAAAAGTACGGTGCAGATGCTATTCGTTATTTCATTCTGGCGGAGTTTCCTTTTGGAACCGATGGAGATTTTTCCATTAAAAGATTGGAAGAGACTTTTAACTCTGATTTAGCTAATGACTTGGGAAATCTTTTGCACAGAACAGTTCCCATGATGGAAAAATACTTTCAAGGCGAGGTTCCCGAACCGTCCGAGTTAAGGCTTCTAGAGGAAGAACTGAAAAAAGCTTCCCTTAACACAGTTTCAAAGATAGGTGTGTTCTTTAGCGAACTTACTTTTAGAGAAGTCCTGGCGGAAATTTGGGCGCTTATTAATAAGACTAATAAATATATTGATACTGCTTCTCCTTGGGCTCTGGCAAAAGAAGAAAAAAAAGACGAGTTAGCCACGGTTATGTATGCTCTTGCTGAAACAATCAGAATCATTGCGGTTCTTATTTCACCTTTTATGCCCGAAACAGCAGAAAAAATTCTTGCCCAGTTAGGGATAGAAAAAAGGGTTGATGAATTAACTCTTGAGGATTTAACCGCCTGGGGGAAAATTAAACCAGGTACTCGTTTAACCAAAGAAAAACCTTTATTTCCCCGCATTATTGTTTGACCAGCGCTTTTTCTTTTCTTAAAGCCAGTGAAATTTGTTTGGAGACTCTTTTTAGGGTATAATTCATTTATCCTTATTTGAAGGGATTGATTTGATGGAGGTTCCGTTACGGAGTTTTTTAAGGAAAGCGCTTTTTTTAGCGGTTTCTCTTTTAGTTATTGCTTTAGTTGTCGGTGTAAATTTTAAAGAAAAGAAAGAAATTTTAAGAAGCATAGCGGAAGAAAAATCCATATCTTTTGAAACAAGCAAAGCTAAAAGCATTCAAATTAAAACTAAAATAATTACACTTTCTCCTGACACAGTGAAAGAATTAGACAAAAAGCTTTCTCAAAATACGGCTAAGGTAGTTGTTCAGGGCAAAGAAGGTGTAGCTTCGATTTCTTACCTTGTTCTTTATTTAGGAAATAAAGAGATAAGCCGAAAGCTCGTTTACGTAAAAATACTTAAAGAACCTGTTGATACGGTGATTAAGATTAGTCCGAGGAGTTTAAAGTTAGCCTCACGGGGAAACTCGCGAATTTTAAAGATGAAAGCCACTGCTTATACACCAGGTCATAATTGTGATACTTGTACTGCAATTGGATTAACTGCTAAGCGCGGTGTAGTGGCAGTTGACCCAAGAGTAATTCCACTCGGCACCCATCTTCGCATAAAAGGTTATGGGCACGCAATTGCTGGTGATACAGGTTCTGCTATTAAGGGGTTCCGCATCGATTTATGTTTCGATACTCTGGCTGAAGCTAAAGCTTTTGGGCGACGAACCGTAGAGATAGAGCTGCTTGACTGAAGCCTATGTCATCTTTAGCGGCTCCCTCAACAACAATTGCAGTTTTAAGAAAATACAAATTAAGCTTGAGCAAGAAAAAAGGGCAAAATTTTTTAGTTGATGAAAATATTCTTAAAAAAATTATTAAGTCTGCCAGTTTAAACTCTGACGATGTGGTTCTCGAAGTTGGTCCTGGGATTGGAACTTTAACGGAAGCTCTAGCAAAAAAGGCAAAAAATGTAGTTGCCATTGAGATTGATAAAACGTTTTACGCTGTTTTGCAAGAAACATTGAAAGATTTTTCCAATATTAAAGTATTTTCCGCCGATGCTTTAAGGTTTGATTTAAACACCTTGCCTTCTTCCCTTAAACCCACAAAGTTAGTTTCCAATCTACCTTATAGCATTGCCACCCCTTTGCTCGCGACTTATTTAGAAAAATATCCACAAATAAGAGAATATGTGGTTACGGTGCAAAAAGAAGTGGCTGAAAGAATAACTGCTTTACCTGGCAGCAAAGAATATGGTTCGTTTAGTCTAAAAATTCAGTATGGGGCTAAACCTGAAATTCTTTTCCATATTTCCCGAAATGTTTTTTTGCCCAAGCCCAAAGTGGATTCAGTACTTATAAAAATTATCAGGTTAGACAAACCAGTTGTTGAAGTCAAAAACCCCGATTTTCTTTTCAAGGTTATTGAGGCTGCTTTTTCGAAAAGGAGAAAAACAATTAAAAATGCGCTAATTGCTGTTTTTGTTTCTAAGGAATTTGTAATTAACGCTTTAAGAAACTGCAAAATTGATGAAAAAAGACGAGGCGAAAGTTTAAGTCTTGAAGAATTTGCTTGTTTAAGCAACGAACTTGCACAACAGGGGCTTAAACCTTGATTTTTTCCAATTTTTGGTTTACACTTTGTAAGTCTTTGTTTTTAAGTTTTGATGCGCATCTCTGTCTAAAACAGGTTAAAGAAAGGAAATTATGTCTATCCCGAACAGGTTGCACACCGAACATGTCAGTCGGATTAAAAGCGATATCCAGGTGCATTTAGGTAAGAATTTAAGGGTTCGTATTAATCTAGGACGCGGTAAGGTAATGGAGTGTAATGGTGTGCTTGAAGAAGCTTATCCCAATCTTTTCGTGGTTAAAGTTAGAAAAAACGAAGACGAGATAAGACGAATTTCCTGCAGTTACGCAGATATACTTACCAAAACTGTTGAACTCTCAAACCCTCAAAACGGCGAGAATCTTTTCTCGTGGCTTCATTAAATCAAGCAGATGATTCTAAAAGCTCACGCTAAAATTAATCTTTATCTTGATGTTTTAAGTCAATTACCCAAAGGGTACCACAATATTCAAAGTGTTATGCAAAGTCTTGAGCTTGCCGACATTCTTTCCCTTTCTGTCTGTTCTTCTGGTATTGAAGTAGTTTGTGGTTTAAGTATTCCCCCTCAAGACAATCTTGCCTACAAAGCCGCGGCTATCTTTAAAAAAGAAACAGGTGCAACTGAGGGTGTAGTTATTAAGATAGAGAAAAATATCCCAGTTGCGGCAGGATTGGGTGGGGGCAGCGCTGATGCTGCTGCAGTGCTGACGGGACTAAATATTCTCTGGAACATTAATTTGCCGCTTGAAGATTTGCAGAAAATTGCTGCCAAAATTGGAGCTGATGTGCCTTTTTGTCTTGTTGGTGGCACAATGCTGGCTGAAGGAATAGGTGATATTCTTAAGCCCTTACCCCCAACGCCACCCGTCTATATAGTCGTGGCGAAGTCCTCTTTTGGTCTTTCTACTGCTCAAGTTTACAAAGAATTAGACAAAGAAAAGCCAACCCCCCTTAAAAAACTTGATGCCGTTTGTGCTTCTTTAGAAAAAGGTGATTTGTTCGAGATTTCTCAACACTTAAATAACATTCTGGAAAGCGTTGTTTTAAAATCTCATCCTGAAATAAAGGAACTTAAGGAAATTGCGCTGGCAAACGGTGCCTCTGGCGCTTTAATGTCAGGTAGCGGTCCCAGTGTTTTTGCTCTGGCTGAAAAAAGAGATGTGGCGGAAAGCGTTTTAAGAGCTCTACGGCCCAGGTCAGATTTTGCCATTTTAACCCGATGCTCAAATAATGGTGTAGAAGTAAAAGAAATTAGGCAGTAAGTGGAGTACAATTAGTCAGGAATTGGTGATAGCTTTGGGTATTGATGTAATTGTTTTAGGCGGCGGCAAATTAAAAGAGAATTTTTCAGACGACTTTTCAATTACCAGCAAGGCGTGTTTGGATATTAACGGAAAACCTATGGTCGAATATGTTCTTGACGCTTTGCGAGGATGTTCGGATGTTGGACGGATTGTGCTCATTGGGACAGACTCCTTTAAAGATAGATGGACTAAAAAGGTGGATAAAACCTTAGTCGGTAAAGGGACATTAACAGAAAATCTTTTTGCCGGGGTAGATTTCTTGAAAACAAAAGAGCCGATTTTATTAGTCTCTGCAGATGTTCCGCTAATTACATCTGAGGCAATCAGTGATTTTTTAAAACGTTGTTTTGAGATGGATGGAGAAGCTTTTTACCCCATCATTCCGAAAATTTGTATTGAGAGCAAATTTCCTGAAGTGAGAAGAACATATTTTGAGCTGAAAGAAGGCATCTTTACGGGTGGAAATTTAGGGCTTGCTTATCCCTGTGTTTTTAAAGAAAATAAGGAATTAATTGAGAGAATTTATTCTCTGAGGAAGAACCCTGTAAAATTAGTTCAGATGCTTGGGCTCTGGTTTGTTTTGAAGTTTTTAACGCACTCCCTTACAATAACAGATGCCGAAAAAAATGCCTCGCGAATATTGAAAGCACAGGGACGAGCGGTTGTGACGCCTTATTGTGAGATTGGAATAGATGTTGACAAAAAGTCGGATTTAGAACTTGTTCGCAAAATTTTAAGTTAGGGGGTATTTTAAGTGAAGATTGCTATAATTACGGAAGAAGCGCCCTTGCCGATTGGCTCTTACTCGCAAGCGGTGAAGGCCAATGGCTTTATTTTTGTTTCAGGTCAAATTCCAATTGACCCTAAGATAGGTGAAGTAGTTGCCGAGGATATTGAAGGACAAACACAGCAGGTGCTTGAGAACATAAAATCCATTTTGGAGGCAGGTGATAGCTCGCTCGCAAAAGTAGTTAAAATTACAGTTTTCCTCAAAGACATTAAAAATCTACCTCAGGTTAATAAAGTTTTTGAGGAGTATTTTGAAGGGGAGTTTCCGGCTCGAGAGAGCGTGGAAGTTTCCCGGCTTCCCAGGGATGCCGAGATTGAGATTTCAGCAATTGCGGTCGTAAATTCTTAAAGGTTAAGGAGTGGAAGATGAACATTACAAAAGTTACCATAAGGCAAGTTGACCAAGACAAACTTAGGGCATTAGCCAGTATCGTTATTGATGACGACTTTGTCGTTCACAATTTACGGGTGATAGATAGCGGAAAGGGACTTTTTGTGGCGATGCCAAGCCGCAAATTACCTTCGGGTGAATTTCGGGACATTGCGCATCCCCTTAACACTGAAACTCGACAAAAAGTGCAGGAAATAGTTTTAACCGAATACGAAAAATCAAAAACTGCCTCTAAAGATATTTCCAAAGCTGAAAAGGATATTTCGGAAACCGAAGAAAGCGTATCTGAAGCCAAAAAGACTTAGAATAGTTCAAATAAATGCCGGGTCGTCTAGTGGTAGGACAGCGGAATTTGGATCCGCTAGCCGGGGTTCGAGTCCCTGCCCGGCAGCTACACACCATTCAGGATTGATTTCAATGAATTGGGGGAAATTGTTTGGGATTTGCAGTAGTTATTTTAGCAGCTGGCGAAGGTAAGCGAATGAAATCGGCTTTGCCAAAAGTGCTTCATCAAGTTTGTGCCAAGCCAATGATTGATTATGTTCTTGAAACAGTGAGGGATTTAAGGCCCGATAAGGTTTTGATTGTCGTTGGTCACGGGGCTGATAAAGTTAGAGATAACTTGAAAAGAGAAAACAGTCTCAAGCTTGTTTTTCAGGAAAAGCAATTAGGCACAGGACATGCTGTTTTAAAGTGTGAGAAGGAGTTGGCTGATTTTAGCGGCACGGTTCTTGTTTTAAGCGGTGATACTCCTCTTCTTTCAGGCGACACTCTTAAAAATCTTTTGGAACTTCATTTAAAAAGCAAAGCGGCAGCAACTCTTCTTTCGGCTAACCTTGAGGGTCTAACAGGTTACGGGCGGATAATTCGAAGTCAGATGGGGGAAGTTGAACGAATAATTGAAGAGAAAGATGCCTCAAAAGAAGAGAGAAATATTAGCGAGGTGAATACAGGTACTTACTGTTTTGACAAGGAAAAACTTTTTCTGGCTTTAAAGGAAGTTAAATGTGAAAATGTTCAGAAAGAATTTTACCTAACCGATGTTATCGAGATTTTAAAGAGAAAAAAAGAAAAAGTAGCGGTTTTACTTGCCAGGGATGAGAAAGAAGTTTTGGGGGTAAATTCAAGGAGTCAGCTTGTGGAAGTTGATAAGATACTGCGCGAAAAAATAAATAATAAGTGGATGGAAAGCGGTGTTACCATAATTGACCCTGTTTTAACTTTTATCTCTTCCGAGGTGCTTATCGGTAAGGATACTATTGTTTATCCTCTTGTTTTTTTAGAAGGAAAGACAACCATCGGAGAAAATTGTCTCATCGGACCTTCAACGAGATTAATTGATGTGAAGGTAGGGAATGGTTCAGAAATTACCTATTCAGTGGCAAAAGAGTGTGAAATTGGAGACGAAGCAAAAGTGGGACCTTTTAGCTATATTCGTCCTGGCACTAAGATAAAAAACAAAACTAAAGTCGGTACCTTTGTTGAGATTAAAAAAAGCGAGATAGGAGAAGGGAGTAAGGTTCCTCATTTAAGTTACATTGGTGATGCGTTCATTGGAAAGAATGTTAATGTGGGGGCGGGTTCGATAACTTGTAATTTCGACGGAGTTGAGAAGCATCAGACAATTATTGAGGACGAGGTTTTTATTGGTAGCGATACGATGTTAATAGCACCTGTAAAGATTGGGGAAAGGGCAACAACAGGAGCAGGCTCAGCAATTAGTAGGAATGTTCCGGCAGATAGCTTAGGATTAGAGCGAGCTGAGCAGAAAAATATCAAAGATTGGCGGAAAAAAAGAAAAAAATAAAAGTTGAAGGGATGGCGAATTATTTATGTCTGGCATTAAAAGCAGGGAGCTAAAAATTTTTGCTGGAAGCGGAAACCCTGAACTTTGTCAGGAGATTTCTAAGACTTTAGGGGTTAAGTTGGGCAAGGTAAAGTTACATAAGTTTAGCGACGGAGAAATTTATGTTCGGTATCTTGAAAGCGTCAGAGGAACAGACGCTTTTGTTATTCAATCGCTCGTGGCACCTGTAAATGCTCATTTAATGGAGTTACTGGTAATGATTGATGCTCTCAAGCGGGCTTCAGCAGCGCGAATTTCGGCAATTATTCCTTATTATGCCTATTCGAGACAGGACCAAAAAACTTTAGCTCGCGAGCCGATTACAGCTAAGCTGGTGGCTGATTTATTGACCTGTGCTGGTATTAATAGAGTATTAACTATGGACCTTCACGCGGGGCAAATTCAAGGTTTCTTTAATGTACCAGTAGATCATTTAACTGCTATTCCTATTCTGGCAGATTATTACAGAAAAAAAGCTTTAAAAAATTTAGTGGCAGTTGCTCCTGATGTTGGAAGGGTAAGGGAAACCAAAAAATATGCGGATAAGCTGGAAGCAGAAATTGCTATTTTACATAAAGCCCGACCTGAACATAATGTGGCGATAACCACTCATGTAGTTGGCGAAATTGAAGGAAAAACCTGTCTTATGGTGGATGATATGATAGACACAGCCGGAACTCTGGTTAGTGGAGCCAATGCCTTAATTGAAAAAGGTGCCAAAGAGGTTTATGCTTGTGCCACTCACACTGTTTTATCAGGTCCTGCGGTGCAAAGACTCAAAGAATCGCCCATTAAGGAAGTTGTAGTGACAAACACGCTACCGCTTCCTTCTGAAAAACAAATTGAAAAAATTAAAGTGGTGTCTATTGCTCCGTTGTTTGCCCAGACAATCTTGAACGTTCATGAAGAAAAATCAGTAAGCGAACTTTTTGAATAGGAGGTGTTTTTAAAAAATGGAGTTTGTCGATTTAAAAGCTGAATTAAGAGAGAGTGGTAAAAAGTTTGCTCGAAGGTTAAGGAAACTTAAAAAAATTCCTGCTGTTCTTTACGGTGAGGGGGTTGAGTCGTTACCGCTTACGGTAGATGAGCGTGATTTTTTAGCGGTAACTCACGGAAGAACCTTAAATGTATTTATTAAATTGGCGGTTGAAGAGAAAAATTACAACGCTATGGTAAAAGAGGTTCAAAGGCATCCCGTAAAACCTCTTTTTCTCCACGTTGATTTTCAGAAAATTGCCATGAAGGAGAAGATACATGCTTTTGTTTCCATAACTGTGGTTGGGGAATCAATTGGGGTTAAAGAAGGCGGCATTCTCGAGCACGGTTTACGAGAAATTGAAGTTTCTGCTTTACCTAAAGACATACCTGACCATATAGAAATTGATGTAACCGAATTAAAAATTGGGGATACATTGAGAGTCTCTGACCTGTCCTCTATTGATGGGGTTGAAATTTTAAGCCATCCTGAAGATGTGGTTCTAACGGTAGTTCCGCCGAAGGTTGTGGTAGAAGAAGTAGTGGCTGAGAAAGTTGTCGAAGAACCTGAATTAATTAGAAAGGAAGCTGGGGAAGAAGCGGGTTCTTAAACGGGAGAAAACTATGCATTCTTTGATGGTAGTTGTGGGTTTAGGGAATCCTGGTTGTGAGTATTCGGGCACTCGTCACAATGTTGGGTTTATGGTTGCGGATAGGTTAGCGGAAAGATTTGGTAAAGAGATTAAAGAATGCGGTTTTAAAGGACTTTTTGGAATTGTCGAATTAGGCGGAAAGGAAGTTGTTCTGGCAAAGCCTTTGACTTTTATGAATCAAAGCGGAGAATGTACAAAAGAACTTCTCAATTACTTTAAATTAACCCCTTCCTCTTTAATCATCATCCACGATGACCTCGATTTATCTCTTGGTTCACTTAAGGTTAAGTTCGGAGGAGGAAGCGGCGGACACAACGGGGTAGAGTCATTAATCGCCTCGTTGGGTTCAGATGAGTTCGGCAGAATTCGGGTTGGAATTGGCCGCCCAACAGGAAGACAAGACCCGGCAAAGTTCGTGCTTAAGCCTTTTACTAAAAAGCAATGGAAAGAGATAGATATTGTTCTTGAGCACGCAGCTGACGCTGTTGAGTCAATAATTTGCTCTGGTTATGAAAGCGCAATGAGGAAGTATAATTAAGCTTGTAAGGATTAAGTTAATGAAAAATAGAGAATGAAAAACGAAAAACGATAATTAAAAGTTAAAAATGTTTTAAAAGCCTTAAAACCATTCTCATTCTTAATTATAATTTTACATTTCTAATTATTTTTTTACTCTCAACTAATATATAAGGTCTGGGTATTTTATATCCAGACCTGTTTGGCTTACAGCTCGTAGAGTTTTGTTTTCTTAAGATGGAACTTAAAGATGCTAAGACTTTTGCAAAAGCTAAAAAGGGATAAAAATTATGAAAACCTTTTAAAGGTAGTTTCTTCAGAAGGTGAAACAACGGTTTTTCTGCCCTCACTTGCACGTCCACTTGTTGTGGCTGGAATGTTTGAGGAATTAAAAAAACCTATCATTGTTCTTACGGCAACCTTAAGTGAAGCTGAAGAATTTTTTGAAAGCCTTTCAACCTTTACATCTCAAGCAGTTCTTTTTCCCGACAGAGAAATTCTTCCCAAAGAAGATCTTTCCCCTAATAAGGAGATTTTAGCCCAGAGAGCTAAAGTTCTTTACAGGATTCAGAAAGAATCTTTGATTGTAGTTATGGGAATTAAGACATTTATCCAGGGAATACCCTTTGCTGACTTAAAACGGGTAAATCCCCTGAATTTAAAAGTGGGTCAGAAATTTGATTTTTATGAATTAAACAAGCAATTGGTGGAAATGGGATACGAGAGAGCTTCCTTGGTTGAGAGTCGTGGGGAATTTAGCGTCCGTGGTGGAATTATTGATATTTTTGACCCCCTGATGGAGCATCCGTTAAGGGCTGAGTTTTTCGGCGATGAAGTTGTTTCCCTGCGTCAATTTTCTATTGCTTCTCAACGCTCAGTTGCTTCTTGTAATAAAGCAGAAGTATTTCCCTGTCATGAAACTGCCTTAGAGGATAAGGGTTCACTCCTTCTTGAGTGTTTTAAAGATGATAGCCTGGTTATCTTTAATGAAAGAAAACGTATAGAAGACGAAGCAGAAATTAAAGACTTTCTTTCCGAGATTAAGTGGCGAGTTAATTTTATCTCTGTTCATTTAAGAGATTTTGTCTCGCCAGTAAAGATAGAAGCGGTGCCGCCAAATGTTTCTCCAGCAAGATTTGAATTGCTGAAAGAAGAAATTAAAAGATTAAAACAGGAAGATTTTTTAACTTTAGTTATTTTAAGTGACAAAGGACGGATTGAGCGGCTTTCGGAGCTATTTTTAGAATGGGGGATAAGTTTTAATACAATCTTTAAGAAAGAAAGCGTTTCTTTTTCTGATAAAGAGGTTTACTTAGTCCTTGGTTATTTAAAAGAAGGGTTTGTGTTAAATGAAGCCCGACTGGCTGTGCTTGGCGAGAGCGATATTTTCAGGTGGCGAGAAAAACGACGTATTTTAAAACAGACTAAAGCATACGCATCCACTGCTTTTATTGATTTTTCCGAAGGAGATTATGTGGTTCATTCTACTCACGGAATAGCTCGTTATAGTGGTCTTTGCCAGCAAGAAGTGGGAGGAAATATTCGAGAATATTTGACTTTACATTATGCTGAAGGGGATAAATTATTTGTTCCTGTTGAACAACTCAATCGTGTATCCAAATATGTTGGCTCAGATGGCTCTCCACCCAAAGTGTCTCGCTTAAATAATCGCGATTGGTTGCGGACAAAGAAAAGAGCGAGTGAGTCAGCTAAAAAACTGGCTATTGATTTGATGAAACTCTATTCATTAAGAGAAAGCAACTCCGGCTTTCCTTTTTTCACTGATGCTCCCTGGCAGCGCGAGTTGGAAGATTCATTTCCTTTTGAAGAAACGCCTGACCAATTAAAAGCTATCGAAGAAACAAAAAAAGATATGGAAGAAGCTCGTCCGATGGATAGATTAGTCTGCGGGGATGTTGGTTATGGCAAAACCGAAGTTGCTATTCGGGGAGCGTTTAAGGCAGTTATGTCAGGCAAACAAGTAATGGTTCTTACTCCCACAACTATCTTAGCGGAACAACACCATTTTACTTTTCTGTCTCGATTTGCAGTTTTTCCTGTTTCGGTTGAGGTTCTAAGCCGTTTTAAAACACGGAAAGAACAGAAAAAGGTTCTTTTGGATTTTGCTTTAGGCAAAATTGATGTTTTAATCGGCACTCACAGACTTCTTCAGAAAGATGTGCAGCCTCGCGATTTAGGCCTTGTTATCATCGATGAGGAACAGCGCTTTGGGGTTGCCCACAAAGAACATCTGAAGAGCTTAAGAGAGACAGTGGATGTTTTAACTTTAACGGCAACACCAATTCCTCGAACTTTACAAATGGCTTTAACAGGGCTCAGAGATATAAGTATTATTAATACGCCTCCGGAAGACAGGCTTCCCGTTTTTACTTGTGTAGGTGAGTACGATGAGATGGTAATTCAAAATGTTATCCGTCGCGAATTAAATCGAGGCGGTCAAGTTTATTATGTTTTTAATCGAGTTGAAACTATTGATGAAGTAGCCGAAAAATTAAGATGCTTAATTTCTGAAGCTCAAGTAGTGGTGGCTCATGGGCAGATGTCTGAGGCAAAGCTGGAAAAAGTAATGCAGCAGTTTTTAGCACAAGAATATGATGTCTTAGTTTGCACCACAATTATTGAATCTGGCATAGATATACCGACTGTAAATACTTTAATTGTCGAAGAAACCGATATGTTTGGTTTAAGCACGTTATATCAGCTCAGAGGACGGGTTGGTCGCTCGAACCATCGTGCCTACGCTTACTTTTTCTATTCCCCTCAAAAATTATTAACTTTTTCAAGTTCTGAAAGACTTAAGACAATAGCTGAGCTAACTGAGCTTGGTTCTGGCTTTAAGGTGGCTATGCGCGATTTAGAAATCAGGGGAGCAGGCAATTTACTTGGACCCGAGCAACATGGACACATAGCTGCTGTCGGTTTTGACCTCTACTGCGAGCTTGTTCGCCAAGCAGTTCAAGAGTTAAAGGGAGAAAAATCTTATCAGGAGTTAAAAGAAGTAAAGGTAGATTTACCTGTAAGCGCTTATATCCCGCCAAGTTATATTGAAAGCGAAACATTAAGAATTGAAGCTTATCGACGCCTTGCTTTAATTAAAGATTTGGAAGCACTTGAGTTATTTAAAGCAGAGCTTGTTGATAGATACGGTCATTTCCCTTTTAAGGTGAAAAATCTCATTAATGTTTGTCAGGTTAAAATTCTGGCAGGAAAATTAGGTATTAAAGAAATAAGTTTTCGGGGCGGAAAACTTAACTTAATCGGTGCTTCTCTTAGTAAGGAATATTTGGGTAAATATCCTTGTCTTTTCTTCGATTCTCATCGAGGGATTTTAAGCGCACAAGTTAAAGAAAACGAAGCTCTTTCCTATGCATTAGTGTTGTTGAATGATATGATAAATCTATTACGCGTTTCTTGATTCTTAATCTTAAGGAGGAAAAATTGGAGAAAATTTTAAAGAAAATCTTATGTGGAGCGCTGGTTTTTGTGGTTTTTGTAAGCGGGTGTGCCTCAAACAAAGTGGCTGCTAAAGTCAACGGCGGGGAAATAACACGAAGCACGGTTGAAAGTAAATTAAAAAGAGAAATTGCAAGACTTGGATTAGATGAAAAAGACCCGAAGGTAATGGAAGAATATCGAGAAAAAGCACTGGAAAGCCTTATTAATGAGTTTTTAATTCGGGAAGAAGCGAAGAAACAGGGTATTAAAGTAGCTGAAAAAGAGATTAATGCTGAGCTTGAAAGGGTAAGGTCAATGTTTAAGAACGAAGACGACCTTGCTCAAGCATTGAAAGCAGCGGAAACATCAATAGAAGAACTTAAAAAAGATATTGAGTTTTACCTTTTACAAAAACAAATTTGGGAGAAAGTAACCAAAAGTATAACTATTGATGATAAAAAGGTAATTGAATATTACGAAGAAAACAAAGAAAGATTTGTGAGAAAAGAAAAGGTAAAAGCTCGTCATATTCTTCTGGAAACTGAGGAGAAAGCTCAAGAAGTTTTGCAGAAAATTGAGAAAGGGACTAACTTTAGTGAGCTGGCGAAAGAGTATTCAACTGACCCTGGAAATAAAGAGCAAGGAGGAGATTTGGGTTGGTTTGAACGAGGTGCAATGGTTGCTGAGTTTGAAAAGGCGGCCTTTGAGACTGAAGTTGGTAAGATAAGCAAAATAGTTAAAACCCAATTTGGTTATCACATTATCCTTGTTGAAGACAAAAAAGAAGCAGGACAGCAAAGTTTTGAAGAAGTGGAAGAGCAAATTAGAGAATTGCTTCTCTACGAGAAAGGACAGGAAAAGTTCAACGCCTGGCTTGAAGAAATTAAGAAAAAATCAACTATTGAAAGACTTATTTAAATTATTGACAAAACGAGTCGTTTTTACTTTCGATGATTTAGTGGAAATTGTGGCTAAACTAAGAAGCCCTTCGGGTTGTCTATGGGACCGCGAGCAAACTCATCATTCAATAAAAGAGAATTTAATTGAGGAAGCTTACGAAACTGTTGATGCCATAGAAAGGGGAGATTTTTCCCACCTTAAAGAAGAGTTAGGCGACCTTTTGCTCCAGGTTGTTTTCCATGCTCAAATGGCTTCCGAGAAAAAAAAGTTTTCTGTTGACAAGGTTGTTTCTGAAATTTCCCAGAAATTAATCAGGCGGCATCCACATGTTTTTGGCAACAAGAAAGTATCCTCTTCGCAGGAGATTTTAAAGCACTGGGAGGAAATTAAGAGAGAAGAGAAAGGCAGAGAATCAATTTTGGACGAGGTACCCTCTTTTTTACCTGCTCTCTATTATGCTTATAAGTTGCAAACTCAAGTTGCCAGAACAGGTTTTGATTGGGAGAAAAAGGAGGGTGTTTTTGAAAAACTCATTGAAGAAATAGAGGAGCTTAAAAAAGCAGGTGAATCCAGAGAGAAAGTAGAGGAGGAATTAGGAGACATTCTTTTTTCGCTGATTAACCTAGCGCGTCATTTAGAAATTAATGCAGAAGGATGCTTAAGACAGGCATGTAAAAAGTTTGCGGAGAGATTCAGACAAATGGAAAAATTGGCTAAAAAACAAGGGAAAGATTTTAGTAAAATGTCGCTTGAGGAAAAAGATAAACTTTGGGAAATGGTAAAGGAGGGTAAATGACAAAGATAAAGAAAGTTCATGCCCGAGAAATTTTAGATTCAAGAGGAAATCCCACTGTTGAGGTCGAGGTTTTTCTGGAAGGTGGAGCATGGGGAAGGTTTGCTGTTCCCTCAGGTGCTTCGACAGGGACTCTTGAAGCTTTAGAATTGCGGGACGGCGACAAGTCAAGGTATTCAGGAAAAGGTGTGCTTAAAGCAGTTCGAAATGTAAATGAAATAATTGCTTCTGCAGTTGTTAGCTTTGATGCCATGGAGCAGAAAAATCTGGATATGAGACTAATTGAATTAGATGGGACTGAGAATAAAAATAAGTTAGGGGCAAATGCAATTTTAGGTGTTTCGCTGGCTACCGCTAAAGCGGCGGCAAACGCTCGTGGCATTTCTTTGTATCGACATATTGGCGGAGAAAGCGCCCATGTTTTGCCTGTTCCTATGATGAATATTTTAAACGGGGGCAAGCACGCTGATAATAATGTTGATATTCAAGAGTTTATGATTATGCCGGTGGGAGCAGATTCTTTTCGTGAAGCGCTGTGTGTGGGAGCAGAAGTTTTTCATAATTTAAAGAAGGTTTTGCATAAGCGGGGATTAAGCACAGCGGTGGGAGACGAAGGTGGATTTGCCCCCAATTTAAATTCAAACGAAGAAGCAATTCGGGTAATTCTTGAGACAATTGAAGAGTCAGGTTTTAAAGCAGGGCAGGATGTCGCGCTCGCTCTTGATGCAGCTGCCTCCGAATTTTATCAGGAGGGCAAGTATCTTCTGGAGGGGGAAGGTAAAACTTTTAGCTCAGAAGAGATAGTTGGGTACTACGCCAATCTGGTTGAGAAGTATCCAATTGTTTCTATTGAAGACGGAATGGCAGAAAATGACTGGGAAGGTTGGAAAATCTTAACTCAAAAACTTAAAGAGAAAATTCAGTTAGTTGGTGACGATTTGTTTGTGACCAACAATAAGCTACTTGAAAAAGGGATTAAAGAAGGGGTTTGTAATTCTGTTCTGATTAAGTTAAATCAAATTGGAACTTTAACTGAAACTCTTGAGACAATTGAGATGGCAAAAAAAGCAGGTTATACTGCAGTTATTTCTCATCGCTCAGGTGAAACCGAAGATACTACCATAGCTGACCTGGCGGTGGCGGTAAATTCGGGTCAGATTAAGACAGGTGCTCCTTGTCGAACTGATAGGGTGTGCAAATATAATCAGCTTTTGCGCATAGAAGAAGGGTTAAAAGATTTAGCCAGGTATCCAGGACGAAAAGTTTTAAAAAGCAAGTAGCAGAGATTTTTAAATATTTAGAGAATATTTTAAGTTGTAACTAATATTTTTAAGGGTTAAATATGGCGTTTAAAATTGGTCGAAAACTTAAAAAAGCAGTAAAAAAAATTAAAAAAACGAGCAAAAATCCTTTTCGTTTGCTTCTTTTTATTTTGCTTGTTTTAATTCTCTGCTGGTCTATTTATCCTCTCAAGTATCATCTTGAGCAGAAGAAAAAAAATAGTGCTCTGGAAAGAGAAATAATTAAGCTTAAGAAAGAAAATAAGGTTTTTAAAGAAGAGCTCATACGACTAAAATCTCCTGAATACGTAGAAAGTATTGCCCGTGAGGAATTAGGCTTAATTAAACCAGGTGAGGAAACTTATCTTGTAATTACTGCAAAGGAGGAAAGCCAAGAAGAAACAGGTCAGGTAGGGAAAGAAGAAAAAGCTTTAGAGAACGATTATTCTTTCTTACAGAAAATTGTTTCATATTTTCGTGAATTGTTTAAATAACCCTCTTTTAATTTGAGTATTCTCTAAACTTCTTTCTTTTTTTGCCGATTACTAATTAAAGAGCTGGGTTTAGAATTTTCTGAAGAGGTTTTAAGCCGCGTCGATAAGATAGTTGAATGAGGAAAAGTAAGGTGTTTAATTTTAAAAAACTTAAAGAAAAAATAACTTACTCGCAGTTCGTTCGAGGAAAACTTTTAAGAAAAATGGTTGTCTTAATGGTTCTTCTTTCTGTTATTCCTCTGATGGTTGGCGGGGTTTTATTTGTTCTGGCAGGCGAGAATTTAATCAGGAAAGATGTAGAAAATCTAAATCTCAAAACAGCAGAAAATGCGGCTGTTGAAATTGATTCGCACATACAAAATATTGAGAGCTTAATTTCCATAGCAACCAAAACAAAGGGGTTTTTGGCAGGTGATAAAGAAAGACAGGAGTGGATGTTGGAGGCACTTTTTAAAGGGATTCCCTCTTTATCCAAGATAACCCTCGTTGAAACTACAGGCAAGGAAATCATAAAGCTTTCTCGTTACCATTACTTTACTGAGAGTGATTTACAAAATGTTTCTTCAAAGGAAGCGTTTAGGGTTGCTCTCGGCGGGGAAAATTATTTGGGAGATGTTTACGTTGTTCAGACAGAGCCCTATTTTGAGATAGCTGCTCCAGTTATGTCGCAAGAAAAAATTAAATGGGTTATTTTAGGCGAGCTAAACTTAAAGCATTTTTGGGATTTAATAAGTGGCTTTGAGGTTGGCGAAAAAGGAATTGTTTACTTGACTGACAAAAAAGGAAGGATAATTGCCCATCCTGATTTATCCCTTGTTTTTGCCGAGAAGGTGAGTCAATGTCCCAATCTTCGGGTATCGAATAGCGGAACTAGGAGTGCTCCGGCTATTTATAAAGATATTTCAGGCGTTGAGGTTTTAGGCACTTGTGCGGAAATTAAGAGGTTGGGCTGGCATGTTGTTGTGGAACAACCTATTTCTGAAGTCTATTACAATTTGAACCAGATGAAGGGGTTTGTTTTTCTTTTATTGATAGCGGCGGCTCTAACCGCCATATTTTTTGGAGTCTATTACATAAGAAAAATTATTCGTCCAATTGAGCTTTTACAAGCTGATGTAGGTAAAATTGCTCTGGGAAATTTTAATTCTCGTGTAGAGATAAAAACAGGAGACGAGCTTGAAGAATTAGCTAAAAATTTTAATTTAATGGCAGAAAACCTAAAAAAATCCTACGAGCACTTGCAAGATTCTGAATCGCAACTTGAAAAAAAGATTGAGGAAAAAACAAAGGAGCTTTCCAAGACCACTAATGTACTAAAACAAAAAGCCAATGAAATGTCTATCTTGCTCGATGTATTGAAAACAGCCAGCTCAACTCTGGAATTAAGTGAGTTGTTTCCTGTGGTTTTACAGAAAATAGTTTCACTTTTTGGTGTGCAAGCAGCGGGGGTGCTTTTGATTGACGAAACAAGTTTGGTCAGGTGCGCGGAAGTACATAAATGTGAAGAAACAAAGTGCCCTGCTTTTAGTTCTGAGAATTTGAAGTGCTGGACAGTTCCTCATACTTTATGTCGCAAGGAAATTCAGGGGACGTTCGCGAAAAAAATAGAGGCATGCGTTAAGTGCATTGTTTTTAAAAATACGCGCTTGAAACTTGAGGCAGTTGTTGGTGTTAACATGCCGACTGGTATTTGTGTTATAGCTGAAGAGTTCGTTTGCCGAAGGGCTCTCTCTGAGCTTAAGCCGATAATTTTTTCACATGAGGAGTTGATCGGCGGGAAAGATAAAAATATTTTTGCGGATTACATTAAGGTGAAAAGCCAGATTGCCATTCCTTTAATTGATTGGACATGGGGAGATATTGTTGGCGTACTTACTCTGGTAAGTCCAAACGACCGATTTTACACTTCTTCCGAGATAACTCTACTTTCAAGCATGGCTGATTATTTGGCTCTGGCTATTAAAAGAATACACCTTTACGAAGCGATCCGACGCTCAGCAGTAGAGAGCCGTTCTTTATATGAGATAAGCAGGGCTTTAGGCAGCACGCTGGATGTAAAAGCACTTCTTGATTTAGTGGTTCATTTTGCCATCGGTGTTGTTCATGGGGATGTTGCTTCTATTATGCTTTTAGATGAGGAAAAGGAAGAACTTATCATTAAGGCATCAATTGGTTTAACAGAAAGTGTTGTTAAAAAGACGCGTGTTAAAGTAGGAGAAAGCATAGCAGGTTGGGTCGCAAAAACAGGCGAAGCACTCTGGATTTCTGATGTTTCTAAAGATGAGCGGTTTAAAGATTTAAAACCACGCGAAAAACTTGCCGCGGCTATTTGCGTGCCTCTTATAGTAAAGGAAAAAATATTGGGTGTTTTAAGTGTGGGCTCTTACTATCCTCAACGTTTCTTGGAAAGTGACTTGAGAATGATTTCAACACTGGCAGGACAGGCAGCGGTAGCCGTTAATAACGCCCAGCTATTTTCCCGACTTGAAGAGCTTTATTTTTTGACTGTTAAGGCTTTTGTTGCGGCTATTGAAGCTAAAGACCCTTACACTCGAGGCCATTCCGAGCGAGTTACACGCAACGCAGTAGCTATAGCCAGAGAAATAAATCTCTCTGATGAGGAAGTCAAATTGATAGAGACAGCCGGCCTTCTTCATGATATCGGGAAAATAGGTGTCAAAGAGGAGATATTAAACAAGCCCTCAGGGTTAACAACTGAAGAGTATGATATGGTTAAATTACATCCTTTAATTGCCACTAAAATAGTTGAGGAAATTCCTACTTTAAGGAAAATTGTGCCCTTGATTGCGCATCATCATGAACGATATGACGGAAATGGTTATGTAAATGGACTTAAAGGAGAAACTATTCCATTGGGAGCAAGAATTTTAGCGGTAGCAGATGCGTTTGACGCAATGACTTCTGTTCGACCATATCGTGCTGCCAAGAGCTTAGAAAAGGCAATTAGCGAACTGAAGAAAAATTCAAAAACGCAGTTTGACCCCAAAATAGTTGAAGTGTTTTGTAAGCTTTTAGAAGAAGAGGAAATGCGAAAAAGCTGAGGGTTACCCGTTTAAGTTTAGTGAAAAGCAATAATTTAAGATTTTTTGCCAACCAATTTTTGTTGCTGTAAACTACAATTATTAACCATGAACCAATTGAGATGAGGTGTTTAAATTGTGTATTAATGGTGTTAATTCCGCTCAGCTTAAGCTGGTTATTCATCAGTTAATTCGGCAGGTTGAGTTAAATGAAAAAGAGCTTGAGCAGTGGGCACATTTATTGGAACACCTTAACTCCGAGGAAATTGTCTCTAAACTTAAAGAGGCACAGGAAAGTTTGGGCGAAACGGTTTCTTCCCTTGGGAAAGTTTTGAAAGGGATAGATAAGTTTTCTCAGGGGAAAGAGATAACTATATCTTTTTAAGGTAAGAATTTATGGTAAAACTTAAAGTTTGGACTAAAGCGGTAAGAGCCCCCTTTTTTCAAGCAGCTATTATTCCTACTTTAGTGGGAGCGATAGTTGCCTGGCATAAGGGTTTTTTTAATTTAGGGCTTCTTATCTTGAGTGTTATTGGAATGGCTTGTGTTAATGGGGGTACTAATTTAATTAATGACTATTACGACCACCTGAGTCGTGGTGACGATATAAATGTGGCAATCACGCCTTTTTCAGGAGGTAGTCGCGTTATTCAGGAAGGCACACTTTCTCCCAAAGCTGTTTTGCGTGGGGGTTTAATTTTGTTAACTCTTGCTTTTATAATTGGACTCTATTTAAGTGTGGTTAGAGGTTTAGCAGTAATTATTATTGGAACAATCGGCATTCTCATCGGTTATTTTTACACTGCTGAACCTATAAAGCTGGGTTATCGAGGAATAGGGGAATTTTTCGTTGGGTTTACTCTTGGGCCACTGGCTGTTTTAGGTTCATACTATGTTCAAGCTCAGCGCGTTGATTTTGAGCCTTTTTGGGCTTCTCTTCCTGTTGGCCTATTAGTCGCCGGCGTTCTTTATATTAATGAATTTCCTGATTATGAAGCCGACAAAGCAGTAGGGAAAAATCACTTAATTGTTCTCTTAGGGCCCCAAAGAGCAGTTAAAGGATATTACCTGATTTTAATTCTGGTCTATTTAACGATAATTTGCGGAGTCGGGCTTGGAATTTTACCTGAATTTACTTTAATTACTTTGTTAACCATTCCCCTGGCAGTAAAAGCAGTTTCTGTTACCAGAGCTTACTATCTTGAATATGAGAAACTCATTCCCGCTATGGCTTTAACCATTCTTCTCCACTTAACCGTTGGTCTTTTACTTGTGAGTGGTTATTTACTTGACAAGCTATTTTAGTTTTCCTTTGATTGACAGTCCTCTTTAAAAGGCAATATACTGCAGGTAAGGTAATCTTCATTTTTAATCACTTTTTAATTCTATGAGAGAAAAAGTCTTAGCGACAATTAAAAAATATTCGATGCTTTCCGGAGGCGAAAAGCTTTTGGTATCTGTCTCAGGCGGCATGGATTCACTTTCTTTGCTTCACCTTCTTTATGATCTGCGTGAGGATTTAAGAGTAACTCTCCATGTGTTTCACTTAAATCACATGGTTAGAGGAGAGGAAGCCGAGGAAGATATGCGTTTTGTGAAGGATTTTGCCCAAAAACTTAATCTTCCTTGCACCGCTCTTTCCTTTGATGTTTCAGCATACGTGGCGGAAAACCGTCTTTCTCTGGAAGAAGGAGCGAGGGAAGTGAGATATATGCTTTTGGAGAAAGTGGCTGACGAAATTAAAGCTGATAAGATTGTTCTGGGGCATCATCGAGATGACAATGTAGAAACTTTTTTAATGAGAATCTTAAGAGGGGCAGGCGCTGAAGGTTTACGCGGGATTCTTCCCGTAAGGGGTAAATGCATTCGTCCTTTAATTGAAGTGGGAAAAGAAGAAATTGAGAACTACTGTCAGATAAACAATCTGGAATTTCGGGTAGATACGTCGAATTTATCCCTTTTTTACGAAAGAAATAAGATTCGTCATAAGCTTATTCCTGTGCTTGAAGAATATAATCCTAAGTTTAAAGAGATTATTTCAAACACAATTGAAATTTTAGATGAAGAAAATGCTTATCTTAGTTGTCTCGCGGAAGAGTGTTTAGCTAAGTTGGCCGAGCAAAGCAAAGACTTAATTAAAATATCTTCTTTAAAACTCCTTTCCCTTCCTTTAGCTATTCAGAGAAGACTGGCAAGAAAAATAATTGAACTGATTAAAGGCGATTTAAGGGGTATTGAGTTTAAGCATATTGAGAAAGTTTTAGAAGGCGCAGCTTTTGAGGAGAAGTCTTTTCAAATGGATCTTCCTGGTGATTTAGTTGTTTTTAGCGAGCAGAAGAAGGTTGTAGTAGCGAAAAAAGAAACTTTAAAGAAACCTTCTTTATTTGAGCAGGTTCTTAAAGTGCCGGGGAAAACAGAGATTGAAGAATTAAGGGTTGATTTAGCGGCAGATTTTGTTGACAATAAAGGTCTGGTTATTAAAAATGATAAAAGCATTGCTTATTTAGATGCTGATAAATTAAAGTTTCCCTTGAAAGTCAGGACTCGTCGTCTGGGGGATAGATTTAAACCCTTAGGTATGCAGGAAGAAAAAAAACTTCACGATTTTTTCATTGACGAGAAAGTGGTTAAAAGAGAAAGAGATAGGGTGCCACTTGTTTTGAGTGGTGAGCAGATTGTTTGGGTGGTGGGTTATCGGATAGACGATGATTTTAAGGTGGACTCTAAAACAAGAAAGGTTTTAGAAATTTGCTTGAAGGAGAAAAGAAAATATGGCGATTGATTGGCAGGAATGTGATGAAGTGGAGAAAGTTTTATTTACCGAAGAGGAAATTAAGGCGCGTGTTAAAGAATTAGCGCGACAAATTTCTGAGGATTACAAAGGGAAAGACCTGTTGTTGGTGGGAATTTTAAGAGGAGCAATTGTTTTAGTTGCTGATTTAATTCGCGAGCTTAATATCCCTGTGGCGGTCGATTTCATTGCCATATCAAGTTATGGTTTGGCAACCAAAAGTTCAGGCGTGGTTCGCATTTTAAAGGATTTAGATGAAGACATCAGAAATCGTCATATACTTTTGATAGAGGATATTATCGATACAGGTTTAACCATTAGTTATCTTCTTAAGAATTTAAAAGCTCGTCAACCAGCCAGCTTAGAGGTATGCACTCTCCTTCTTAAGGAAAGCAAACAAAGAATCCCTTTAAACATTAGATATCTGGGCTTTGTTGTTCCTGACAAATTTGTTGTTGGCTACGGGCTTGACTTTGCTCAGAAATATCGCTATTTACGCTCAATTTGCGCTTTAAAGCAGGAAGTGTGCGCAGGCGCCTAACCCTCGCATCAAATTGCCCTGTCTCCTTAAATATGTTAACATTTTCTTGTAATTCAATAAGATAGGAGGATTTTTCAATTGCAAAAAATACTTAGAAGCGCAGGATTTTACTTCCTGGTGATAATACTTATTTTATTTTTTGTCCAGAGTTATTTAGGGCAAGAAAAACCGACTGTTCTTGATTTTGGAACTTTTGTGACTCAAATTAAGGCAGGAAAGGTTAAGGAAGTAACTGTTTTAGACAAAGACAATTTAATAACTGGAAAGCTCAAAGATGGTGCCGAGTTTAGAGTTGCTTATCAAGAAGGATATAATATCTCGGATTTGCTTCTTGAAAATAAGGTTAAAATGGAAGTTAATCCCCAACCAGAGAAATTGTGGTGGGCTGTGGTCTCAAATATTTTTCCTCTTATCCTGATTGTTGCTTTCTGGATTTTTATGTTCCAGCAAATGCAGGGTGGAGGAAATAAAGTTATGTCTTTTGGAAGAAGCAGGGCAAAAAGGGTAACTAAAGACCAGCCCAAAATCACCTTTAAAGATGTAGCCGGGCTTGATGAGGCAATTGAAGAACTTGAGGAAATTAGAGATTACTTGGCTAATCCTGCAAAGTTTCACGCTTTAGGGGGGAGAATCCCCAAGGGAGTCTTGCTTTTCGGACCGCCAGGCACAGGAAAGACTCTATTAGCTCGAGCAGTTGCTGGGGAAGCAGGGGTGCCTTTCTTTTCTATTAGCGGTTCCGAATTTGTTGAGATGTTTGTGGGAGTAGGTGCCTCTCGAGTAAGAGATCTTTTTGAGCAGGCAAAATTAAATTCACCCTGTATTATTTTCGTGGACGAAATTGATGCTGTGGGCAGACATAGGGGAGCAGGTTTAGGTGGCGGACACGATGAGCGAGAACAAACCTTAAATCAGCTTCTCTCTGAAATGGATGGATTTGATGTTAACGACAATGTTATTGTGATTGCGGCGACTAACCGTCCTGATATTTTAGATCCTGCCCTCTTAAGACCCGGGAGATTTGACCGACAAATTGTGGTCGATCGTCCTGACCTCGGGGGTAGAAAAGGCATACTCGCTGTTCATTTAAGAGGAAAACCTTTTGCCAAAGATATAAGCATCGAGGTTCTATCTCGGAGAACCCCTGGTTTTACAGGAGCAGATTTAGCTAATTTAGTTAACGAGGGTGCTCTGTTAGCAGCTCGACATGGGAAAAAACAAATTGAGATGGTCGAGCTCGAAGAAGCTATTGATAGAGTTATTGCTGGTCCTGAGAGAAGAACAAGAATTATTAGCGAGAAAGAAAAAGAAATAATTGCTTATCACGAAGCAGGGCATGCTTTAGTTGGTCATATTCTGCCGCACACTCATCCTGTTCATAAGATTTCAATTATTCCTCGTGGTCGTGCTCTTGGCTATACTTTAACTCTACCGACAGAGGATAGGTATCTTGTGACCAAATCTGAACTTATGGATGAGCTGGCGATGCTGCTTGGCGGGAGAGTGGCAGAAGAGCTTGTTTTTGGCGATGTAACCACCGGTGCTCAGGATGATTTAGAGAGAACCACCAAAATCTCTCGTCGGATGATTTGCGAATATGGTATGAGCGAAAAACTTGGACCTCTTACCTTAGGGCAAAAACAGGATACTGTCTTTCTTGGCCGTGATTTTTCAACTCAACCTGATTATAGTCAGGAAATTGCCTTTGAGATCGACAAAGAAGTCAGGCGAATTGTCGATGAGGCTTTTGCTAAGGCGCGTGATATATTAAGTAAAAACCACAAGAAACTGGATAAAATTGTGAAAACCCTTATGGAAAAGGAAACACTGGAGAAAGAAGAACTCGGAGCACTTCTCGAAGGCAAAGAAACAAAAACTCCTGTGGTTGAAGAGGTTGGGGAGAAAACTGCCAATGTCCCAAAAGAGAAGGTAAAAGAAAAGGTTGTAAAACCTGGCAAACTTCAGCCAGCTGAGGGCTAAAAAGAGCCCCCCGAATGGGGGGCTCTTACTTACTTATATGGAGGTTAAGTTTTGGATAAGAAAAAAGTCGAGCAGGGAATTAGATTGATTCTTGAAGGTATTGGGGAAGACATAAAACGTGAAGGACTTAAAGGTACTCCTGCCCGAATTAGCGAAATGTACGAGGAGATTTTTAGTGGTTTAAAGGTCAACCCAGTTGAAGTGGTAACCGTTACTTTTGCGGAAAATCATGACGAGATGGTCCTTTTAAAGGGTATTCCCTTTTATTCAATCTGTGAACACCACCTGATTCCATTTGTTGGCAGGGCTCATGTCGCCTATATTCCAGGTAAAGATGGAAGAGTTACCGGAATTAGCAAGTTAGCGCGGGTGGTTGAAGTGGTTTCCCGTAAACCCCAGCTTCAAGAGCGTTTAACCACCCAAATTGCTGATGCTTTGTGCAATGCCTTAAAGCCGCTGGGAGTTCTGGTTGTGGTTGAAGCAGAGCATCTTTGTTTGAGTATGAGAGGTGTTCAAAAACCAGGAACGATTGCGGTAACTTCATCGGTTCGGGGAATTTTCAGGACTAATGAAGCTTCTCGTGCGGAAGCGCTTTCATTAATTAAAGGAAAAGAAAGGGTGTTAAGGGAAGATGGCTCATAACCCCCGCATTCTGGTTTTAAATGAGATTGATGAGGTAAGGGCAGCATTAAGAGAAATTGGTGTGGATGAGCAGGGTGTTGAAATAATGACGCCAAAAGCTCGACATAAATTACTTAAATTAGAAAATGTCGATGTGCGAGCCGCTAATATCCTTAAGCAGGAAATGCTTTCCGTTGGAGGAGATGCGGCAGTTTCAAGAAGCGTCTATTACCTCGCTAAAGATAATATTACTGATGTAGTGCTCATGGCAACCCTATCCCAGTACGAAGAGGTTTGTTTAAAGCTTGAAAGGCAACCTTTTGGCTTAAAGGCAATTGCTTCAGAAGTAAAAGAAACTTTAAAGAATTTTCTCTCAAAGCCAGGCGTATTAAGAGTTGGCAAATGTGAGTTTGAATTTTCCAAAAGAACCTATGTGATGGGTATTTTAAATGTAACTCCTGATTCCTTTTCCGACGGTGGAAGATTTGTCTCTGTTCCTCAGGCAGTTTCTCATGCTCTTCAAATGATTGAAGATGGAGCTGATATCATTGATGTTGGTGGCGAGTCAACACGTCCCAGCTCGGAATCTGTTTCACTTGACGAAGAGCTAAGGCGGGTAATTCCAGTTATTAAATCTTTAGCAGCCGAAACTGACAAGCCAATTTCTATTGATACCTATAAGGCGGAGGTTGCTCTTCAAGCGCTAAATGCGGGAGCAGTTATGGTTAATGATATAAGCGGGCTTCGTGGCGATGAAGAGATGGTTCATTTAGTTAAGGAAAGAAATGTGCCTGTTTGCATTATGCATATGCAAGGAACGCCCAAAGATATGCAGTTAAATCCTGCTTATGAATGTTTGATGAGCGAAATAATTGCTTTCTTAAGAAAAAGAGTAGAAGTGGCTCTCAAAGCCAGAGTCAAGCGGGAAAATATCTTAATTGATCCAGGTATTGGGTTTGGAAAAACATGCGAACATAACCTAGAAATATTGCGAAGGTTGGCTGAATTAAAAAGCTTAGGCTTTCCGATTTTAATTGGCACATCGCGAAAGTCATTTATTGGGCTCATTCTCGATTTGCCTGTAGAAGAAAGATTGGAAGGTACAGCGGCAACGGTAGCTTATGCCATTTCTCAAGGAGCTAATATCATTCGTGTTCACGATGTTAAAAAGATGGTTAGGGTTGTACGAATGACTGATGCAGTAATGAAAGGGTAACGGGTAAAGGGTAGTCAAAAGTCAAAAGGGTAATTGGTAGTGAAATAATCGACTAAGAAACTCCTTAATGAAGATGGAGTGATTTTTGTGTACAGGGCGTATTTGAGTTTAGGGTCAAATATAGGCGACCGCAAAGCGTATTTAAGGGCTGCGGTGAAAATGCTTAAAGCCCACAAAGACATCAGTGTTACCGCCATTTCTCCTGTCTATGAAACTGAACCTGAAGGTTATGAAAATCAGAGAAAGTTTTATAATTTAGTTCTCGAGATAGAAACAAAACTTAACCCCGAAAACCTGCTTGATGTTTGCCGCGCCATTGAGGAAATTTTAAAACGGAAAAGAAAAAATAAGTGGGGTCCAAGAACAATCGACCTTGATATTCTCTTATATGATGATTTGGAAATAAGAGAGGGTGAGCTAGTTTTACCCCACCCCCGAATGCATGAGCGACTTTTTGTTCTAATTCCTCTCTTAGAGATTGCTCCTCAGCTTAAATTGCGCGGTGGTTTATTTATAAAAGATTATTTAGATTCGAAGGTGGTTGCGTCAGATAGTAAGGAAAGTATTACTTTAGTTGGCAGCTTGTATGACTAATGCTATAATTACTTAAATTTAGCCTTTGACCGCTTGGATCCTTTGGACCGGGACGGGTAATGAGGTTTTTGCCCATCCCGCCTGAAAGCGGGATTTTTATTTTAGAGGGGGGAAGATGGAAAAAATTACCACCGCATATTTGAGGGAAATGAAAAAAGAAAAAAAGAAGATTATCATACTTACTGCTTACGACTATCAGATGGCAAAACTGCTTGACGAGGTAGGAGTGGATATTCTTCTGGTGGGAGATTCTTTGGGTATGGTTATTCTGGGCTACGAAACGACTCTTTCTGTGACTATGGATGAGATGCTTCATCACACCAAAGCTGTTTCTAAAGGAACGAAAAGAGCAATGGTGGTTGGCGATATGCCTTTTATGTCTTACCAAATTAGCGTTGGGGAAGCACTTAAGAATGCTGGGAGATTTCTTCAGGAAGGCGGTGCCCACGCAGTTAAGCTGGAAGGCGGGGAAGAGATTGCTTTAACTGTTGAAAAAATAGTAAAAGCAGGCATTCCAGTTATGGGTCATCTTGGATTGACGCCTCAGTCTGTCCATCAAATTGGAGGATATAAAGTAAGAGGCAGAGAAGAAGCTCAAGCAAAGAAACTTATTCAAGATGCCAAAATTTTAGACGAAATTGGCGTATTCTCAATTGTTTTGGAGTGTGTGCCTGCCGAACTGGCAAAAGAAATTACGCAAGTAGTTTCTGTTCCGACAATCGGCATCGGAGCCGGGCGCTACTGTGACGGGCAAGTTTTGGTGACTCAGGATATGCTTGGACTTTTTGATAAGTTTGTGCCTAAGTTTGTTAAGCAGTATGTTAAGTTGAGTGATTCTATAAAAAAAGCAGTTAAAGATTATATTGACGAAGTGCACTCAGGAAAGTTTCCTTCAGACGAGCACGAGTTTCATTAGTCAAAAGCAAATAAGGGTAAAGAGATAAGTTGGTAGTTAAGTGGAAATTAAGTAGAGATTGATAGAGATTAGGTCAAGGTCAAAGTTAAGGTTAAGTAGTCAAGACAAAGAAAACATTGATGCAAAGCTTTGTTCCTTATATAAAGATTTGAATAAACTAATAAAGATGTTAAAACTTAGCAATGACTCAACCTTATTCTTAATCTCAATTAATCTCAAAGCAAATGGTGTCTGGTAATTGGTGGCTGTCCGCTACTGGCGGGACTGCCGACTTAAAGGTGGTTTTATGAAACAAATTACAACCATAAAAGAAATTAGAAAAGTTCTAAAAGAAGAAAAGAAAAAAGGAAAGACCATAGGCTTTGTCCCAACGATGGGATATTTTCATGAAGGTCATCTTGAATTAATGCGTCAGGCAAAAAAGTTAGCTGATGTGGTGGTAGTAAGTATTTTTGTTAATCCAATTCAGTTTGGGCCTGCTGAAGATTGCAAAAGGTATCCACAGGACTTAGAAAAAGATAAGAGTATGGCGCAAGAAGCAGGAATAGATTATCTTTTTATTCCTTCTGTTGAAGAAATGTATCCAGGGGAACTTTTAACCTATGTTGATGTGGAAAAACTCACATTGCCTCTTTGTGGCAAATTCAGACCTGGTCATTTCCGAGGTGTGGCTACGGTAGTGGCTAAGCTTTTCAACATCATTCAGCCAGATATGGTTTTTTTGGGTGAAAAAGATTATCAGCAGTTGCTGGTTGTAAGAAAAATGGCTGAGGATTTAAATTTTGATGTTAAAATAATACCTATTCCGACGATAAGAGAAGAAGATGGGTTGGCAATGAGTTCTCGTAATGTTTACCTTAATAGCGAGGAAAGAAAAGCTTCTCTTGTGCTTTATAAGTCTTTGCAATTGGCTAAAGATTTAATAAAATCGGGTGAAAAAGATGCTCAGACAATAAAGCAAGCGATGGGAGAATTAATCCGAAAGGAGCCTTTGGTTAGTTTAGAGTATCTTTCCATTTGCGATACTTGTCTTTTAGATGAATTGGAAAGAGTAGAAAAAGAGGCTTTAATTGCCTTAGCGGCCAAAGTGGGCAAAGCCCGATTAATTGACAACATTGTGATGAGGTTAAACTAATGTTCAGGACAATGCTTAAATCGAAAATTCACCGTGCGACGGTGATTGAAGCCAATATTGACTATATAGGAAGCATTACTATTGATGTTTCTCTTATGGAAGCGGCAAACATTCTAAATCATGAGAAAGTGCAAGTGGTGGATGTGACTAACGGTGCTCGTCTCGAGACATACGCAATTGCGAGCGAGAGAGGAACAGGTGTAGTTTGTATTAACGGTGCAGCAGCTCGTCTTATTCATAAGGGTGACATCGTTATCATCCTTTCTTACGCTATTATGAACGATGAGGAGGCAGAAAAGTTTATGCCAAAAATTGTTCATGTTGATGAAAAAAATAAAGTTATCGATGTCGTGGATTACAAACAGGAATTTGATGCTTGTTAGGAGTTAAAATGGAGAAAATAAATCTTGTTGAGCAGATAAAGAAATTAAAGAAGGAAAGAAAGGCGATAATTCTTTCTCATAATTATCAGCCACCAGAAGTTCAGGGTATTGCGGATTTTGTTGGTGACTCGCTGGAGCTTTCGCAAAAAGCGGCGGCAGCAACTGAAGCGGAGGTTATCATTTTTTGCGGCGTTCATTTCATGGCGGAAACAGCTTACATTTTAAATCCAGGCAAGAAAATAATTCTTCCCGACCCTGAAACAGGTTGTCCTTTAGCAAATACCATTACAGCAAAAGCTCTCTTGGAAGAACTTGAGAATTACTCCAACCTGGCAGTAGTTTGTTATATCAATTCATCAGCTGAGGTTAAAGCTGAAAGTGATATTTGCTGCACTTCATCTAATGCTTTAAAAGTGGTTGAGTCTTTAAGAGAGCATCAGATACTCTTTGTGCCTGATAAAAACTTAGCCAATTATGTCAATTCTCAAACAGACAAGTTAGTTATTCCCTGGGAAGGGTCCTGCCCAATCCATGACAAATTAATAACCCGAGAAGAAGCCCTCAAATTAAAAGAAGAGCATCCTGAGGCAAAGTTTATGGCGCATCCCGAGTGCCGATTAGAAGTTCTGGTTCTTGCCGATAGAGTCTGTGGAACTTCAGGAATGCTTAAGTACGTTAAGGAATCTTCAGCTAAAGAGTTTATTGTGGGTACAGAAGCAGGAATGGCTTATCGTTTGAAGAAGGAAAATCCTGACAAGAATTTTATCACCTTTAAAGAATCTATTTGTCCTGATATGAAGTGCGTTACCCTCGAAAAGATTCTCCATAGCCTCGAAACGCTTAACTCCTGTATCGTGGTGCCCGAAAGCGTTAGGTTAAAAGCTAAAAGAGCGGTTGTCAGAATGCTGGAGCTTTCCTGATTATTCTTGATGTTTTAAGATGTAAGAGCTAACTTTATTTTTAATATTTATTGGTAGGGGAAAAAGTTTGGGACCGCGTTATTTAATCAATTTTAATCTTAAAGAGATTGAAACATCTGTCAGTGATTTACTGGTCATTGGCAGCGGTATTGCAGGACTTACTGCTGTTTTAAAGGCTTGTCCAATTTATGAGGTAACACTTTTGACAAAAAGCAAGCTCAAAGAAGCGACTACCTGGTATGCTCAAGGAGGAGTAGCCACTGCTATTAGTGAAGAAGATTCACCACATTTGCACTTTGAGGATACAATGGCTGCGGGAGCTGGCTTAAACGATCCTAAAGCAGTTGAAATTCTGGTTCATGACGGAATAAGAACTATAAACGAGCTTATTCTTAAAGGGGTTGATTTTGACAAAGCAGTTGAGGGTGGAGTCAGGTTAGCAAGAGAAGGCGGGCATTCAATATCTCGAATATTGCATTCGGGGGATACAACTGGAAGCGAAATCCAGTCTAATCTCGTTAAATGGGTTAAAGAGTGCCCGAGAGTCAATATTTGTGAGGATGCATTCGTTGTTGATTTACTCACGAAAGACAATCGGTGCATAGGGGCTTTAGTCTATGATATAGAAGGCAAACTGAAAGCTTATCTCGCGCGAGCAGTTATTATTGCGACAGGCGGAGTTGGCCAAATTTATCTTCATACGACCAATCCCTCCATTTGCACAGGTGACGGGATAGCCATGGCTTATCGGGCAGGGGCAGAAGTCATGGATATGGAGTTTATTCAATTTCATCCAACAGCGCTTGATGGTCAGGAAAACCCCCGCTTTTTGATTACTGAAGCATTAAGAGGAGAAGGTGCTTATTTAAGGGACTGCAAAGGCGAAAGGTTTATGGTTGGAGTACATCCTAAGGAGGAACTTGCTCCTCGGGATATAGTGGTCAGAGAAATGATTAAGGCAATGAAAAGATGTAAAAGCCAGCACGTTTATCTTGATGCCACTCATATTTCCGCTGATGAACTAAAAGAAGGATTTGCTAATATTTGGCAGAGATGCTTGGAGAGCGGTTTTGATTTATCGAAAAATTTGATTCCTGTTTCACCTGTGGCTCATTACATAATGGGCGGGATTAAAACGGATGTGGATGGAAAAACTAACATTGCTGGGCTTTACGCCAGCGGGGAAACAGCTTGTTCGGGAGTTCACGGAGCTAATCGTTTAGCCAGTAATTCACTTTTAGAAGGATTGGTTTTTAGCGAGCGCATTGTAAATTCTTTAACTGAAAACCTCGAAAAAATAGACAGGAAGAATTTGGAGGGAGCATTTTTAAGTTATTCGGTTGAAAGAAAGAAGCTTCAGGTTGATGTGGAAAAAGAAAAGAATCGTTTGCGTTTAACTATGTCAGAAAATGTGGGGGTCGTGCGTTCAAAAGAAGGACTGGAAAAAGCTCTCAAGATTATTGATTCAATGAAGGAGATTTTAGGGGCGAAACCAACTTCGATGTCTTTTCTTGAGCTTGAGAATATGATAATAATAGCTGAGTTAGTTACCAGAACTGCTCTTATGCGTGAAGAAAGTAGAGGAGTACATTTCAGAGAAGATTTTCCATTGACAGATAATTTGCATTGGAAGAAACATATAGTTTTGAAAATTTTTTAAAGTTTTCTTTGTCTATCGTTAAGTAAGAGTTATACTTATTTAAGTTTATTTTTGAGAAGAAGGAGGGATTTTGTGGGGTCTCTTGTAAAAAAAAGACGCAAAAAAATGCGTAAACATAAGTATAAGAAAATGATGAAAAAGACAAGATGGCAACGTCGCAATAAATAGTGCCATTTTTTAATTAGGTGAAAACTGTGGAAGACCAGGTCTTAGTGGATAATTTAATTAAAATAGCTCTGAACGAAGATTTAGGCGAGTTGGGCGATATTACCACCCAGGCAGTTGTTCCTGAATCTAAAAGAGTAAAGGCAGTTATTTTAATTAAAAGTGAAGGCATTGTGGCAGGCATTAAGGTGGCTTCCCGTGTTTTTGAGTTGGTGGATAATTCTATCACCTTAAAAGAGATAGTTAAAGACGGACAAAAAGTTAAAAGGAACGATGTTATCCTGCAATTAGAAGGGCAGGCTCGGTCGATTTTAATTGGCGAGCGCACTGCCCTTAATTTTTTACAGCATCTTTCTGGGATTGCCACTTTTACCTCACTTTTTGTGGAAAAAGTGAAAAGTTATCCTGTTAAGATTCTGGATACACGGAAGACCACCCCGGGTTTGAGATGGCTTGAAAAGTACGCTGTAAGAGTTGGAGGAGGTCATAATCACAGATTTGGTTTATACGATGGTATTTTAATTAAAGACAACCACTTAAAAATTGTTGGGGGTGTTTCTGAGGCGGTTAAAAAAGCGAGAGCAAAAATTCCTAAAGATATGAAGATAGAGGTTGAAGTAGAGACTCTAATTGAACTAAAGGAAGCCTTAGAGGCAGGTGCTGATGTAGTAATGCTTGATAATATGAGTTTGGAAACAATAAAAAAAGCGGTTGAAATGGCAAAGGGTTCTGTAATTCTTGAGGCATCAGGCGGGGTAACTATATCCAACATTGAAGAAATTGCTCAAACTGGTATTAATTGGATATCAATTGGAGCTCTTACCCGGGCGGCTCCCCCATTAGATATCTCTTTAGAAATTCTGGCAGGGGATTAATTTGGAGGCAGGTCTCCTTAGCACTCTCTACGGATTGTTGGTAACTTACGGTTACTATCTGATTTTTTTGATACTTCTTCTGGAAAATACGACTTTTATTGGTTTAATTGTCCCGGGAGAAACTGTTCTTTTGCTCGCTTCATTTCTTGCTTCGCAGGGAGAATTTGAAATTTTAACTGTTATTTTGGTGGCAATGCTTGCTTCTTTTTTGGGTAATAATATTGGCTATTTTTTGGGAAGAAAAGGTGGTCGTCCTTTAGTAGAGCGGCTGGGGGAAAAGTTTTTTATTTCCAGAGAAAGAATTAAAGCCGCGGAGAATTACTTCGATATCCACGGGGGCAAAACTGTTTTTATCGGGCGCTTTGCTACAGGAATCAGAGTGTTTATTCCTGCTTTAGCCGGAGCCGCTCATATGAATTATCCCAAATTTTTCTTTTATACTTTTTTTGCAGTAGTTACCTGGACTCTTATGATAGGGGCTTTGGGTTATCTGTTTGGCGAGTATTGGAGTCAAATTATAAAGTTTATAAAAGGAATGGGCTGGGGCGCTCTCATTTTATTAGTCCTTTTTGTGGTAATTGTTTTATTCTCGCGGAGAAAATCAGATGTCCACTAAAGATTCCGTTTTGATTCTTTTAAAAGAGAAAAAAGACAAATATCTTTCGGGTGAGGAAATTTCCAAACATCTTTCGTTATCGCGAACGGCTGTCTGGAAGGCGATTCAAAGTTTAAAAGAAGAGGGGTATGAGATAGAAGCTTCTCCTCGTTTAGGATATCGTTTAGTTAAGGTACCTGATCTTCTTCTGCCAGGAGAAATCAAATATGGTCTGAAAACTAAAATTTTAGGCAAGGAAATTTATCACTTTAAAGAGATTGCTTCGACAAATGACTTAGCTAAAGGCCTGGCTTTTCGAGGTGCTTTAGAGGGAACTTTAGTAGTTGCCGAGAAACAGTTTTTAGGCAGAGGCAGATTTGGACGGGAATGGATTTCTCCTCCAGGGGGAGTTTGGTCTTCTTTAATTCTTAAACCCGAAATTCTTCCTTTTGATGCCTCTAAAATTACACTTTTAGCTGGGGTATCGGTGACAGAAACTATTCAAGAAGTGACTGGTTTAAATGCTCAAATAAAGTGGCCTAACGACATTCTGGTAGGTGAAAGAAAAGTGGCGGGCATTTTAACTGAAATGAATGCCGAGATAGATAAGGTAAATTTTATTATTTTAGGTATCGGGATTAACGTTAATGTAGAGATAAAAAATTTTCCGTCCGAGCTTTACCAAAAAGTGATTTCGTTAAAAGAGGCAACAGGCGGAGAAATTAACCGCGTCTATTTCTTAAAATCTCTTCTTGAATCTTTAGATAAGTATTATCTTGAGTTGAAAAAGGGAGAATTTGAGCCAATTTTATCTCGGTGGAGAAAGCTTACCAGTACTTTGGGTGCTTATGTGAAAGTAGCTACTTTAGAGAGAGAAATTGTCGGAGAAGCTATAGACCTGGATGAGCATGGCGGATTGATTTTAAGATTAGACACAGGTGAAAAGCAGGTAATTTATTCAGGAGAAATTTGTTAGCTATCAGCCAACATTAGTATTTGAGTTTACAACAAGAAGGAAGTGATAAATTTCATTAGATTAAAGAGATAAACCCAAAGAAGGAGGTGAAAGAACCAATTGTCAACAATTAAAAAAGCTACCCTTAAATAGCCCTTGACCAAAAGAGACAGGGAACTACTTAGAAGGTAGCAAAGCAAGTTTAGCATAAGTTAGTTTGAATTTAAAAGAAGAAAGGAGAAAGACAATGAGAAAAACATTTTATATTTTGCTTGCTGGTAGTCTTGCTCTTGTCACTATGGTAACAGCTTTTTTTATCTTTAAAGCTTGGTATAAGCCATCGGTAATTGACACTTCTTTTTCTCTTATCAAAATGGAGGTTCCAGATCTTATAAGAGAAGCTGACACTATTGTAATTGGAAGTGTTGAGAAAAAGTTCCCGCCTTATAAAGGTGAAATTCGAGGAGAGCGAGAAGAAGACCCAATTATTGATATGGTTTTTTCTGAGACTATTATAAAAGTTGAGAGGTATCTTAAAAATCCTCAACCAGAGGAAGAAATAACTATTGTTACTTATGGAGGAGAAGTGGGCGATATTGTAGTTCATGTTGGCGCAGGTGCAGATTTTGAGCCTGGCGAGAAAGTGCTCGTATTTTTGATAAAGCGTCCCCAATTGAAGGGGAAATATGAAGTATGTGGAATGCTTCAAGGAAAGTATTCTATCAAAGGCGAAAAAGCTATTAATAAAGACTCCAGTCGCAATACATCCTTAAAGCTCCTGGAAGATGAAATTGAGAGGGCTTTGAAGGGTTAAAGCAGTTAATAGAAATAAAGGCAAAACTAAATTTACTCGCTGAAAACCTCTTCATTTGAGAGGCTTTCGCTTTATGAGGGAAACATAACTGTCGTAATCAAAAAATCAAAATAGGGACAGTTGTTAATGCTCACACTCGTTAATTAGGTAACTCTTTTGGTATGATAACACCGTGTCTACCGGCAGGCAGGTGATGCGGAAATGATGGTGATTTGAAAAGTTATTGACTTTTTAAGGAATAAATGTTAACTTTTGAGAAAATTTGGTTAACATTGGAGGGATGGTTTTGAAAACAAGAGATATGGTTTTGGTTGCGCTTTTTGCAGCTCTGGCTGCCTCGGCTGCAATGCTTCTTCGATACGGAGGCGAAGCAGTAGTTCCGTTTAGTCTGATGCCTTTGGTGGTGATGCTGGCAGGAGCGCTTTTGGGTAGTAAGCGGGGAGCTTTAAGTATGCTGGTCTATCTTTTAATGGGATTGGTAGGAATTCCTGTTTTTGCCAAGCCACCTTACGGCACATTGGCTTATATTTATAATCCAACCTTTGGTTTTCTCGTTGGTTTTGTTGTTGGCGCTTTTGTTGTCGGGAAAATCCTTGAGTTAACAAAGAAACGCAGTGCAGTTGCATATTTCCTGGCTACCTTAGGTGGTCTTACTGCTATTTACGCTTGCGGTTTGCCCTATCTGTATCTGATTCTCAATTTCTATTTGGGTAAATCAATTTCAGTAATTCAGACTTTTAAAATTGGCTTTTTACCTTTTATCTTATTCGACTTTTTTAAAGCTATTCTGGCAGTTGTCATTGCTAAGCCTGTTGCTGATAGATTAGAATTAGTTCGAAGTTAAACCCAAAGTTTTTAAGGAGAAAAATGCTTCTTGTTGTCGATGTCGGAAACACTCAGACTTGCATCGGGATTTTTGATAAAGACATTCTTAAATGCCACTGGCGAATTTCGACAAACAGGGGAGAAACCTCTGATGAAGTGGCGGTTACTTTAGCCGACTTACTTAATCTTGAAAGTTTAAGACTTGCCGACATCAATGCTGTTGTTGTTTCTTCGGTTGTTCCTCATTGCACGGCTGCCTATGAGGAGATGACTTACAAAATTTTAAAGCTTAAACCATTAGTGGTTGGACCCGGGGTAAAAACAGGTCTGCCCATTCTCTACGATAATCCTCATGAAGTCGGAGCCGATAGAATTGTTAATGCGGTAGCAGCTTACGAACTTTACGGCGGACCTGTTATTATCGTTGATTTTGGAACAGCTACTACCTTTGATGTTGTCTCTAAAAAAGGAGAGTATTTAGGTGGCGCTATCGTGCCGGGAGTTGAAGTTTCCGCAGAAGCTCTTTTCGAAAAAGCAGCTAGGCTCTCGCGCATTGATTTAACCAAGCCCCCCTCAGTAATTGGTAAAAATACCCAAGAAAGTCTTCAGGCAGGAATTATTTTCGGAACGATTGGTTTAGTTGATACCCTGGTTAAAAGGATTATCGAGGAGATTGGCTCGGAATGTTTTGTGGTGGCAACCGGAGGATTGGCTGAGCTAATTGCCCCTGAATGCCAAAGTATAAATAAAATAGATACCCTCCTCACTTTTACTGGCTTAAAGAAAGTCTACGATAAAAACCAGTAAGCTACTTGACTATCTTGGAGATGTTTATCTCAAGAATATCCTCGGCGCCTTTCTTCTTAAGCTCAGGGATGAGAACATTAACCTCATCTTTGTTAACTACAGTGGTTACTT
>CAMTWV010000006.1:0-30838 GCA_947085535.1 uncultured Actinomycetes bacterium | reverse complement strand
TTAGCAATGACTTAACCTTAATCTTAAACTCAACCTTATTCTAAATCTCAATTAATTTCAAAGTAGATGATATCTGGTGCCTGGCTTGTCCTGAGCTTGTCGGAGGATGCCTGGAGTCTGAGGTCTAAAGTCTTGAGATTAGGGTTGACCTTTGAGTAAAATTGGATAAAATGTTATTAGTAAACTTCCTCACTGTCCAAGTATGCACTTTCGACAATCCACTTCTTTTCTCTATGAGTTGTAAGCTTAACTTACCTTGAGGGTTGTCTCTTGCCTGTATGGAGGAGAAATGGCTGCACAGGAAGAAAAAAATAAATCCTCGGAAATCACCATTGTGCATGTTTCTGATTTGCACATTGGCTCCCAATATTTTATTCCCAGTCTAATTGATAGGGCTATCGAGGAGATAAACGAGATTGACCCGCTTGTAATTGTAGCGACGGGTGATTTGACTGATGAAGGTTTTAAGCAAGAATACAAAACGGCTAAAGTGTTTTTTGATGCTCTTAAGTGCAAAAATATTATTGTTACTCTGGGCAACCACGATTCCCGCAATGTAGGTTACCTTCATTTTGAGGACCTATTTGGACCAAGAGATAGCAGTTCAGTCTTTGATAGTATAGTTATAGCCTGTATGGATTCAAGCGAACCTGATTTAGATAGTGGAAGAATTGGTCGCGAAAGATATGGTTGGCTTGAGGAAAAATTAAGCGGCGAAAAAAAACCGAAAATTTTTGCTCTTCATCATCACTTAATCCCTGTCCCGGGCACAGGAAGAGAAAGAAATACCATTTATGACGCGGGGGATTTACTTGAGGTAATTGTTAAAATTGGTGTGGATGTGGTTCTTTGTGGTCATAAGCATGTTCCTTATGTCTGGCATTTTGAAAATCTGGTTATGGTAAATGCAGGAACTCTGTCTTCGTTAAGGTTGAGGGGTTTTAATAAGCCGTGTTACAACGTTTTAAAAATTAAGGATAACCAGATGAGCATTTACCAGAAGTACCCTTTTTCGGGTGAGGAGTTAGTGGCTGAAATTACTCTTGGTGAAAAAAAGCTCTATAAGTCTTTCAGGAGTGAGAAAAAATAGGTCGAGCTATTGCTTTAATCGATGGAGAGCACTACCCTCCCGTTATTAAAAATGCTTTAGAAGAGATTGAGAAAGTTTACGGGCATAAACTTCTCGCTGTTATTTTTTTGGGCGGAACGGAAAAAATTAGCGAAGGTAAAAATCTTGATTTCTTAAGGTTTCCTTATGTTTTAGAAAAAGACCCGGAAATTGGAATTAAAAGGGGACTTCTGGAATTTAAACCGGATGTAGTTATTGATTTAAGCGATGAACCGATAGTTGGTTATCGCGAGCGCTTAAAATATGCTAGCATAGTTCTTTCAAGTGGTGTTTCGTATGTGGGGGCTGATTTTAAATTTGAAGCCCCTGTTTATCATAAAGTTTCTAAAAAGCCGTCAATTGCTCTTATCGGAACAGGTAAAAGGGTTGGTAAAACAGCAGTTTCAGCTTATGCTTGTCGAGTCTTAAAGAATGAAGGATTTTCTCCTTGTGTTGTTGCTATGGGACGGGGCGGTCCTGATGAGCCAGAAGTTATCCGAGGTGGGGAGATAGAGCTAACCCCTGATTTTCTTTTGAGCTTAAGTCACGAAGGCAAGCACGCCGCTTCTGACCATTATGAAGATGCGATGATGAGCCGAATAACTACAGTTGGATGTCGAAGGTGCGGCGGTGGATTAGTGGGTATGCCTTTTGTTTCAAATGTTTTAAGAGGTGCTGAGATAGCCAATGAACTTGATGAGGACTTTGTAATTTTTGAGGGAAGCGGAGCGACTATTCCGCCCATTGCTACCGATAAGTGTTTAGTTACTGTTGGAGCGCATCAGCCAGTTGATTATGTGGTAGGTTATTTTGGAACCTATCGGTTGCTCATTTCTCATTTAGTCGTTTTAACAATGTGCGAAAAACCAATGGCTGATGGAAGAAAAGTTGAGTTGCTTGATAAGGAAATAAGAAGAATAAATCCATCTCTTAAAGTTATCTGGACAATTTTCAGACCAAAACCTCTTAAAGACATAGTGGGGGAAAAAGTTTTTTTAACGACTACGGCTTCTAAACTTATGCGGGAAACTTTAAAGAGGTATTTAGAAGAAAACTACGGTTGCGAGGTTGTCGGAATAAGCAACGAACTGTCCAATCGACTACTTTTAAGAAAGGACCTGGCTGAGCACGAAGGTAAATTTACTCTGCTTTTAACCGAGCTTAAAGCGGCTTCTGTTGATGTGGTAACTGAAGAAGGATTGAGACTGAGGAAAGAAGTTGTTTATATGGATAACGAGCCAATTACTGTTGGCGGCGATGGGGAATTGAGCAGTTTAATCATTGAATTAGCACTTCAGGCAAAGAATGTTTTTATTAAAGGTGAATGTTAATGGCTAAAGGGCACCAAATCGAACAAATAGTGGTAAGCGACGATAAATATGGTCTTCCTTACTCAAAGGGTTTAATGGCTTCTAAGATAATGGCGACTGGTTTAGACCCAACACGGGCTTATCAGGTGGCAACTCTTATCGAAGACCATTTAAAAGCCAATAATAAACTTCTGGTCAATGTTCAGGAGTTAAGAGAGCTTGCCTGTAATCTTCTAAGGTCTCAAGTAGGGGAAGAATATGCGGAGCGATATGCGAGATGGCATGCCTTAGCTCGTCTGGATAAGCCAATGGTAATATTAATTGGCGGAACAACTGGTGTGGGAAAATCAACCATAGCTACCGAAATTGCCCATCGCTTGGGGATAAGACATATTGTCTCAACAGACTCCATTCGTGAGGTAATGCGGACTATTTTTTCAAAAGAATTAATGCCCACTCTTTATGAATCTTCCTTTAACGCCTGGCAGATGCTCAGACCACCTCTTTCGCCCAAATCTGATAGCGTAATTGTTGGTTTTGAGGAGCAGGTCAAAGTAGTCGTGGTTGGTATTCGCTCAATTATTGAACGGGCAGTTAAAGAAGGTGTTAGCATGATTATTGAAGGTGTTCATATTGTCCCTGGATTTTTAAATCTTGAAGGCTTAGATGATAACGCTTTTGTTATTGAGTTAATTATTAATGTGGAAGACGAAAAGCGCCACAGAAGCCATTTCTATGTAAGAGAGTTAAAAACAGGCGGTTTTCGTCCGTTTGATAGATATCGAGCTAATTTTGAAAATATTAGAAAAATAGGTGAATATATCGAGGGCTTGACTCGACGAAAAAATATTCCCATGATCTCAAGCGATGGTCTTGACATCACCATTAATCAGGTTTTAGAGGAAATCTTAAATCAGGTTTTTAAAAGTGAAAAAGCAGTCAAAAGCGATGCACGCGAAAATATTTAACTATTTAAAGGAGGGTTAAATGAAGATTTTTATTGACACAGCCAACATTGACCAGATTAGAGAGGTTAATTCCTGGGGTATTTTAAACGGGGTGACAACAAATCCCACGCTTTGCGCTAAGGAGAATCGTCCTTTTCGGGAAGCCATTAAGGAAATATGTTCAATTGTGGATGGTCCGGTAAGCGCTGAAGCGGTCAGTTTGGAAAGAGACGGCATCATTAAAGAAGCGCGAGAATTATCCAGGGTTGCTCCCAATGTGGTGGTTAAGGTACCAATGATGGTTGAAGGTTTAGCGGCAACCAAGGTTTTGTCACAGGAAGGCATTAAGGTCAATATGACCCTCGTTTTCTCAGTAAACCAGGCTCTTTTAGCAGCTCAAGTTGGAGCCACTTATGTTAGTCCTTTTGTGGGCAGATTAGATGACATAGGAAACGACG
This sequence comes from uncultured Actinomycetes bacterium, assembly GCA_947085535.1. Classification (GTDB taxonomy): domain Bacteria; phylum Actinomycetota; class Aquicultoria; order Subteraquimicrobiales; family CAMTWV01; genus CAMTWV01. Next base: position 27,015 of record CAMTWV010000006.1, on the reverse strand, counting down.
GAATTTCAATTTTGGCTGACATTGTCGCTGCTTATAGGAATTATGACATAAAGACTCAAATAATTTCTGCCAGCATCAGACACCCTATGCATGTTGTTCAGTCTGCGTTGGTCGGAGCCGATATCGCTACAATTCCTTACGATGTGCTTAAATCAATGGTTAAGCACAGTTTAACCGATAAAGGAATTGAGAAATTTTTAGAAGACTGGGCAAAATTAAAGAAAGTTACCTGTGTCTAACAGAGTTTAAGGAAGGTGTGAGAATTGGAAAAAACTACTTTGAATAACGAAACTTATGAAGCTCGCAAGCAAGAATTGGAAGAAAAAAAGGCAAGCGAACTGGTTCTAATTGCTGATGAATTAGGTATCGAGAGTGCTTCAAAAATGAAAAAACAAGAATTAATTTCAGCTATTTTAGAGAGCAGATCAAAACCAGCTCTTTCAAGTGTTGTTAGTGTGGAAAACAATCAGGTTGAGACGAAAAAGTGGCAAAAACCTGAAACTGAGAAACTGATTACCGGACAGGGTATTCTGGATATTCTTCCTGATGGTTATGGATTTTTAAGAGCGAAAGGTTATTTGCCGGGTGATACGGATATTTATGTATCCATGTCTCAAATTCGCCGTTTTAATTTACGACGCGGTGATGAAGTATCAGGTCAGGTAAGACCTCCGAAGGACAATGAAAAGTATCACGCTTTGCTTAAGATTGAGACAGTAAATGGTGAAGACCCTGAAATTGCTCGAAAAAGAACTTTCTTTGAAAGTCTTACTCCGCTTTATCCGCACGAGCGTCTGAAGTTGGAAACTGCTTCTGAGCGGATAACGCCGCGAATAATTGATTTAATTGCGCCAATTGGAAAGGGCCAGAGAGGTTTAATAGTTTCTCCTCCTAAAGCAGGTAAGACTACTATCCTGAAAGAAATTGCTAACAGCGTTACAACTAACAACCCGGAAGTTCATTTAATTGTTTTGTTGGTGGACGAACGACCAGAAGAGGTTACAGATATTGAGCGGAGTGTTCACGGAGAAGTTATTAGCTCAACTTTTGACCAACCGCCAGAGAACCACATTCAGGTCTCTGAGCTAACTTTAGAAAGGGCTAAAAGACTGGTTGAACACAAAAAAGATGTGGTTATCTTGCTTGATAGTATTACTCGTATGGCTCGAGCTTATAACTTAACAGTGCCGCCCAGCGGAAGAATTCTTTCTGGCGGTGTTGATTCTACCGCTCTTTATCCGCCCAAGAAGTTTTTTGGATCAGCTCGTTGTATAGAGTTTGGCGGTAGTTTAACTATTATTGCTACAGCTTTAGTTGATACGGGCAGCCGCATGGACGAGGTTATTTATGAAGAGTTTAAGGGCACAGGTAATTTGGAACTTCATCTTGATAGAAAATTAGCCGATAAACGAATTTTTCCTGCTATTGATGTGGAAAAATCAGGAACTCGAAAAGAAGAATTAATTCTTCCTCCTGATGAAGCTCAGCTTATCTGGAGGCTTAGGCGAGTTTTACATGCTCTTGAGCCAGCTGCTGCCATTGAGCTTCTTATTGATAAAATCAAGCAAACTTCCTCCAATGAGAGCTTTTTAAAGCAAATTCAGAAAGTTCCTGTTCAAAATGGGTATTAAGTTACCGAAGGTTAAAGAAAAATTGTCAAATCCTTTCCTTCTGTGTTAAAATTACCCATTCGGTACGGTGAATAATTTAAAGTTAAAGAGGTGAATTAATTGAAAAAGGGTATTCATCCTGATTATGTTGAGACAACTGTTACCTGTTCGTGCGGAGAAAGTTTTAAGACACACGCAGCTAAACCTGTTTTAAAAATTGAGCTTTGCTCAAAATGCCATCCCTTTTATACGGGTAAGCAAAAATTGGTTGATGTAGGTGGTCGGGTGCAGAAATTTCAGGAGAAATATGGTCTTAAAGTAACAGAATCCCCCGAGGAATCGACCGCATCTGAATCTCAAGAAGCGCAGGAAAAGTAAGTTTAAATGAAGGTTAAATTACTTGAACATACACCTCAGCCAGAGCGAACAATTGCCACAGCGGCACGCATTTGTTATGCACCCGTTGGGGCAAGTGAATTGTTTGAGACGCTTTCCACACAAGAAGTCGAAAAATTAGTTAAACTAATTGTTAATTCAGGTCATTTAAGTGCGGTTGAACATGCCACTTTTACATTTGCTATCGAGGAGATATCTCGGACATGTACGCATCAACTTGTGAGACACAGACTTGCCTCTTATAATCAGCAGTCTCAAAGATATGTAAAGTATCAGGATAAGCTGAATTTTATTGTCCCGCCTTCAATAAAAAAGAATTCTCGCTTAAAAGAAGAATTTGAAAGTTTTTGCGGCAAAGCTTTCGAATTTTACAAAGAGATGCTTAAAAACGGTGTTGAAGCCGAAGATGCTCGTTATCTTTTGCCGCAGGCGGTAGAAACTAAAATAGTTGTTACAATGAACGCACGCGAACTTTTGCATTTCTTTGAGGTAAGATGTTGTAATCGAGCTCAGTGGGAAATCAAAGAACTTGCCCTTAAAATGCTTGAAGAAGTAAAAAAAGTTGCTCCTCTCATTTTTGCTGACGCCGGTCCTGCCTGCAACCGCGGTCCTTGTCCTGAAGGCAAATTTAGTTGTGGAAAACCCTGGAAAAAATGGAAAAAGTAAGTCATACAAATAAACTAGCAAACATAGGCGGACAAGCCCGCCTGCCAGCGCCTATGATGCTGCAAGGCATTGGCGGGCAGGCAGTCATTGAAGGCGTGATGATGCGTGGGAAAAACAATTGGGTGGTGGCTGTCCGAAAACCTGACAAAAGTATCATTGTTGAGAAAAGAAAGATTAATTCTTTAATTGAAAGGTTTTCCTTTTTACGTTACCCCCTTTTTCGTGGGATTTTAGTCTTAATTGAATCCCTTAAGATAGGCATTCAAGCACTTTCTTTTTCGGCTCAGGAATCCTCTGACGAAGATATAAAGATTACCTCAGGCGAGCTAACCATTTCAGTGATAATTGCTTTTGTTATTGGCATTGGGCTTTTTATTCTTTTGCCCGCCTGGTTAAGTGGCTATATTCATAAATTTCTAGGCAATCTTTTTGTTGCCAATTTAATTGAAGGTTTTTTAAGAATTGGCATATTTATCGGCTATCTATTTTTTATCTCACGTTTTAGTGACATAAGAAGGGTTTTTGAATATCACGGGGCGGAGCATAAGGTAATTAACGCTTATGAAAGGGGTAAAGAATTAACGCCTGAGATTGTTTCAGGTTTTAGTCCTCTGCATTTGAGATGCGGAACAAGTTTTATTCTGGTAGCCCTTGTGGTTTTAATCCTTATCTACTCTTTTTTCGGGAAGATGACTATTTTAATGCGGATTTTATCCCGCTTAATATTGCTGCCCTTGGTGGTTGGTTTAACTTATGAGATAATTAAAGTGGCTGGTAGGTATCCTGATAACTGTTTTGTCAGGATGTTAATGGCACCGGGGTTGTTGGTGCAAAGAATGACAACAAGAGAGCCTTCTTTAGATGAGCTGGAGGTAGCAATTGCTGCCGTTAAAAGTTTGCTTGAGATAGAAAAACAGGGTGAGGCTGTATGTTAGAGAAGTTAAATCAAATTAAAAAGCAATATGATGAGCTGACGAAAAAATTAAGTGAACCCGAGGTTCTTGCTGACCATAAAAAGTATACCGAATATGCGAGGGCGCATGCTGAGCTTTCAGAACTGGCAGGAACAATTGAAAAATATGAAACTTTGCTCACTGAAATTTCTGAGGTAAAAGAGCTGCTTTCGTCTCAGAAAGATGCCGAAATGACTGAGTTTTTGCATGGGGAGTTATCTCGTCTTTCTGAAGAGAAAGAGAAGCTCGAAGAAGAGTTAAAATTGATGCTTATCCCGGCTGACCCTAATGACACAAAGGATGTTATTTTTGAGATTCGAGCAGGAGCGGGTGGCGAGGAAGCCAGTCTTTTTGCTGGCGAGCTGTATCGGATGTACTCGAAATATGCTGAAAATCGGAAATGGCGTAGTGATGTATTGAGCGTAAGCCCTTCCGACCTGGGTGGTTTTAAGGAAATCATTTTTGAGGTGAAAGGCAAAGGCGCTTACAGTCGCTTGAAGTATGAGTCAGGCGTGCACCGTGTTCAAAGAATTCCAGTAACTGAATCTGGTGGGAGAATTCACACTTCCACTGTGACAGTAGCGGTGCTTCCCGAAGCTGGAGAAGTTGAGGTCGAAATCGACTCTAATGATTTAAGGATAGATATTTTCCGCTCAAGCGGTCCTGGTGGACAATCAGTAAATACCACGGATTCAGCTGTAAGAATTACTCATCTTCCAACGGGTATGGTTGTTTCCTGTCAAGAGGAGCGCTCGCAGCTTCAAAATCGCGAGCGAGCCATGCGCATTTTGCGAGCCCGTTTGTATGAAAAGCTTTTAAGAGAGCAGCAAACCAAAGTTGCCAAAGAGAGAAAGTCTCAGATTGGGACAGGCGATAGAAGCGAGAAAATCAGAACTTACAATTTTCCTCAAAATAGGATTACCGACCATCGTGTTGGGCTGACCCTTCATAATCTCGAGTCAGTTATGGAGGGAAATATTGAGGAATTAATTGAAACTATGGCAGCTCAAGACAGGACAGAAAAACTGAAACAGGTTGTCTGAAAGTAAAATTGCGGGGAGAAAAGAAGATGATGACTGTTTTAGAGGCAATAAATTTTGGTGATAAATGCTTAAAAAAGGCAGGCATAGAAAATGCTCGGTTGGAAACTGAAATGCTTCTCGCGGAAAGTCTCGGTTTCAAGAGGACTCATTTTTATTTAGACACCGAACGAAAAATAGACGAAACGGATTTAATTTTTTTTAAGCAAAAAATTAAAGAGCGCTCAACAAGAAAGCCTCTTCAGCATATTTTAGGGACACAACAATTTAGAAAACTTCTTTTAAAAGTCTCACCCCGGGCTTTAATACCTCGTCCTGAGACAGAGCTCTTGGTAGAGCATGTTTTAAGGATTGCCCGTTCCTATAATCGTCCGCTTAAAGTTATTGATGTGGGAGCAGGAAGCGGCGCTATTGCTTTAAGTTTGGCTTCTGAGTTATCTGAAGTCTTTATTTATGCGCTTGACATTTCTAAAGAAGCGCTTAAGTTAGCTTCAGAAAATGCTTTAACTCATGGTCTTTCTGAAAAAGTTTTGTTTATTGAAAGCAATCTTTTTTCTAATTTAAAGGATTACTTTGACGATAAGATTGATATAATTGTTTCTAATCCTCCCTACATTCCGCAGGACGAAATCGAGAACCTTCAAGAAGAGGTGTGCAGGTTTGAACCACTTATTGCTTTAGATGGCGGCGCATCTGGTCTTGAGATAATAAGTCGAATAATCAAGGAGTCTCCTGAGTATTTAAGTTTTGGCGGGTGTCTCGCTTTGGAGGTTGGTTTTGGCCAAGCAGAGAAAGTAGCGGCTATTTTTAAGCAAACATGCTGCTTTGACGAGGTTGAAATTTTTCCCGATTATGCGAGTATTGAAAGATTTGTCATTGGGTTCAGAAATGAAAACTCAAGTTTATAAAATTAATCCGATTAATCTGATTAAGCCCGAGCCATCCATAATTAAAAAAGCTGTTTCTTTGCTTGAAGGGGGAGAGCTTGTCGTTTTTCCTACAGAAACAGTTTATGGACTCGCGGCTAATGCTTATAATTCTCAAGCAGTAGCTAAAATATTTGAGGTTAAGGGGCGGTCTTTTTCTAAACCTTTAGCTGTTTGTCTTCCTTTGCTCTCTGATTTAGATTTTTTTGTCAAAGAAATTCCTGGGTTTGCTGAAAAACTTATGGAGAGATATTTACCTGGACCTGTAACTCTTGTTTTTAAGAAGAAAAAGAGTATTTTGGAAGAAGTAACTCGGGGTGCAGAGACTATTGGCATCAGACAGCCTTCAAATAAAATATCTTTGGCGATTTTAAAGGAGATAAAATTTCCGCTTGCCTTAACAAGTGCAAATGTCTCAGAAAACCCAAGTCCGATTACCTTTGAGGAAGCTTATAAAAATATGGATGGGAAAGTTGATTTAATTATTGATGGAGGAAAAACAGAATTGGGGATTGAATCTACTGTTGTGGATGTTACCATTATGCCACCAAAAGTTTTAAGAGAAGGGGCTATTTCACAAGAAGAAATAGAAGAATTTTACCGTAATTTTACACATAAGGAGAAAGAGGTTGGAAAGTGAGAATACTCTTTGTGTGTACAGGAAATACCTGTCGGAGCTGTCTGGCTGAGACGATTTTCAAAAACATGGTTAAACAAGAAGGCTTATCTGCCGAGATTAAATCAGCTGGAATTGGGGCAATTCCAGGTCTGGACGCTGCTTCTTTAGCTGTGGAAGTGGCTAAAGAAGCAGGAATCAATTTAGGTGAACATAAAACAAAGTCTTTCAACCGTGAGCTTGCCGAATGGGCGGATTTAATTTTGACTCTGGATGAAACTCACAAGAATTTTATTCTTACAACGATGCCCGAAATGACTAAAAAAACTTTCACATTGAAAGAATATGAAAGCAACAAAAAACCTTCTTTTTATTTTGCGGATTTAGGTATAGCTGATCCGATTGGTGGCTCAAAGGAAGATTATGAAGAGTGTTTTCGCGAAATAAAAGAGGAATTAGAAAAACTCTTAGCCGCTATTAAGCTAAGGAAGCAGGAGGTTAATTAAAGTCAGGATGAAAATTGCTATTGGCTCCGACCATGCGGGTTTAAAGCTGAAAAGTAATATAAAAATATTTTTGCAAGAAAAAGGGATTGATTTAATTGATGTTGGCACCGACAGTGAAGAATCTGTTGACTACCCTGATTTTGCTGAAAAATTAGCTTCCTTAGTTATCTCAGGAGAAGCTCAATTTGGGATTGGCATCTGTGGCTCAGGCATCGGGATGGCAATTGCGGCAAATAAGATTCCAGGAATTAGAGCAGCTAACTGTTGCGATACTACATATGCCCGCTTAAGTCGAGAACATAATGACGCTAATGTTCTTACTCTGGGTGCTCGCTTTATTGAAACTGAGTTAGCTCAAAAAATTGTGGATGTCTGGTTAAATACCGAATTTCAAGGCGGTCGGCACTTAAGCAGAGTAGAAAAGATTAAAAAAGTTGAGGATAAATATTGTCAGAAAGGAACGAGTTATGAACGAGATAATTAGAAAGGTTGATCCTGAAATAGCTGAAGCCATTAGAATGGAACTTAATCGTCAGAGGAATACTCTGGAATTAATTGCCTCCGAAAACTTTGCCAGTCTGGCAGTTTTAGAAGCTCAAGGTTCGGTTTTAACCAATAAGTATGCAGAAGGTTATCCTGCTAAAAGATATTACGGCGGCTGCGATTTTGTGGATATTGCTGAAGATTTAGCTCGCAAGAGAGTGAAGCTTCTTTTTGGTGCCGAACACGCCAATATTCAACCTCACAGTGGTTCTCAAGCCAATATGGCTGTTTATTTCACCATTTTAAAGCCAGGCGATACCGTTATGGGCTTGGAGCTTTCTCATGGAGGACATTTAACCACAGGAAGCCCGGTAAACCTTTCTGGGCAGCTTTATAATTTTGTTCCTTACGGGGTAAGCAAGGAAACAGAAGAGTTTGACCATGAAGAGATTCTGTCAATTGCAAAAAAATGTCAGCCAAAATTAATTATAGCTGGAGGGAGTGCTTATCCGAGAAAGATAGATTTTGCCCGATTTCGTGAAATTGCCAATGAAGTAGGAGCAATGTTCATGGTTGATATGGCTCATATTGCTGGAATTATTGCTGCTGGGCTTCATCCCAATCCTGTTTCCGTTGCCGAATTTGTCACTTCTACAACTCATAAAACTTTGCGGGGACCTCGGGGTGGTATGATTCTTTGTAAATCGGATTTTGCCTCCGCAATTGACAAAACCATATTTCCAGGTATTCAAGGTGGACCTTTAATGCACGTTATCGCAGCTAAAGCAGTTGCTTTCAGAGAAGCTTCAACTGAAGAATTTAAGGAATATCAAAGGCAAATTGTTAAAAATGCTTTTGCTTTAGCAGAAACCTTAAAACAAAATGGTTTCCGTCTGGTTGCGGGAGGAACGGATACCCACTTGCTTCTTGTTGATTTAACCAAAAATAACATTACTGGCCTTGAAGCCCAGAATGCCTTAGACGTGGTTGGAATAACTGTAAACAGGAACACAATTCCCTTTGAAACAAAAAGCCCCTTTGTGACAAGCGGGATTCGTTTGGGGACGCCCTCTTTAACCACGCGAGGGATGAAAGAGTCTGAAATGGAGAAAATCGGAAACCTGATTGCAAAAGTGCTTGATAATTTGGAGAATGCAAAAATCTACAAGGAAGTAAAAAAAGAGGTTAAAAGACTCTGCGAAGAATTTCCGCTCTATCCCGAATTGGAAGAGAATTAAGGGGTGTCCGAAGGTCAAATTATGCTTTTGCGTTTTTAAAACTATAAGTAACCAATTAATTTGACAAAGGCCAGACCTCCGAAAATACGCAGTTGTCTGCCCCAGCGAGGCGGCCACTGCTCGGCTCTCGGCCTCCGAGACGGTTTTCTTGAGGTCTAACCTTTATTCTAAGTTAACCGAGTGGTGGTGATAAACTTGAAATCAGATAAAAAGAAAAATCCATCGACCATCAACCATCGACTATCGACTGCGCCGAAGACGCAAGAGCGTCCCTCATGGAATGAGTATTTTATTAAGATAACTGAAGAAGTCGCCAAACGCTCAACTTGCTTAAGGCGAAAAACGGGTGCTTTAATAGTTAAAGCTAAGCGGATTTTAACCACAGGTTACAATGGTGCACCAATGGGGCTCAAGCATTGTGCTCAAGTTGGTTGTCTTCGGGAAAGTCAAAATGTGGCTTCAGGGGAAAGACACGAACTCTGTCGCGGTCTTCATGCAGAACAAAATGCCATTATCCAAGCAGCTCTTTATGGTGTTGAAATTAGTGGCTCAACAGTTTACACGACTCATCAGCCATGTGTGTTTTGCGCTAAAATGATTATTAACGCCGGCATAAAAGAGATAAAATTTAAAAATTCTTATCCTGACCCTTTAGCTGAAAGTCTTCTAAAAGAGGCAAAAGTTAAACTAACCCAACTAAAATAAGGGTAAAGGGTAAAGTCAAAAGTCAAGAGCCCGCCTGCCACCTGCCCGCCAATGCCTAACGCCGTGCCTGACGGCAGGCAGGGCATAATAGGCGTAGGCAGGCGGGGCGCCTGATGCCGCAGGCTATGGCGGGCAGGCCGACTACCGACTGATAGCAAGCGAGAGGCGAGAGGGTGTCAATGAATATCTATCTTTTGGTTTTTGCTGTTTCAATGTTAATTTCTTATTTTTTAACTCCTCTAATAGAAAAGATTGCCTTAAGCATTGGAGCAGTTGACCGTCCACACGAAAGAAAAGTTCATAAAGGAATAATTCCTCGACTTGGCGGAGTAGCCATTTATTTTTCTTTTCTTGCGGCTCTTTTATTGTTTATTCCGCTTAATTATGAAGTTTTCGGTATAGTTCTAGGTGCGACTTTAATTTTAATTATGGGCATAGTCGATGATATTCGTCATTTGCCAGCGGGGATTAAGTTTGCCGTGCAGATAGTGGCAGCGCTAATTTTAATTAGATTTGGTGTGATGATTGAATTTATCGGAAACCCGGCTGGAGGATTAATAAATCTTTCTCTGTGGTTAGGCGTTCCTTTAACTTTGTTCTGGATAGTGGGAGCCACTAACACCATAAATTTTATTGATGGATTGGATGGTTTAGCCGCAGGTGTTAGCGCGATTTCTCTTTTTGCTCTGGGTTTTTATGCCTATCAAGCAGGGCAAACTCAAACTACATTGATTTGTTTGGCTTTAGCCGGCAGCACTTTAGGCTTCCTTAAGCACAATTTTCATCCAGCTCGGATTTTTATGGGCGATTCAGGCAGTATGTTTTTAGGATTTATGCTGGGGGCAATTACTGTTCAGGGTGTGATGAAAAGTATTGTTGCCGTAGCTTTGCTTGTTCCAATTGTCATTATGGGAGTGCCCATTTTTGACACGGCTTTTGCTATTTTTAGGCGTTATCGAAGCAAACAACCGCTGTCCCTTGCCGATAAAGGTCATATTCACCATCGTTTGCTTCATCGGGGGTTTAGTCACAGGCAAACAGTTATTATTATTTATTTCTGGTCTATTTTATTAAGTGTGGTTGCTCTTACTTTAAGATATACAACTTTTCAGGAAAAAGTTTTGATATTTCTTTTCTTAGCTATTTTAAGCTTTTTCTTTGAAAAGTTTGTCGGTCTTTTTGATGATTTTCGCAAGAAGTAAAAAATTTAATTTTTAGCTATTGCAGAATCTAAATCATTTTAGTAATATTCTCTCCGAATTGTTAAAAAATTCTCATAGCTTTTATTAAAAACACTTATAGAGCCATAAATTGGTTGAAAAAAAAGAGGAAAAGCAATCTGAAGGATTTTTAAAAGAAACCAGTCATGTTTTTTTAGGTATTCACTTAGCTTTTAGCACTTTAATCGGTCTTGGAATTGGTTATTTAGCTGATAAATATTTTGGAACAAAGCCATGGTTAATGATAGTTGGTATTTTTTGGGGAGCTTTTGCTGGGTTTTTAGAGATAATTAAAGTTGCTCAAAGGCAAGCCGAAAGGGAGAAATAGTGGCGATTTTTCGCCAGGTAGCGAAGATAGTTTTAGTGATTTTATTAACCGCTTTCTTTGTAGCTTATTTAGGGTATAGAGAGCTTGGAATAGAGGGTTTTCGGGGAATAGTAATTGGTTTTAGTCTGGCTTTGTTTAATTTTCTCATTGCAACTTTGTTTGGTCTTTGGGGGATAAAAAAGCAGACAGTAGGTTCTTTAACAGCATCGATTTTATCAGGAATTTTGATTCGGTTTCCCATTATTTTGGGTATTTTGTATTATGTTTCAAAACTTAACTGGATTAATTTTTTAATTTGCGCCATAAGCTTTACCGTTTTTTTTACGATTTTACTTATGGTTGAGGTAAAAGTGTTATATCATTATGCAAAATTAAAAGAGATTTAAGAAAGGAGTTGTTTTAATGGACCCACTTCATCATTTTCATTTGCATCCACTTATTCATCTTCCCCATATTGGACCGATTGATATTTCTCCAAATATGGCAACGATTTCTATGTGGCTCGCCACCATTGCTGTTTTTCTCTTCATTTATCTTGCTTCAAAGAAAGTAGCTATGATTTCTAAAGGTATTGCCGCTGTAGTTGAGGTTCTTATCGAGTTTATTAAAGACCAGATAGTTCTCCCGATGATGGGTAAGAGTGGGCTTCCTTATCTTCCTTTTATTGCCACTATATTTTTCTTTATCTGGTTTTGCAATCTTTCCGGGCTTATCCCGGGGCTTTTTACTCCAACCAGCAATATTAATGTCACGGTAACGATGGCTTTAATCGTCTTTTTCTCGGCTCATGTAACCGGGGTTAGATTACACGGGTTTTTCCGTTACTTTGCTGGCTGGGTACCCAAAGGGGTGCCAAAAGCTTTAGCTCCTGTCCTGTTTATAATTGAAATACCCGGTTCTTTTGCCAAGCCGTTTTCTTTAGCCCTTCGTCTTTTTGCCAATATGTTTGCTGGACACGTCGTGCTTTTAATCTTTCTTGGAATGATTATTACTTACAAGAGTTTGTTAATTGCTCCTTTTCCGGTTCTGGGAGCGGTGATAATTTTAATTCTTGAGTTGCTTTTTACTTCTTTGCAGGCATACATTTTTGCCACGCTTTCGGCGCTTTATCTTTCAGATGCGGTTCACGGAGGACACTAAGAAATGAAAAATGAAAAAGTAAATAAAGAGGAACGTCATCGCGAGGAGCGAAAGTGACGTGGCGATCTCAACTGACTGAAGGTGGGATAAAGGGTAAAGGGTATAATTAAATTAGAAATGAAAAATGAAAAGTGAAAACTCGACTCCTCAAACCCTTTAATGCGGGCTTTTTTGAGAAGAACAGGAAAGACAACTTAACGAATTGCGAATAACGAATAACTAACTCAAAGGAAGGAGGAAGTATTATGGATCCAAAAACAGTTGCTTATATTATGGGGGCCATAGCTATGCTTTGGGTAGCGATGTGTTGTGGCGTAAGTATTGCCTGGCTGGGTAGAGGTGCCGTGGAAGGTTCGGCCCGTCAGCCAGAGGCAGCCGGTGCTATTAGAACGACCATGATTATCGCGGCTGCTCTTATTGAAGCTATTTCTTTATACACTTTTGTTATTGCTATTATTTTGGTAGGTAAGTAGGTTTCCTACGGACTGTAAATTTTAAAGAGAGGTAATTTAATTTGGAGGTTTTATTTAGTCCGGATTGGGGTTTGGTTATTTGGTCAGCAGTTTCTTTCTTTACTCTTTTCTTATTGTTAAAGAAGATGGCTTATAAGCCAATTCTTAATATGATGAAGAAAAGGGAAGAGACGATTAAAGCTTCACTTGATAAAGCTGAAGAAACAAGAGTCGAGGCAGAAAGGCTTTTTGAAGAGTACAAAAATCAGTTAGATGAGGCAAGGAAAGAAGCTCAGAAGATAATTGAAGAAGGAAGAGCGGTTGCCGAAAATGCCAAACAGGAGATAAATCAAAAAGCTAACGAGGAGGCTAAAAAAATCCTTGATTCTGCCCAAAACGAAATAAGAGCGGAAAAGGAAAAAGCTTTAGTCGAGATTCAAACCAATCTTGCTGATTTAGTAGTAGAAGCCGCCTCAAAAGTGGTTCAAAAATCGCTTGACAAGGAAAATCATCTGGGTCTGATTGAAGACTACACAACAAGGTTGCGTGAACTCACATGAAAGTGACCTCTATTGCTGGCGAAGCTACCACAAAAGCTCTCGAAGATGTTATTTCAACCGCTCAAAAGATACAGGAAGAGCTTAGCCGCTTAACTGGAAAATCGATGGCCGTCGAGACGGTGGCTGAAGTGACGACCGCTGTTGAACTAACTTCTGTTGCTGGCGAAGCTTCCACAAAAGCTCTCGAAGATGTTATTTCAACCGCTCAAAAGATACAGGAAGAGCTTAGCCGCTTAACTGGAAAATCGATGGCCGTCGAGACGGTGGCTGAAGTGACGACCGCTGTTGAACTAACCGGTGAGCTATCAAAAAAACTGCAAGACGAACTCTTACCTCTAACAGGAGAAAGGGTTTTACTCAGGCCTAATGTCGATGAATCGATTTTAGGTGGAATGATTATTCGCCTGGGAGACAAAGTTATCGACTGTAGCGTTCGTTATCAGCTTGAGCAGATGCGAAAAAAACTTGCCGGCAAGTAGCAGTTAACAATTCTTTGCTTTAACCTGAGATTACAGGGAGTGAATTAAGTATGGCAAAAAAAATTACTAAGCTTCTTAAGCTTCTTAGGAAACAAATCGAGAAGTTCGAAGCTTCTTTGGAAGTGGTCGAGGTTGGCACAGTCATAGAAGCAGGAGATGGCATTGCCCGTGTCGAAGGGTTAGCTAGTGCTATGGCGGGGGAGATGCTGGAGTTTCCTAATAACAACTTCGGAGTGGTTTTAAACTTAGAGAAAGAGCAAATTGGTGCGGTGCTTTTAGGGGATCCTGTTGCTGTAAAAGAAGGAGATGTCGTTAAACGCACTGGCCGAATCCTTCAGGTTCCAGCGGGGGATGCTCTCATTGGTCGAGTGGTCAACGCTCTGGGTGAACCTATTGACGGTAAGGGCCCAATTGCGGCGGAAACTTTTAGACCTGTTGAAAGGATAGCATCTGGTGTAATTGACAGGCAGCCCGTTAAAGAACCTTTGCAAACAGGAATTAAAGCTATTGACTCAATGATTCCCATCGGGCGCGGTCAGCGAGAATTAATTATTGGCGATAGACAAACAGGAAAAACAGCGATTGTGGTCGATACGATTATTAATCAAAAGGGTCAAGACGTTATTTGTGTTTATGTTGCCATCGGACAGAAGACATCTACCGTAGTTCAGGTAGTGGAAACACTCAAGAAGCATGGTGCAATGGAATATACTATTGTAGTTAATGCCCCAGCTGATGAACCCGCACCTCTTCAATATATTGCTCCCTATGCCGGTTGCGCTATGGCGGAGCACTATATGCTCAAAGGTAAACATACTTTGTGTATCTATGATGATTTATCCAAGCATGCGCAGGCTTACCGACAGGTCTCTCTCTTATTAAGGAGACCGCCAGGAAGAGAAGCTTATCCAGGCGATATTTTCTATCTCCATTCACGCCTTTTAGAAAGAGCAGTTAAGCTCTCTGACGAATTAGGTGGTGGGTCATTAACAGCTCTTCCTATTGTTGAAACTCAAGCGGGGGATGTTTCGGCTTATATCCCGACTAATGTTATCTCAATTACCGATGGCCAGATTTATTTAGAGAACGATCTTTTCTACGCGGGTGTTCGACCTGCTATTAATGTGGGTATTTCTGTTTCCCGAGTTGGTGGTTCGGCTCAAATTAAAGCTATGAAACAGGTGGCAGGAAGGCTTCGTCTCGATTTAGCGCAATTCAGGGAACTCGAGGCTTTTGCAGCTTTTGGAACGGAACTCGATAAAGCTACCCAGGATCAGCTATCTCGTGGTCAGCATATGGTTGAGATTTTAAAGCAGGGAAGATATGAGCCAATGTCCGTTGAGAAACAAATTATGATTATATACGCTGGCACAAATGGCTATTTGGACGATATACCGCTTGAACAGATTAAGGATTTTGAAAAACGCTTCCTTGAATATATAGATAGCACTCATCCGCAGGTTGGACAGGCAATCAGGGATGAAAAAGTTATCTCTGAGGCAACTGAAAAGTCTCTAATTGGAACTATCGAAGATTTTAAGAGAACTTACCTTTCCACCGTTGAAGAATTAGCCGAAGAAGTCCTTGAAGAAGTTGTTGAAACTAAGGAGGCAAGTGAAGCAGCGCATTAGTTGATATGATGAAAATTTATGGCTAAAGTAAGAGAAATTAGAAGGCAAATAAAAAGTATTGATAGCACTCGTCAGATAACTAAAACCATGGAAATGGTGGCGGGAGCAAAAATCAGGCGAGCCCAGGGAAGAATAGAAGCAGCTCGCCCTTATGCTCTTAAGATGATGGAAGTGCTTTATAATGTGGCGGCTTTTGTTAGGGGGACCACTCATCCTCTTCTTGAAACTCACGACCCAATTGAGAAGGCTTTAGTGGTTGTATTTACTTCTGACCGTGGTTTATGTGGTGCTTTTAATACTAATGTTATTCGTAGAGCAGAAAGCGTTTTAACGCGAGAAGATAAAGAAGGGGCAAGCATTAGCGAAGCTACTCCTGAGGCAAAGATAAAGGCTCGGGAAAAACTTAAAGCGCTGTTTAAAAGAAGAACGACAGCAATTGAAGAAGCTGAGAGAACGAAAGAAGAAAAGGTTGTTGAAATAGAAGAGGTAACGCCCTCCGTAGAGGTATCCGAAGAAGGCAAAAGAAAAGTTGACTTAATAGTTATTGGTCGAAAGGGAATAAATTACTTTAAGTTTATTGGCCAAGAAATTTTTAAAGAATATAGAGGAATATCAGATTCACCAACAATTGAGAATGCTCGAGAGATTGCTCGCATGTTGATGGATATGTATGTACAGGGCGAAGTTGACAAAGTTTATCTTGTTTTTAATCATTTTAAATCTATTGTTGAACAGCGTCCGGTTGAATATTTACTTCTCCCCATGGAAAGAGAGGTAATTGGGGAAAAACAGCGTTCTGAGGCAAGCGAAACTGAGTACATTTTTGAACCAAAAGCCAAAGAGGTTTTACATAGATTGCTTCCCCGATATATTGAGACAGTTGTTTATCGAGCTTTCTTAGAATCAGCGGCAAGTGAGCATGGTGCTCGAAGAACAGCCATGAAAAACGCGACAGATAACGCCAATGAAATTATTCAAAATTTAACTCGCGACTACAATAATGCAAGGCAAGCTCAGATAACTCAGGAAATTTCTGAAATTGTTGGCGGAGCCGAAGCCCTAAAATAAAAACATAGTCAGGCGGCAGCCAATGGCGGGCAGGTCAACCGCTTCGCTAGTCAAAAGTCAAAAGGGCAGTCAATAGTCTGAAGTCTGAAGGAGAGGTGGAACATAAAATGAATATTGGTAAAATAACACAGGTAATTGGACCTGTCATTGATGTGGAATTTGCTTCAGGCAAACTTCCTGAAATTTTTACTGCTTTAGTTGTTAAACAACAGGTTGAAGGGAAAGAATTTAATCTGATAGCTGAAATTCAGCAGCACCTTGAAGAAAATCAGGTAAGAGCCGTTGCTATGTCATCGACAGACGGTTTGGTTAGAGGCATGGAAGTCATTGACACAGGAAACCCCATAACTGTTCCAGTTGGGAATGAAACTCTGGGGCGGCTATTTAATTTATTAGGGGAACCCATTGATAAAAAAGGTCCTGTTAAAGCAAGGTTGAGATATCCTATCCACCGAAAACCTCCGGAATTTGAAACTCTTGAACCAACCACTCAAATTTTTGAAACAGGCATTAAGGTTATCGATTTGCTTGCTCCCTATGTTAAAGGAGGAAAGACAGGGCTTTTTGGTGGAGCTGGTGTTGGAAAAACAGTTACTATTATGGAGCTCATTCATAATATTGCCACCAAACATGGTGGTGTCTCTGTCTTTGGTGGCGTTGGTGAAAGAACTCGTGAGGGAAATGACCTTTATCTGGAAATGAAGGAATCAGGCGTTATTGATAAGACTTGCTTGGTTTTTGGTCAGATGAATGAACCGCCAGGAGCGCGCTTAAGAGTTGGCTTAACTGCACTAACTATGGCAGAGTATTTTAGAGATCAGAGCATGGATGTTCTCCTGTTTATTGACAATATTTTCCGTTTTGTTCAGGCAGGTTCTGAGGTATCGGCTCTTCTTGGCCGAATGCCTTCGGCTGTTGGTTATCAGCCAACTTTGGGTACTGAAATGGGCGAACTCCAGGAGCGTATTACTTCAACCAAGAAGGGTTCAATAACTTCTGTACAAGCAATTTATGTTCCGGCTGATGACTTAACTGACCCAGCTCCGGCGACAACCTTTACCCATTTAGATGCGACAACCGTTCTTTCTCGTCAAATTGCTGAATTGGGTATTTATCCAGCAGTCGACCCACTTGATTCTACTTCTCGAATTCTTGACGCGGCTTTCATCGGGGAAGAACATTACTCGGTAGCTCGAAAAGTCCAGCAGATTTTACAGCGCTACAAAGAGCTTCAGGATGTCATAGCTATTCTCGGTATGGATGAACTTTCTGAAGAGGACAAAGTTATGGTTCATAGAGCTCGAAAAATACAGAAGTTTCTTTCTCAGCCTTTCTATGTGGCGGAGCAGCTTACAGGTATCCCTGGTGTTTATGTTACTTTAGCGGATACCATTAAAGGATTTAAGGAAATAACAGAAGGTCTTCATGATGACTTGCCCGAGCAGGCTTTTTACATGGTAGGCACTATGGAAGAGGCGGTCGAAAAGGGCAAAAAGATTTTAGGCACCACTAAAGTAGAAGCAGCAAGTTAGCTGATGGCAGGTGGCAGCTACATCGCTACCATTACTCCCGACTACCGACTAATGTTGGCAGATAGCTATTAGCCAGGAGGGTTTAATTAGTGGACAAGATAGTAAGTTGCGAGGTCATTACACCTGAAGGGTTAGTTTATTCAGGTGAAGTAAATATGGTGGTAGTCCCTGGTGAAGTTGGAGAAATAGGCATTCTTCCTCTTCATGCACCTTTAATAGCTACTCTTACTGTAGGAGAAATGAGAGTCAAAATTGGTGACAGATGGGACTATATAGCTATTTACGGTGGCTATATGGAAGTTAGTGAGGACAAAGTTATTGTTCTGGCTGATATGGCAGAAATTGCCTCAAGAGTTGACATAGAAAAAGTAAAACTTGCCAAGGAGAAAGCCGAAAAGATTCTAAAAGAAGCCGTAGCCGAAGAGGATTTTTTCGAAGCGCAAAAGGAACTTACCTGGGCACTTACTAAACTTAGAATTGCTGGCAAGGCTAAATAACCTCTCTCCTGATACTGAGTTTATTCTGTCCCGATTACATATTCGCGGAGGAATCCTTTAAGAAGTGAAATAATCTCATTTTTTAACCCCGGTTCACTTTCAGCTACCAAGAGGGAGAATTGGAAAAATATTTAATTAATGGCGGAAAAAAATTAGAAGGTACAGTTAAATTAAGCGGCGCTAAAAATTCGGCTCTTAAACTAATGGCGGCTTCGCTTCTTTGTTCTCAGAAGGTAGTTTTAAAAAATATTCCCGAAATCAACGATGTTTTCACCATGGCTAAAGTTCTTAAGGAGATAGGAACAGGAGTTAGGTTTTATAAGTCCTCAGACAAAAGTATTGTCGAAATCGATACCTCAGGCATAAATCGGTTTGAAGCCTCCTACGAATTAGTTAGTCAAATGCGTGCTTCTATCATTGTTTTAGGTCCCTTGCTTGCTCGATTTGGCAGAGCAAAAGTTGCTTTACCTGGTGGTTGCAATATTGGTTCGCGCAAAATTGACTTGCATCTCTTTGGGCTGGAGCTTTTGGGGGCTAAAATTGAGGTAGAACACGGTTTCATCGAGGCTAAAGCCAACAGTTTGCATGGTACACTTATTCCTTTAAGTTTTCCCAGCGTGGGCGCAACCGAAAACGTGATGATGGCGGCAACTCTGGCTAACGGAACAACTATAATTGAAAATGCTGCTCGTGAACCCGAGATAGTTGATTTAGCCGATTTCTTAAATAAAGCGGGAGCAAAAATTAAAGGAGCTGGTACTTCAACCATTGAGATAGGGGGCGTAAACAGTCTTAAGCCCGAAGAGCATGCCGTTATTCCTGATCGAATAGAAGCAGGAACATTTATCATGGCAGGAATTTTAACAGGGGGAAATGTTACCGTTGAAAATGCTTGTTGTGAGCACTTAAAAATTGTTCTGGCAAAATTAAAAGAAGCTGGTGCCTGGATTAAAGAATTTCCCGATAAAATTCGTGTTTCCTCTCGGGGACTTAAATCTGTCAATGCGGTTACTCTTCCTTATCCTGGCTTTCCTACTGATTTGCAAGCGCCAATGGCAGTGCTTCTTTCTTTAGCTGACGGAACGAGCATTATTACCGAGAATGTTTTTGAAAGCCGATTTATGGTAGTGGACGAGTTAAATCGGATGGGAGCAGATTTAAATATTCACGGGCATCATTTAATTGTAAAAGGGGTAGGTAAACTTTCGGGTACCACGGTTTGTGCTCCTGACTTAAGAGGCGGAGCGGCTCTTGTCCTGGCAGGCTTGGCAGCGAAAGGGAAAACCGAAGTTTTAAATATATTTCATATTGATAGGGGTTATGAAAATTTTGATAAAAAACTCCGACTTTTAGGAGCTGACATAGAAAGAGTTAAGGTGTAGCGGTTGTAACTAAAGGGTCAGCCGTGATAAGTCCTACTTTTCTGTCAGGAGAAATTACTTCTATCCAGATTTGTCCCCGATTGAAATTAATTTCTTCACCATTTTGGTCGTAAAATCGAGTTGGTTCATTTTTCGAAAAGCGTTTCCAGGTACCCTCAATTAAATCTCCGTCAAGAAAAACAAGGGCTTTACCTGAGCCAATTGTAGTTATTTTTCTTCGGCTCATCTCGTCAATTATTTTTATAGAAGTAAACATAACGGCAATATTTTTTGCTTTAAGTTGGTTCCCCGAATTATTATCAATATGAGGCGAGCCATTTAAAAATCTTTTGTAGGAGTTTGTTTGTTTCTCGTATTCATAACGAACCTTGTAGTTTTTTCCTGAGAAGTCAATTTCTGTGGCGACTATATGTTGTCCTTTCGGTCTTTCTGTTAAATGTATATCGTTTTTAAAGAGGTATGGATTTTCTTCAAATTCGAGCGAAAATCCTTTTTCCTTTGCCAGACCCCAGAGCTTCTCAGTTGAAGTGTAGAGATTATGAGGCGCTTTTCTCGCCTTTATCCGCCAGTAAGCTTTTCCGTTAAAAAATTGATTTAGACTCTTAACACCCAGTTGTTTAATCACTTCAAAGGTGGTCGACGAACCCCCACAATGGCTAAAAAGGGCTTCGAACGATTTTGCCCACTCAACAAAGTATTCACGCGCGCTTCTTACCGGACCAATATTTCCGCAATCATTATGAAGGTAGAAAGCCAGAAAGCGGGTAATTCCACCTTCAGTCACTGTTTCATAGACTAAACAGGCTTTTTCCAACCCCGACTGTGGTCGTGCCTCAGAGTGATTTTCAATGACAATGGCTAAAGGTCGTCGGGTAGTTTCTTCTTCGACAAATGTTTTTTCTCCACAAATCGGACAGAAAAATTCAGGTAATTCTTCTTCGGGAATTTCTTCCATCTCAGAAGTCTCTGAGAGGATTTGATTAGAATCTTTTTGCGTGATAGCTTGGTAGCTTATAACTCCTGCAATAAGAGCAATTAATACTATTACGATGCCCAAAATAAATTTCTTAATCTTTTTATCTTCCATTTTTCGCTCCGTTAAGCCGTTGGTGTAAGTAGTTATTATATCATTTTTTATTTGACTGTCAGCCACCCAGAAGCTACTTGCCTAAATTCAGGGAAAAGACTAAACTTTTTTGTATACTTTTTTAGGAGTGAACTTATATGCTCAATATAGACGAGATTAAAAAGATAATTCCTCACCGTTACCCTTTTCTTTTGGTGGACAAGATTTTGGAATTGGAAACAGGCAAACGTGCTGTCGGAATTAAAAATGTAACCGCTAATGAGAACTTTTTTGTTGGACATTTCCCTGATTATCCTGTTATGCCAGGTGTTTTAATAGTTGAGGCACTGGCTCAAGTGGGGGCAGTGGCTATTCTTAGTGATGAGAAAAACAAGGGTAAAATTGCCTTTTTTGCTGGAATAGACGGGATAAGATTTAAAAAGCAGGTTCGTCCAGGAGACGTCCTCCGTCTGGAAGTTGAGGTAATAAAAGTAAAAGGACCAGTTGGTGTTGGCCAAGCCAAAGCGACTGTGGACGGTGAAATAGTTGCTCAAGGCGAATTAATGTTTGCAGTTAAATAAAGACGGAGGAAGGATTATTGCTTAAGGAAAAGATAATTTCTAAAGAGGCTAAGGTTGGTATAATTGGTTTGGGTTATGTAGGACTGCCGCTAGCAATTGAGGCAGCCAGATCTGGTTTTAAAGTAACTGGTTTTGATGTTAATCCTGCTAGAGTAAAAGAAATTAACGGCGGTAATTCCTATATTCCCGATGTATCTTCAGAAATTGTGAAGGAAATCAGAGAAGCAAAATGTTTTAAAGCTACTACCGACTTTAATCTTTTAAAATGTTTAGATGTCATTGTCATTTGCGTGCCCACTCCGCTTTCTGAGAAAAAAGAACCTGATGTCTCATATATTGAAGCTGCTACAAATGAGATTTCTCAGCGACTGAAAGAAAATCAACTGGTCATTCTTGAAAGCACTACTTACCCGGGAACTACCGAAGAACTGGTTTTGCCTGCTTTAGAAAGAAATGGTCTGAAAGTAGGAAATGACTTCTTTTTAGCTTTTTCTCCTGAAAGAGTCGACCCAGGTAACAAAAATTATTCAATTAAGAATACACCGAAAGTTGTTGGTGGAGTAACGAAAGAGTGCACCGAGCTTGTCTGTTTATTTTATAACCAATTTGTTGACACCGTAGTTCCTGTTTCATGCCCTAAAGTGGCGGAAATGACGAAACTTCTTGAAAACATCTTTCGCTGTGTAAATATTGCCTTAGTTAATGAATTGTCTATGCTTGGCGAAAGAATGGGTATTAACATCTGGGAAGTTATAAAGGCAGCTTCCACTAAACCTTTTGGTTTTATGCCCTTTTATCCAGGTCCTGGATGGGGCGGGCATTGTGTTCCAGTTGACCCGTTCTATCTTTTCTGGAAAGCTCAAAAGTATGATTTTTGTACGGAATTCATTGAATTGGCAGGAAAAATAAATCAAAATATGCCCTATTATGTCGTGAAAAGAATAATTAAGGCGCTTAACTCTCAAGGTAAGTCTTTGAAGGGCTCAAAAGTGCTTCTTTTAGGGGTGGCTTACAAAAAAGATATTAATGATACTCGTGAATCCCCGGCTTTAAAAATAATCGAAATCTTAGAAGAAAAAGGCGCTTTAATTTCTTATCATGATTCTTATGTTAACTTACTGAAAGTAGGAAAGAAAGAGTATAAGTCATCTCCTTTGTTTGAAACTGTTGAGAAAAGCGATTGTGTGATTATCGTGGCTGACCATTCAAATATAGACTACCAAAGAGTTTTGGAGAAAGCTTCTTTAGTAGTGGATACGAGAAACACTTTAGATGGTATTGAGAACGGAAAAATTTTTAGATTATAACCGACGAGGAGATTTGCCTGAAAGCGAGAGAGCTTCAAAGGAAACCCTCGCGCTTTCGCTCTACGTCGAACTCGAAAGAGAACAAATCGAGTCAGTTGTGGGTTTGTTTAAAAGGCACTGTCATATTAATGAAGAGTAGTTTTTGTTGTTTGCAATTATTCACAGCATTGATAATCGTGGTCAGAAGATGTGAAAAATTATAAAACATTTAAAAAGCCAAAATTATTTCATGCCAGTTAATAGTATATATATTAACGGAAATTACTTTAATTTTGCGTGTAATTTTCGCACACTTATTTGATTTGTTAAGAGGAAATTAAAATGAATGTATGGATTGACGTTACCAACTCTCCGCATGTAGTTTTTTTTAAACCAATAATAGAAGATTTAAAAAAACGGGGATGCTCTGTAACTATAACGGCAAGAGAATTTGCTCAAACAGTTCCTTTGCTCGAAATGCATAAGATGAATTACACCTTAATTGGTTATCACAGGGGAAAAAACTTTTTAAAAAAAGCGGTGGGTCTCTTTTCTCGCACAAAAGGTTTAATAAATTTTGCAAAAGGTAAAAAAATTGATTTAGCTCTCAGTCATGGCTCAAACGATTTAGCGGTCGCTTGTTGGCTGTTGCGTGTTCCAAATGTTGTAATCCACGATTATGAACATGCAACTCTCTCATATAAAATTAATGCCAGATTAGCCACCAAAATTCTGATTCCTGAGGCGATACCAAAGGAAGCCGTGGCTAAGCATGGCGCTATTCTTGAAAAAATTGAGCATTTCCCAGGACTTAAAGAGCATGTTTATCTAAACAACTACTCAATAGATAGTTGTTTAAATCAGAAGTTGGGAATTGATAAACATAAGATTCTGGTGGTTTTGCGTCCTCCCGCAACGATGGCTGCTTATCATAGATTTGAAAATGAACTATTTGATCAAATACCGCTTGCTTTATCAAATAACCCTGAGGTCCAAATTGTTTTGCTGCCAAGAACCAAAGAACAAATGAATAAGTTCGAGTATTTAACAAAAAAGGGAGTTGTTGTAGTTAACCCCGATGAAGCTGTTGATGGTCCTTCTCTGTTGACATTGGCAGATGTGGTGATTAGCGCTGGTGGAACAATGAACAGGGAGGCGGCAGTTCTGGGTACTCCAGCTTATACAATCTTTGGAGGCAAGATGGGAGCAGTTGATAAATACCTTATTAGTATTGGAGCTCTTCACGAAGTAAAAAAAGCTGATGAAATTTCCATTAAGAAGAAGACATCATTTTCTCCGATGATTGTAGAAAATAAAGAGATAATAATCGAAAAAGCACTCAGTGTCGCGATTAAAAATTAAATTTTGCATTTTGAGATATTTAGTAGATATTTTAATTTAATTAGAAATGAAGGTGAGAGTTAGTTGAAAATTATAGCGGTTGTCGGTACTCGCCCAAATTTTATGAAAGTCGCACCCCTTGTTCGCGAAATGAGGGTCAGAGGAATTTCTTATAGACTTGTTCATACTGACCAGCATTTTGATGAGCGAATGAGTAAAGTATTCTTTTCTGATTTGGGGTTGCCTAAACCAGATATTTATCTTGGAATTAAATCTGGCACTCATGCTTACCAGACGGGTGAGGCGCTAAAGGCTCTTGAGGCCGTCTATATTCGGGAAAAACCAAATTTGATTGTTGTGGTTGGCGACGTAAACTCAACTTTGGCTGGGGCATTGGCAGCTGTGAAAATTCGAATTCCAGTGATTCACGTTGAAGCGGGGTATCGAAGCCACGATATTGCAATGCCGGAGGAGATTAACAGAGTAATTGTCGATAGGATTTCGCAGATGCTTTTTGCTCCCACTCAAGATGCTGTCGGTAATTTAGTTAATGAAGGAATTGATAGCGAACGAGTGTTTTTTGTTGGCAATATTATG
Organism: uncultured Actinomycetes bacterium; assembly: GCA_947085535.1. Classification (GTDB taxonomy): domain Bacteria; phylum Actinomycetota; class Aquicultoria; order Subteraquimicrobiales; family CAMTWV01; genus CAMTWV01. The sequence goes on along the minus strand of CAMTWV010000006.1, from coordinate 2,716 downwards.
GCACAAACGCTTCTCGAGTTTGTTGAGAAGATTGATGATGAGCCTCCTAAAGTTCTTTCGAATAAACATCTTGACAATTATGCGTTGGCTACGGTGCATAGAGCCGAAAATACGGATGACCCGAAAAGATTGCGGCAGATAATGGAGTCATTTGTGGAATTGCCGTTGCCGGTTATTTTTCCCATTCACCCGCGGACGGCTAGTAAACTTCCAGAGAAACTTAAGCAGCTATGTGTAGATTCGGGAGTTTACTTTCTTGAGCCGCAGGGATATATTGACTTTTTGAAACTCATGATTAACAGCCGTCTGCTATTGACTGATTCGGGAGGAATTCAAGAGGAAGCATTGCTTCTTGGCATTCCCTGCCTGACTTTGCGGTATAATACTGAAAGGGTGATAACCGTTGAGATGGGTGCCAACAAACTCGTTGGCGCCAATAAAGAATTGATAATTATGGAAACAAAAAAAGTGTTAAGCGAGCCTAAAAAGAGTTATCCAAGGCCACCTCTCTGGGACAAAAGGGTAGCCGGTAGAATTGTAAATGCTATTGTTGCCAATTCTAAGCTTTTGGAAATTAAGCCTCAGGAAGAACTTTGATTTCCGAATAGAAAACGAGATTTCTATTGGCAAATATACTAAAATTCAGACCAATGCTTACATAACTGCTTATACCACCATTGAGGACTATGTCTTTATTGCTCCTATGGTTGCAACCACCAATGATAATTATATAGGGAGAACAGAAAAAAGGTTTAAAGAAATAAAAGGTCCGCATATTATTAGAAAAGTTGTTCAAGTACTAACAGACTAAAGGAGGATTTAGTTATGGGTTTAATTGACGGGAAAGGCAGAGTCTTTGGCAAAGTTAATTTAATTGACTTAGTGGTTGTCGTGGCGACCATTCTTGTTTTTGTTATTGCTTTTTTTGTGGTTACGAGAGGGGGTAAAGTTACTCTTCTCCCCGAAGATAAAGAAATTGAGCTTACTGTTCTGATTTATGAGTTGCGGCCCGAGCTTGTTTCCGCTTTTCACATTGGTGATGTGGTTAAACGTAAAGATACGCAGGGTGTTATTGGTACCATAAAAGATGTTAAAGTTCAACCAGCTACTGTTATCACTCGAGATGACGAAGGTCAAATTATTGTGGCGGTTTCTCCTGTTGAGAAAGATGTTTATCTTACCTTAACCTGTAAAGGAAGAGTTGGAAAAGATATTATCACTACTGGAAATGAAGTTTTAAGAATGACGGCTCCCAAAGATAAGAAATTCGCTATTTCCACAAAGTGGTTTGAGGGCGAAGCTTACATTGTTGATTTGAAAGTGAAGTGAGGAGTTAACTTTGATTTCACTTTCTCTCTTTTTTCTTCTTATAACTTGTGTTCCACTTTTGGCTTTTAGATTTGAGCTGGGGCCTCTTCCCTTAGATGCAGTAACGGTTGGGGCATCTTTGTTAATTTTTGCCGCTTTAGTCGAGATTTATAGAAAAAAAGATATTTTTAAGAAGGGCTCTCCTTATGCGCTGCCTTTTGCTCTTTTTCTCATTGTCGGGCTTATTTCTCTATTTTCAGCTCTTGATTTTATTGAGGGTCTCGCAGTTTGGCTTCGGCATCTTGGTTATTTTCTTCTTTCTTACGCTTGCGCAAGGTGTGTTAAAAATCGTGAGATGCTCGAGGCAGTTTTAACTGTGATGGTTTTAACAGCCGGCGTTGTTTGCCTTATTGGTCTTTACCAGTATGTTTTTCGGCCTGAGGCAAGTTTGGGAATGGCAGGTTTAAGCGAGATAATTAAAGCGCGTATTGCGGCAACTTACGAAAATCCTAATTTCTTGGGCGAGTATCTTGTTTTAATCTTTCCTTTAGGGCTGGCTTTAGTTTTTGCGAAAGGAAGCGTCTCGAGAAAGATTTCTTTAATCTTTCTTTCTCTTTTTATTTTTTTCGCTCTTATTTTGACTTATACACGGGGTAGCTGGATTAGTTTGTTTATTAGTGTTACTCTTTTTTCTTTTCTTGTTTACAAACCCCTGTTTTTTCTCTTTTTAGGAGTAGTGGTTTTAAGTTTGGTTTTTATGCCAGGTGTTTCGCAAAGATTGTGGAGTATTTTTGATACTGGAGGCGGAACCGCTGGATTCAGAGTAAGGCTCTGGCAAATCCCTTTGAGAATGATTACGGAACATCCAATTTTAGGAGTGGGTATTGGCAACTATCTGATTGCTTTTACCAGCTACATTTTAAGGCATCCCGAGCTTAATCTTGGTTGGGTTCAGTATGGGGCACATAATTCTTATCTTACTTATTGGGCGGAAATTGGGTTAATTGGTCTTCTTTCGTTTTTCTTTATACTTTTAACGGCAGTGCGTTCAGGATTTTATCTTAATCGCGCCTTAATTGGCGACCACTATCTCCGCTGTATAAATGCTGGTATTTTGGCGGCATTGATTGGGTTTATGTTTAATGCCTTAACGAGCAATAGTTTTTATCACCCGCGAGCGGCTGTCTTTTTCTGGGTCTTAATTGGTTTGCAAATGGCACTTTTTAGAATCCCGACTGAGGTTTTCGAATCAAAAAGAGCTCCCATATTAGAAAACAGTCTGTTTTTAAAAGCAGTCCGCTCACTTTCGCATTCTTTTAAGTTAGCTTATCAAAATCATTTTGTTTATCGGGGAATTAAGGCAATTTTTAATAAATGGCAGGGTAGCTTTGTCGGAAGATGGTGGTAT
>CAMTWV010000005.1:0-17925 GCA_947085535.1 uncultured Actinomycetes bacterium | reverse complement strand
TAATTTCCAGTGTCTCCAGGCTGTTTTATAACAAACACCCTTTAATTTTGCATAATCAGATAACTTCATATTTATATTATAGACTTTGTTTCACCAAATGCCAAGACTTTTCTATAAATCTATTGAAGTTTTATTATACTTAATCCACCTCGGCACTAATATTCAGTCAGCTTACAGCTCGTACATAAGTCAAGAGTCAGTAGATTTTAGACTTTCACCTTATCTCTGTTAGTCGGGAGTCGAGAGCTGTTTTAAATGAAAAAATAAAAATGAAGCTTCTATGTAAGTCCTTCCAGTTTAATAATATAAGTAATAATCTTTAAGCGAGTTTCTCGAGTATCCAGACTCTTTAAAAGTCTCTCAATTAACTCATACCATTTATTACCAGGCACAAAAGCATAAAGAACGAGTTCTCCCTGAACTCGTTTTTCTAATATTCCTGCCTCACTTAACTCCTCAACTGTTTTCTCTATCCCTTCAACTCGTCTTCCTATACGAAGCGCTAAACCATCTACAGTATCAATTGTATAAGGATTACTAAAAAAGAAATTTATTAAATCTAATTTAGCCATGGAATTAACCACATTTTTTAAGAAGTTTGCCAGTTCTTCTTCGAGAGCCATTCCGGGTTCAAATTCAAATTCTTTCACTTTACATTCACCCTTCTGTTCCAGTCTTTATGATAGAGACAAAAGCTTTAACAATCTCAGGGTCAAATTGTTTTCCTGCACCATTTTCAAGCTGAACTAAGGCTTCTTCTTTAGATAACTGTCGTCGATAAGGCCTGTCTGAAATCATTGATTCGTAAGCGTCAGCCACGGCAAGAATCCGCGCTCCAATTGGTATATCTTTCCCTTCTAACTTATCCAGATACCCCTTACCATCATACCGCTCATGATGATGGTAAACAATGGGAATAACATCTTTTAAAAAAGTTATTGGTCTTAAAATTTCAGCACTAATTTTAGGATGCATTTCTACCAAATGACGCTCTTCAGCATTTAAAGAAGCGGTTTTGCGAAGAATATCGCCTTTTAATCCAATTTTTCCAATATCATGTAAAATACTTGCGTGTCGAATTGCCTCAACAGTTTCTCGAGACAAATTAAGTAATTTAGCTACTTTTACTGCATAAGTAGTTACCCTTTCAGAGTGACCCCGCGTATACTTATCCTTTGCTTCAAGTGTTAAAGCAAGAGACTGAATTGTGCTTATAAAAAGATTATGCAATTGCTCGTAAAGCGTGGCATTTTCAACGCTCACAGCTAATTGTCCTGCTAAAATACTCAATAAATCAATATCTTCCGCGACGAACTGATGTTGGGAGTCAACTATGTCAACGCTTAAAACACCCAATAATTTATTTTTCCTTTTAATAGGGACTGCAATTAATGATTTTATCCTCTTTTTCCCACGTCTGAGGTTTTTAAAATACTCATCTCTGGAAGTATCAGCAACAAAAAGAGGCTGGTTGGTTTGAGCCACATATTTAATGAAGCTTTCATCTTTTTTATACATAGAACTCAACTGCTCTGAAGATATACCAAGTGAAGCTTTAACCTTAAATTTTTTATCTTCACCATTAAAAAATGTTAACGCTGCCGAATCACTCCGTACAAGCTGAGCTGCTGTATGCACGGCCAAATTTAAGAGTTCATCGACATCAAGCACAGAGCTTATTGCCTTGCCAATTTCAACGAGGGATAAAAATTCTGTAGTTTTCCAGCTTAATTCCTCCTTACATTTATGGCTAACAATGACAGAGGTAATAAGAGAAACTATAGAATTTACAAAACTTTCGTCGCTTTCACGAAGAGGGCAACGAGAAAAAATTACCAAACCACCCGCTACTTCGGGGAGAAAAACAGCTCTTTCATGTTCTAAGTTAACTAAAAAAGGAAAACAAAGATAGTATTCTTGTTTGCTCAATTTTTTTGTTGTTTTCTTCTTACCTTTAATCGCAAGCTTTAAAAGATTCTTTTCAATCTGGAAAAACTTAAAGTCGTTTACTTCTGCCCCTATTCCAGACAGCCTTATTATTTCTCCTTGACTGGCAAGATTTAAGGTGCAACCTAAAGCTCCAAGAGTTTCTACAATAAGGGCAACGATATGCTGGGAAAACTTCCCAAGATCAGAAGATTGTTCAAAAATATTTTTAATCTCATAAAATGCCTTTAGTTTTCTTTCAGTCTCTATAAATGATGCTTCCATAAACCTTTCCTTTTTAAGACCCTTAGTAAATTGTAAATTGTTGCTGACTTCTGACTCTTGACTATTGACTTTTGACTAGCAATTATCCTTTAAATAAAGTAGGTTTTTCTGCTAAGGTAAGCTCTTTTTTAATTCGTTCCCCATCCCGCACAATCACAATTTCGATGACATCGCCAACTTTTCTTTTTCGAATTGCCGCAATTAAATCATACATGCTCTCAATCACTTCACCGTTAAACTCGACAACCACATCTCCTCTTTTTAAACCTGCTTTCTCAGCAGGCGTATCCGGGTAAATCTGAAGAATAAACGCACCTTTTTCTACGGTCAAGCCATATTCTTTAGCTAACTCACGGTCAACATCCTGTCCGTTCACACCAACATAAGGGTGACTAACTTTCCCCTCCTTAATTAACTGATCAGCCACATCTTTTGCGACATCAATGGGTATGGCAAATCCTATTCCTTGATACCCCCCGGTTTCTGAATAAATAAGGGTATTGATTCCCACTACTTCCCCTTTAGTATTACACAAAGCTCCACCGCTGTTGCCTGGATTTATGGCTGCATCTGTCTGAATTAAATCCGTAAAAGTGATATACCCAAGATTGCTCGACACCGTTAGTTGACGATAAAGAGCACTAACCACGCCTGCGGTTACACTATGCTCAAAGCCATACGGACTGCCAATAGCCACAACCAACTCACCAACCTCTAAATCCCGAACCGAGCCCAATCTTACCGCGGGAAGACCCTCCATATCAACTTTGACTACAGCAATATCGGTCTCGTAATCTTTCCCAATTACTCTACCTTTAATATCTTTTTTCCTAACTGTTACCCAGATTTCATCTGCATCCTGAACAACATGATTATTAGTGAGTATATACCCATCCTGACTGATAATTACTCCAGAACCAATACCAGTTGTCCTTCGCAAACCAAAGAAAAAATCGGATATTGTTTTTTCAGTTCGAATATTAACCACAGAAGGCTGAACTTTCCCGGCTACAGCAATAACCGGATCTGTAATATAGGGAGCGGGTTTTTCTTCAGGTGGTTTTGCTTGCTTTTCGAAAATGGCAAAAGGTTTGCCCTGGTAAAACTCAACAGGATTCAATCCGAAAAACATAGGCAAAATAAAAGAACCAATAAGACCTCCAATAATAGCCACCACCAAAACTAAACCAACCAGAGAAAAAAACTTTCTTTTAAGCCCTAATTTATCGCTTTCTTCTTTTGATAGAGATTTTTGGTTCTCTGAAGTGAGTGGACTTTCTTCGTTGAAAACAAAAAACATAGAATCACCTTTTTTGAGAATTTTTAAACTTAAATTTATCTTAACTCAAACAAAAAATATATTAAAGAAAGGAGAATTAAACTCAAAGAGGCAGGAAAATTAGTGTTTTATGCCCTTTTTAAGAAGAGCTGTCAGCACTAAAAGCCTTTTTTCTCTGACGCTCATACAATCAACAAACCTTTTAACGCGTTCTTTTAAATTTTGCGAGGGGTTGTAAAAATAGAGAACATCTTTTTCTTTAGTTTTTTCACGCGGAGAGCCATTTCCATTTGAGTCAGAAGTTAGTTTTTCTTTTACCAAAATACCCTTTTCTGTCAGAAAGTTAAGTGCCTGGCGGACATCGTCTTCATTTCTACCTATAAGCTGTGCTATGCCTGTAGATTTTTCGCGGACATTTGGATTATTGGAAAAAAAGATGAGCAAATCCAGGCAGGTAAAACACTCCACATAATGCTCGATAAAACTCCTGATTTCTTTTTCGATTTGCACATACATCTTAAATTCCTTCTTTGTGCAACTATTCACAAGCTTTGGGCACTACAACTTTTTTACTATATATATTATATCGGTAAATTTAAGTAAATTCTTTAGAGTTTTTTAAAAATTTTAAAAAACCAAATAATTTTAACCAGAGCCCGAAAGGGGATTTGAACCCCTGACCTCCCCGCCTGCCAACGCCTAGTCAAAGTCCTATTAAGCCTTAGAGCCCACTGTCGGATTCGAACCGACAACCTGTGCATTACGAATGCACTGCTCTTCCAACTGAGCTAAGCGGGCAAAAAAGACGCTCTTACTACTTGTTTCCCACTGCCTCCAGCTCAGGCTATGGCGGGCAGGTACCAACCGAGCTATTCGGGCAAAATCTTAATCTCATCAAAAGAAAACTCGTATCTTAATCCCTCTCCTATTTCAACTATAACCTTTTCTTTGGGAACATTGTAATCTGCGATAACTCCTGTTCCTTTTGAGGTTTCTACTTTGGTTCCTTTTTTAGGAGCACGTTTTTTAAAATCCCGATAAACCTCATTCTCGTATCCCAAACAGCACATAAGTCTACCGCAAATTCCAGAAATTTTTAAAGGATTTAAAGACAAATCTTGCTCTTTTGCCATCCGGATAGATACAGGCTCAAAATCACTTAAAAAGAGGGTACAGCATAAACGGCGACCACACATACCTAAGCCGCCAACTAACTTTGCCTCATCTCTTACACCAATTTGTTTCATTTCTATTCTCACGCGGAAAACGGAAGCCAAATCCTTAACTAAATCCCTGAAGTCTATTCGGCTATCTGCGGTAAAATAGAAAATAAGCTTTTTTTTGTCGAAAGTGCACTCAACCCCAACCAATTTCATTGGGAGACCGCGCTCAAGTATTTTCTTTTCACATACCTCGAAAGCTTCTTTTTCTTTCTCTTTATTTTTCTGAAGCTCTTTTTTATCTTTGTCCGTAGCTTTCCTGACAACCTTCTCTAAAGGAATAATAATTTCGTCTTCAGGAAGCTCTTCGGGCGGAGAAACAATTTCGCCGAACTCAAGCCCCTGTGAAGTTTTAACTATTACCTCATCCCTGACCTTAAGGTCAAGACTATCCGGGTCAAAATAATAAACTTTTCCTGCCTCTCTAAAAACCACTCCAACAACAACTGGCATTAACACACCTCCTTAAGATTAAAGAGCATAACTTCAAAAGCAAGTTGCATATTAACATTATACCTTAATAAACCTTGAGTTTTACGGACTATTTTAACAGCTTTTCGGGTACTTTCGCTGGAAATTTTCTCAGCCATTTTTTTTAATTCTTCCTCTTTGTCCTGATTAATGATCAAAGCGCCACTCTTGGTTTCAATTAAAACATACAAATCTCTATACCATGAAGAAAGGGTGTCAAAAATCTCATTAAAACTCTCATGCTCGGTACGGTCAAGCTTTCTTTTTTGTCTCTGAGTAAAAACTTTCTTTATGTGTGAAGCATGTTGCCGAGTTAAGGCATATTCCTCAATTTCTTTAAAATCTTTTTCGTGACTATTTTTAAACTCTTTAAGTGAGGTTTTAACCATTGTTACCAACTTCTCAGCTGTCTTTGCAAGTTCAAAATCGTTTAAATTAGAAATATCCCGTGCAATCTCTAAGACAAAAGTTCGCCTTTGAAAATGAGAGTCTTCCGTAGCATAAGCAAGAGCTTTTTCTAAAATACCCCCGCTTAATCGAGTGACTAATTCAGCTTTTTCATGGCTTATTTTAAATTCGTCGGTAAGCCATTTAATTATATCAGCATAAGAAATCGCCTTAAAAATAATAGGCTGACATCGCGAAATAATGGTTGGAAGAACTCCTTTAAGATTAGTGGTGAGCAGGATAAAAACTAAGTTTGGAGGCGGCTCTTCCAGGACTTTAAGAAGGGCATTCGCAGCTTCAGGAGTCATCTTATCAGCTTCATCAATAATAAAAACCTTAATGTCGTTTTCCATCGATTTTAACGCGGCTCGATGACGAACCTCTTTAATCTGCTCAAGAGTAATAAAATTGCCTTCAGGTTCAAGATAAAAAAAGTCGGGATGAGAGAGGGCTTCAACTTTAGTGCAGGAAGGGCAAATTCCACAACCGCCTTCAGGGCAATTTAAAGTCATGGCAAAAGCAAAAGCCATAGTTTTTTTACCCACACCTTCGGGACCAAAAAATAGGTAAGCATGGCTGTAACTTTTATTTTTAAGAGCAGCTTTTAAATTTTTAACCGCTTCTTTTTGTCCTAAAATTCTTTCCCAGACTACCGTCATTAAACTTTAAAAAACTCCTTAATTTTCTCAATAATCCTGCGGTGAATCTCATCAGACTCTTTTAGTGCCTTAATTGCGATAAAGCGCTTCGTGTCTTTTTTCGCCAGCTCCAGGTAACCCTTCCGTACACGACGATGAAACTCAATATCTTCCTTTTCTATTCTGTCAGCAAAAAAAACCGTTGCTCTTTCAAGTCCTACCTCAACAGAAATATCCAGAAAAAAAGTAATATCCGGCTTAGCGTTTTCAATTGCCCGCTTGTTAATTGCTTCTATCACCTCAAAAGGAATACCTCGACCATAAACCTGATAAGCTACCGATGAATCGAAGTATCTATCACAAATAACCACTTTTCCTGCTTCAAGAGCAGGCTTAATTACTTCGGCAACTAATTGAGCACGGCTTGCGGCATACAATAAAGCCTCAACCATTTTATCCATTCCCTTGTTTTCAGGGTCAAGTAAAATATCCCTTATTTTATCGCCAATTTCAGTACCACCAGGCTCCCGCGTAAGCAAAATATCGAAACCTCTCTCAAGCAAGAACCTACCCAGAAGCTCCATTTGTGTGCTTTTCCCTGAGCCCTCTACACCTTCAAAAGTTATAAAAAAACCCTTGTTTTTCATCGTAAAACCACTTTCCTTCACCCTTTACCCTTCACTTTCTTCTCCCCAATTATCAGGCAAACTTTTAACTTTTCACTATCTCTCGTATACATCATTTCCCTGTAAATCAATACCGACAATTACTGGAAAATTCTCCACTTCTAACTCATACACAGCCTCAGGTCCTAAATCTTCATAAGCTACAACTTTCGCTTTCTTAATAAATTGAGAAAGAAGAGCTGCTGCCCCTCCGATAGCGATAAAATAAACCGCCTTGTGTTTTTTAATTGCTTCTTTAACCTCATTTGAGCGTTTGCCTTTGCCAATCATTCCCTTTAAACCCTGGGCTAAAAGAAGAGGAGTATGAATATCGAGTCGCCCACTAGTTGTTGGGCCAATTGAGCCAATTGCTCTTCCTGGTCTCGCAGGAGCAGGTCCAGCATAAAAAAGAATGCATCCTTCTAAATCAACAGGTAATTTTTCTTTTCGCTTCAGTGTCTCAACAAACCTACGATGAGTTTCATCTCTTGCGGTATAAATAATGCCGCTTATTAAAACTTCATCCCCTGCTTGAAGATTCTTCAAATTCTCTTCTTTTAAAGGAGTTTTAAGACAAATCATTTCTATTTCCTCACCGAAGGTTGAATAGTTTTAAACAAAAAATAACTGGAAAAAATGACTAAAACACCCCCAAGAATAAGAGTGGTGCGGGCTCCATTAAAATGAATTATTAAGCTCCCCAGATTAAAGACACGTTGACCGATAATGTCTGCAATAATCCCGGCAAACGCCATCGAGATAAAAAGTGAGACCCTGAGTACCGATTCTAAGGCAACAAAAACTCTTCCTCGAATTTCATCCTTTACATTTTCCTGCAAAAAAGTGCGTCCAACAACAGTTAAAGAACCCAAAGACACACCGGCAAGAGCAGCAAATAAGAGAACAAGCTCATAATAAGGAAAACTGACGAACAAAATCAAAAAAATTCCAAAAGCGAATATGGAAAAGACAAAAAGAAGTCGCTTGGAAAAAAGCCGCCCCAAATAACTCATCGAAAGAGCTCCGATGAGCATGCCAATAGCAAGAGCGGTTAAAACAGGACCAATCGCATTTGGACTGACTTTTACTATCTGGTCTAAATAAACAACACCGAGAGTATACAGACAACCTCCGCCTAAAATTGCCACCCCTACACTTCCAATCATTGCACGCACGGTTGGGTTATCTCTTAAAAACTCAATTCCTTCACATAAATCATCTTTGACCTGCAAATAATTTATCTTTCCTATCTCACTAACTGTTTCTCCTGTGGCAATCATAGCCACCGTTGCCGCAGAAACAAAAAAAGTAAAAGCGTCAATGTAAAAAACAGCATATGGACCGGCTAAATCGCGAAAGAAAGGAAGATGACCCCAGATTTTTTCAACTATCAGGACAATAGTAGAACCAAAACCAAGACCCAGAACCATTGTTAGCTGAGTCGTTGTATATGAAAGAGAGTTAGCCGCAAGCAAATGTTCTCTTTCAACCAGATTTGGAAGGAGAGCATCTTTAGCTGGAGTAAAGAAAAGAGCCATTGTTTCCAGAAGAAAAGCAATTAAATAAATCTGAAAAATGCTTCGAGTGAGAGGAAGAAGAAAAATTAAAATACCTCGTCCGACGTCACAAAAGATCATTGTCCTTTTTCTGTTGAAGCGGTCAACAAAAACGCCAACCAGAGGACCTAAAAGAACAGCCGGTAAAATCTTAAAACCCATCAAAGCACCAACAGCTAAAGCAGAACCTGTAATTCGATAAATCAAAGCCACTAGTGCAACAACAATTATCCAATCACCTGTATTGGAAATCGCCTGTCCCATCCAGAGAAAGAGAAAGTTTCTTTCTTTAAGGAGGCCGAGATAAGAAGAAGGTCTCTTTATGCCATCAAGAGCTTCATAAATTCTTTTTTCTTCCAGTTGCTCAAAAGAAGTTTTCGTTCTTTTCTTGTCACCCATATTCATTCTCACAATGTCACCGAAGCTGATCTGAGCGCATGACAGCTTATATTTATCGCCACAGGAAGACTTGCCATATGACAGGCTTCCGTTTCAATAGCAACCCCGAGAGCTGTTACTTTCCCTCCTAATCCAGCTGGACCAATTTTAAGCTTATTTATTTCATCCAGAATTTCATTTTCCAACTTCGCCAATGAAGATGAAGGATTTGATTCACCAACAGGACGAAGAAGCGCTTTTTTTGCTTGAATAGCCACTGTGTCAAAACTTCCACCTATACCAACGCCAACAATAATTGGAGGACAAGGATTAGCATCCGCCCGACTAACAACCTCAACCACAAAATTTTTTACTCCTTCAACACCTTCTGAGGGATTCAACATCTTTAAAGCGCTTGAATTATCACTTCCTGCGCCTTTAGGCATCACCGTTAACCTCAATTTTTCTCCTGAAACAATTTCGCAATGAATAAAAGCGGGGGTGTTGTCTTTTGTGTTTTTTCTTAGAAAAAGCGGTTCTTCAACCACCGAAGTTCTTAAACACCCTTCTTTGTAACCCTGCCTGACTCCTTCGTTTATAGCTTCATATAAATCTCCAACAATTCGAACCTCTCTGCCAGCTTCAACAAAGACAGTGGTTAGCCCGCAGTCTTGACAGATGGGTATCATACTTTCTTGAGCAATTCGGGCATTCTCAATTAAAGTCTCAAGCACTTCTCGTGCAATTTCGCTTTCTTCTTCTTTTAAAGCTCTTTGAAGAGCGTCTTTAACGTCCTTCCTTAAAATACAACAGGCTTCAATTGAAAGCCTCTTAATTTCTTTCATTATTGAGTCCGCCCTTATTTCCTTCAAAGCTATCTCTCTTTCACAAGCTTACAACCTGTAAGGTTTAATGTGGTTATGTCTTTTTTAACCGATTCAGCAGAAAAAACTAAAGCACTTTTTTCTTCTTCAGAAAGGGAAACCTCCACAATTTCTTCTACGCCTGTGCGTCCTAATTTTACTGGTACCCCCAAACAAACTTCCTTTAAATCATATTCACCGTTTAAATAAACACAGGCGGGCAAAACTTTTTTCTCGTCTTTTAGAATTGATTTTACCATATGACAAATAGCCGCTGCGGGAGCATAAAAAGCGCTTCCAGTCTTAAGATAAGAAACTATTTCCGCTCCTGCTTGACGAGTTTTTGTAATCACTTCTTCTATTTCCTGGGAAGATAAAACTTCTGTAAGTGATTTACTTAAAACCTTTGTGTGATTTTTTAAAGGAACCATAGCATCGCTATGAGCCCCTATCACCATTGGTGAAACCCCCTCGACTGCAACTTTGAGCTTTTCAGAAATGAAGGAAGCAAACCGAGCAGAATCTAAAACACCACCCATACCTATAACTCTATTCTTCTCAAAATTTAAAATTTTAAACACCAAATAAGTCATTACATCAAGAGGATTAGTAACCACAATAACTAATGAGAAAGGAGCGTACATTAAAATCCCTTCGGCAACTGATTTAACAATAGCAGCGTTTTTTTCCAATAAATCAGAGCGAGTCATCCCAGGTTTTCTTGCCAGGCCAGCGGTAACAACCACAATATCTGAATCGTTCATTGCCTCAAAATCATTTGTCCCGGTAATAGAAACATTAAATCCTTCTAAAGATTTAGTCTGCCCTATATCAAGAGCAGTTCCTTGAGGTAGTCCTTCGACCACATCAATTAAGACAACATCGGCTAACCCTTTCTGAGCAACAAAAAGAGCAGTTGTTGAACCAACACGCCCGCTTCCAATAATAGAAACTTTTGCCACCGTTTACCTCCTGAAGTTTTTACTCAAATTCCTAATTGTAAATTGGAAAACTTAACTGAAAGCTACGTCGCTACAAAGCTACCATAGCTACATCGCTGCTTAGCTACTCTTGCTGATAACAATTTGGAATTTAAAGGGCTTTTTTTCCAAAACGACTTGACTCTCTAAACCACTTTTAATAAGCAAATCTCTAACCTCATCGAAACTTAATGCGTTTTCCATTGCCTTTTTCCTTCCTGCATACTCTTCAGAGTTAAGTTGGGAAGTTATTTTTTCTAAATCTTTTAAAGCATCTCTGCGAACATCAACCAGAAAAGCAAAACCTCCTGATTTAAGAACCCGATAAACTTCCTTCAAAGCTTTGGTAAAATCAGGAACACATTTGATTAAACCGTGTGAAACAATTAAATCAAAACAATCATCTTCAAAAGGTATCTCTTGAACGTCTCCCAGAACAAGTGTAACATTTTTAAAATCACTTTCCTGGACTACCCTTTTGGCGTAAGCGAGCATATCTTCAGAAAGATCCAGACCAAAAACTTTTGCCTCAGGCACCTTCCTGGCAAATTCAAGGGCTAGAAAACCCGGACCCGTTCCTAAATCCAAAATCATTTCTGGTTTTTTCTTAACTCTTTTTAGAATCTCGTCGATAAAGGGGAGATAGACTTTCTTTATCTTGTTGCTTTTTAAAACAGAACGGGCGTAACGCTTAACTCTCTCCTTGTTTAAAAGTGGCCCGATAAACTCTTTGTTTTTCGGCAATTCCTTATTCTGACTCATTTTTCTTTGAAAGATTAGTTTTAGAAGGACAATTTATATTAATGCATAATATCCAGGGTTTTTGTTTGCCCCCTCGCTGACGAGATAGAGAAACTACTTTAACTTTGGGCGCTCCACAAACTTCGCAAACCTCGCCGAGGGCAATAACTTCACCTTTTTGAGGTAAAGGATATGACATGGTGCATTCAGGGTATCCTTTGCACCCCACAAACTTCTTTTTAGTTCCCTTTGACCTGATTATTCTTAAATCACTGCCGCATCTCAAACATTTTCCTATTACTTTATCTTCTTTTAGACCGCTCCAAATTTCTTCGGCAACCTGACTTTTGTTCTTTGACAGGGATAGCATAACGCCTCCCAGCATATTTCGAGACTGATTAACTACTTCTTCACGTCCTAATTTGCCTTCCGCAATTGCATCCATTTCTTTTTCAAGCTCGGCAGTCATCTCAGGCGTAGCTATCTTACCTGCATATTTTATTAAAGCTTCAGCTACTGCTCTGCCTAATTCTGTTGGAATAATTGGGTCACTGTGGATGTAGAGACGGTCATAGAGATTTTTAATAATTTCATGACGGGTACTTTTTGTCCCCAGACCCATCTCATCCATTTTCTTAATGAGCTGTCCTTGGCTATAGCGCACAGGTGGTTGTGTTTCTTTTTCTTCCACAGTTACCTCTACGAGAGCCACTTCATCTCCAGAAGAAAGGTCAGGAAGGGTTTTTTCCTTCTTTTGCCCGTAAGGATAGAATTTAAGCCAACCCTCATTTAAAACTGTTGTCCCTCTTGCAACAAAAGGTTCTCCATTTACCTCAACTTCAAGATTTACACTTCTAAGGAGCGCCGACGGAGCAAGAGTAGCCAGAAAGCGGCGATACACTAACTCATAAAGCTTCCATTCAGTCGGCTTTAAGTTTTCTTTAAAAGCGACTCCGGTGGGATGAATAGGTGGATGGTCGGTAGAAAACTTCTTACCCCTGGTTGGAATAATTTCTTTTTGAGTCAGTATTTCTCGAGCCAACTTACCCAGATCAGGACTTTCCTTTATAGCATTTAAAATGCCTCTCATATCCAAAGAAGAAGGATAAACTGTATTATCAACTCGCGGATAACTTATAAAACCATTCATATAGAGATTTTCGGCTCCCCTCATCGCTGCCGAAGGAGATATTCCAAGTCCTGCCGCTGCTGTCAAAAAAGAGGTGGTATTAAAAGGCGCAGGGGCATCGAGACTTCTCTCTTGCTTCTTAACTGTAGTCACAACACCTTTTTTACCTTCAGGGTATTCCGTTTTTGTCTTACCCTCAGGCAATCCCAACTTAGCCAGAACTTCCCTAACCTCGTCTTTTACCCAAAAACGTTCCTTTTTGTGAAGAGCATGGAGCTCTTTAGAATCTGAATTGAAAAGAGCTTTAAGCTGCCAATAAGGCTTTGAAACAAACGCTTCCCTCTCTTTTTCTCTTTGAACAATTAAGCAAAGCGTAGGGCTCTGGACTCTTCCCACCGAAAGAAATTGCTTCCATAATCTTCTTGAGGTAAGTGATAGAAATCGGGTTAACGTGGCTCCCCAGATAAGGTCAATATCCTGTCGGGCTTCACCTGCCCGAGCGAGATTCTCATAAATATCATCAAGATTACTAAAGGCTTTTTTGATTTCTGCTTCCGTTAGCGCAGAAAATCGTGCTCTCTTTGTCTTAATGGAAGAATTAACCTCACAAATCTTGTTTAAAGCGTCAACTCCGATTAATTCTCCCTCACGGTCAAAATCACAGGCGATTATAACTGAGCCCGCATCTTTAGCTAAACGCTGAAGGGTTTTTATGAGCATTTTTTGAGTCGGCACTTTAATAATTGGTGCGTCAATTAGTTTAGATGGCTCAACTTTTTGCCAATCCTGGTATTCCAGAGGAAAATCGACTTTCAAAATATGCCCTTTTAAACCAACGCAATAAAATTCTTTTCCGTTGGAAGAAAAAAAATAGACAGGAATATTTTGAATCTTTTCGGTCTTTAGCTTTCCATTTGAAAGAATCTGAGCAATTCTTTTTGCAGTATTATCTTTTTCGCTTACAATTAACTCATACATTATTTAACCTCTAACAATGCTTGTAAATTTACTCTGGCTACCAAACTGGTAGGTTCTATGAACATCAGCCACTTTTTAACCCTTCGAGACGAAACGCGTATATTTGCCCTTTTAACCAATCACTCCAATCTTTAATTCCCTTACCGTCTTTACAGGAAGCCTCAAAAATTTTAACCTCACGATTCATACCTCTAACCACTTCTTTCAACTTGTCTATATCAAAATCCGAATAAGAAAGTAAGTCAGTTTTGTTTAATATTAAAGCATTCGCTTCCGAAAAAATAAGTGGATATTTTAAGGGCTTATCATCGCCTTCAGGAATACTTAAAACAACAACTTTTAAATTTTCTCCCAATTTAAACTCAACAGGACAAACTAAATTTCCCACATTTTCAATGATTAAAAGCTCAATCTGGCTTAAATCAAGAAAATCAAGGGCATTTTTTATCATACTGGCATCCAGATGGCAAGCACCGCCCGTATTTATCTGAATAGCTGGAATGCCTCTTTCTTTTATTTTTTCGGCATCAATTTTTGAAGCAATATCTCCTTCGATAACCGCAATCTTAAAGCTATTAGATAACTCTTCAATGGTTTTTAATATAAAGCTTGTTTTCCCCGCTCCAGGAGAGGCCATTAAATTTAAGACAAAAATGCCTTTATCTTTAAATGTTTTCGCATTTTCTTCGGCAACTAAGTTATTGTTGACTAAAATATCCTTCATAACCTTAATTTCCATCTACCTCACCTATTCAATCTCAATACTCTCGACGAAAAGCTCTTTTCCTGAAACAACTTCCACCCCAATCGCCTGACATTTGGGACAAACCAGACATAACTCATCCATTTCAAACTCACCCTTGCAAAGAAAACACTTACCTTTTATTGGAACTTCCTCTATTTTTACTTCCGCACCTTTGGCAATAGTATCTTTACTCATCAGCTCAAAATAAAAACGGACACAATCACTGACTACTGTAGCCATCTTGCCTATTTTTAAATTCACCCGCGTAACTTTTTTAGCATTATTAGTTTCTGCTTGGGCAAGAACAATTGATAAAATACCCTCAGTTATTGAGAGCTCATGCATCCCTGCTCCTTAATTAGTTGCCAGCTATTAGTTAAATAAAAACTAAAAAATAAAAATGAGAAGTTCTTAAAACTTAAAGTCTTTAAAACATTTTTTATTTTTACATTGTCGTTTTTCATTCTTATTTTTTCATTTTTCATTTTTAATTATCTTTACCCTTTACCCTTTAATTGTTATTCCTTCGCTCTTTAGCTCTTCTAAAACACATTTAATTATTTCGGGTATTTTTTCGCTTAACTCAGGGGTTAACTCCATTCCCCATTCCATAGTCTTAGGTTGAATTCCAATGACAATGGTTTCTGGATATTTTTCCATTAATTTGGCAATTTTTAAAGTCTCGTATAAATCAATCTGATGAAGCGAAGTTTTGGGAGCTTTGGTTATGGTTTCAATATCCTCAGGTCGGAACCGAAAAATTGCTCCTGGCTCTGCACCGGTTTTTACAGCATCAATAATAATTAATTTATCAGCATCTTCGATTAAGTTGAGTAAATCAATCCCTAAAGTTCCGCCATCTAAGACTCGGACATTATCGGGAAGCTTTAGCTTCTCCATCTCCTTGGCCACACAAACCCCAATTCCCTCGTCTTTTAAGAGAATGTTGCCAACACCTAAAATTACAATCTGTTTTTTCCTTTCTTCTGTCACCTTAAGTCCTCATTTTCCTTACAGGTCGTAGACAAATCATTGCACAAAAAAGCCCCGCCAGCAGCGGGGCTTTTGAACCACACCTAACTCATCAATTAGTGATGCGCGCCTTCTGTTAAGTGCTTCTCCCATTCTCCTTTAAGCCAGGGAGGAGTAATCCAGAAAACCCAGTGCTTCATAATGGGAAATCCTTCCTGGACAGAGAGATAAGTATGGATAGTAGTGAATATGACAAATATCCACATCCCAATGTAATGAAATACCCTCATCCAGGCAGCAGCTACAGCTACATCTCCAAAAACCCCAGCACACCAGCCAAGGAGAGGCTCCCGCCACATTAAAGCAAAACCCGTGTAACCTTGAATTAACAGAAGAACCCAGAAAACATTATAGGTTACTTTTTGAAGAGAAGCATAATTTGCCACTGCCGGATAATCATCTTTCATATGAGCGTAATACGTAAGAACTGCCGGGGTATTTTTAATATCTTTCATCCCAATGGCAAAATCCTTGTAAGCACTCTTATCTACCGTAAAGAAGTTATAAATTATCCTTAAAATTAAAGTTATCCCAATTACATACATCAAGCCATAGTGAACCCATTTCATCCCATCAACGCCAATAAAGACAGGGACTCTTAAAGGAAATCTAATAAAAAGACCTGAAACAGTTAAGCCGACAATGCAAATTAAATGAATAAAGTGCGCCAATCTTCGCGGTACCGCTGCGTAATGAAGTTTTGCCACAATTTCACCTCCTCTAAAAATTAACTAATGTTTATGAGCCAGTTCTTCGCCAGGTTTAGCTTCATACTCGCCCAGAAGCGCTTTAATCTTTACATCATGCTTACCCAAAACATTATGAGCAAACTGCCCTGTAAAGAGCCGAATAATAAAATCTGCAATCCAGAAAACACCAATTACTATGAACCACGCACCAAAACCAATAATATCTGCCCAAACATTAACTTTTTCAAGCAATTCAAAACACCTCCTTTAGCACAATAAAACAACCCAATAAATTATTCGGCTTTTTACTCTTTCACCCCTTTCAAAATCTTAAATTAATTAAAATATTTTTGCCAGAACAATACTAAGCTCGTAAAGACCGAGCATAGGCAAAGCCATCAGCCCCATAGTGATAGGACTCCAGTCAGGCGTAATAATTGCCGCAATAAACAAAATCACTATGTAAGCCACTCGCCAGTTTTTCCTTAAAGTTTGAGGTGTGACCACCCCTAACTTTACCAGAAGCAAAATAACTACAGGCGTTTCAAAGCCAACACCAAAAGCTAAAAGAAACAAGCTAACAAAAGCTATATATTTGTCAAATGTAATTAGTAAGCTAAGTTTGCCTTGGCCTTGTCCAATTAACCACTCCATACCAACAGGGAGAATAATGTAGTAACTAAAGACTACCCCACAAACAAAAAGAATAACAAGCATCCCAAGGATTGGATACAAAAATTTCTTTTCTTTACTTTTCAAAGCTGGCGCAATAAAAGACAAAACCTGATAAAGCACAATTGGGAAGGCAAGGAATAGCCCGGCAAAAATAGCTATTCGAAATCTTCCCACAAAGGATTCCATTACGCTGGTAACATAAATTTCCTGACCTTTTCCCAAAGGCTTTTTAACAATCTCAAAAATTGGCTTCCAATAAGCGTAACAGACACTTGCTGCCACTGAAATAGCAATGACTGATTTGATAATAGCGCGTCTGAGCTCCTCCAGGTGGTCAATGATGCTAATTCTCTTGTCAACCACAAACCAAATCCTCCAGTTTTAGTCTGCAAAAATTTTTAAGCCTCTTCGCTTTTTGTTTCAGTTTCTTTTTCAGAGTCTTCCGTTTTTTGTTTCTCCTTTTCCGCCTCAGAAAACTCCATTTTGACCTGCTTTTCCATCTCTAAAGAAGCTCGCCTAAACTCGTTTATTCCTTTTCCAATAGCTTTTCCAATTTCGGGCAATTTTCTTGGCCCAAAAATAATTAAAGCAACTACCATAATGACAATAAGTTCAGGCATGCCTAATCCAAACAAAAATCTCACCTTTTTTAACTTTCTTTATACTTCTCAATTTTAACAAAGAAGTGCTTTTCGTCAACGAAAACTTACCTATATTTCTTTAAAATATCTATAACTTCTTCGTCAGAAATCTGTGAGAAATCTGAATAAAATTGACCAACAGCAAAAAACATCTCTGAAACATTCAAACAGACAATTTCGTTAACTTCCTCTTTTAGCCGCTCATAAGTATCAGTAGGTGCAACAGGAACAGCCAGAATAACTTTTTGGGGATTATCCTGCTTGACAGCCGCAATGGCTGCTTTAGCTGTATAGCCAGTGGCTAAACCATCATCGACAATTACTACTGTCTTATTTTTCAAATCAAGGGGTCTTCTTTCGCCCAAATATTTTTCTCTTCGTCGGGCAATTTCGTTCAGTTCTTTTTCTACTTCTTCTTCAATGTATTCATCAGAAACACCAAGCGCTCTCTTAAGCTCTTCATTTATGATAACTTTCTCGCCCACCACTGCGCCAATAGCCAGTTCAGGATTTCCGGGAGCGCCAATTTTTCGAGGAATAACCAGGTCTAAAGCAGCCTCCAAGCAACTTGCCACCTCATCAGCCAC
>CAMTWV010000004.1:0-39438 GCA_947085535.1 uncultured Actinomycetes bacterium | reverse complement strand
TTCTCGACAAGCAATTCCACTATCAACTACAAACTATTAACTATCAACCGCGTTTTGGAGCGGGAGACGGGACTCGAACCCGCGACCAACAGCTTGGAAGGCTGTGACTCTACCAACTGAGTTACTCCCGCATAAAACCAGTTCGTGGTCAATAGTTTATGGTTTATGGTTTTTCTATTAACTATATACCATTAACCATAAACCGATTTTTGGTCGGGGTGAGAGGATTTGAACCACCTCTGTCGCTAACGCTCTCCAAAGGGGCTTTGCCCCTATGGCGCCCCGATAAACTCGGGGCTGTTACCCCGAAAGCTTAGGGGAACTTTTCCCCTAAAACCCCTTGTCGGAGTTTCAAATTCTCAAAGTACTGGTCGGGGTGAGAGGATTTGAACCTCCGACCTCTTGCTCCCAAAGCAAGCGCGCTAAACCAAGCTGCGCTACACCCCGCACTCACTCTGCTCCCATATCAAGGTGCTTATTTAGAATCTTTGAACCTCCGACCTACCCGCCAATGACTATGCCACAGGCACTGGACTTTAGCGAGCTCAGTCAAGTCGCAGGCGGAAAACCAAAAATTAAAATTTCAAGCCACTTATAGCTTGAACATATAAAAGTATAAAATAAATCCCAAGATACTGCAAATAAACAGCTAATCTAGCTACTAAAATTCAAAAAATTTTAAAGGGACGTTTTAAGTAAACTTTCTAAAACTTCTTTCATTTTTCCAAAAGCCACGCCTCGATGACTAATTTTATTCTTTAACTCCAGCGGAAGCTCAGCCATAGTCTTATCATAACCCGATGGAATAAACAGGGGGTCATAACCAAATCCTCCAAAACCTCGAGGCGCAAACCCTATATACCCTTCACAAATTCCCTCAGTAATAAAAATTCTTCTATCTTGAAGTGCAAGGGCAGCACAACATCGGTAGCAAGCTTGCCGTTTTTCTAAGGAATACCCCTCAAGAGTTTTTAAAAGTTTGGCGTTATTTTCCTCATCCGTGCTTTTTTCTCCTGCGTATCGGGCTGAAAAAATACCCGGTTCCCCACCTAACACTTTCACTTCTAAACCCGAATCATCCGCAAGAGCAGGTAATTCAAAAATTTCAACAAACTTTCTCGCTTTCAAAACCGCATTTTCCTCAAAACTTTTTCCTTTTTCTTCAACATCGGGCCACTCTTTAAAATCTGCCCAATCAGAAAAATTAAGATAACTTAAACACTCAACACCCGGAAGCTTTATTATCTCTTCTATTTCTCTTATTTTTCCCTTATTTTGAGAAGCAATTACTATTTTCAACTCTGCTTCTCCATAAGATTGTCTTTACCTAATGCACTTTTTTGAATCACAATCAGCTCTCGCACACCTTTTTCTGCCAGACCAAGCATCTTACTTAACTCATCTTTAGAAAAAGGTGTTTTCTCAGCAGTTCCCTGAACTTCAATAAATTTACCATCTCCGCTCATAACTATATTCATATCCACTTGAGCGGAAATATCCTCTTCGTAACAAAGATCAAGAAGAATAGTGTTATCCGCAATTCCGACACTTACCGCAGCCACATAATCTTTAAGCGGAAACTCAGAAATTACCTCGCTTTCATATAAACGCTTAAGAGCATCACAGAGAACCATAAAAGAGGCAGTAATAGCCGCCGTTCTTGTTCCCCCATCTGCCTGAACAACATCACAGTCAATCAAAATTGTTCTTTCTCCTAAAGCTTCAAGATTGACTATAGCTCTTAATGACCGCCCAATCAGTCTCTGAATTTCCTGAGTGCGACCACCAGTTTTACCAATCATAACTTCTCGAGCTACCCGCACCGGCGTAGAACGAGGGAGCATGGCGTATTCAGCTGTTACCCAACCTTGACCTGTACCTTTAAGAAATTGAGGAACTTTTTCCTCAACTGTCGCTGTGCAAATTAGCTTTGTGTCTCCTAATTCAAACCAAACAGAGCCCTCAGCGTGTGGGTAATAATCTCTAATTATCTTAACTTTTCTTATTTCGTTAGGCTTCCTGCCATCTACTCTTTTCATTAAAACTCCTGAGTTTTAACCTTCCTTCTTAAGAATCTTCTTTTTCCAGCAAAAACCTTCTTCTTAAAAGAACAATAAGCAAAGGATAGCCGAGAAAATAAACCGCAATAGTTTGCCCAATTCCCACATAAAGTACACTTATCCAGTAAGGAAGTTCCAAAACTACTTTTAAAATATAAGCCACTCCAAAAGCATTAACAATAACAGGGGGCAGCAACCCTAAAAGCGACCCTTTATACACATAAGTGTGCCAATTAGTTTTAGTCTTAAAAAACAATCCAATTAACCAGGTAAGCACAGCCGCCACAAAGGTCAAAGCCGAGCCGCCAAAAATATCCCAGAGACCAAGCCCACCATACATATTAGCCAGCATACAGCCAACAAAAAGCCCAGGAATAGCCGCTGGCTCAAAATATGCAAGTACTGTTAAAGCTTCAGAAACTCTGATTTGAAGCTGACCATAACTTATAGGTGCTAGAGCTATAGTTAAAACCGCATAAAGAGCAGCAATTATAGCGCCTCGAGTAATGAGCTTAACCTTTCCTATCTAAACTCACCCTTTCCACTTTATCAATCGGGTGTCCCAAAAACTGGGAACCTAATTTTAAGAATTTATCTTCATCCCCGCTGGAAATAAACTGATACACAGGGGGACTATTTCCCTCCCTTAAATATCCTTTTGACTCTAAAATTTCCTTAACTTCTTTAGCCGCTTCCTCGGCCGAGCTAATTAATCTAATACCACTGCCTGTAACCTCTTTTATCGTCGCACTTAAAAGCGGATAATGAGTGCAACCTAAGATCAGGGTATCTGCTTGGGCAGCAATTATTGGCGCCAGATAATTTTTTATCACTTTCTTTACCTTTTCTCCTCTAGTCTCCCCTCGCTCAACATAATCAGCTAAATCAAGACAAATCTGCTGATAAACTTCGGCTTGAGAATCATAAGTGTGCACCGCCTCAACATAAGCAGAACTTGAAATTGTTGCCGGGGTGCCAATTACCCCAATTCGACGATTACGTGTTGCCTGCACAGCTGCTCTTGCTCCTGGCTCGACAACACCAATCATTGGAACAGAAAAATGCTTCTGGGTCACTTCCAGAGCAGCCGCTGAAGCACTATTGCAGGCAATCACTATAAATTTAACTCCTTTTTCCTGCAAAAATTCAACAATTTCGAAGACAAAGCCCTTGAGCTCGTCCGTACTTCGCGAACCGTAAGGAAAACGAGCTGTATCCCCGAAATAAATAATATTTTCATTAGGAAGCTGTTTTATTATCTCCCCGGCAACCGTTAATCCGCCTACCCCTGAATCAAAAACTCCTATTGCTTTTCCGTTCAACCTAACACCTTCTTAATCGTAATTAACAATAATTGAAACATTAATTATAAGAGTAATCCACAAAAATTAAAACACAAAAAAAGTTATTATAACATCACGCAGTGTCAGACGCCGAGCAAGCTTGTTAAGTGCAAAGAAAGAAAATTTTTTGCAAAAAATAAGGCGAGAAATTAAAGGGGTAATTCGACTTAGGAGAGTTGTGGAGGTGCGGAGAGTCGAACTCCGGTCCAAAAGCACATCCATAAGGATTCTACGAGCGTAGCTCACATATTAAATTTTCGCTCTCAAAGACCCTATGAGCAGGATTCTTTAAGCGCTATCCTGTTAATTTCCCTCGATTATACAGGAATCAAATCGAGGTAGCTCACTATCTGACACCGCACTTAAGGCCATGAGCAAACTTTAAGGGGTGTGACCGCTTATTAAGCAGCCAGTGCGTAATCGTTGGCGTTTAATTTAAAACGCCCCAGCAGTTTTACGAGGAACCAGGACCTCGGCTCGCTTCTCTTATCTCTATGCCTCTGTCGAAACCTGTCACCCCCAAATTGTTAGCTAATAGCTCGTTTCCCCGCCAATTGCGGTGTTACTTTATAGCCCGGCCTTACGACCTCGATAGCCGATAGTATAAATAGAACGCTTCACTTACTATCTGCCATCTGCTATACGCCATAAGCCATCAGCTGTTTTTACTTTCCACCCTTAACTCTTTCTTTCAAGGTCCGCTCAACTTCGCGCTGGGCAGTTTTTTCGGCAATTATTCTTCGTTTATCGTAAAGTTTTTTCCTTTTTGCCAGCCCTAACTCTATTTTAGCAACTTTACCTGAAAAGTAAACCTCAAGAGGAATGAGTGTGTAACCTTTCTCCTTTATTTTACCAATTAAGCGCCGAATTTCAGCTTTGCGCAAAAGCAACTTGCGCGTCCTTCTTGGTTCCTGCTCCGCCAGCCGACTATACTCATAAGGAGAGATATGCATATTATGAAGAAAAACTTCTTCATCTTTAACTCGGGCAAAACTTTCTTTTAAGCTTATCTTTCCCGCTCGAACCGATTTAACTTCACTTCCCTGAAGAACTATTCCTGCCACGTAAGTCTCTTCTATAAAATAATCGTGATATGCTCTTTTATTTTTCGCAATAACCTTACGCTCACCCATTTGCCAATCTCCACTATCTTCTAACTTTTAACCTTAACTACCACCCTTTACCCATTACCCTTAATTTAAGCTAAGATAAAATCGATTCTTTTTTCACTGATTTTCACATTAACAAGCTTTACCAAAACTTTTTGTCCCATGCGAAAAACTTTGCCTGAATGTTTTCCTTTGAGCAAAAAGTGTTCGGATTCAAACTGATAGTAATCATCAGTCATATCGCTAACATGGATAAGTCCTTCTGCCGTGTTGGGAAGTTCAACAAAAATACCGAACGAAGTAACTCCCGTAATGATACCCCAGAATATCTCGCCTATCTTATCCTTCATCAACTCACAAAGTTTAACCTCGACAGATTCTCTTTCTGCCTCATCAATTTCTCTTTCCTTGATGGAACAACGCTCGCAAATCTCTTCCAATCTGTCAGCCAGATTCAAAACAGAAGAACCTTCCGCCTTTTCTGAAGGATGAGAAAATTTATGTTTTAAAGCGCTTTTTACAAAATGATGAACAACCAAATCTGTATATCTTCGAATTGGCGAGGTAAAATGAGTATAACAATCGGAGGCAAGACCAAAATGCGGACTTAAGCGCTTTGCGTATCGGGCTTGCTTCATAGCTCTTAGCATTAAATAGTTAATAAGTAATTTCTCGGGCCGATTATGGGCAAACTTAATTATGCTTTGCAATATCTTTGGGCTGGCTGACTTTATGTTGCTTATTGGATAACCTAATTCTTTAACCAATTCGCCTATTTGTATAAGAGCTTCCAAGTCAGGTGGCTCATGCACGCGATAAATCATTGGCGCACTTCTTTGATGCATAAACCCGGCTGTCACTTCATTTGTTAAAATCATAGTCTCTTCAATTAATTTTGTTGCTGGAGTTTTTTCTCTAATTAATACCTCAATTGGCTTTAAGTTCTCATCTAAAACAACTTTAGGCTCAATTGTTTCAAAATTAACACTTCCCCGATTGACTCTTTTGTTCTCCAGAATATCGCTTAACTCTCGAAGCAAAAGTAAAGAATTTTCAATCTCCTTGCTTTTAAAATCCCCCGCAATAAATGCTTTATCCACTTCCTCATAGGTTAATCTTGCGTTACTGTTAATAATTCCCTTGGTAACTAAAAAATTCTTCACTTCGCCAGAAGAATCAATCGTCATCTCAACCGAAAGAGTAAATCTGTCAACATTGGGATTTAAACTGCAAATACCATTAGAGAGCTTATGGGGAAGCATGGGAATTACCCTGTCCACCAAATAAGCGGAAAATCCGCGCTTAAAAGCCTCCTTGTCCAGAGAAGAATCTAAAGCGACATAATGAGAAACATCAGCAATATGAACAGAAAGATAATAATTGCCATCCTTTTCTTTTTTAATAGAAACCGCATCATCAAAATCCTTTGCATCCAGTCCATCGATGGTAACCACGAGCTCATTTCGATAATCTTTTCTTCCTTGAATATCTTTTTCCGTTACCTTATCGGGAATTTCCTCGCACTCTTTCAATACGTCAGAGGGAAACTCTGTTGGTAAATCAAATTCTCGAACAACTATTTCAACATTCATGCCTGCCAGATTTTCATTGCCTAAATTTTCAACAACTCTTCCAGTTGGTCCGTGACGTTTATCAGGATATTCATCAATTTCAACTACAACAATATCGCCTTTTACTGCATTCATTATCACACCCTTGGGAATAAACACATCGTAAAATATCTTTTTGTTGAGTGGAGTAACGTAGTAAACTTTCCCTCTTTTCTCGAATTTTCCCACAAGGGTTTTGTGCGCTCGCTCTAAAATATGAACCACTTCTCCCTCTCTCGCTTTTGAGGGAGTGGGCTTTATTCCTTCCTTCCGTTGTTTTTTAGTCAAACGCACAGCCACTTTGTCGCCATGCATTGCCCCATTTATATCACAAGCACTTATACGGACTTCAAAGTCTTCATTTTTAACAAAACCAAAGCCTTTTTGGTTTGCCTGAAGATGTCCGATAACAAGATTCATATAATCAGGTAGCCCATAAGCCTCTCTTCGCGTCTTTATTACAGTCCCTTCTTTTTCCATTAAAAAAAGAGCTTTCTCAAGCTCCTTTGGGGAAATTCCCTGGGGCTCAAGTAAACGCCTTAACTCTTCAAAGGTTAAGGGAGCGTAGGCTTCTTTTCTCATTAGCTTGATTATTCTGTTTTTAGCTCTCAAATTAACTCACCCTTAAACATTTCATATTATTAAGTATCTCAATGTTGTATAATGTCCTCACTAAATAACAACTATGTTATAATAAAAAACCACTTATTTAAATACGGAGGTAACATGCTAAACAAGCCTGATAATCAAAATGCTCCCTTGATTGTAAATGAGGGCACCATCTTTAACCGAAAAGACATGATAAAGGTTTTAGATACTTTAGATACCGTCGAGTACACACATTTTGTCGACAGTAAAGAAGTTGCTCATGGACAAGGACAGGTATTAAGTATCTTTGCCAGTCACGAAAGCGCGTCACTCATTGTAAACAACTGTCTCTATCTCAATATTATGAGCTTCAATTACCTTAAGTTTTACTTAGATGGAAACAAAAAAACTGTCGTTGAATTAATCAGCAACGATCATCTTTTAAGATTGAAAGCAATTGAGAATCTAATCGGTCAGGAAAAAAATCTTAGAAACCTTCGGCGTCCTCTTGTTGAGTGTGACGATGAAACTTATTCCTTGCTGGAAGAATTAGAAGAGGAAGAGGAATAAATCATTTCTTTTAAAACTTCTTTTGCTTTCTCAAGTTGTTCATCTATTTTGTTAGCCTCATCATTTACTGACTTTATCAGAAAATCAGGTGTGATTCCTTTTTTATGCACTTCCTTACCATTAGGGGTGTAGTATGCAGCCACTGTTATAACAATGGCTGATCCGTCAGAAAGCATCTCGACTGACTGAACACACCCTTTACCAAAAGTTTTTTCTCCAACTAACTTGCCTCTTTTTTTGTCTTGAATAGCTCCTGCCATTATTTCTGAAGCACTGGCACTTCCTTTATTAATCAGAACCACAAGAGGAATTTTTTCATCTGCGTCACCTGTCGCCCCATGAACTTTCTCTTCCCCATCTCGATACTTTTCGATAACTATTGGACCCGATTCGATAAATAAACTGGCTGACTGAATTGCTTCCACTAATAACCCGCCAGGATTTGAGCGCAAATCAAGAATAATTCCTTTTGCCCCATCTTTTTTGAGTTTATCCAGAGCTTCTTTCACATCGGAAGAAGTGTCACCGTAAAAGAAATGAATGCGAAGATATCCAAGGTCTTTATCGAGCATTTTCGTAATGACATTCGGGTACTTAATTTTTTCCCTAATCAGCCTAAACTCTAATGGTTTATCTTCCCCTTCTCGAACTATTTTAAGAATAACGGTTGTTCCTTCTTCACCTCTGATTAAACTTACTGCTTTTTCACGGGATATACCTTTCGTTGACTTTCCATCAATCTGAACAATTTTATCCCCAGGTTTTAATCCCGCACGATGAGCTGGGGTGTTCTCGAGAGGAGAAATGACGGTAAGTTGTCCTTCAACAATATCTATCTCAATACCAACACCAGAAAAACTTCCGCTTGATTCTTCTTGAAATTCACCATACACTGACTTATTCATATAGTGCGAATAGGGGTCATCCAAAGCCTCAATTGTACCTTTGACTGCTCCTGGAATCAGCTTTTTTAACGAGACTTCCTGATAAAAATTCTCCTCAATAATATCAATTGCTTCTTGAACCAATCCTAAGGTAGGTGACTCAGCAAGCATCTTAATCATTCTTTTCTCTGCCTGCTGGCTTCCGACATGGTAACCAAAACCAAAAGAAACCGTTAAAAATAACAAAAGCAGGGCAACTCCTGCCACAATTTTAGAACCTCTTAACACTAAAACACCTCTTGCTTTAAATTTTTAAAAAACGCTTCAAAGAAATTAAGCTACCCAGTGCCCCAATCAAAATACCAGCTAAAATAAGTATTCCTAAAAGCAGATAAAACTGACTGAACAGGTGATTGAGATTTACGGTAACTCTGAGCCATCTTAAAAAGTTAATAAGATATTGCGAGGAAGTAACTTTAATAAAATAAAGAATAAAAACAGCAACAAGTGCTCCTAAAACACCCTGAATTATGCCCTCCAGCATAAAAGGCAAACGCACAAACCAGTTAGTTGCACCAACCAATTTCATAATGGAAACCTCTTTCCTTCGGGCAAAAATCGCGAGTCTGATTGTATTTGAAATTAAAACTAGCGAATCAAAACAGAGAAGAATACCAAAAATTATTCCTGCCCACCTGATGCCGCGAGTTACAGCAAACAGTTTCTCAACAGTTTGTTCCTCCCCGTATCTTACCTCATCAACAACTTCAGGCATTTTGATTCGACTTGCCACTTCTTTGACAGCTTCGGGCAGCTTTAATCCTATTTCAAGAGAAGCAGGTAAGGGGTTGCCTGGGATATTCTCAAGAACAGATGATTCTTCACCATACCATTCCCTCAGTCTCTTAAGAGCTTCATCCTTAGAAACGTAATCCACACTTTCTACTTCGGACCAAGAGATAATTTGTTTTTCAAGTTCGCCAATCTTTTTTGAGAGGGCTTCGTCCTTAAGATAAACAACTATTTCAACCTTTTTCTCTTGCTGAGTAATAACGTTATTTAAGATAAAACTAACAATTATAAAAAGACCAATAGTAAACAAAGAAATAGCCACCGTACTAATAGAAGCGATACTCATTAACCAGTTGCGCTTAAAGTTAACTAAAGCTTCATTAATAAAAAACTTAATCCTCATAGCCATAAACTCCTCGGTCTTGATCTCTTACTGTTCGTCCTCCCTCAAGAGCAATAACCCGTTTACGCAAAGAATCGACAATTTCTCTATCGTGAGTCGCTGCTAAAACCGTTGTTCCTGTTTTATTAATTTTTTCTAAGATAGACATAATTCCCATAGAAGTAGAAGGGTCAAGGTTTCCGGTTGGTTCATCAGCCAGAAGCAAAGGTGGCCTATTAACAAAAGCTCGAGCTATGGAAACTCTTTGCTGCTCGCCACCGGAAAGTTCATGGGGGTAACTGTCCATTCTATCCTCAAGACCGACTAAGCTAAGCACTTCAGGAACTTGAGCTCGAACAACTCTGTCTGGATGACCAATTACCTGCAAAGCAAAAGCCACATTTTCATAAGCTGTCTTATTCGGTAAAAGTTTGAAGTCCTGAAAAACGCAGCCAATACTTCTTCTTAAGTTAGGAATTCGAGAGGGACGCATTTTGACAATATCCTGGTTACTGATATAAATTTCACCTCGCGTTGGAAGTAGTTCACGAATTAATAACTTAATAAAGGTTGTTTTTCCGCAACCGCTTGGTCCAACCAGAAAAACAAACTCTCCCTGCTCAACCTCAATATTAATATCTTCAAGAGCAGGCCCTTGAAGAGGGTCGTAAATTTTAGCAATATTTACCGTTTTAATCATTTTCACAGACTATCACTCCCGACATATCCTACCAAAATTTGGACTCGAAGGCAAAAATCACGCTTTCATTTTAAGAACCTGAATAGCCGCTTTGGCTACATCAGCGCTGGTGAGGCCATAATGTTTAAGAAGTTCTTCAGAGGTGCCTGATTGGCCAAATTGGTCTTTAATACCCACTCGTCTCATTGGCACAGGAAAATTCTCAATTAACAACTCGGCAATTGCTCCTGCCAGACCTCCAATTATAGAATGCTCTTCTGCCGTAATAACAGCTTTTGTTTTCTTAACAGATGACAAAATAGTTTCTTTATCCAAAGGTTTAAGAGTTGAAATATTAATAACCTCCGCTTTAATCCCGTCTTTATTCAATAATTGAGTAGCTTCAAGACTTGCCTCTACCATAATTCCTGTGGCAAAAATAGTAACATCTTCACCTTCTCTTAGCTTAACAGCTTTGCCTAATTTAAACTGGTAGCTATCATCAAAAATTAAACCCACTGGCACTCGTCCGAGACGAATATAAACAGGTCCCCCCATATGATAAGCGGCTTCAATTGCTGATTTGGCTTCTACATAATCGGCAGGAACAATTACCCTCATATTTGGTATAGCTCGCATTAAAGCAATATCTTCAACGGTTTGATGCGAAGAACCATCTTGACCGACTGTAATACCGGCATGAGTGGGACAAAGCTTTACATTTAAATTTGAGTAGCTAATCACATTTCTGACCATCTCCAAAGCTCTTTCTGTAGCAAAAATGGCAAAAGAGCCTGTATAGCAAACCTTTCCGGTAGTAGCTAAACCGGCTGCTGTTCCCATCATGCTTTGTTCAGCCACGCCACACTCAATAAATCGCTCTGGAAACGCTTTGGCAAATTTTATAGTTGTCGTAGATTTAGCCAAATCAGCGTCGAGCGCCACCACATTTGAATATTTTTTTCCAAGCTCTATTAGCGCATCGCCAAACGCTTCCCTGGTCGCCTTCTTTTCCATCTTCACTCCAGACTTCAGACTTTCAATCAACCCTTAATCCTTAACTCTTTCTCTTAAATTTACAATTTGCACTTTACAATTTAAATTTAACTTTCCCCTTTACTCTATCCCTCTGTTCTTAAGTTTTCCTGAAGACTGGCGGCTGATTTTCCTTCTACCCTTTACCCTTAACTTACCTAAGCTCTTTGAGAGCTATTTCCATTTCTTCTTTTGTTGGAGCTTTGCCATGAAAATCAACCACATTTTCCATAAAAGATACGCATTTACCCTTAACGGTTCGCGCCACAATCATTGTCGGCTTACCTTTAACAGCATCAGCTTTTTTGAGAGCATCTGCAATCTCTAAAACATTATGTCCGTCTATTTCCATTACTTCCCAACCAAATGCTTTCCACTTATCGGTAACAGGACTAATCCCCATCACTTCGCAAACTTTTCCATCTATTTGAAGTCCATTAAAATCTAGAATAGCCACCAGATTGTCAAGTTTATAATGAGCAGCAAACATGCTGGCTTCCCAGACAACTCCCTCCTGACTTTCTCCATCTCCAATCATGACATAGACATTGTAATCCTTACCATCAATTTTGGCTCCCAGAGCCATTCCGTTAGCGGCTGCCAAACCAAGTCCGAGCGAACCTGACGAAATTTCAACACCTGGCACTTTTCTCATATCGGGATGACCCTGTAATATGCTTCCAAACTTTCTCAGGGTCCAAAGAGTTTCTTTGGGGAAATAACCCGACTCAGCCAGAGCTGCATACAATACAGGACAAGCATGTCCCTTACTTAAAACAAATCTGTCTCTATCTGGCCAATTAGGTTCATCGGGACGATGCCTCATGTGATGAAAATAGAGGGTTGCAACAACATCAGCTGCCGAAAGCGAGCCGCCGGGGTGGCCTGAACCTGCCTCGCATATCATTTTAATGATATCGCGTCGTATAATTTTGGCTTTTTCTTCTAAAAATTCTCTAAGCTCTTCTTTTTCCATCACACACTCAATCTTAAACAAAAAATAAAAACTTTGATTTTTAGCTATCACACAATCTTAAGACATATGTCAACCTTGTTCAAATATAAACTTCAATTTATAGTTATCCAGATGTTAACAAGCTTGATTTACAATCCACTAGCACTAAGCGAGGACTATTTGCTGAGGAGACTGTCTCGCAGTACCGCTAATAAAATTTTCGAACCACCAAAAAGTAAAACTTTATCGTCGACTATTTAAAAACTCAAGCAAATTCTCTCGAGAACTATTTATTATTCGCTCTTCGGTAAATCCTGCTTTTTGAGCTAAATCGAGAGCGAGTGAAAAATCACCTACCCCTTGAGAAAAATGAGCGTCGCTGTTAACTGTCGTATTTAAGCCCTCTCGACAAACATAAGTAGCAATAAGCAAATCGTTTTTGTAGCTACCTGTTCTGGTTGTGGTATCTGCAAAAGAACTGTTGTTTACCTCAAAAAGAACTCCAAACTTTTTTGCTTCCGCAACCACCTTTTCAACATCAATTGGATACCGTGGATTACCCGGATGAGCAATAATGTCAATATGGGGATTCCTGATTGCTCTTAAAAGCGCCCTTGTGTTTTGCTCAACTGTCGTTCCTTCATAACCACAGCGCGGATGAAAAGCGGCATGCACCACATCTAAGTCCTTAAGCACTTCATCTGGTATATCTAATTTGCCATCTTCACTTACAATATTTGCCTCTGCCCCTCTTAAAACAACTACCCCATAAAGCTCTCTGGGAAGGATTCTCAAGTTGGAGAAATGATAAAGGGGAGCTCCGCCAGGCATAGCTGAACCATGGTCAGTAATGGCAATAAATTCCAATTTTTTCTCTTGCGCTATTCGCGCAATCTCGTCCACCGTGCTAAATGCATGTCCACTGGCAACCGTATGAATATGTAAATCAGCTATTAACCTCATTTTAGTCTTGCCACCACTCCTTACAGGCTGTAAGCCTGTAATATATTATTTCTTGCTTAAACTTTGTCTGTGATAAGCAATAATAAACTCGTCTAAATCACCATCTAATACGCCCTGAACATTTCCAATTTCTAAATTTGACCGATGGTCCTTAACTAAACTGTACGGATGTAAAACATAAGACCTGATCTGGCTTCCCCAGGCAATTTCCCGTTTTTCACCTCTGAGCTCTGCGATTTTTTCCTGTCTTTTTTCTTCTTCCAACTTAAAAAGTCGGGCTCTTAAAATTTTCATGGCTACTTCGCGATTTTTAATCTGAGAACGGTCACTCTGACACTGAGCAACAACTCCAGTAGGTAAATGAGTAATACGAACTGCCGAATCGGTCACATTTACATGTTGA
Organism: uncultured Actinomycetes bacterium; assembly: GCA_947085535.1. GTDB lineage: Bacteria > Actinomycetota > Aquicultoria > Subteraquimicrobiales > CAMTWV01 > CAMTWV01. The sequence goes on along the minus strand of CAMTWV010000004.1, from coordinate 26,065 downwards.
CCACCCGCCCCCGTAGCTCGATAAGTCTCTATTTTTAAATCTTTCGGGTCGATAACTACCTCAAACTCTTCCTCAAGAGCAGGAATTACATCAACGGAAGCAAAAGAGGTATGTCTTCTACCCTGAAAATCGAAAGGGGAAACTCTAACTAAACGATGTACGCCTTTTTCCGATTTAAGCAAACCATAGGCAAACTTTCCTTTAACAATAAAGGTCACATTTTTAATTCCTGCCTCTTCACCCGAAAGAATATCAATTATTTCTGCCTCGAAATTTTTTCTCTCAGTCCAGCGAAGATACATTCTGAGCAACATATTTGCCCAATCTTGAGACTCAGTCCCACCTGCCCCAGGATGAATGGAAACAATGGCATCATGGGAATCAAATTCTTCAACAAACCAGCTTTTGATTTCGAGAGATTCTGTATCCTTTCTTAATTTTTCCAGCAGATTTCCAACTTCATAGTTTAAAGCTTCATCATTTTCTTCCGTGGAAAGCTCATTTAAGAGCAAAAGGTCACTGCACTCAGAAGCAACCTCGTCCCAGTTTGAAACAATTTCTTTTAAGCAAGCCAGTTCAGCCATAAGCTTTTGGGCTTTTTCTGAGTCATCCCAAAAAGAAGGATTTGCCATCGCCTCCCCAATTTGAGAAAGACGTTTTCTTTTTCTGTCTATGTCAAAGATACTCCTTAATCTTGGTTAAATTTTCACTTACTTCTTTGATTTCTTCAGAATAATCCACAATCATATTTTCTTTCCCTCTCTACTATTTGCCGCAGCATTTCTTATACTTTAAACCACTTCCGCAAGGACAGGGTTCATTTCTACCAATTTTTTTAGCTTTTCGATAAGGTTGAGACGCTCCTTCACCTCCAACCGCCAATCTCACCTGCTCGCGAGTGCCTTCTTCGGACACTATTTCCACATGGAAGATGTATTTGACAAAATCTTCTTTTATTCCACGGTTCATTTCTTCCCAGGCTAAATGAGCTTCTCTCTTATATTCAACTAAGGGGTCTTTCTGACCAATTGCCCTTAAACTTATTCCTTCTCGCAAATAATCCATTTCGGCTAAATGCTCTCGCCATTTCGAATCTATTGCCCAGAGCATCAAACGTCTTTCAAGGTCACGCATAACCTCTGCGCCAAACTTTTCTTCACGCGCTTGATAAACTTCTATGGCTGAACTTAACAATTTTTCCCTCAGCTTATCCTGTGTTAAGGTATCAAAATCGAGAGATTCCTTCTCCCAGGAAAGTGGGAAAAACGCTCTGAGATAAGAGAAAAGCCCATCTAAATCCCATTTTTCAGGATAAGTATCTTTATGGGTAAAAACGCTTATCGCTTCATCTATGACATCAGCAATTATATTCATCGCTTGCTCGCGAAGATTACCTTTTTCTAAACAGCGGCGACGTTCTCGGTAAATAACTTCCCTTTGAATATTCATCACATCGTCGTATTCCAGAACATGTTTTCTTATTGAAAAGTTTTGAGACTCAACCTGCCTTTGAGCTGTCTCAATTGATTTAGAAACCATAGAATGCTCAATGGGCATATCATCAGGAATCTGGAGTCTATCCATCAAATGTTTAATTCTGTCAGAACCAAACATTCGCATTAAATCATCTTCTAAAGAAAGATAAAATCGGGAAAGACCTGGGTCTCCCTGTCTTCCCGAACGTCCTCTTAATTGATTATCAATTCTTCTTGCTTCGTGACGTTCGGTACCGAGAACAAAAAGACCGCCTAATTCTTTAATTTCTTTAGCTTCCTCTAAATCAGGTGGATTACCGCCTAAAATAATATCTACACCTCTTCCTGCCATGTTTGTCGCAATCGTTATTGCTCCTTTTCCACCTGCTTGAGCAACAATTTCTGCTTCTCTTTCATGATGTTTTGCATTTAAAACTTGATGAGGTACGCCGCGCATCTTTAGCATTTTGCTTAATTTTTCGGATTTTTCGATAGAAATGGTCCCCACCAAAACCGGCTGACCTTTCTTGTAACACTCAACAATCTCATCCACCACTGCCCTAAATTTAGATTCTTCCGTTTTATGAATAATATCGGGCAAATCAACTCGAATCATAGGCATATTGGTGGGTATTGCCACCGTTTCCAGTTTATAAATGTGCATAAACTCATCAGCTTCAGTAGCTGCTGTACCTGTCATGCCAGCCAACTTCTCATACATTCGGAAATAGTTCTGCAAAGTAATTGTGGCTAAAGTCTGGCTTTCCTCCTTAACCCGTACGTTTTCTTTTGCTTCTATGGCTTGATGTAAACCCTCTGAATATCTACGTCCAAACATTAAGCGCCCGGTGAACTCATCAACAATAATCACTTCACCGTCTTTTATGATGTAATCCACATCCTTCTTAAAAAGTGCATAAGCTTTTAGGGCACGGGTTAAATGATAGTCAACATAGTGAAAAAGCTGAGGATTATTATGAATATCTTTTAATCCCAGTATTTTTTCTAACCGAGCCAATCCGTCATCGGTGTAAGTTACTGCTCGTTCTTTTTCGTTAACTTCGTAATCGAGTTCTTTTTTTAGCTGAGGAATAATTCGGGCAAAAGTTACGTAATCTTTAGCTGCATGCTCAGGAGCACCAGAAATAATTAAAGGAGTTCTTGCCTCGTCAATTAAGATGCTGTCAACTTCGTCAACAATTGCGTAATAAAAATCACGCTGAACAACTTCCTCTAAACTTGTCACCATGTTATCTCGAAGATAATCAAATCCAAACTCATGATTAGTGCCGTAGACAATATCAGCCAGATAAACTTCTCTTCTATTCACAGGTCGAAGGTAATTCATTCTCTCATCTTCGATAATATAATCAGGGTCATAAAGGTAAGCAGCATCATGCTGAAGAACACCCATGGAAAAACCGAGAAAATGATAGATACGACCCATCCACAAGGTATCTCGTTTGGCTAAATAATCATTAACGGTAACAACATGAACACTTTTATTCGTTAGGGCATTTAAGCAAACAGGTAAAGTAGCCACCAATGTTTTTCCTTCACCTGTCTTCATCTCGGCAATTTTCCCCTCGTGAAGAACAATGCCTCCCATTATCTGAACATCAAAATGACGCATATTGAGAGTGCGTCGGGCGACCTCGCGGACAACCGCAAAAACCTCAGGCAAAATATCGTCTAATGTTTCACCCTCAACTAAACGAGCTTTAAATTCAGAAGTTTTTGCTTTAAGTTGGGAATCTGATAAACTTTTTACTCCATCCTCTAAAGCATTAACTGAGGCTACTTTTTCCTGAAGCTGTTTTAATTTTTTCCCTTCACCTGCTAAAAGCACCTTACTAAATAAATTAAACATTACCTTTCACCATAGATATTTTATCATACCTGCCAAAAAAATCAGGCAGACTGACTTCCTTCCCTGTGTTTTCCTTTATAGACCATCTCTTTTTGAACAAGCAAAAAGACTCCCAGAGACATTAAAATATCTCCAATGCTTATTACTGCAAAACAAGGAGTTAAAAAAAGCGTTGGAAAAGGCACAATATCTCCTAAAAACTTTAAATAAGTTGAATCAGTCATCGGAATATGCAAAAAACCCTCCATATTTTTCACATACTCGTAGTCTTGAGGAGCAAAACGTTGAGTAAGAGAGAGCGATACTGGCATCCCCTTATTTAAAAGTATCACCAAGAAATTTAAAAGAACGCCTATCCCCAGAACTAAAAGAAATTTATTATCTCTGTTTAAAAAAATAACCACCAGAAGCAACAAATAAGAAAAGGTAAGACCCCAAAATGCAACTGAACTGCTAATAAACCCAGCTTTTAAAAGATAAGGAAGAAGAACAAAATTAATTAAAAAAGCCAGAAATATAAGAGACGAAAACTTAATCTCAAGATTAGATAAACGCCTTAAGCTTCCTCCTCTAAAATATCCAAGAATTATTGATAAAATAAGGGCATCTACAAGCACTTTTACTCCCTACGGGCTGTAAGCCGATTGGAATAGTTTCTAAACTGTAACAGCGTAACCCCGTCTCTTTAAACTTCTGGTGAGGGCGCGAACAACCTTAGGGTCAAAGCGGAAACTTTGTTCTTTCTTCACTTTTGCTAAAGCCTGGGTAGGATTAAGACGACTTTCAGGTTTTTCAATATTGACAAGTTCATCAAAGTAAGTAGCCACGCCAATTATGCGTGCCGCTAAAGGAATATCTGCTGATTTTTCTTTATCCTGACCAAATAAAGCATGGTGTTTAAGAACAATATCCGAGGCATGTTTTAAATATTCAACCTGCTCAAGAATCTCTGCCCCTATCTTAGCATGGAGAGGCTCCCCCTGCAGAACACCACTTAAATCTAGAGCACTGTCTAAAGTATCCTCCTCTATCCCGACTTTTCCAATATCATGAAGGTAAGAAGCTAACCCGAGAGTTTCTAAATCGTCACCGTAAACTCCCATTTCTCGGGCAATAGATATAGCGTAATCCGCTACTCTTTCTGCATGACCCATTCTTTTCTTATCCTGAACTTCAACGGCTTTTGCTAAAGCTTTTATAGTATCCCAATAGGTTTCTTTGATTCCCATATAAAGCTTAAACGAATACCTAACCACAAAAAGTGGAAGCACAAACAAGAAAATGCTCCAGTAACTTACCGAATGAAAAAGAAGAGAAATTAAAAGGCTCGAAGCAAAAAAAGCAATGTAAATTTGACCTAAAAGACCAACCGCTCCCAACCAGGCATAAATAAAAGGTGTTCCTTTCTCAAAGCTAAAAAGCAACTGACTAAAGCTTATATCGACTAAGAAATAAAAGACAAAAGAGCTTAAAATGGGAATAAATGCCAGAAGAACTTCCTTTGGAGGAATTTCCAGACGACGAATGGTTGAAACTAAATTAATAGTCTCCTCGCTTCCACCAAAAAAACGAAAAACAAGACCTGTTAGGCAAACAATAATCACTCCCTGAGCCAAAGAAACAAGTTCGTTCTTGACTGATTTGAATCTAATTCCCTTGTAGATAGCCATCCCTAAAAAACCGAAAAAGGTCGCCGCCACCGCATTGGGTAAGGGAAGAATAAAAATTGCCGCCATTATGGGCGCCGCTGCCACAGAAATCGAGCCACCTTGAGATAGTAAAACATTGTAGTATTCAGCTATTCCGATACATAAAGCAAAAAAGAGGGTTTCTCCTAGATATTTAAAAGAAAACTCGGAAAGAAAAACGAAAAAGAAAATGAGCCCCAGAAAAATGATTAAAAATTTAACCAAGTTTATCTTATTTTTCTTCATTTTCTTCTTTCACCTTTTCATCTGTTTCAATTAAAGGATATTCAGACCTTTCTACGCTTAATACCTTAAATAAAGCTTCAACTATCGTTTCGTCGAATTGTGTTCCGCAACAAAACTTTAATTCTTTTAAAACCGCCTTTTTGCTGTAAGATTTTCGATACGGCCTATTTGACATCATGGCATCAAAACAGTCAACCACCGCAATAATTCTTGCCTCAAGAGGAATTTCCTCTCCTTTAAGACCACCCCGATAGCCATTCCCATTATAGTGCTCATGATGATGGAAAACACCCGGAACTATATTTTTTAAAAACTCAACTTCTTTTAAAATATTGGCACCAATTTCAGGATGTTCTTGAATTTTAGCAAATTCCTCATCGGTTAAACGGCCAGGTTTATTTAAAATTCTCTTAGAAATTCCTACTTTGCCAATGTCATGAAGCAAAGCTGCGTATTTAACAAACTCAACCCTATCTTCTCTTAATTTAAGTTCTCGGGCAACGAGTTCGGCAAATTTTGACACTCTTTCAGAATGTCCTGCGGTGTAGGCGTCTTTTGCCTCAAGAGTCTTAGCTAAAGCGGCAATTGTTTCGGCATAAGCTCGCCTTTGCTTCATAAAAACCTGAAAAGTCTCGCGGGCAATAATAAGCGGAGCAAATAATAAGACGACAGCAAAAACACCTGTTCCGGCATAAACTTGAGCTAAAACAATGGCAAGGATTGCCAGCATAAAATAGTTAGGCATCATCCATTTATAATTAAAAAGCCAGACATTTAAAGGAGAAATATCTTCCAAAAAACCAATGGCAAAAGAGGTAAGCCCCGTATTTAAAAGAAAATAAGTAGCTGAAGCAAGAAGAAGAGGAATAAAGATAAAAGGAAAATCAGTTAATTTTAAACCCCGCTCAATTAAGATAAAGCCGCCGCTTTTTAAATAAACAAGACCGGCTAAGCCAGCTGATAAAAGAAATTGGGAGAAATTAAAAAGTACCCTGTATAAGGGTACCCTGTCCTTTATATCATTCCAGCTTATGACAGCAAAAAACGTCGCTAAGGCAGCGACGAGAGGTCCGAGAGAAAAAGCGGCGGCTAAAATAATTGTTGCAGAGACTGAAATAGTTGCCCTGGTGGGTAAATCAATGGCAAACTGCTCAGAGAGAAAAACCAGCAAACCAAAAATTAAAATATCCTTCCAGTATAAAAAGAAAACACGACTTTCAATAAACCAGAGAAAACCAAGAAGAGAAAAAGCCGCTATTAACAAAAAGCCCAAGTACATTTTAAACTTTAAAGATAAATTCTTCATTATTTAGCCCCTGAAACTAAAAAACAACCTTATCCTTTTTCTTTCCATACAAAAACCTTCTTTTTTAACGGAGTTTTGTCGACGCACCACCGGTTAAAAGAAGTGTTGCCAATGTTGTTAAAATTAAAAAAATTCTTGCTTTCACTTGAATAAGAAAACTCCGTTAGCCCCTAACGACTTTACTCTCTCATTAATTAATAATTAAAAATGCCAATTTAATTGAGAAAGCACTTATCTTAAATCCGCTCCGCTAATAAACTTTTTTCCTGAACACCATTAAACGATTAACTCTTCAATTAATTTAAACTCTTGGAGTTAATTTGTCAAAAACTTTGGGCTTTAAAAAGTGCTTCATATAAGGCATCGGTTGTTTTGAAAAAAACTTTATAGTTTTTTCAAAAATTATGCTATTGTCAAGTGACTGAAGCGTCGGTTAATTGCATCAAGAACCGCTCGAACAACAGAATCTTTATCATTCTGCTTAACTATAGCAGACCCCGAGAAACTTTGCTCGCCTAAAGGGGTAACTAAGGTTATACAAGCCACAGCAACTTTTTCTTTACCTAAAGCAACTACGCTCACATCTTCCAGAGCAAACCCGCAAGATGTCTGAATGTATCTGCCAATCGCATCCAAAGTCGCTAAAGCAACTAATCTTAAGCGCCCTGTTTGTGAAGCAGGACCCTTAGCCTCCCCCAAATATTCTTCGCCTTCCATTTCTAACCGAACAGTTACCTTTGCGTTAATCCCACTTGACTCAGCATTAATAGTTATAATCTTAGGCCTTAAACCTTTTTTGCTGGTAACCACTTCGGGAGTAGGGACTTCACTTTCCTCCCTGCTAACCATAGCCACACTTATTTTCCTGTGGTCCACAGGGATACCATATTTAGCCATAAGAAGCGACTCGATGTCTCGAGCTAATTGCTTTGGATTCCTATCCGCCGAGGCTAAAATATGAACTTCTTCTACACCACCGGCATCCATTATTACCCGTGCCGCCCTCACATCGTTTAACCGACAAAGTTCAGCCTCGACTTCTTCTGGTTCAAAATCTATTGATTTTAGCTCGAAATTACCAATGTTATCTAATATCTCATCCATTTTTAACTTTCTTTTGTGTATTCGACTTCTTTTTAAATTATTCCTTTTTTAAGCTACCTGATTAAGTTTAAGCCATCTCCGTGCCTGGCTCAATCAAACCGTAATTGTTATCTTTGCGTTTATAAACCACATTCACCTTTTCTGTCTCCGCATTTAGAAAGACAAAAAAATTGTGCCCGAGAAGGTCCATTTGCAAAACTGCTTCATCAGGCATCATTGGTTTAATCTCAAATTTTTTTCTTTTTACAATTTTCAACTCTTCAGCTAAAGGCAAAGTCATTGTAAGGTCAGCTATGTCTGACATATGTTTGTGCCCGCTGGTATAAAATTTTCCTTTATATTTCTTAATCTGTCTATCTAACTTATCAATAGCTTTATCTAAAGAAGCGTACATATCATTTGAAGATTCTTGGGCTTTGATTACTGCTCTTTTGGCAAACAGCAACACCTCAACAGTTTGATTATTGGTTACACTCGGATTTTTTACCACCGTAAACTCTATTTCAATATGGGTAATGTGATCAAAATGTCTAATTATCCGAGATACTTTCTCCTCTGCGTACTTGCGAAGCGCCTCCGTGACTTCAATATTATTCCCTTTGACAATAATCTGCATATCCACTCCCGTTATTTTTCTTTGTGTAAATAATAACCGATTTTGCTAAAAATTTCGAGACTTTGTCAAAAAAACAAATAAGCCCTGTGTTTAAACGCACAGAGCTTATTTAGAGTATTTAATTTAAAAGGCAAACTTTATCCAACCCTGCGTACATTAGTGGCTTGAGCACCGCGTTCGCCTTCTGTAATTTCAAACTCGACTTCCTGTCCCTCCTCTAAAGATTTGTAACCATCTCCTTCAACGGCAGAAAAATGCACAAACACATCTCCACCGTCCTCGCGCTCAATAAAGCCATAGCCTTTCGGAGCGCTAAACCATTTAACTCTTCCTTTCAACTACCTAACCTCCTAACATAAAATAAAATACTACTCGATTTTCGAGCTACTAAATAATAGCATAAAAAATATACCCTGTCTATAATTTACTCAATTATTCTTCTGGTAATACTCTTAGTTATGCAATGGTTTCGTTCACAGCAATGAGTACAACCTAAAATTAGCCTAATAGGAAGCAAGATAAGGGGAATTAAGACTACAAATAAGATACAAAAGGTAAGCTAAGACCGCAAAAATACCAGAAGGTGAGCTAAATAGAAAAAAGGTTTTTGCTCAGCTGACCTGGTCTTTGACCCTACACTCGCCCCCGATGGACATCGGGGGACTTACACCTAAACTGCACCATGCTCCCCCCCGATGAACATCGGGGGGTTACGTAGGTCCTTTCGCCTGCAGCTAGCCTGGACTTCCCTCCCCGATGAATATCGGGGAGGGGCAACCACAGACCTAAGCAAAAACCTCAGAAAAATTATACTCCAATCTAACTCGAAGTAATAGTTTTAGGAAAAAACCAAAGAAACTAAGAAATATCTTCTTCAAATAAAAACAAACGGGAGATAAGCCGTTCCGCCACATCAGAAAGAGGAACTTCGTAAGTGCCATTTAAAAGCTGGGTTTTTATTTCTTCCAATCTTTTTAAAGAATCAACATTCATCTTAAAACTTTGCGCTCTCGCTTGGTCTGCAAGAGCGCCCCTTTCCTCAAATATATAACCCTTTTTTTCAGACAAATCCTTTTCCTTCATATTTCACCTTTAATACAATAAATCGGCAAATATCTTAAAAATCTTAAGCACTTTTTAAAAAAAATTTTCAAAATCTAAAAGTCGCTTGCTCGAACCACAGTTAAAACCATAACCTCTTCAGCCCCGGCAAAAGCTAAAGCTTTAGAGCACTCGTTTGAAGTGGCTCCTGTAGTAAAAACATCATCTATGAGAAGTAAAGATTTACCCTGAACAAGCTCACGTGAGGCAATCTGATAAGCGCCTCTGACATTTTTCTTGCGCTCAACTGGTTTGAGTTTGCTTTGATCTTCAGTTGTCTTCATTTGATTTAAGGTTTTAATCAGTGGCTTATTGAGCAATTTAGCCACTTCAACTGCTAAAAGCTCGGCTTGATTGTATCCCCGTTTCATCTCTTTTTCTTGAGTCAAAGGTACATATGTAACTAAATCAACTTCATTAACCTCAAAATTAAATCTTTCAACCATAAGATGAGCAAAAAGAGGGGCTAAACTTTTATAATTTCTAAACTTAAAAGCATAAATGGCCTCCTTGAAACTCCCTTCATAAAGACCAGCTGAACGGGCATAAGAAAAGTAAAATTTCTTACCTTTGCAGTCGCGACAGGACTCTACCCTTACTGCGCAGGGCTTTCCACACTTATCACATAAAGGAGACACAGCTTTTTGAAGAGAGGTAAAACAAATACTGCAAAGAGGAGTTTCTGAAAAATTACCGCAAACGGCACAGGAAAGCGGACAAATTAAATCCAGCAAACCCAGAAAAATATCTCTTAACATATCTCACTCCCACGGTTGACATTAACAGCTCGCTGACAGCGCCGTCGGCAGCCAGTTAACAGTAAAAATTAATTAAAAATGTAGAAATAAAAATGTAAAACTAAAATGTAAAATTTAAAAGCTTTTAAACCTTTCTTATTTCCTATTTTTAGTTTTCCACTTTTAACTTTTAACTTTTAACTCTTAACTCTTCACTTTTCATTTTCCATTCTTCATTTCCCCTTACCCTTTACCCTTCTGTTACGTAATCATTAGCTGCCACATCGGTATTGTTAGCATACTTAATAATGTGGTCACCAAAATTACTGTAGAAAGAAAATTTGTGTCGAGCTTATATTTAAGACCAATGACTAAAGACAATAAAACAGTAGGCATAGAAGCCTCAAGAACTAAAATTTTAAGAGAAGTAATGTCTGTCAGGATAAGACGCCCTAAAACTAAAGCCAAAAGAGGAGAGAAAACAAGCTTAATTAAACTGACCAGTAAGAGAGTGGTTTTATATTTCTTAACTTCACCGAGGTTAAGCGTAAGACCAATAGAAAACATAATTAAAGGTATGGTGGCAGGTCCCAAATATTCAAGACACCTCAAGTAAAAATCAGGCAAAGACACATTGCGTAAGCTTAAACCTGCCAGCAAAGCTAAAAGTGGAGGAAAAGTAACTATTTCTTTAAATTTGTTTACTTTTTGCTTTTCTTTTCCGTAAATCTCGGCAATATAAAGCCCAACTGTGAAAACAAAAAGAACCGTCCCAAAAAGGTCATAAAATAAAGCTTTCGCAAAGTGCGCTTCTTTAAAAAGAGCTAAACTCAACGGATAACCTAAATAACCTGTATTGCCAACTGAAGCAGCCAGCAAAAAAGCTCCGAGAGTTTCTGGTTTAAGAGAAAGCAGTTTCCCAAAAAAATAAGCCAGCCCCATACAGGCACTCATTAAGACCAGAGCAATTAGTGGTATTTTAAAATACGCAAATGAAACATCAGAGGCAACTACCTTTTCAAAAATGAGAGCAGGCAAAGTAAGATAAATTATGACCTTGTTTAAGGTAGCGGCATCCTGGGATTTAAGTAAACCAAAAACTTTGGCGAGATAGCCAAGAGAAATTAAAATCACCAGAGACAAAACAATATTTACTAAAGCAATCATCTTTTCCCTTTTCTAAAACCGTTAAATTTAAATTGTAAATTGTAAATTGTAAATTGTAAAACTTAAGGGTAACGGGTAAGTTAATGAAAAATGGAGAATGAAGAATTAAAAACGATAATGTAAAAATAAAAAATGTTTTAAAGACTTTAAGTTTTAAGAACTTCTTATTTTAGTTTTACAGTTTTATTTTTTCATTTGGAACTGCTGTCAACTGTTAACTGATGACAGGCGAGTTTCGAGAATCGAGGGACGAAAGTCTAATCTCTATTCTTCTTTAATCTCTGAATAATCATCAATAACACAATGTGAGGCAATTTTCACACTGGGATGAATAACACTTCCTCCGCCAATCACACATTTATCACCTAAAACGGCTTCTTTAATTACCGCTCTTTCACCTATTTCCGCACTAGCCCCAATGATACCGCCAAGAATAGTGGCATCGCGACCGATGTAACCATTGTTCCACTTTATCCCTTTATAGAAAACCGCTCCTTCGCCTACCACCGTCTCATTACCAATTACTAAGGGACCAAACAGCTTGGCATTTCTCTTAATTACACAATTATCGCCAATGCATATTGGTGGAGAAAGAGTCACCCCTTCTTCAATAATGCATCCTTTGCCCACCCAAATTCCTTTTGACACAAGGGTACCAGGAATATCTACTTTCACTTTACCCATCAATGCATCGAAATTACCTTTTCTGTATTCGTCTAATTCTCCCACATCATTCCAGTAATAATCATGACAAAAACCATAAAAAGGAACACCTTCTTTAGCAAGAAGAGGAAAAAGATGCCTTCCAAAATCGAAGAATTGACTTTCAGGGATTAAATCAAAAATTTCAGGCTCGAGCACATAAATCCCACTATTGGCTACTCTGCTCCTGGCTTCATCGAGAAAAGGTTTTTCCTGAAATTCCACAATTTTATCGTTCTTATCAGTTATTACTATCCCATATTTAGAAGGATTTTCCACCTCAGTTAAAACAATCGTCGCTTTTGAATTTTTTCTTTTATGAAAATCAACTAATTCATTTAAATCCATATCCGTTAGGACATCGCCGCAAATAACCAAAAAAGTCTCATCTCCAAAGAATGCCCGCGCTTTCTTAACACCCCCGGCCGTTCCAAGCAAACTTTCTTCAAAGGAATATAGAATATTTAATCCCCACTTAGAGCCCGTTTGAAAATAATTGGTGATTGTATCACTGTAGTAATGAATGTTCATAAGAATATCTTTAAAACCATGGCTGGCAAGAAGTTTTAGAATGTGTTCAGAAACAGGAGTGTTAACGATGGGAACCATTGGTTTTGGTATTTCCTCAGTTAACGGACGAAGTCGAGTACCTAAACCCGCCGCAAGAATCATTGTTTTCATTTAAGTTTCCCCTGAATAAATTTAATGACAAAGTATAAATTAGATTATATAAAGAGAAATTTTAAGGTCAAGAAATTTTTACCGAGTGGCTAAATTTTTAAACTAAACGGAGAATAAATCAACTTTATCGGAGCTATAAATATTTCCTTAATTTAGCTAAAGATTTTAAATAGGGAGGATATAAAATGCCCTTTTCTGTAATGATTGCCGAGATATATTTTGCATCAGTGACATCAAAAGCTAAATTTAAAACATTTGTTCCATCAGCGGCAATCTTAACGCCTGATATTTGAGTTACCTCTTTAACCCCTCTTTCTTCAATTGGTATTTTTTCTCCTGATGAGATGCTTAAATCAATTGTCGAAGTGGGAGCGACTATGTAAAAAGGAAGATTGTTTTCTTTCGCTAAAACCGCCAAACTATAAGTTCCTACTTTATTAGCCGAATCACCATTAGCCGCTATTCTATCAGCTCCAACCATCACCTTGTTAATTTTGTCTTTCCTCATTAAAAAACCTGCCAGAGAATCGACAATTAAGGTCGAGGGAATGCCTTCCTTCATCAACTCCCACATAGTCAGACGAGCACCCTGTAAAAGAGGACGAGTCTCGGTAGCATAAACCTGAATGTGTTTTCCCTCTTCAAAAGCAGCGCGGATAACACCCAAAGCTGTGCCGTACTCAACAGTGGCTAAAGCGCCTGCATTGCAGTGCGTAAGGATGCTATCCCCGTCGTTAATTAAGTTCTTTCCAATTTCACCAATCTTACGATTTATTTCAGCATCTTTGCGAGCAATTTTCAAAGCCTCTTCTTCCAGAACTCTTTTTAAATCATCTACTTTAAGACAAGCATGAGTTGAAGCTACTTCTTTCATTCGCTTAAGCGCCCAGAAAAGATTAATTGCCGTCGGACGAGTTTGAGCTAAAACTTCAGAAATGTGATTAATCTCGTCTAATAAGGAAGAAGTTTGCGTGGCATGAGAAGCTTTTGCGCCGAGAGCTACCCCGAAAGCAGCCGCCACTCCAATGGCTGGCGCCCCTCGAATTTTCATTGTTTTAATTGCTTCAGCTAAATCCTGATAATTCTCAAAAACTAAATAAACTTCCTCAAATGGAAGTTTAGACTGGTCTATAATCCTTACTTTTCCATCAAACCATTCAATTGTTTTAAACATCTTATGGCTTTTCTCTAATTCCAACTACTAATAAGATTTGAGTCCTTGCTTGTCTTGTTGTGAACACCGTTAGCCCTTTACTCTTTCTAACAGCTCAACCAGATAACTTATCTTAGCCACTTCCTCAACGAGCTCCGCCGTAAAAACAGCATCCCATAAATCTTTGCCTGCGGCAAGAACCCCATGTTCCTGAAGTAACAGCGCTTTAAAATTTCCAATCCGCTCCTTAACTGCCTGAGCTAATTCTTTTGAACCAAACTTATAATATGGAACAATCGGGATATCGCCCAGAATATAAAAACTTTCAGGGTTAACCGGCTTTAAGTGAATTTTTGCGTATGCTAAAGCAGAAGCATAAAGCGAGTGGGTGTGGGCAACAGAATTAACATCGGAACGAACCTCATAAATGACTAAATGAGTTCCTATTTCAGATGAAGGCTGAGCACCTGATGGATTGTCTTCAATAATTTCACCTTTGGCATTGACAACTACGAGGTCATCGGGCTTTAGCCTTCCTATGCATGTGTTAGTAGCAGTTATTAAAAACCTGTCTTTTCCTAAACGACAACTAAGATTACCTGCTGTTCCGCTAACCAAACCCTCTGCGTAGAGATGTTTTCCTGCTTCTATCATTTCCCTTCGATAATCCTTGGAATACCCCTTAGTCATTTAATCAACCCCCAGTCTAATTTGGTTAGCAGTTGACAGTTATTAGCTTCCAGCCATCAGCTACTATGTGCCTATTTCCCAGGAAACCAGATATCTTTTCTGTTCATTGGTAAGCGCGTCTATCTTAACTCCCATGGAAGAAAGTTTTAAATAAGCAATTTTAGAGTCAATTTCTCCAGGAACAGAATAAACTTTTTTTGCCAGTGAGGCGCCCTCTTTAACTAAAAATTCAACCGAAAGAGCCTGATTGGCAAAACTCATATCCATAACACTGGCAGGATGCCCCTCGGCAGCAGCTAAATTTATTAATCTGCCTTCGCCTAATAGATAAATTCGTCGCCCGTCTTTCAAAACATACTCATCAACACATTCTTTAATTCTTCTTTTTTCTTTAGATAAAGTTTCAAGACATGGGATATTTATTTCTACATCAAAATGTCCACTATTGGCTAAAATTGCCCCATCTTTCATTACTTGAAAATGCTTCTCGTCAATGACGTGAATGTTGCCCGTAACTGTAACAAAAATATCTCCTATCTTAGCTGCTTCAAGTGAAGCCATCACCTGATAGCCGTCCATTACTGCTTCCAAGGCTTTTAGAGCATCAGCCTCAACAATAACTACTTTTGCCCCCATGCCATGAGCCCTTAAAGCCACACCTTTGCCGCACCAACCATAACCAAAAATTACAAAAGTCTTCCCGGCCAGAAGAACATTGGTTGCTCTTAAAATACCATCTATTGTACTTTGACCTGTTCCGTAACGATTATCAAAAAGATGTTTTGTCTTTGCGTCATTAACAGCAACAACCGGGAAAAGAAGAACTTCTTTCTCAGCCATACTTTTTAATCTGATAACTCCTGTGGTTGTTTCTTCTGTGCCGCCAATTACTCCACTTGCCTGACTCTGACGAGTTGAATGAAGAGTTGAAATTAGATCGGCACCGTCATCCATCGTAATTTGAGGATGAAAATCAAGCGCCTTATTTATATGTTTATAATAAGTTTCGTTATCCTCTCCTTTAATAGCAAAGACCGGGATTTCAAAATCTTTAACTAAAGAAGAAGCGACGTTGTCCTGAGTGCTTAAGGGATTGGACGCGCAAAGAACTACCTCAGCACCCCCGCTTTTAAGTGTCCTCATTAAATTAGCTGTTTCAGTAGTAACATGAAGGCACGCAGAAACTTTGACTCCCCGAAGAGGCTTTTCTTTTGAAAACCTTTCTTTAATAATCCTCAAAACAGGCATCTGTCTTTCCGCCCACTCTATCCTTAAGATACCTTCCCGGGCAAGATTTACATCCTTCACTTCAAAATCCAACTAAATCCCTCCCAATTAAAGTTTTGCCAATACTCCTCTAACCAACTTTTTTAATTTTTCCGCTGATTTTTCTGCCACAGCCAAAACCTCTTCATGCAGTGCTTCATGTTTTGGAAAAACAGTCGGCTTTTTAAAAATCAAATTAGTAATACAAGAAATTCCCAAAACCCTGAAATTGACATGCCGCGCTACAATTACTTCGGGAACAGTGGACATACCTACAGCATCGGCTCCTATCCGAGTTAAAAAACGAACCTCTGCAGGTGTCTCAAAAGCAGGTCCTATCAAACCAACATAAACCCCTTTCTTTAACTTAATGCCATTTTCTTTTGCCGCCTGCTGGGCTAAGTAAATAAGTCCCTCGTCATAAGCTTGAGACATATCTAAAAACCGGAGACCTAATTCTTCATCAGTAGGACCAATTAGCGGATTAGTTCCCATCAAATTGATTTGGTCAGTGATGACCATTAAATCGCCTTCTTTAAAGAATCGACTTAAGCCCCCCGCCGCATTGGTAACAATAAGAATATTTGCCCCAAGCGATTTAAAAACCCTGATTGGAAAGGTTATTCCCTTCATTGTGTAACCCTCATAAAAATGAAAGCGCCCTTGCATGGCAACTACATTTTTACCCTCTAATTCTCCGATTACTAAATTACCTGCGTGTCCAGGCGCCATCGGTATGGGAAAATTAGGAATATCCACATAAGGAATAACCTTCTTTTTTTCAATTTCATCAGCCAGAGCGCCAAGTCCAGAGCCTAAAACCATAGCAATTTGAGGCTCTGTATCGATTTTTTCTTTAATGTAGCGCGTTGTTTCCTTAATTGATTCCTTAAATTGCTCAACCGGGTCCATTTTTACTCCTTTTGCCACCCTGAATTATTAACTATGGTAGGCTGACCGTCTTTTTCCACCACCAGATTCGGAAAACCTGTCTTTTCAATAGCACCGTAATTATGCCCGGCATCAGCAGGATAAACTGTAAAAAAGACAAACTTATCCTTGCCTGTGTTAATAGTACGGTGCGCCCAGTAAGGAGGAATATAGGCAACCACCCCAGCGGTCATGCGAATAGAGGAAAATTCGCCTTCTTTAGTTTGCATAACCACATATCCTTCCCCATTCAAGCAAAAATAAAGTTCAGAGCGGTCTTCAATCTCGTGAAAGTGCCCTTTAGTCATATAATACTCATTGCTAACTTTTCCAGGATAAATTACTGTAGTCGAATGAACAAGTTGACCGGTTTGGTGGGGAACCTTCCTTTCGAAAACCTCATAAACTATTCTGTCTTTTAAGGAAAGCTCTTTTTCATAAGCTGCTTTGTCTGAAAACATATTTTTCATTTCGCTTAATTTCCGAACAATCTTATTGTCACAAGGAAAAATTTCTCCGCTTTTAAAATTAATCTTTGTCTCCATTGGTTCCATATAGTCCATAAGTTCACCTCCAAGTAGATCAACTTTACCTACACCTTTCTAAAATATTCTATGGTTTTGTCCAAGCCCTCCTCTAAACCTACTTTAGCCGACCAGCCAAGCATCTCTTTCGCTCTTGAGACATCTAAAAGCATTTTATCAATATCTCCCTTTCGTCTTTCGTCATAAACTGGAAAAGCATCTACAGATAACTTCATTCTCAAAATTTCGTAAAGGTCATTTATAGAAACTTTAATACCTGAAGCAATATTAAAAACACCGTTTCTTCCTTTATCTAAAGCTAAAATGCTTGCCTTAACCACATCATCAACATAGATAAAATCTCTAATCTGCTCCCCGCCTCCATAGATAATGACCTGTTCGTCCTGGAGCATTTTGCTGATAAAAATGGCAATCACACCAGCTTCTCCTGTTGGGTCCTGTCTTGGTCCATAAACATTACCGTAACGCAAAATCGTGTAAGGCAATGAATAATTATTACCAAAAAAGGTCACATATTCCTCTGCCACTTTCTTGCTTAATCCATAAGGGGAAATGGGCTTGAGAAAAAAACTTTCTTTAACAGGAAAATCTGAAGGCTCTCCATAAACCGCCGCCGACGAGACAAAAATAAATTGCCCAACTTTATGCTTTTGTGAATTTTTAAGCAAATTAACCGTCCCTGAAATATTAACTTTAGTATCATGAGCAGGGTTATTTAGAGACTTTTCTACTGATGTTTGAGCCGCCAGATGAAAAACAGCTTCTGGTTCCTCCCTGGCAAAAATATCTTGAACATGTTCCGAGCAAATATCAATCTCATAAACGATTGCTTTAGGATTTATGTTTTTTTCTTTACCGCTGGATAAGTCATCAATAATGACTACCTCGTTGCCTCTTTCAATTAACTTATCCACCAGATGCGAGCCGATAAAACCTGCTCCGCCTGTTACTAAAATTTTCATAAATCACTTGACCAACTCTTTCCTTCTAACTTTTTCGTAAATTTCTTTTATTTTTTCAGTTTTAATATTTATATCATACATTAAAGCCTTTTCTCTGGCAGCTTTAGAAATACGTTTATAGGCAGAATTATCGGTGAGCAAATAATCGATTTTTTCAATGAAAGCCTTCTTGTTTTTCAGCTCTACCAAAAAACCATCCTTACCATTTTCTATAAACTCAACAAGACCCCCAACTTTTGAAGCAATTACAGGAACCTCGCAAGCCATCGCCTCAAGCGCTACCAGTCCAAAACCTTCCCGCTCTGAAGGAAGAACAAAAACATCAGCCGCTCCTATCCAGCGAGGTATTTGCCAGTGCGGTTTGGCTTCCTCAAATCTCACATAATCCTCCAGATTTAATGCCACAACCTCCTTCATCAAATCTTTACCTAAAGGACCATCTCCCACTATCACCATATAAACCTCGGGATGTTTTTTAACAATTTCAGGAAGCATACTTATTAAAAAATCAACCCCTTTGTGGGGAACAAGGTTTCCTATATAAAGAAGAATCTTTTTTGAAAGAGGCAAACCAAGAAGATTTCGCAAATAGCGCTTATCTCCCGGCTTACCGTGTCTGCCGACAGGCAGGAAAATATCAGTGTCAACACCGCAGTCAATTACCCTTATTTCCTTAATCAACTTTTTAAGAGAACTGTCCGCCTCTAAAATTCTTTGCAGCTCACTGGCTAAATCTTGACTTACACAAATTAGAGCGCCTGTATATTTAAGGGTAATTAAAGTTAAATATCTTATCCAGCCAACTTTCGTCACCAAATTAACATCGCTTCCATGCACCGTAGCAATAATTGGTTTTCGCTTGAAAAAATAAGGAATTAGAGCAAGCACCCCATCAGGGAAAAGATAATGAAAGTGAATCAGGTCAAAATCATAAAAACTTGCCTTAATTGTCTTTAAAAGAAGAAGCAAATATTTAAAGGGTGATACCCAGCCACCCTTTTTAATTGTATTGACAACTAAAGTGAAATTAACGCCTTTTTGTTTTAGTACATCTACCTGCTCTTTAACAAAAACGCCAAAATTAGGTGTTTCTTTAGACGGATACATATTCGAAATTAATAAAACCCTCATTACTCACCTGCCATCAATAGATACAGAAATAAGTCGTCAGTTGTTTTAAATTTTCCTTTATCATTTTTCATTTTTCATTTTCAACTTTTCATTTAACTTTACCCTGCTTTTCAAGGTGTTTCTGTTGTTTCTTCACTAACAGGAGCTGTTGTAGTCGTTTCAGGCGTTGCAGTTGCTTCAACCGTTGTGGTTGTTTCAGGTGTAACAGATTTAGTCGATATTTGCCTTCCATAATCGGAACCAATAATTATCACGCAATCAACAAAGGGATCAAACACTTCTAACTCAACCAAATCGCAACCTGGAAAATAAGCGGAAAGTCTTCTTGCTTTCTTGTAATTATCTTTAGCATACAAAATTGCAGTAGTCTTATAATCCATTCTTAAAGCATTTCCTGTTTCCACAACCACAAAACCTTTTCTGGTTAACTCATCCGCATATTTTGTCGCGATACCGGCTACTCCACAACCATTTAAAACTTTCACTTTAATATCTGAGTTTGAAATCTTCTCGCCACCCTCTTCAAAAGAAAGGTTATTCTTCAGGCAATAGACAATCCGCTCAAGCTCAAGACCATCAAGAATAACATAGCTTGCTCCATTTATCATTCGTGACTCACCAGGCAAAGTAACCGTTTCCAGCTTCTCCTCATTTATGTTGCGAAACTCATTCGCCAGAGAAATCATTTGAGACAAAGACATATCAGTTTTAATGTGCTCTGAAATAACTGAAACAAGCTTTGGTATTTTAAAAGTGCTTTTAAGCTGACAAACTTCCTTTAAAAGCGCCTTTAAAAAATTTTGCTGCCTTTCCATGCGGGCAAAATCGCCTGTTGGGTCTTTTCGGGTGCGCACATAAATAAGAGCTTGTGTGCCATTTAGTTTTTGGTAGCCTGATTTAAGCACTTGCGATTTCCCGTCAAAATGGTCTCTAATGGGTTTTTCCACATTTACCCAAACTCCTCCAATGGTATCAACCAGATGCTTAAAACCCTGAAAATCAACTTCTATATAGTGATGAATGGGAAGACCCAGAAGATTTTGCACCGTCTTAATTGCCAGCGAAGGACCACCTAACGAGTAAGCGGCATTAATTTTTCTAACTCCGTGTTCAGGAATGCTTACACGAGAATCACGCGGGATAGAAACAAGATAAGCCATTTGCTTCTCAGGATTTAGCCTTAAAAATATAATTGTATCTGACCGTGCCCCTGATTCGCCTCTTGAATCGCTTCCTAAAACTAAGATATTTACATTTTCTTTTTTTTCTCTTTTTTTGGTAACCTCACGAATTTTCTTAAGCTCTTCTTTATTAAATTGCATCTTTCCTTCCACATACTTAAAGTAACCAAAAACAGAGCCAACAAGAAAAAGAGAGATTAAAAGGACAAAAAAGAAGATTTTAACTCCTCTTCTTTTTTTGCGGACAGATGCTTTAACAACACCCTGATAAACTAAACTCTTTTCAGATAAGATTCTATGTTTTCCCCGATAACTCTTAAACATTCATTACCCTTCTCTTATTTTTTAACAAAAAAGATTATATCAGATTACTTGCCAATTATGGTGTGGTCAATTTCTACTTTGGTGTTTTCCGAAATAGCCCCCGGCCCACCTGAAATAAAAGATTTAAGCACGCTAAATCTATTTGCGGAAAGAGAAGAATAGGTTGGACTTGAAAGCGAACTGGGTGAAGTAAGAAGAAGAACAGCTCTATTTTTCCCTGCTAAAGAACCGCCGCTTAAAGCATCAGGAAAATTACTTCCTGTGGCAATTAAGAGAGAATTCCACAAAAGTCCGTAATTGGAATAAGCATAGTTGGCTAAAAGAGCAGATGTTTCGTAACGGTCAATTCCATAGATTCTTGTCGGCGAAGGAAGTTGTGACTCCACTTCGTTTGATATAACCGTTTGACCTCCTAAAACTATCGTTTTTGATACCCCCAAATCAACCAGCGCCTGTGAGACAGAAGAAGGTACCGAATCTTTTTTCACTAACAAGATTGGAATTTTCTGAGTAAAAGAAAGACTGGAAGCAGCTAATGCATCAGGAAAATTTTCTCCTGTTGCCACAATGGCTGTGCCAGCGGAGCCAACCTCTCTCGCTATGGCTACCGCTGTTTCATACCTATCCTGACCGTAAATTCTTGTCACAGAAATACCTCTGCTTTGAAGCGAGCTTACCACATTTTGAGAAACTGCTCCCGTTCCACCTAAAACGAACACCTGACTTACCCCTAACCTTAAAATTTCATTTAGAGCTTCCGAAGAAAGCAAGCTTTGAGGGGTTAAAAGAAGCGGACAATTATATTTTCCCGCCAAACTGCTTCCAGCCAATGCATCAGGAAAGTTTTCGCCTGAAGCAATCACTGCATAATAAGAATTTGTCCAGCCGCGTTTTGAGAGAGCAACACTCGTTCCATATCGGGTGTTACCGTAGACTCTTTCCACTTTAAAAAGATTAGCCCCGTTAACTCTTCCCCAACCGTATTCCACATCAAAACCACTCGCACCCAGATCGTCTGCCCACCTGATTAAAGCATCTTCCACCTGAGTTGCGGTAAGATAAGGATACTTGCTCCACAAAAGAGCCGCCAAACCTGAAACATGCGGAGCCGCCGCAGAAGTTCCATAAACATAGACATATGGGTCAGAAGGATTAAGAACAAAAGCAGGGGGATAAGCAGCCAATATATTGTTGCCAGGCGCCGCTAAATCCACAAAATCTCCATAGTTTGACCATGAAGCTATTAAATCACTTTCGTTAGTGGCAGAGACAGC
This sequence comes from uncultured Actinomycetes bacterium, assembly GCA_947085535.1. Lineage (GTDB taxonomy): Bacteria > Actinomycetota > Aquicultoria > Subteraquimicrobiales > CAMTWV01 > CAMTWV01. Next base: position 3,916 of record CAMTWV010000004.1, on the reverse strand, counting down.
CAGCACCCCATCGTATGCCGCCGGATAAGAAATTCCAGGTAGAGCTCCATTAAATAAATTTCCTGCTGCTGCCGCCAGTAAACAACCTTTAGTTTTAGCGTAACTTATAGCCGCGTTGATGGTAGTAGAGTAATCAGAGCCCCCAAAACTCATATTAATAACTTTCGCTCCGCCGTCTACAGCGTAAATAATCCCTTTTGAAACAGCGTATCCTGAGGAGTAGCCTGACCCATTTAAAACTTTAATCGGCATTATTTTTGCTCCCCAGGAAATTCCTGCTATCCCCTTAGCATTGTTGGTAACTGCCGCCACAATGCTTGCCACAGCCGTTCCGTGCCCATCGTCATCGGAAGGGTCAGTGTCAAGATTAACAAAGTCATAACCGGCTACTACTTTTCCGGCTAAATCAGGATGAGCAGCATAAACGCCTGTATCAAGAACAGCAACCGTGACAGAATTACTTGTGCCCTTCTCGGCTTCCCAGGCTTCTGGCAAACCAATTTTATTAAGTGACCATTGCAAGGCAAAATACGGGTCGTTCGGCGTAAGGCACGCTTTAAAAGATTGGTTAACTTCAACAAATTTAACGCGAGAATCATTTTTAATCTCTTCTAAAATCGAATTATTAGAAGCATTTGCCTTAATTACATTTAATGCTTTAATCTCCCCTGTTTTCTTCAAATTATATTTCTGATAAAAGTTTTCTTCTTCATATTCGGCAAGAGAAGTTTTAAATCCCACTAAAACTTCGCAAGGAGACTGAAGAAAAGCCGAAGCTAAACTGCTGCCGGCGGGGAAAAACCCATTAATAAGCAGAGATACTAAGATAATAAGTGCAACAAATTTTAATCCAGAAACTCTTTTTATCTTCTTGCCCATCTTTTTTATTATCGGCTAAATTTAAAAAAAGTAAACCAATGAGAAAGAGCTAAGGAGACAGAGAAAACGAAGAAGAAAAACGAAGACTCTTAGAAAAACTAACTTTCAATTGCGACCGAGAAAGACCTGACTTCTGAGTAAGCGCTGGTATTTCCAACCTTATCAATTGCTTTTACCCGCCAGAACCAGACTCCTTCGGAAAGATAAGGATCCGACATGATGAAGTACTCCTTCATATTTAAATCTGAAACAACTGTAGTTTTATCTGAAGAAAAGTCCTCATCCCGCGAATATTCCAGCACAAACAGACAGGCATCAGTTGAAGAATCCCAGGTAAATCTTGCCATTACTAATTTTGAAACCCACCCCTCAGCGGGCGAAATTAAGATTGGTTTCTCGGGTGGGGTTAAGTCAACTTCAACTTTTGTCTCAAGCGAGCCATAAAGACTGCTTTTTGCTACCTTAACTTTGATTAGATAGAAACCATCGGAGACGATTTCCCCCTGATTGTTTTCGCCGCCCCAGGTGGTGGTATATCTGCCCTGTTTGGTTGAGCTTTCTTTTAAAACAAGATTAAATTTAATTAAATTGCCTTTTAAATCAAAAATATCAGCCATAAGATTCTGGCCTACATCCGCCCTGACAGTTATCGAAATATTATCTTTTACTTTATCTCCGTTAGGACTAAAGACGGGGAAATTAACCGTTATTTCGCTCAACCCTTCAGGAGTTTTAGTTGTTTCCTCCACAGTTTGAGGTGTCTCCGTTAAAGAGTCTGTTTCTGTAAGCGGCTTCTCGCTCTTAGAGGTAGTAACCTTAACCGCTACCCTTGCCTCATTGCATATCCCTAACGCTTTCCCAATAATGTTTTTTATCTCAGGAGAAGCCTTAAGAGCAAGAACCTCAAAAGTCTTTTCCTTTCTTTCGCAGAATTTAATAATCTGAGTAAGAATCTCCCTTTTTTCTTTGGGATTTAGTAAATTAGCAGCTTTTCGTGCCTCATCAAGATTGTCTGTCATGGCTTTTAGGCAATCTTTTAAGCCTTTGCTGTCACCGTCTTTTGCTAATTTTTGTGCTTCTTCAAGACGTTTTTCGGCAAGATTTAAATAAAACTGAGCTTTTGAATAATTGCTTGTTTTTAAAACAAGCTGAACCTTTTCAACAGTTAATTTAACAGAATAAAGCGGGCTATCAGGAAGACTGTGAGCTGAGGCAACCACCACACTTCCCCCAAGCATGGAAAAAGCAACTAAAGTAGCCGCCGCCCGTGTTAAAATCTTTCTTAATGGAGCATGTAAAAAATGAACTTTTGCTTGAGCTCGCTTTTTCGTAACTTGCAAGGCAGGTTCTGCTTTCGCCGCTCCTAAAAATTTCTTCTTGCTTCTCTCAAAAACTTCAGGCGAAGGCACAGCAAGCTCAATTGACTGAGAAAGAAAAGCTGCCGTGTTTAAAACAGCCGCATAATCAGCAAGCGAAGGATAATTATTTAAACACTCCTCAGCTTTTGCTTCGTTGCGCGCAATTAAATCTATGCACTTTTCTAAAGTCTTAAAAACTCTTTTCATCTAATAACCTCTGAAGCATCTTTAAAGCTCTAAAAATAAGAGCTTTAACTGCCCCCCTTTTCTTTTTAATTACCTCTCCAATTTCCTTATTGGACAACCCCAAGCCAAACTTTAAAAATATTACCTGCTGCTGTTCAACAGTCAAGTAAGAAAGAACCTTTTTTAACTCCCGATTTGCTATCCCGTTTAAGACAAACTCTACCGGGTCATCGTTTGCCCTTTGTGAAATCTTTTCTATTCCACTTTCAAGTGACGCCGTTGGTAATTTTGCACTCTTCCTGAAATAATCAATTACCAAATTATGAGCGATACAAAGCACCCACGAGATAAAACTAGTCCTTTTTTCATCAAACCTGTCAAAGGTTTCTAAAACCCTTAAAAAAGCATGCGAAGCTATGTCTTCTGCTGCCGCCTGGTCAAATACTTTGTTGTAAACATAACCATAAACTTTGCCAAAATAACGGTCATAAAGAAGGCCAAGGGCTTCTTTATCATTGTTTTTAGCTCTTTTTACCAGACCCCTATCATCTTCTCTGTGCATTTAACCTCCTGGGTCTGGTAGAAAACCCAGTGGATTTTCTACCTTTATATACGCAAAATTTTACTTTAAGATACGACTTTAATGCTATTTAAAAACTTACGCAAACTAAAAATTTGCAAAACATTCTCTATTTCTGCACTTCAAAAACTTACTTGGTGTCAGGCACCAATTTGTAAAAAATTTTGCGTTTGCGCAGGTCACAAGCTTGCTCGGTGTCAGGCACCGAGAGATACTCTGAGCTGGGAAAGAGAAAGGCCATTCTCAACAAATTGAATGTACCGCTTACGCTGAAGGTCAGGACGCTTGCTAAAAAATGCAAGAATCTCATCGCAATCGATAATTTTATCATCTTTTAATCCTGCATAAATCAGATAGCTTGAGTAAAGATAGTCTTGAGGTTTGGAAACAAAATTGGCTCGGACAGGATTTAAATGAATATACCGCGTAAGTTCGAGAAGATGAGAGTCACTTTTAATAAGTTCTCCAAAATATCGTCCCTGAAAAAGATGCCCCACTCTTTGATATTTCAAATTAAAATACTTTGTATGAGTAGAATTTAAAGACTGCATAATTAAAGCAATTGATTTTTCTTCATCCATTGAGGTTCTGATAAGAAGATGAACGTGATTTGTCATCAGCACGTAAAGATAAAGCTTAAATCCATAAGTGTCTTTTGCCTTCCGGAGAAGGGCTAAATATTTCTCGTAGTCTTTTTCCTCAAGAAAGATATCTTGTTTGTTGTTTCCGCGAGTCGTCACATGATAAATTCCACCAGGAACAATTTCGCGAAGTGGTCTTGGCACTAGTAATCCTCCTTAATGTCGCTTTTGAATATCAAACAAAAATATTATACAAGAAATCTTCCGAGAATAAGTGGATTTTATTAAAATTTGTAAAATTTTTCTTATTTTCGCAGGTCAGAAAGTTGGTC
>CAMTWV010000003.1:0-94503 GCA_947085535.1 uncultured Actinomycetes bacterium | reverse complement strand
TAATGATAAACTTAAAGGACAAGGGAAGATTTCTATAATTACAACAGGCCGCATGCTTCACTAAATGGACAGACGCCTTATGAAAGATTCCAAGAAAGGACTAAGCTTTGTATGTAAACGGTCTATTTCAGCCCTACATTTTGCTGCATAATTTTATAAAAATTGGTAAACTAAACTTAGTTAAGTGATTATTAGTAATTTCGTTAATAATTATACATTAAGTTCGTATAATATACACAAAAGGTCAATATTGTACATTCAATTCGCATAGAAACGAGTTATCTGAAATTGAGTCTGTATTGAGGGATTAACATGGAACACCAGTTACACAAAATCGTTGGAGAATTCATCAATAGCGACAAATTTCCAGATTGCATGATAAAAAAAGATCCCGCATGTGGTGGGAACCATAATGTACCCCTCTTTTACTCAAGAAATAAATCAAATAAGACAGAATATTGTGACGTTGACTTATTGATACTTAAGGACAATAAAATCAGAGTGATTATTGAGATTGAAGAAACAGCTGCAAGACCAACACAGGTCTGCGGTAAATTCTTAACTTCGGCTTTATCCTCATATTTCATTCATAAATCTGAGAATAATACTCCAATTGCGATGAGTGATAAGGTAACATTCATTCAAATATTGAAAGCACCACAGAGTAAAAAGTCTTCCATACCTACACAATGGAAAAACTTAGAAGATTCAGTAAACAAAAGATTACCGCTTAAAGAAAGTAACATCAGAAAATATATTCTTCTTTACGGAAGTGTTTCGGATTTTGAAGATAGAGATAGCGATGTGCGTGTCGAACTTATGACTTGCATAGAAGAGGCATTAAAATGAACTCAACTTCCGATAACAGAGCGTATCTGGCTCCGCTACGCTTCGCTCAAATCCTTGCTACGCTCGGAACTTCAGATACGCTCAGCCGTTAGGCAAAACGGCGAAATTTATATAACAAGAAAGCAATTAAAAATGGAGGTGGTAAAAATGGCAGAAGAAATCAAAGTTGTGATTTTTGATGACCAGTTTGAAGACCCAAAATTGGGTTCTGATTGGGTAATAAGCCCGGGTAGGGGCAGCTACTCTCTTACTGATAAACCAGGATACCTGCGTTACATAATCGATGCCAATCATACAGCTCGTTTGGCAGGGAGCGGACAAAATTATGCCAAATCTCTTTGGCTTGTTCGTCCATTCTCTGGAGACCGGTGAATTCTCAAAACAGCGATAACCTACAACATGCGTCCCATTGAGCCAACAAACAACCGCAACATGCATTTCGTAATTAGAGCCCCAGGTGATAATGGAGCGGCGCTGGTACGTGTAGACCCGGTCAACCAGCAACAGGAGAATGGACTGTGGACTTGAGAGATCCCGAACTTATATTCCGCCCTAGAGGACCAGAAAAATGGTCGTCATCGAAGACAAGAATAAAGACAGCGTAGCATGGGATTCGGTTATTATAACGTCTTGTTAAGAGGCTTCCATTATAATTTCAGTTCGGCGGCATACAAAAATGAATAAATGAGAGGACATAATATGGAAGAGATGAAGAGAGAACCAAAAGGGGCTTTGCAGATGTTTATAGCGAGTCTTAAAGCGAATCCTTTACAGATTTTATTTATAGTGCTCATCATAGCTCTTATTGTTTATCCGGTTGTTTTAATGACTGCAAGCGAGCTCTTCAGAGTGAAGCTGTGGCAGCCTTTTAATATAAATCCCCATGCCACTATTCTTTCTAGTCCCCAATTCTCAAGCATGAAAGAAATTTCTCCAAGAGAAATCCAAAAACTTTTAGATAAACATTTTTATGATCGTCACTATGAAAAAGACGTTTTTGATTGCAGTAATATGAGCCAAGAAACAGCGAGGTATTTGCAGGAAGAGCACGGCTATGATACATCTGTAGTTGGAGATAGTTTAAACAAGCATGCTTGGGTTTATGTGTGGACAGATAAAAATAAAGCATGGGCTATTGAAACCGCTTCTGAAACTACTTTATTTCGTGGAAGCGCTGGAGTCGGAAGCGCTGGGGAAATAGTAGGAGACGATTGGTGGGATATAATAACTCAAGGGCATTGGCTTGACGCCCAGTTTATTACAAAAGGCTATGAATTTTATTATCCTACAACAATAAGAAAAGGATTGAAAGTGATGGAATGGAATGAGCTTGAAAAATATGGAATTAGATGAAAAAAAATTGACCAACATTAAATGTGAAATGGAAGGCAACATACCATAATCATTTCTGGTTTAAGTTATGGGTTAATGATGGAAGGAGAACTTTTGCTACTCTGATTTATGTGGGAACGGCGGCGAATTTCACTGTTCAGGACTCGGTTACCCTAATGTGTTATTGAAAGGCTTCCGTAATTTTCACAGCTCGGCGGCGGAACTCTGCGCTTCTCACTTTGTTGCGGTGCTCGGAGACGGCTTGCAGCCTTTCGCTCCGCTCATCCAGATATAACAGCGCTTATCTGGAATTTTCCTGCGAAAAATTCTCAAATTCTCTGGCGAGAACTTCAGATAAGCGCATACGTTATAGAGAAAAATCGGAAGCAATAAAACTCTAAACCAGAAAGTAAATAAGCGGGCGGGCAAAAAGAAAAGGGGGGTCTGAGTGTCATCCCCACCAAGGAATTTTTGCCTGCCCGCCGAAGCGAGGAATGAAGCCCCGAGCGAGGCGGCTAATTCAATATGGTGGAGATGGCGGGATTTGAACCCGCGACTTCTACCATGCGAAGGTAGCGCTCTCCCACTGAGCTACACCCCCAAAAAACAGTTAATAGTTTATAGTTAATGGTTGTTAGTAAATAAAAATAAACATAAAACTACTAACTAATTAAGCCTATCTCCTCGTCGGTTAAGTAACAAGCAGGATCAGGTGCCCATATATCATTATAATACGCCTCTGCCCTTGCTCGAAAGTTAGCGTTACAGATATTTAGCCACTTGCACTCAGTACATCTTCCTTTAAGTAGTGGTTTTCTGTTTTTCAATCCTGCCATTAGAGGATTTGAAGTATCCATCCATATCTCGCTAAACTTTCTATCCCGCACATTGCCCAGTACATGCTGTCTCCAGAACTGGTCAGGATGGACTGAACCATCCCAGCTAGCACAGGCAATCCCTATTCCTGTGCTATTCCCTTCATTCATCTGGAGCAGTTCATAAACCTCTTCCGCTCTTTTTGGATCCTCTTTAAGCAAGCGCAAATAAACATAGGGACCATCCGCGTGATTATCGACAGTCAACACCTCTTTGGGAAGGCCCCGATTAAATAAATCTTTAGTTAAATCCATAATCAAATCAACGGTTTTTCTTGTTTCTTTATGAGTTAAATCTTCATCAATTAGCTTGCTACCTCTTCCGGAGTAAACAAGATGATAAAAACAAACCCGCGGAATATCTTCCTCTTCCAAAAGTTTAAAGATATGGGGAACTTCCTGAACATTTCTTTTGTTTATGGTAAAACGAAGCCCCACCTTAATTCCCTCTTTCTTGCAATTCCGTATTCCTTGAAGAGCTAAATCGAATGCTCCCTTAACTCCACGGAACTTATCATTTACCTCGCGTAAACCATCTAAACTAATACCTACGTAAGAAAGTCCTATTTCTTTAAGGACTCTCGCAGTTTCCGGGGTAATTAAAGTGCCATTGGTAGAGATAACCGCTCGCATTCCCTTTTCTTTCGCATAAAAAGCAAGCTCGGGTAAGTCTTTTCTCATTAGAGGTTCGCCACCCGAAAAAAGAACAACAGGCGCTCCAAATTCAGCTAAATCATCAATCAGGGCCTTGCCTTCCTCAGTTGTAAGCTCGCCCTTATAATCAATATCTCTTGACTGAGCATAACAATGAACGCATTTTAAATTACATCTTCTTGTGCAATTCCAAACAACTACTGGTTTTTTGTCCTTCGAGAATTGAAGAAGGTGTGAAGGCAACTTACTTGAGTCTCTCCCATATCTTAATGCATCTGATGGTTCTACTGCTCCACAGTAAAGTTTTGAAATACCAATCATCTATTTAGCCTCCAGCTACTACAAATTAAAAACTAAAAAATAAAAATGTAAAACGACATAGAAAAATTTAAAACGAAGAGCTCTTAAAACATTTTTAATTTTAAATTGTAGTTTTTATTTTTTCACTTTTCATTTTTCATTTATCCAGCTGATAGCTGGATACAATTGACTCAACCAGTCCTTCTATGGTATATTTTTTTGTTGTAATGTCAACTTTTAAGCCCAGTTCTTTTAAGGTTTGCGAAGTAATTGGTCCAATGCTGGCAATGGTAACATTTTCTAAAACTTTGTTTAAATCAAGACCTTTTAAAAGCTCCACAAAGTTTTTCGCCGTTGACGAGCTTGTGAAGGTAACCATGTCTACTTCTTTCTTTTCCAGCAAATTTTTTACTTCCTCAACCTTGCTTTCATCCGCAACAGTTTTATAGGCAGTAGCTACCTCAACTTTTGCACCCAACTCTGCTAACTTTTCAGGTAAAACTTCGCGAGCCACTTCAGCACGGGGAATAAGAACTTGCTTTCCTTTAATGCCAAACTTTTTAAATCCTTCAATAATTGCTTCGGCTCTGTACTCCTCCGGGACAAAATCAGCTTTTAAGCCAAAACTCCCAAGTTTTTCTCCCGTAGCAGACCCAATTGCCGCTATTTTTATCCCTTTAAACACCCGTGAATCTCCTCCCAGCACATTTAACCGCTCAAAAAAGTGTTCAACTCCGTTTGTGCTGGTAAAGATAACCCAGTCATAGGGTAGTGAAGAGTCAGAGAGTTGGAAGTTTAAAATCTTTTTGATTGCCCTGTCTGATTCGTTATAGCTATCAGGAGGAACTATTTTTATGGTCGGAAACTCGATAACCTGAGCCCCTGAATCCTCCAAAGCTCTGACAAGTTCACTTGCTTGTGTGCGAGACCTCGTAACAATAATTTTTTTGCCAAAAAGCGGTTTCTTTTCAAACCAGGCTAATTTCTCCCTTAAATTAATTACTTCGCCAACCACAGTTATAGCGGGCGGTTTAAAGTTAGCTCTTTTAACTTTTTCAACAATATTCTCAAGAGTCCCGACTATTGTTTCCTGTCTGGGGGTAGTTCCCCATCTAATTAAAGCTATCGGTGTTGTTTTGTTCCTGCCGTTTTTCACTAATTGCTCAACAATGAGGGGTAATTTTTTAACCCCCATTAAAAATACGATTGTTCCTACACCTGTAGCCAGATTTTCCCAATTAATCTGACTGTCCTCTTTTGTTGGATCTTCATGCCCTGTAACAAAAGCTACTGTCGAGGTAAAACCACGGTGAGTAACCGGGATGCCAGCATAAGCCGGAACTGCATAAGCAGAGGAAATGCCTGGAACTACTTCGAAAGGAATTTTTTCCTTGACAAGCCCTAATGCCTCTTCACCGCCCCGCCCAAAAATAAAAGGGTCACCGCCTTTTAGCCGAACAACCACCTTTTTCTCTTTTGTTTTCTTTATCAAAAGCTTATTTATATCTTCTTGCTCCATGGTGTGCTCACTGCCACTTTTGCCAACATAAATAATTTCTGCTTGAGGTGAGGCAAAGGTGAGTAAACGAGGACTGACCAAGTAGTCATAGACAATCACATCAGCCGATTTTATGCATTCCATTCCTTTTACACTTATTAGCCCCGCATCTCCCGGACCCGCACCTACCAGGTAAACTTTACTCATTTTTTGCTTCATATTTGCACCTCTAATTTAGCTATCAACTTCTATCCCTTGCTCATTAGATAGCCCGGCCTTACGGCCTCGATAGCCGATAGCTCATCAAGCCATTCTTCGACTATGCTCAGGGCAAGTCGCTCAGGATAAATCTGCCATCAGCTAAAAGCTACCCGCTTTCTCTTATCCCTTTTAAAATTTCTCTTGCTCCTCGGGCAAGAAGTTTTTGGGCAAGTAAAATTCCTAAGTTTTCAGCTTCTTCGGATTTACCTGAAACAGTATCTCTGATTAATATTTTACCATCAAGGCTTGCAACCATGCCGCTCAGCTCCAGCTTGCCTTTTTCAGCTTTCCCTAAAGCTCCAATAGGAACCTGACAACCCCCTTCTAATTCTCTCAAAAAAGCTCTTTCTGCAACTAATGAATTATAAGTCTCTTCATGATTTAGATTTGAAACTAACTCTGCTATTTCTTTATCGTCTTTTCTTGTTTCAATTCCAATAGAACCCTGTCCAACTGCTGGAAGCATTATATCTAAAGAAATGCTCTCTGTAATTTTTTCTTTCCAGCCCATCCGAATCAAACCCGCCATTGCGAGAATTATAGCGTCAAATAACCCTGCCTCCATTTTTTTAACTCGGGTATCTAAATTTCCCCTAACATCTACCACTTTTAAATCGGGTCTAAAATTTAAAAGCTGAGCCTTTCTTCTTAGGCTACTCGTAGCAACAATAGCATTCTCAGACAAATCTTTTAGTTTTCTATTTTCTTTAGAAATTAAAGCATCGCCTGGATCTTCTCTCTCAAGCATCGCGCCTACTTTGAGCCCATCGGGAAATTCAGTTGGCACATCTTTCATACTATGAACCGCCAGGTCTATTTTGCCTTTCAGTAAAGCCTCCTCTATCTCCTTAACAAATAATCCTTTCCCTCCGATTTTAGCCAGAGGAGAATCAAGAATTTTGTCGCCAGTTGTTTTAATTCTGACCAGCTCTACTTGCCCGGAGAAGAATTTTTTTAAGTTTTTAGCTACAAATTCAGCTTGCCAAACGGCAAGCTGGCTGCCTCTTGTACCAATTAAAATTTTTTTCCCCGACATAATCTCCCTAAAAATTCAATCTTTATTTGTTTTATTAGAAGTAGGCTCCTGTAGATTAAACAACTCTCTTAATGCTTCAATGTAAACATAACCATCTTTATGGCGAGCCCGACTTTTTAACTCCACCACAGGCTCATGGAGGAGCTTATTGACTATTCCTGAGGCGAGAGCTTCGATAGCATTTTTTTCTTTTTCTGAAAGACGGAAAAATTTACCCTCCATTTTTTTAAGTTCACTTTCTTTTATTTCCTCAGCTTTCTTCTTTAACGCTGATATGGCGGGCACAACCTCTAAAGAGTTGAGCCAGGCAAAAAATTCTTCGACTTCTTCGCTAACAATTGCTTCGCATTTTTCCGCTTCTTTATGCCTCTCAGCAATGTTTGCTTCCACCACAGATCCGAGGTCATCAATATCATAAAGATAAGCATTATAAATATTATTAACTTCAGGTTCAACATCCCGAGGAACAGCGATATCGATAAAAAATATAGGCTTATGTTTGCGTGCCTGCATTATTTTAACTACATCATCTTTTTTAATCACATAGTGAGGAGCACCTGTGGAAGAGATGACTATATCCGCCTCCACCATATACTCAAGGTTCTCATCAAACTTAACTGCTCTTCCCTGAAATTTGTGGGCTAATTCAACTGCTCTTTCGTGAGTTCTATTAGAAACAATGACTGAAGCCACACCGTTTCCTAACAAGTGTTTGGCAGTAAGTTCGCTCATTTTGCCTGCTCCAATTATCATAACAGTTTTCCCGCGCAAATCTTCAAAAACCTTTTTAGCCAGCTCTACGGCAGCATAACTAATAGAAACAGCGCTTTCACCAATTTCAGTTTCTGTTCGCACCCGCTTGCCCACAGAAAAAGCATGGCGGAAAAGCCTGTTTAAGATAACATTGGTGGCTCCTGCTTCAAATGAATGTGAATAGGCTTCTTTTACCTGGCCAAGTATCTGAGCTTCACCTACCACCATAGAATCAAGACTACTGATTACTCGGAAAAGATGATAGGCAACATCTAAGCCTGTTTTGAAATACAAGAAACCTTCAAGTCTTTTGCGAGATAAATCATGGTAAGAGCAGAGAAAATTAACAACGCCTTCCTTGCCTTTATCAAGGTTATTTGTAACTACATATATTTCCGAACGGTTGCAAGTGGAAAGTATTACTGCTTCGCTGATGAAATCATTTTTTAAAAGGGAATTTAAAGCCCCAACGAGTTTACTTTCAGGAAAAGCAATTTTTTCTCTAATTTCCACAGAAGCTGTTTTATGACTTAAACCAACTAAGAGGAGAAACATTCTTTTACCCGCTCCTCAATTAAGTCTCTTCTCTCATTCTTAATAAGTTCCAATAAATCGGAATCGACTAACTTTTTAAGAATTAAATTGCGCTTTTCTGTGTCAGGCTCTTCTTCCATAAGTTTTTCTCGCAGTTTCCTTAAAAGATTTACATATTCTTTATATTCAGGGCCAAAGACCTTTTCCAATTCTTTTCTTAATTTTTTAGCTAAGGCCGGGCAGCTACCGCTGGTTGAAATAGCAATGACTAAATCGCCTCTTCTAACAGTTGAGGGAACGATAAAATTGCAAAGGGTGGGCTCATCTACCACATTAACTAAAATGTTTCTCTCAATTGCTTCTTCATAAACCCTTAAATTCACATCGGGATCATTTGTAGCACAAACTGCTAAAAAAACACCTTCTAAATCGCCAAAACGATATTTTCTTTTTACCTGAAAAACTTTGCCTAAGTTACGAAGTTTTTCCAGCTTATCAGTGAGTTCGGGAGAAATAACCATAATTTTTGCCCCGCATTCAAGCAACAATTCCACTTTACGCTCAGCAACTAAACCACCGCCAATCACAGCACACTCTTTATTTTTTAAATCTAAAAAAACGGGGTAGTATTTCATATCGGTTTATCCTCTAAAGCCATGAAAATAACTAATATAGGGAACAACAATAAAGCGGATAGATAGAAGCAAAAGATAGCCAATGATGGCTAAAAAAGCTCCTTTTCTTCCCCTCCAGCCTATGAAAAAACGTGAAATCAAGTAACTCCCATACACCAGCCAGGTAAGCATAGAGGAGACAAAAATAGCATCAAAATATGTTCCCCAGAGCGCCTGGGCTTGAACCGCACCAATAACTACAACAATAGTAAAGAAAAGAAACCCGATAATAATTGCTCGATGAGTTGTATCCTCCAGCGCGCCAAGAGAAGGAAGACGTTTTAAAAGAAGAGTTTGCTTTCTTTTCTTTACCTGCCACTCCTGCAAAAGATAAAGAATGCTTGACCCTGCGGCTACCGTAAAAGCCGCAAAAGTGACATACATTAAAAGAAAATGGGCATCGGTTAAAGCACTTCTTAAAACCCCCAAGCGAGGTCCGGGTGGTTGATAATAAAACCAGCTTCTTAGAAGAAAAATGGAACTCATTGGTGTAATGAAAATTCCCAGAACCTTAAGTTTTGAAGTTTGCTCCACCATCAGATAACCCAAAATTACAAACCAGGCAATAAGACTGAGAGATTCATACGCAGTTGACCCTGGAATATGCTCTGAGCCAATCCCCCGTAAAACTAAAGAAAGAGTGTGGGCTAACCACCCACAAGCAATAGTTAAGGTAGCCAGATTTCCAACTTTAGATTTTCGTGAGTTAAAATAAGCCACATAAAAAATAAAAGCCGTGGCGTAAAGAAGAAAGGTTATCCAGAAAAGGACAATGCTCCCTTTTTCCATGGCCTCTCCTTTTAAATTAGACTGTTTTCTTTTTTAAGACTTCTTTCAAAACTGTAATTTCATCCGTTAAGCGAGAAAGCTTTCTCTCAATGACAAAAACATAGATAAAGAGAACCGCCCAAACAGAAGCATAAGCCGCAAAAACATAATATGCATCTTTCATACCTTTTCCACCTCATCTTTAATAACTTCAACTTCATCCTTTAAATTCTCCAGGCGAACTCTCTGGGAGAGCAAAAGATAATAAAACAAGACAAAAGAAAAGAGCGAGACTAACATGGTAAGAACCATAGGTGGCTCAAGCTCAATACTTGCCCCCTTAATTACCAGAGGATGAACTGTTCTCCACCATCTGATAGACATAAACGATATGGGCACACTGACGAAGGCAACAATTCCATAAACCGCTGAAAAACGAGCTCGACGATTTTCCTCAGGAACAGAGTGTCTTAGCATTAGATAGCCGACATAAAGAAGCCACATAATAAAAGAGGTAGTAAGTCTCGGTTCCCAGACCCACCAGTGTCCCCAAACCGGCTTTGCCCAGAGTGGACCGGTGATAAGAACCAGGGTATCAATGACTAAACCAATCTCAGCTGAAGCATGTGCCACCATGTCCCATTTTCTTTCTCGCTTAACAAGATAAACCAGGCTAAATATCAAAGTAACTAAAAAAGCCAGATAAGGAATAATGGCAACTGGCAGATGAAAGTAGAAGATTTTTTGGACAAAGCCCATATTTTTCTCAATAGGTGCATAACAAAAAACCATATAAATAGAGACAATTATCGAAAGAGCCACGCAAAAAGTTAAAATTTGATAAATCTTATTTTTCATCTTTTACTCCTCGATTATAAATTCAAAGGTTAAAAAGCCGATTAATAGAAAAATAATATCATAAATTGCCATGGTTCTCAGCCAGATATAAATATCTGCCACAAACTCAGAAGCACTCAAAATTAAACGGGTTGAATTTACCGCCCCTACTAAAATAGGCACAATTACAGGAAAAAAAAGAATGGGAAGCATCAAATCTCTTGCCTTAGTGTTAATAGAAATAGCTGAAAGAAGTGTTCCCACCGCTGCTATTCCAATATTGCTCAAAAGCAGTACTAAAAGAAGCAAGAAAGGATTAAGCAAAAGATTAACACCGAAAAGAATTGAAAAGATTGGAAGCGCAACTATTTCAACAACAGAAAGGAAAAGGAAAGTGGCTATAGCTTTGCCAAAATAAATAAAAGAGCGCTCCATGGGAACAAGCATTAAACCATCGAGACAGGCCTCGTCTTTTTCGTGAACAAAAACTCGGTTTAGGCCAAGAACAGCAGCGAATAAAAAACTCACCCAGAGAATTCCTCCGAGAAACTCATCCGATGTTTCAATTACTTCCCCGAAGGCAAAATTAAAAATAACCAGAGTAAGCAGAACAAAGATAATCATCGAGTTAAACATTTCTTTGGTTCTTAACTCTAAAGCTAAATCTTTTTGAACAAGCACCATAATGGATTTAAAGAATCTCATTGATAAGTCCTCACATAACGGTTGTAAAGTCCGTCGAATTCGTTTAAATCGATTGCACTTTTTTTCTCGCTAAAAACAATTTTGCCCTCGCTTAAAATAACAACTGAAGTTGCCAAATTTAAGCCTCTCGATAAGTTATGAGTGCTCATAATTAAGGTATGACCTTTTTCCTTTAAATCTTTTAAAATCGTATCAAAAATTTCAGTAGCATGTGGGTCTAATCCACTATGCGGCTCATCCAGTAAAAGAATTTGAGGCTTACTTAAAAGAGCTCTCGCGATGGCTAATCTCTGAAGCATCCCTCTTGAAAAAACTCTCACTAAATCAAACTTCCGATGGGTGAGCTCTACTTTTTCGAGAACTTCAGAAATCTTCTCCTCTAAGTTTGAAACATTGTACATCCGACCGTAGAAAAGTAAATTTTCGTAAGCGCTTAAATCGCCATAGAGAAAAGAATTGTGAGAAATTAAACCAATCTTTTCTCTTACTTTTAAGGGTTCCTTTCTTAAATCCACACCATCAATTGTAATCGTGCCAGATGAGGGTAGAAGAAGAGTGGACAGGATTTTAATTAAAGTGGTTTTACCGGCACCGTTTGGTCCAAAAAGAGACAAAAATTCACCTTTTTTAAGTTCAAAAGAAACACCATCAAGAGCTTTGCGGCGACCAAAGCTTTTACAAAGATTCGAGACTGAGATGAAAGAGGCATTTTTTAATAAAGAACTCTCCTCAATTACCCGCGCCATCAAAATTTACCCCCGTGGCACGTTTAGGAAAAGAGGCAAGACCTGCCCCCAGGAAAAGAACTAAACATCCCGCCCAAATCCAGGACACCAAGGGATTAAGCATTAATTGAACCTTGACGCTGTCTTCTGACTGAATCCCGTGTAGTATAGCAAATACGTCCCGCCAGAGACCTCGCTTAACCGCTACCTCGCTAACCGGTCCCTCTGCTCCGACAAAATAAAAAGCTAAACGAGGCTCGATAATGCCTTTTTCCTTTCCATTTTCAATTAGTGTAAGTTTTGCCCCGGCAACTTCTTTATTGGTCAGTGTTTCTATGTAAACATCTTCATATCTTACCGCTATATCTCCAACTTTAAGTGTTTCACCCCTCTTTAAAGTCGCTTCTCCTTCAAGCTTGTAAACATTTGAGCCAATTACTCCAACCACTATTAACACAATTCCAATATGGGCAATAAGACCACCGTATCTTTCGCAACCTGTTTTTAAAAGATGACCAACTGCTTGAAGAAAAGTTGATTCCTTCTTTTTAACTCTGACTTGCACTTCCTTGAGCCATGCTTGCAAAATAACACTAAACGCAAAGATGCCTACAGCGTATCCAAAAGCTCCCCAAAAATGTTTCTGCCAGAGGAAAAAAATTGAAGCACCAGAGACTAAGGCAATCGTGAGAGGATAAAGTACATCCTTCATAAATTTCCTAAAACTTTCTTTTTTCCAGCCAAGAATGGGACAGACGCCAATTAAGATAAGATAGGTTAAGCCGAGGGGGCCCGCTAAAGAATTATAAAAATCGGCTCCAAGAGAGACTTTTTTCTCAGAGCCAAGAAGTAATTCGGTGATAACCGGAAAAAACGTCCCCACACAGATAATTAAGGTGAAGATAATAAGGATTAGATTGTTCAAGTAATAAGCATACTCTCTTGAAAAAAGAGACTGGATACTTTCCCCCATAAACTGTTTTCGGTTTAAAATAATCAGCCCAATTGAAATCACTGAAATAACAACCATAAGCCACAAGAAATAAGTTCCGATAGCGGACTCGCCAAAAGCATGAACAGAAGTGATGATACCACTTCGGGTGATAAAGGTACCTAAAATACACAAAAGAAAGGTCAGAAAGGCTAAAAAGATGGTCCAGACTTTAAACATTTCTCTTTTTCGATACATTGTAAAGGAATGGAGAAGAGCTGCACCGGTAAGCCAGGGAAAAAGTGAAGCATTTTCCACCGGGTCCCAGCCCCAGTAACCACCCCAGCCTAAAACCTCATAAGCCCAAAGAGCCCCTAAAAATATACCTATGCCTAAAAAAATCCAGGCAAAAAGTGTCCATCGTCGGGCACGCTCAACCCAGAGAGCTCCCTGTTCTTTGGTAATTAAAGCAGCTAGAGCCAGAGCAAAAGGTATAGCAAAAGCAGCGTAACCAACAAAAAGAGTAGGTGGATGAAAAGCCATTTGTAGATGCTGAAGTAGTGGATTTAAGCCAAAACCGTCAGAAAGTATCATTGGAGCTTTCTTAAACGGATCAGCCGGGATTGCCAGCAATAAAAGGAAAAAAGCCTGCAAGAAAAGTAAAATTGAAAAAGTCCACTGAAGAAGTTTCCCTCGTCTTTCCGCTAAGAGCAAAACCAGAGTAAAAAATGAAAGCAATAATTGCCAGAGAAGAAGAGAACCCTGTTGTCCTGCCCAAAAAGCAGTAAAAGTGTAAAAAAGAGGGAGGTCCTGACTGCTATAAGAAGCTACATAAAGCAAAGAAAAGTCCCTTCTTAAAAAGGAAACGAGAAGAACGAGTGAGGCAATAAAAGAAAAAATAAAAACAGTGACTACACCAATGTGCCCGGCAGCAATGAAATCTTTCTCTTTAGAAATTATTCCATAGATAAGAGAAATAGCTGAAGCAACTGCTATCCCTAAACCTATCCAGAGCGCAATCTGTCCTAATTGAGCCATTTTTCAACCTACTCTTTCTCAGAAACGTATTTTGAAGGGCACCGAGCCAGCAACTTCTTCGCTTTAATGCCCAGGTCTTTTTCGTAAGTACCCTCGGCTATTACTTCCGCCTCATTCTTAAAGGTTGAAGGTAAAACGCCATTATAAACTACAGTCAGGTTTTCCGAGCCATCGGTTATTTCGAAATAATAGGTGTCTTTTTCTTTTCTAAGTGTCCCATCTACAACTTTGCCAGCGACTCTCACAGGTTTTCCGCTTAAAGTTTCATCCGCTTTGACTTCGCCTACAGTTTTATAATAAAAGAAAGTACCGCCAAGGGTTGTATAGGCAAGATAACCAACGAGTATTAGAAGAATAACGGTGGTAATTATGACAGTTTTTTTCTTCTCCATCTATTTTCCTCCTAAAAATAGCCTTTTTTATCTCATCGCAAGTAAAGGTAAATTATATAAAATTAACCTGCTAATAGCAATTTCAATTTTTCTTGTTAATAATCCAGTTTATTTATCTCCCCCCGCGGCACACTCTGTGCTTTTCCCTTTTAAAATTTCGACACCATGAGAAAGAGCGGGTAAAATCACCCTCAGACACTCCCTAACCGCTTTAGGGCTACCGGGTAGATTAACAATTAAAGCACTTCCTCTAATACCCGCTATTGCTCTTGAAAGCATTGCGTGAGGCGTGACTTTCAGGCTTTCCTGTCGCATTGCTTCAGCCAAACCAGGAGCTTCTTTTTGAATTACTGAAAGTGTGGCTTCAGGAGTTACATCGCGAGGAGAAAAACCTGTCCCGCCCGTGGTAAAAATAATATCAGCCAAATTGTTATCGGCTAAACTTGCCAATCTTTGAGCAATGATGTCAAACTCATCCGGGATAACCTCATAATGAACAACTTCTGCGTTTAGTTGGGGCATCATTTCCTTGATAACACTTCCTGATTCATCTATTCTTTCGCCTCGCGCACCTTTATCGCTTACTGTGATAACCGCTACCTTCATAATCTCTCTCCTGATTTTAGTCCAAAGGACTATCAGCCTCTGGCTCTTGAAATTGCCGTTTTCCAATAAAATAACCTTTATCCTCAATTAAACGAGCAAATTGAAGAAAAACTATTAAAAGCAGAATAAAAATTGTAAATGTCGCTATTTTCATCATTAAAATTCCTGAAGAAGCGCCCAGTGGATTTTCAGGGTGGAAAACCCTCTCAGCAGTAAAGATTAAATAACCCGCCGTAAAAGCAATAATTAGATTAAAGAAGGAAATTACTTGAGGAGATTTAACTATATGCGCTAATAAATAAAAAATAAGAGCAAGCACAAGAACCGTTAAATTAGCCCGAGCTCGAGGCTCAGCCCAGAAAAGACCACCCCAGGCAAGATAAGTAACCAGCGCTCCCAGAAAAACATTTATTACCCAGGCAAATATAGCTGTAGTTTCAAAAACGCTTGCCCACTTAAAAAACCTCATTTTCCGACTGGTAAGAAAAATCAAACTCAAAAGTCCTGCTAAGAAAAATAAACCTAAAGCTAAAAATACTACGGCCACATGAAGAAAGACTAACTTAACGAGATTTCCCAAAATAGCTTCTGCAGGCGACAAAACAAGGACAAGCATTGTGAGAATCAGAAGAATTAAAATTGATGGCACTATATTTCTTTTATCCACTAAAATTAAAGCTCTCAATTTTAAACACACCTTTTTACAAAACTTCTAATGGTCCTCTTTTTCTTCTGCTAAATGCACTTTAACTTTGCTACCTGCCTCTAAAAAAGACACCTCTTTAGAAATAAGCGCAATCCCCTCGGCTAATGCCATAGATTTTAAGATACCTGAGCCCTGAGGACCAGTAACCGAAACATAGCATTTTCCATCTTCGACTCTTACTTTAACTCGGGCAAAAAATGCGCGTCCTGCTTTTCTCTTAAAATCATGCTCAAGTATAGCTTCTACCTCAGGACGAAAGAGAAATTTTCTTCCCATCATCTTTAAAAGGGAAGGTCTAACATATTCTTCAAAACAGAGTGCTGTTGCCACAGGATTTCCGGGTAGACCAAAAATTAATTTTTCGCCAAGTTTCCAAAAAGCCATAGGCATACCTGGTTTTTGCGCTACCTTCCAAAACTTAAGCTCAGCTCCAAGTTTTGCCGAAACTTCCTTCACCACATCATACTCACCCATGGATACTCCACCGGTAGTTATTAAAACATCCGAGTTTAAACCTTGTTTAATCAACCTTTCGGTCGCCTCAAAAGTATCAGAGGCAATGCCTAAAGGAAAAGGTTTGGCGCCAACAGAAAGTACCTGCGCTGTTAAGGTATAAGTATTGCTGTTTCTTATTTTTCCGGGCTGGAGAGGTTCGTCGATTTCAATTAATTCATCCCCCGTGCTTAATATTGCTACCGTTGGTGGTTTATAGATATAAATTTTGGCTTTCCCCAAAGAAGCAAGCAAGCCAACTTGGGCGGGCTTAATCTGAGTCCCTTTAAGCAAAACTTTCTCGGCTTTAGCAATATCCTCACCTGCTCGCCGAACATTTTCACCTTCTTTCGCCTCACAAAAAATCTTCACATTTTGACCGCTTAAATCAGTATCTTCTTTTTTAACCACTGCATCTGCACCCTGAGGAATAGGGGCACCTGTCATTATTCTCATAGCCAAACCTGAAGAAATTTTTATTTTAGAGACAATCCCAGCCGGTAAATCCCCTATCACCTTAAGTTCACAAGGTTTATCTTTTGAAGCTCCGCTCGTATCAACTGAACAAACGGCGTAACCATCCATGGCAGAATTGTCAAAAGGAGGAATATCTACTTCCGAAATTATATTTTCAGCAAGAACGTATCCGAGAGAATCCAGAAGATTTACCTCCTCAACAGGTTGTATTTTTGTCTCCTCTAAAATTATCTTTAAAGCTTCTTCAGGCTCAATCATCTTCAGCTATCAGCCTCCAGCCACCAACTATTTAAATTAAGAAATAAAATATAAAAATGAAAAACGACAATGTAAAATTTAAAATTGAAAAGCTTTTAAACCTTTCTTAATTTTTATTTTTAGTTTTTCATTTTCCATTCTTCATTTTCCTATACTCTTTACCCTTTCCCCCTTACCCTTTTTACCCTTCTTAATCACTATCTAATCACATGCACTGCTGTTGCCTTAAAATTGGCAACTATAGTTTTGCCCACTTCAAGCTCAAGCTCTTCAGCTGACCTTTTAGTTACCAAGGAAATAAGGGGAAAGCCACAATCTAAATAAATTTTTAAAGTCGATCCCAAAGAAATAATCTCAACAATTGTGGCTTTGTACTTATTTCTAGCACTGGTGGCAACTTTATTAAAAGAAGCCAGGACAACATTTTCCCCTCTTATCCCGAGAAGTACTTTCCCTTCGGGTTTAGAATCATTTGCCACCTCTATTTCTTGCCCGTGTGTTTTTATCTTAAGTAAACCATTTTGGACTTCAACAATTTCTCCCTCAAGAATTGTTTCCATCCCCACGAAATTAGCCACACTTTCGCTTACCGGAAAATTAAAAACTTCTTCAGGAGAACCTATTTGTAAAATTTTTCCACCGTCCATAATAGCAATTTTGTCAGCCATAGCCAAAGCTTCGTCACGACTGTGCGTCACGCAAATAACTGTAAGCTTTCTTTCTTTGATAATTTTAGTCAAATCCTCCATTAGCGCCTCTTTAGTCGGAATATCAAGAAAGGCAAAGGGTTCGTCCAGAAAGAGTAATTCGGGTTCTAACACCAAAGCCCGCGCCAGAGAAACTCTTTGAGCTTCTCCTCCTGAAAGTTTGGAAGCTGAGGTGCCAGCCAGATGAGCAATTTCTAATTTATTTAAAATGTTTTCTACTCGCGCCTTAACTATTGCTTTATTATAATGCCTCACTTTTAACCCAAAAGAAACATTTTTAAAAACGGTTGTGTTAAAGAGAAGTGGTTCCTGAAAAACCATAACCATTTTTCTTCGGACGCTTAACTTGTCAGACAAAGAACTTATCGGTTTACCTGATAAAAAGACCTCGCCATGCGTTGGCTTTTCCAGCAGACTTAAAATTCTTAGAAACGTGCTTTTCCCCGCGCCATTCGGACCAAGAATAACCAGTGTCTCACCTTTTTTGACCTCTAAGTCTGAAACATTCAGAATTTCTTTCTCGTTGTATTTTTGTATCAGATTTTTTACCGCCAGGTGCGAGTCCACAGATTGACTCCTTTTTGTTGGATATGAGTAAGAACTAAGTTAATACCAAAAGTTAAAGCTAACAATATTACGCTAAGAGCAATAGCTATGTTAAAATGACCTATCCTTGTTTCTGTAACTATTGCTGTGGTTAAAACCCGAGTCTCTCCCCGAATATTTCCCCCCACCATCATCACAGCTCCTACTTCCGAAATTACACCTCCAAAACCTGCCATAGCAGCAGCTAAGGTTGGTAATTGAGCCTCTTTTAAAAGTGCTATTATTGTTTGCCAGCGTGAAGCTCCCAGAGAAAGAGCCTGAAGACGCAATTTTGGATTTAGTTGTTGAATAGCAGCTAAAGTAAGACCTGCCACAATAGGTGCAGCAATTAAAACCTGGGCAATTACCATTGCAGAAGGTGTATAAAGCAAATTAAGAAACCCTAAGGGAGCATTACGCCAGAGTAAAAGTGAGATAAAAAGACCAGCCACTACAGGAGGAAGCCCCATTCCAGTGTTGACTAAAGCGATAAAAACTCTTTTTCCGAAAAAATCGGTTAGAGCAAGAAATATCCCAAGAGGTACACCGAGAAGCATCGAAATAAAAACAGCGCATGCTGAAACTTTAATGGAAAGAAGGGCTATCTGAAGCACTTCTTGATCACCGCTTAATAAAAGCTTAACCGCTTCTTTAATTCCTTCCCAGATAAGACTCAACTTAAAACACCAGCCTTATGGAGCATCGGGGAAAAAGAGAGGCTCTCCGTATTTTTCTTTGCCAAAATTTTGAATTATCGTTTGCGCTTCCTTGGAGGTAATAAACTCAATAAATCTCATTGCTTCCTGATAATTAATATTAGAAAATTTAGCCGGGTTAACCGCAATTACACCATATGGATTAAACAAACTTTTGTCTTTTTCCACCAAAATAATTAAATCAATGCTATCTTTTAAAGCCAGGTAAGTTCCTCTATCGGTAAGAATATAAGCTTGTTTTTCGCTGGCAATTCTAATTGTTTCAGCCATTCCCTGGCCCGATTCAATATACCAATCCCCTTTGGGCTCAATTCCTGCTACCTGCCAAAGCTTTAATTCTTTTTTGTGTGTCCCGGAGTCATCTCCTCGGGTAATAAAGTTAGACTGAACTTGAGCTATTTTTTCAAAAGCCTCGTTTGCGCTTAAACCGCTAATTCGGGCAGGATCAGCTATGGGACCAATCATTACAAAATCATTGTGCATAACCGCTTTTCTATTTACCCCATAACCTGCCTTCACAAATTCATTCTCAGCTTCTGGCGAGTGCACGAGTAACACATCGGCTTCACCTTTTTTACCTAAAGCAATTGCTTCTCCTGTTCCCACCGCTATTGGTTTAACTTCAATACCATACTTTTCCTCAAAAATAGGTAGAAGTACATCTAAAAGACCTGTGTCCATAGTGCTTGTCGTGGTAGCCAGTATAAGCTTGTTGGGTTTTTTCTGGCAACCAAACAAAAACATAGAAAGGAGAGACAAAATGATTAAAAAAAGAAGAGTGAATTTTCTTGCTTTTTTACTTAAAGCAACCAAGTTGGCACCCATAAAGTTTAATTTTGAGCTCATTGCAGACTTCTCCAACTTTTTGTGGAGGCACCCCAAGCTCTTCCGCAATTTTTCTCGCCGCCGGACAAGAAAGCTTTCCATCTTTAGCTTTCTCCGTAACCACCCTCTTAATTTTGTCAAAATCACAAGACGCACAAGACATTTAAAATTCCTCCTTTTATAGTCGGGAGTCTGTTGGTCGAGAATCGGTAGTTTGCCCGATACGGAAGCCGTGCTTTGGTTTGCTTGTTGACTAGTTTTTTGTTTTTAACTCTAAGCCCCCGATCTACACTCCATGCTCTCAACTTTACTATACTCCATACTCTATATTCTTTTAACTTTCCACTTTGAACCTTCAACTAAAAAAGCCATTCCCGAAAATGGAAATGGCATAAAAAAATTTACTCCTTTCCAAATACGGGAGGCATAAAAATTTCTTCTCATACCCTCTGGGTTTTTAATCCAAAAACCCGACGGTCACTTTCCGTGCCCTAAAACAAAGAGAGTTTAGGAAAAACGACTCGGAGTCTATTAATTTTTCCTAATTTTAGCTTATTTATTTCCTCCCTGCTAATCTTTTTTAACTGGTGCAGATTCTATTTCGACCACTATTTTTTGCTTCATAAAGTGCCTCATCAGCTTTAACAATTAACCCCGACGAATCTGCCGCGTCTCCCGGGTAAGTTGAAACACCGCCGCTTATTGTCCGCTTAACCACAGGTTGATTTTTGTCTCCCTCGAACTCAAGTTCCTCCATTGCTTTGCGTGTTCGTTCGGCAATCTCCAGAGCTTCACTTTTATCTGCATTAGGAAGTATAACCACAAACTCCTCTCCCCCGTAACGCGCCACAATGTCAGTTTCTCGCACTTTTTTTCTAATTGTGGCAGCTACTTTTTTTAAAACTAAATTACCTTTTTCGTGACCAAAGGTGTCATTAAAACTCTTAAAATGGTCAATATCGAAAACCACAAAAGAAAGTACTCTTTCATAACGCTTAGCTCTTTTTATTTCTTCATCTATTCTATCCAAAAAATAACTGTAGTTATATAAACCAGTAAGCCTATCGTGAATTGAAAGTCTTTCCAGAATTGCTTGCTGTCGCTTTTGCTTTCTTGAAACCAGACCCAGCGTAACTCCGACACCGAAAAAAACAATTGAGCCCAAAAGAATTTCTATAAAATGATGATTTAGCCCTGTTTCTATATGCATCTTGTTGAGAGAAGCTGAATGGATAACATTATAAAACCATCCGAAAATTGATGCTACACTCAATAAACCAGTAAATATCGCTCCGTAAATATCATAGACAACAGCAGCAATAACCATAGGAATCACAAAACTTATCCAGTAGATTAAAACGCCCTCTGGTTGTGAAAAATAAAGAAGCAAATTAGCAAAGACAAAGGCTATAGTGATTAACAAAAATCCCCTTAAATATTTGCCTCTCTGCATGACCGCTCTCCCATTAGTTAATCGCTAATTAGTTAATCACTAAAAAGATAAGCAAAAATAAGAGTATCATAAAAATGCTAATTTCTAAATCCTTACGGTAGTCTTTTGCTCCAGGCTCTCTTTCGCTTGCCGAAAAAATTGCCAGAGTCTCACTTAAAAACCGTGTCTTAACAAGACTGTTACCAAAAATCACCAAAACACGATAAGAATCGAGGATAGCTTGATAAAGTCTTACTCCAAAATTTTCAAAGTTTAAAACTACACTCTTTACAATTTTTGAAACTAACCTCAATTCCTCTTCGTAACTTTCAACCATTTCACGAGCTAATTTTAATTCTGGCATGTGGATACCGCTTTCAAGAATTCTTCCCCTTTGGGCAACAAAATAGAAATTAAATGCTAATTTTTCCGCCCAATAATTTAAGCTAAACCACTGAGGGAAAGAAAACTCAAAAAGATGATACTTAATCCCACCAAAATAGATGAATGTCCCCAAAAGAGCAGCGATTAAAAAACTGATTAAGTCCTGAGCATGCCAGATGCTTACCGAAAAAGCCACAACTGGGTAACCGAGAACCGCAAGAGAGGGCTTAAGTAAATTTTGCCAGATGAGATTGGGGAAAAATCCGATAATAATGATTAAAACAGAAAGAACAAAATTTGAAGCCCACATTAAAACAGGAGCTTCTTTTGCGCGGCTTACGCGAGACCCTCCCGGCTCTTTACTAAACAAGCTTAATTTGACCAATTTCAAAAAAGAACATAAAGTGGCGGCGGTGGTAAAAAGAAAGACAATTTCTAAAAGATAACCATGGGTAACTAAAGTTAAGCTTTGATGAAGTAAAGTCTTGCTTGCAAATCCATTAAAGAGAGGGACCCCACTAATTCCGCAAGCTGCTATAATAAGAGAGGCAGCCGTTAAGGGCATTCTTTTAAATAACCCTCCTAATTTATACATATCCACTTCATCTGTCATAAAGTAGATTGCTCCAACACTTAAAAAAAGTGAGGCCTTAAACAAGGCATGATTCATTAAATGAAAAAGACCTCCCCCCAGAGCTAATCCTCCTTCTTTTCCTAAATAAACCGCGCAACCCAGTCCTAAAACAATATAGCCCACCTGGCTTATGCTATGATAAGCTAACATTTTTTTGGCGTTTTTTTGCAGTAAAGCCATCAAAACCCCAAAAACCATGCTTGCTACTCCAAACCAGATAATACTTAAACCAAGAAACTTAAAAGTATTTTTCAAGCCAAATATTGCCAGATAAGAACGAATTAACCCGTAAACGCCTGCCTTAATAACTAGCCCGGAAAGAAGAGCACTTGCAGAGCATGGAGCGGCCGAATAAGCTTCGGGGAGCCAGATGTGGAAAGGAATTAATCCTGCTTTAATTGCGAAGCCAGCTCCCATTAAAAGGAAAATCAACAAAGCAAGATTATCTGGAAGAGACTTCGCAACAAAGGAAACTCCACCTGTGTAATAGTAATAGAGGGAAATACCCACCAGCAAAGTGAGATCACCTAAAATTGCCATAACCAGATATTTTGTGCCTGCCTTTAAAGCTTCTCTTGTTCGACTATTTATTACGAGCATGTAAACGGCATATCCCAATAGGTCGAAGAAGACAAAGAGTGTAAAAAAGTTTGCCGCGAAAAATACTCCTAGAAGTGCAAATAAAGCCATAAAAGAAAAGATGTAATACTCGCATATTCTTTCCTTTTCCATATACTTTGCAGCATAAAAAGAAACAATCACCCAGATTAAAATAGTTAAAAAAGCAAGAAAAAGACTGAGTGAATTAATGCTTAAAACAACAAGTGAAAAATAAGGCAGCTGATAAGTAAGAGTTTTTTGACCGTTTAAAATAGATGCAATCAAACCCAACTAACCCCCTAGAAAAAATTGAACAATTTGTCTGGTTAAATTAAGAAAGATTGTCGGAAAAACTCCAAAAAATAAACTACTAAGAGAGGTAACCCCAATCGGTAAAAGATAAAACCAACTAACTTTCTTTATCTTAATTTTTCCATTACTTCTAAAGAAAGCCCGGCTTACTATGGGCAGGAGATAAAAAGCACAAAGAAGAGTGCTTATAACTAAAACGAGAATAAAAAGTGGGCGCTGGGTTTCTAAGGGACCCATCCACAAATACCATTTGCTTAAAAAACCTAAAGTAAGAGGCACACCAATTAATGCAAGAGAAGCAACCGTAAAAAATACTAAAGTTAAGGGCATCTGATAGCCAAGGCCTGAAAGTTCGCTCACTTTCGTTTTTCCTGTCTCCTTGTAAATTTTGCCTGCACAGAAAAAAAGTGAAAGTTTTGCCAGGGCGTGACTGGCTAAATGAATTAAGCCACCCACAAGCCCATTCGCATTTAAAACAGAAACACCTAAGAGTGTGTAGGAAATATGAGCAATGGTTGAGTAAGCCAACCTTTTCTTAAGGTCATCCTGGCGAAAAGCAGCTACAGACCCAAAGATTATAGTAAGCGAAGCTATCCAGAGTAAAAGGTTGCTTACGCCTAAAGCAGAAATAAGATCAAGGCCGAAGATATGATAAACTACCCGAATAAGACCATAAATCCCGGTGTTGACCACAGCAACTGCGTGTAAAAGTCCAGTAACTGGAGTAGGAGCAACTGTTGCTCCAATCAACCAGCGATGGAGAGGGAAAAGGGCTGTCTTAATACCAAAACCTAAAACATAAGCTAAAAGAAGAAAGCGAAGAAAGCGAAAATCGGAAAGGGAAGAAAGCATGCCTATCTTACTAAAACTCCCTCCCCCAAAAGAAATAGTCGCAACTACAGCAAAAAGTAGAAAAACTTCCCCTGCTAAAAGATAAAGCAGATATTTTCCCCCCGAAGCTTGTGCCTCATCTGTTCCTGCATAAATGACCAATGGATAAGTAAAGAGCGTGAGGAACTCAAAGAAAAGAAAGAGCGTGATTAAATTTCCGCCTAAATAAACACCAAGAGCGCTAACTGTGCTTAAAGTTAAAAAGGCCCAGTAATTTTTTTTAAGATTTCCTTCCATATATTTAACACTGAATAAAACTGTTAAAACCCAGAGGAAAGTCGTAATTAGAGCAAAAAATAGACTTAAAGCATCAATCCTGAAAAGAAGAACTATATCGGGTGCCAGAATAAAAGAATCACTGGTTAATATATATCCACTTGTCACATACTTAAAACATAAGGAAGTCAAGAATAACCCGAATAAACTTGCACTCAAAGCAAAAGCTAACTTAAATTGTTCATGGGACACAAAAAAGATTAAAATCCCAAAAAACAAGGGGATAAAGACAATGGCTAAAGGTAAAAAAGGGATAGTCACCCCTTATCTCACCACCCTCAAAAGAGCACCAACGGCTGGTTCAATAAGAACAAAACCTAACCTGGGGAAAATCCCAATCAGAAAAGAAACCACTGACAAACATCCAAGTGGAATAATCGCCCACCACGAAAGCTTAAAAGAGACTTTCTTTACAGGCTTGGAGATAAATAATGAGCTAAAAATCTTAAATGAGTAAAACAGAGATAAAAGACTGCCAACAAGAATTGCAAGAGCTATGACCCATGCTCCTTTTTCAATTGCTCCCTTGCAGAGGTAATATTTGGCGGCAAATCCGCCTGTAAGCGGAAGACTTGCCAGAGACGCTAAAGCAAGACCAAAAAATATCATTAAAATGGGTGACTCTTTGCCTGCGCCACTTAAATCTTTGAGACTCCTTAAGCCAGTCTGGGAAATAACAATACCGACACAAAGAAAAAGGGTTGCTTTAGCTAAAGCATGGCTTAATAGCTGAAACAAGCCGCCGACCAAACTAAAGTAGGTAGCCAGGGATAAACCTAAAACCATGTAACCAATCTGGCTAATACTTGAATGCGCCAAAATAAGCTTAATGTCATTTTCCCCCAAAGCAAAGAAAGCTCCAAAAAATATAGCTAAGACAGCCATAATCATCAAAACAGGAGATAGCTCATTGAGACAGCCACCAAAAATGTAATAAATAACCTTAATTAAACCTAAAACCCCCATTTTTATAATAAGTGCCGAAAGAAGAGCACTTACCGGCGAAGGAGCAAGGGAATGCGCTTGAGGCAACCAGGTATGAAGAGGGAAAAGCGCCGCCTCAATGCCAAAAGCAATCAAAGTCAAAGCTAAAATCACCTGTGTTGTTTGAGATGAAACAATATTTGCTAATTCTTTAGCCACCAGTGGAATATGAAGCACACCGGTTAAAGAATAAAGCATGGCAATGCCCATTAGCATGAAGAGCATGGATACTGTCCCCATCAACAAATACTTAAAACTAGCTCTCAGCGCAGGCAATTTACCTGAAGCCGCGATAAGGGCGTAACTGCTTATGGAAAAAACTTCAAAAAAGACAAACATGTTAAAAAGGTCAGCCGCTAAGATAAAACCAAGCATACCAGCAAGCAAAAGAAGAAGAAGTGTATAATAAAGGGGTCTTTTTGAAGCTTCAACATCTTCCCCTAAAAAAAACCGAGAAAATAAAACCACCGCTAAAAAAATGAAAGTTACAAGGAGAAGAAAAAAACTTCCCAATTTATCCAGATATAATCCAATTCCTAAAGGAGGAACCCAGCCACCTAAATGATATTCAAGGGGAAAATTTTTTCTTTCGATAACAACAAGGTAAAGAACGGAACAAAAAGAAAAAAGTGAAGTTAAGGCGGTCATTAAAAAACTTAAATTTTTAAAGCGAATAGAAAAAAGTGGAATTAAAGCTGCTACTACAAAGGGAGCAACCACCATTAAGACAAAAAGATGAGGCATCTACTTTTCTCTCTTCTCAAATTCAAATATTTTAACGGCTACAACTAAAGCTAAGGCAGTAATAGCCACACCAATTACCATTGCCATTAAAACAATAGCCTGAGGAAGCGGATTGATATAATTGCTTCCCCCTTCAAAAATAATTGGAGGGCTTCCGCCCTTTTTGTATCCGATAGTAATTAAAAAAAAGAAAATAGACGCTTCCATAATGTTTAAACCAATAATTTTCTTAATTAAGCTGGGGCGGGCTAAAACAGCATAAAAACCGATTAAAAAAAGAACCATTGGTACCGCATACAGGTAATTTGGAACCACCTTAATCCACCCTTTTAATCAGGAAAAATAGCGAAACAAGTATTGCCCCGCAACTAAGACCTATAGAAATTTCCAACAACATTAAAATAACTTCTCTTGCCAGATTCCCGCCAAAAACGCCCGGAGATAAGGCAAGAAAACTTCCGCTTAACCACATCCCTAAAAATCCTATAAAAACAAAGGTTAAAATAGCCAAACTCTCAAAAAAAATTCTTAAATTTTGAGGAATTCGACCCGCTACCTCGGATAAACCAAAAATTAAACTATAGAATATAAATGAGGTAGCTACTAAAAGACCACCTTGAAAACCCCCTCCCGAACCAAAGCGACCACCAAGTAAAATATAGAAAGCGAATCCGAAAAAAAGCGAAAAAAAAGTAATAGCAACACTTTTTACTAAAAGGCTTGGCATAACAAAAATCTCACAACAAAATCCTGGGGATTCGCGCTTTAAAATCAATAGTGCTGCCGATAAAGCAGTAAATAATAAAACCAT
Source organism: uncultured Actinomycetes bacterium (assembly GCA_947085535.1). Lineage (GTDB taxonomy): Bacteria > Actinomycetota > Aquicultoria > Subteraquimicrobiales > CAMTWV01 > CAMTWV01. Next base: position 67,901 of record CAMTWV010000003.1, on the reverse strand, counting down.
CTGAGCTAAGGTATCATAGCTTCGATAGGAAAGTATAATTGCTGAAACCACATTTCGACACCCTGTTTCAGAAACACTTTTTTCAAAATACCGTGGGGCAATGAGAGTATTAGCTGGATTAACTTCACTTCCCATTTCAGGCAAAGCAAGAACAGCCGAAATTATAAAAAAGCCGCAAGCAATGAAGCAAAGAAGAAAAACTATCTTTTTCATTCGCTTTCCTCTATTTCGGTTCGACAAACTGCCACCACAAAAAGAACCACGGTGATTCCCGCACCAATAACTACTTCGGCTAAAGCAAGCGCCGGTGCGCCTAATTGTTGCCACACCACAGCCATAATCAGACTAAAGGCAGAAAAGATAATAACAGCACCCAGAAGATCGCGGCTTAAAACTGCTCCTAAAGCAATAACTATTAAAAATGGGATTAAGAAATTTATTAAGCTCACTTTTCTTTTATGAACTCCTCAAGCAATTTTTCTTTTTCCAGTCGAATTATTTCTTCTCTGTCAATTTGCCAGGGAATGACACCTGCTCTTCGCGCTGAGCGAGCTACCGCGTGTCCTATCACCAATCCGGAGGCAACCATCAAAAAGGTAATCGCTATCATCTTTAAAGCGTTAAATGAGACTCCCTCGTAAAAAATTAGACCAATTAGGCACAAACCTGCTCCCAAAATATCGCATTTTGTTGAGGCGTGCAGTTGGGAAAAAATATCAGGGAGGCGAATAATACCGATTACTCCAAGGGATAAAAAGAAAGCGCCCACGCTTAAAAAAAGAACTGCCATTGAATTGGTAAATATTTCAATCATTTGCTCTGCTCCTTGTTTCAGCGCAACGGGTAACCGCAATTATGGCCACAAAATTAAGCAGAGCATAAGCAAAAGCAACATCTAAATAAAATATTTGCTTAAAATAGTAAGTCATTAAAATCAAGACAACTAAAATGTTGGTACCCATTAAGTTCACGGCAATTATCCGCTCAAAAAGATTGCGCCCAAAAAGAACCCGATAAAGGCAGATAAAGGCGCCCAAAAGAAGTATCAGACTAACTCCAACAATAAAAGGGGTCATTTCTCCTCCTCAAAAATCCAGGCAATAGATTTTTCAATTTGACCCTCCATGAGCTCACGGGCAAAAGAATCAGCTAAACAATGAACATAAATTATGTCGTCTTCAAAATCAACTGCTAACGTTCCAGGTCTTAAGGTTATGAAACTTGCTAATAACACTTTAGGCAAAGTGCTTTTAAGAGAAGTTTGGAGTTTCACAAGCGCAGGACTGATAGGAAGTTTAGGGTCTAAAATGCGTTCCCCTACATCGGTGTTTGCTTTAAAAACATCAACAAGAGAGTGAGCTAAACAAATCAAAAAACGACCTACTGATTTTAATGTAAAAATATCAAATTCATCCCAGATGCCTGAAAGAAGAAGATTGGAAAGATAAATCAAAAAAAGAGAGAAAACTATACCTGAAAAAATACTTGCCAAGCTAAGATTGCCCACCAAAATTAACCACAAAAACCAGAGAAAAACCCCATAAAAAAGAAATTTTTTTACCTTCATATTAGCTTTAAAATTTCGACAAAAAATTGGTTTTTCCTTCTAGGAATTATTCTTTTTCTTCTTTCTTTTCTTCTTCAGACTTTTCTTCTTTTGGCTCTTCGCTTTTACCCTCAGCCGATTTTTTTAGCTCACGAAGTCCTGAGCCAATTGCTTTTCCAATTTCAGGAAGCTTTCGGGGACCGAAGATTAGAAGAATGATAGCAAGAATTATGATTAACTCAGGAGGACCTAACCCAAATATTGCCGCTACATAAGAAGGACTTAAACCCATCACTTTCACCTCTGTTTAAAGTTTTTTATAGTTTATCACAAACTAATAAAAATGCTAATATTTTAAAAATTTCTCCTCAAGAAAGTCTGCCACACCGGAAACGTCAGACATCTTAAAATGCGGCACACTTAAATCAGTTACCGTATCGCTAATTATTGCGATTAGTTTGTCAGGTTTTTCTGAACTGCTTAGCGCACAAAGAGGTTTCTCGGATACTTCGGAACGGAACACTTCAATCTTTAGTTTATCTTCCTTTTTAAAACCTTCAGCTACGACAATATCAACATCTTTAAGGTAGCTATCTATTATCTCATCTAAAGGAATTTCTTCCTCAACCTGCTTAAGGAAGGCAAACATATTAAGTGAGGAAAGGATTACGGTATTTGCGCCTGCTTGAGTATATCGCCAGGAATCCTTGCCCTCAACGTCAATACTAAAACCGTGAACGCTGTGCTTAATTACCCCAACGCGATAACCCCGCCCCTTTAGTTCAGGAATAAGCTCTTCTATAAAAGTAGTTTTCCCACTATTTGACTTACCCACAATACAAACAATTAGTGGTTTTTTCATTGTTCAATCCTTACAGGTAATTCTTTCAAGATGACTATAAACACTCATCTTGCCCATTCTGACATAACCAACCACAGTAACACCATATTTTTTACCGAGCCTTACCGCCTCATTAGTGGGTGTTGAATGAGAAACAACAATGGGCACTGATGCCCTTAAAGCTTTAATCAACATTTCAGAAGAGATTCGACCAGTGGTAAAAAGCATCTTATCTTTTGTGGCTATTCCTTTCAGGAGTGCTTCGCCTAAAACTTTATCAATAGTATTATGGCGCCCAATGTCTTCCTGAAGAAAAAGAATTTCCCCGTCTCCACAAAGACAAGAACAAAGAAGTATTAATTATTTTTTCTTCCTTGTTTTAACGTGAACAGTGTTATCTTCTTCGATAAGCTCTTCAACCTCGTCTATATTGTCAACAAAACCCTCAGCCCAGAGAAAACCAACCGTTAACTCTTTTAAATTAACTGGAGTTGCCAGCAAAGCGACTACCTCTTTTCCGTTTAAAAAAATGGTTATCGCTTTTCCCTCGGGCACCGACATAAACTTTTCGGTGTTCAAGCCTTCTTGAGCAAAAACTTTAACTTTGACATTTTTGGGAAGTCTTTTTTTCTCTTTCATCTTCTAATTTAAGGTAAATTTCTTTAGTTTTTTCCAAATCCTCAGGTGTGTTTAAATTGCAAAAAGAGAAAAACTGCGGGTCAAACTGGGCTACTCTTTCTTTCGAAACATATTTCACTTTCACTTCGTCAAAGAAGGAACTAATTCGGTATTCTCCTTCAGCTAATTTTTTATCTATGAAAGGGAGGCAGTTTTTAGAATAAATGGCGTGCAGAGGTTCAGGCCCATCAGATGACTCGGGAATAACAATATCAGCGTCGTGGGCTTCACTAATAAGATACTCAAGCAGTTTAACATTTAAAAATGGCATATCGCAAGCTACAGCCAAACTATAAAAAGAACTGGACGCCTCAAGCCCTGCCAGAATTCCACCCAGTGGTCCCTGATGAGGAACTTTATCTTGAACAACTTTAACTGATTTACCGTTAAATTTAAGTTTCTCTAACTCTTTATGGGCCTCAGGGGTGTTAGAAACCAAAATAATCTCTTCACAAAAAAAAGATAGTCTCTCAATAATTCTCTCAAGTATCGTTTTGCCGCCGACAACAATACTGTATTTATCCTGTCCAATTCTTGAGCTCCAACCGCCTGCTAAAATTATCCCGGTTATTTGTAGTCACCTCTATGAGCTGTAAGCCTTCTTAAGTCTGGTTTTACAACATTTTAGTGGATAAACTTATTAATCTCGTTCTCTTCTCTACGAGTTGTAAGCTAAGTCTTAATGTAACTCGCTCGCCAGCTGAACTACCGGCAAATAATCCTTTTTCTGTGCCACTACATCAAGAAGGAGAGTAACAATGTCTTCAATCTCAAGAATGACTTCTCTTTCAAGTGTCCGCTCATCTGAAACTTTTAAATATTTCTTGCATTTGTCGCAAACTTCAACCCGATGTCCTTTATCTGCCTCGTCAAAGAGATAGTGCAAAGTTTTAGGTTCCTCATTTTCACAATAGGCACATTTTAATCGAGGATAACCCCATTGGGTTCGACAGAGTGGACACTGCAGAACTTTCAGTCCATCATCTTTGCGACACTTGGCTATTTTAGGTCTGCTTCCGCAAATTGGACAAAAATTCTCTTTCCATTGAAAAATATCCATTTTCCCCCTCGCACTTTCAGCTGCTTTTTCATAGAAAGGAATGAGAGCGTTTTGCATAACAAAGAATATTGTTTCAGGCTTTAACCCAAATTCGCTCTCCAAATCGGAAAGCTTAGAAATATCTCCCTTCTGAAAACCTTCCACAAAAGAAGAAAGGTCGAGATTTTTAATTTTCTCACTTTCTAAAAACTTTTTAAGGCTTGCTTTAAGCTTCTCATCTTCAGCAACCGCTTCGCATATACTTTCAAGCACTTTTACATATTCTTTAGAGTCTATTTTAACTTTCCCTTTTTCAAACGCAGGAACACCTTTATTGATAACTTCCTTTAAGTCGCTTTCATTAATTTCAAAAAGAGAATCCTTGATTTCAGAAAGTGCTTTTGTTTGAGCCACAAAGATTCTTTGGTAAAAGTTGAGCAAATTCTTAATATTATCTGTTTTACCTTTTTGGCAATAAGCCATTTCTTTCTCTAAATCTTCAACGGTAACTTTTTGCTGGATAGTGTCAGAAATCTTAATCACTCCCTCCATTTAAACTAAGTGCCATTATACTCAAAAAAATAAAAGGGTGCAAAAAACAGCCCCGATGGACATCGGGGCTGTTTCACTACTTTAATCAGTCACTTTAAACCTGCCCGCCGTAAAGAATAATCCACTTATAGAGAAATACACCAATAAGTGTTAGCACTGAAACAACTGTAGCCATATCCTTGCCAGCCGCGTCAAGCACAATTGGAGCCACTATGCCAATCACCACAACTCCAAGCCAGAAAAGAATAGCATAGCTCCCGCTTATAAGAACTGAAGCTGCGTCGCCCGAGGTAAAAAGGAAGATAGCAATAGCAACTGCTGCTACAATAAGAGCTAACTTAAGAGCTTTTGCTAGCATGCTATCAGCTTCCTTGTCTTTTTCCGCGGAAAGAGCAAGAATCAACCTGATTAAGGCAATTCCGCTTACCACTGATACAGCAATCCAGGTTGCGGGCAAGAAAAGGCTTGTGCTCCAGAGAGGAACTGCCTTATCAGCCAGAATCACGCCTGAATAACCCATAACACCAACGCTTAAGATTATTCCGATGATTGAAAGAGCTTTCCTTAAACCCTCTTTTCCCTTAAGGAAGGGAAGTATTCCTTTATCTTCAGCAAGATAGATAGCAGGAACAATTACCCCTCCAATTAAAGTAAAGAGGCTAAGAAGCCAGACTCCCTGGTTCATCGAAGACAACGGTTTGAAGATCATCATAAAGTGCCAGAAGTAGAACCTTCGAGAAGGTGGAAGGTCAAGGAGCAGGAAGATAAGCGTTACAACCACCAAGGGCAGCACGCAGTATGAACCAATTTTTGCAAGCTTTCTATACTTACCCTTGCTGGCTAAATCAGCTAAGGCACCTGCAAAGAAGCAAGCTCCAGCTATACCACCCAAAAACATTTCTATTACTAACAACCAGTGCCAATAGTCAACCGCCGTTGTGCGCATTTACTTACCCCCCTTTCCTTTGGCTTCTGCGGCCTTAAAGACCATCCAGAATGGGACAATCGTAAGTACACCCGCAGTGATAAGACCAGTAAGCCACTTGGTAACCATATTAGCTGTTGACACCTGTGGATCTTCTGGTAATCCATAAGCCTCTGGGTCATCGGTAAGAATAAAGATAGTGCCTGTTCCACCAACACCCTTTGGATTATAAACTGCGGCTTTGGTTTCCCCGACAACTTGAAGAGTAGCTACTCTTTCTTCCGCTTTTGCCAGAAGCTCTTCTCGTTCCCCGAACTGGATGGCTCTGACGCTACAAGCTGTTGCGCAAGCAGTTTCGAGACCATTCTCGATTCTGTCTTGACACATCCAGCACTTGTACACCGTCCCGGTTACACGCTTTCCGCCCATTAAGCCCTTGTCAATCAGGTCATTTTCGTCCTCAGAGAGCTCTTCTCGGAAACGAGGAACACCTCCGAAGAAAGGACAGGCGTAATGACAGTTTTTGCAACCGATGCACACTTCCTGATCTATCCGGATAGCACCGTTATCGAGCTTTTTAATTGCTCCGGCGGCACATACCGCGGCACAACTCGGCTCTAAACAGTGCATGCATCTATTTTGACCAAAGAGCCACTTAACCCCACCGCTTCCATTAGAAACTTCGTGGTAAGTTACGCGCAACCAGGTCTCACCAGAGTTAGCTGGTGGATTCTCAATTGAACCTGTGAACTCAGTCTTCTCTGCAGGAAGCTGATTCCAGGCTTTGCAAGCAACCTGGCAACCACGGCAACCAGTACATCTTGAAGTATCAATTAATAATCCGTATGCCATCTTACTTCACCTTCCTTACATCACAGAGACAGACCTTATACTCAGGTATCTGGGTATTCGCATCCCCATAATCGAGAGTAAGGGTGTTGGCTATGGAACCCTTTGCCAATCCCTCGAAACCAAAGTGCCAGAAAGTGCCAACGATATGGACTTTTTTGCCGTTAATATCAAGCGGTTTAATGCGCTCGGTAACGGCCGCCTTAACCTCGATAGAACCGCGAGCAGTCTTAATCTCAACCAAATCACCGTTTTTAATACCTTTATCTTTGGCAAGTTCGGTATTGATCTCGACAAAGTTTTCCGGCATTGCTTCAACCAACCATGGTGTGTTTCGGGTCATAACACCCGTCAGCCAGTGTTCGCACATACGATAAGTGGAAAGAACGTGCGGATATTCCTCAATAGAGGTAGCTATTGGACAATATTCGCCGCGCTCCACTATGGCCGGATTGGTCTGAGAACCATTAAGAAGATTCTCGGCCGGACTTTCAACAGGTTCGTAATGCTCGGGGAAGGGGCCGTCTACCAACGAACCAGAAGTTAACACCGGAAGCTCCAATTCCCTAGCCTTAGTTATGGCTGGATCTTCATCTGGTTTGGGATCAGGTTGTGGTTTAGCATACTTAGCCATGAAGAGCTTACCTACACCATCGCCTAAGAGCCTGAATGGTACATTCCCACCAGGAGTTCCTGGAGCAGCGTCCTTAGCCGGAACATCAGGAACATCGAATCCTGTCCAGTTGCCAGGCTTACCTGTCTTGGCATCAGGTTTTTCTGGATCCCACCAGACAAGTTTCTTAGCAGGGTCAATTGGATTTCCTGACGGATCGCAAGAAGCCCTGTTGTAGATAATGCGGACATTGCTTGGCCAGGAAAAGCCGAAGCCAGAATAGAGACCATAACCGCTTGGGTCATCAGCGTTTCGGTTCTTGGAACGGTTAACATTTTCTCCTTTGGCTGGATCTCCTGCCATAATGCCTGAGTAAATCCAGCAACCCGAAGAAGTTGTCCCGTCAGCCATAAGAGCACCAATACCAGTCACCGGTTTGCCTGTCGTCAGGTTATAACCATTCATTTCAGTTAAGACTTTTTCAGGATCAGGTGGTTCACCGTAACCCCAGGTTAAGTCCTGAATCGGCTTGTCTTTGACTTCCTTGCTCCCCTTATAGAGGCTCTTAAGTTCGTGAGCAAGCATATCAAGGATATCAAGATCGGCCTTAGCATCCCCGGGTGGCTCAACTGCCTTGTACTTCCATTGAAGCACACGACCACTATCCACAAAGGTGCCTTCCTTCTCATACGGACCAGCTGGAGGTAGGAAGAAAACCTCTGTCTGAATATTTTCTGCACCAGCTCCATCCGGATCTCTCCAGAAACAAGCCGTTTCTTCCGTGAACAAGTTAATTGAGACCATCCACTCGAGGTTAGCCAGCGCCCTTCTTACCAGATTCGTATTCGAGGTACCAACCATTAAATTCATTCCCACACAGATGGCACCTTTAATCTTACCATCAGCCATAGCGGTAATTGCCCCAACATGGGTAGTGTTTTTAGCCGCATTTCTCTTAGGCAAATAACTGTAAGCAAAATCGTTTTCAGCCGTTGCCGCATTTCCATACCAGGCCTTAAGCAAGTTTATCAAGAATTTCTTCCTGAAGGTACCCTGCGCCTTTGTCCAAGCAGTTAAATCTGCATTGGTTGCCACCGGTGCCCCGAGATAACCGGGCAAGATGTGAGTTAAGAGTGCCACATCGGTTGAACCCTGAACATTTGGCTCGCCTCGGCAGGCGTTGATTCCGCTGCCTGGCTTTCCAAGGTTACCTAAAAGCAATTGAAGGATGGCATAGTCTGCAATCATTATTGAGCCGACTGTGTGCTGGGTAAGACCCATGGCGTAGAAAAGAACGCTTGGCTTTTGTGTCCCCAGAATCTCAGCAATTTCCTCAAACTTTGCCTGAGACATACCACAAAGTTTCTCCACCATCTCAGAAGTGTATCGAGTGTAGTGGGCTTTGAGTTTCTGAAAGACACATTCGGGGTCACTTAAATCCGCAGCTTTTTCTACCTTGCCATCAGCGTCCTTCTTATAAACCCAGGTAGCTTGGTCGTACTTCTTGGTATCCTTGTTGTAACCAGAGAAGAAACCTGTCTTGGGGTCAAAGGAATATCCTGAATCCACCTTCCAAAGAGCGTTGGTGTTCCACTTTACATAGTTCTCGTCGTAGTGTTTTTTGTTAATCATGTAATTAATGAGAGCACCAAAGAAGACAAGGTCTGCGCCTGGACGAATGGGGGCGTAAATCTTAGCTTTTGCTGCGCTTCGGGTAAATCTTGGGTCAACACAGATAAGAGTGGCACCGTTTTCTTCTACAGCTTTGGTGATGTGTTTGAAAGCCACGGGATGATTTTCTGCTGGATTACCTCCACAGATAAGAATTGCTTTCGCGTTTTTCACATCTGTCCATTGCTGTGTCATTGCTCCTCGACCTAATACTGCCGCTAGACCAGCGACTGTTGAGGAGTGGCACAAACGTGCTTGATGCTCAAGATAAACAATACCAAGAGCCCGACTAAGTTTGGTTAAAAGATAACATTCCTCGGTATCGAGAGCTGCTCCACCGAAACAAGCAAGACCATCAGTTCTATTAACCACATACTCTTTTTCTTCACCTGTTTTGAGGTCTTTAATTTTTTCGGTGGCAACCCACGTTTTGTCACGGGTATCTTTAACGCGCTTGGCAATTTCAGTGATTGCCCAATCCCAGGTCTTCTCTTCCCAATCTGCCGCGCCAGGAGCTCTGTAGAGAACGTTTTGTTGTCTGTTCTCTAAAGCATACTTACCGCCCTTTAACTGGAAGAGAGAAGCTCCTTTGCTGCAACGAGCGCCTTCATTGACCGGGTCATCGGGATCGCCTTCTACGTTCAAAAGCTCGCCATCTTTAACATGAACAATTTGGCCGCAACCAACTGAACAATAAGGACAAATGGAAGTGACTTGTTGGGCATCAGCAATTCTTAATTTCTCTGCTTCTGCCGCAACTGCCGTCATATTAAAGCCAAATTCCGTTAAAGCTGTGGTCGCCAAGCTCAAACCCGAGACTTTAAGAAAACTTCTTCTTGTGAGCTTCACGATAAAGACTCACTCCTTTCCTTAATGATTTATACCAACTTTAAAATTAAAATTCCTCACCCCCTTTTTTGGAATTCACGGCTTAAAGCAAATAAACATATTGTTCTTAAGCCATGTTTTGATTTAAAACAAAAGATCTTTAAGCACAAATGTGCCTAAAGATCTCCTTTGCAAAATGGCAGGCATAAGAATTGCTCCCTATACCCTATCGCTCATCTTTCCCAGTGGGTAAAAATGAGTCGGAGATGCCCTTATATATTTTTATAACTATTTGCTATAACTATTTGCGGGAATTTTGCTGCGAATAAAGAAGATTTCTGGCACGAAACTACTTTAATATATATGACAAAGCTATAACAAATCCCTCTGATTAGTCAATAAAATTTCTATGAATTTTTGTTATGGCTACTTTTAAATTTTCTTATCAGCCCTAAAAAAAGAAAGCCCCCCTAAGGATTTCGGGGGGCTTTCTTTGTCTCTTAAATCCCTACGAAATGCGGAACTCAAGAATCTTATTTGTTTTTGGTTCAATCACGTGCACCGCACAAGCAAGGCACGGATCGAAGGAGCGCACGACCCTGACCACATTAATCGGATTACTCGGATCGGGTACCGGCGTTCTGAGCAGGGCTTCCTCGATGGGTCCACGCTGTTCTTTGTCGTCTCTCGGTGAAGCATTCCAAGTAGTAGGAACAACGCATTGGTAATTTTTAATTTTACCACCCTCAATATTAATAAAATGACCAAGGGCTCCTCGGTGAGCTTCAACCAATCCCATGCCTTCACCAGTTTCGGGAACTTCAACATAATTGCAGGTGGCTTCGCCTGGTTTAAGCTGAAGAATCCACTCCTGCATACCCTTGCACACATAGAGACATTCCCAGGCACGCGCAGCGTGTCGGGCTACCGCTGATGGCCAAGCACCAATCGAGGTAACAATCTTCATAAACTCAGGTGCCTGCGTCGCAAGCATTCGGGCTAAAGCCCCTGCTTCTCTTGGTTTGCCATCATAGCGAGGCGCTTTAACAAAGGAGTATGCTCCTTCTTTCTTTGGCTCGGGAACAGTCATACCGTCTGAAGGGTGTCTGCCACCACCCTCATCGGTGTACCAGGAGTATTTCACTACCTCCATTATTTTAGATGGATCAAGCGGCTCAACTGTGGTGATGTTTGGAGCCGTAATAACACCTGATTTGCAATACCTGTTGGTATAGTCTCCAGATTTACCCAAATCAAACATGCCGTAAGCAATGAAGTTACCGTGTCCATGTCCGACTTTAAGGTCGTGAAGAGGTTTCAATGGACCTGTTCCTAACATGAGTACGGTTGGAACATAAACTTTCTCGACAAAATCGGTAATTTCATCCAGACGGCTCTTGAAATCGGCAATCTTCTGAGCATCCACTTTTTCGGTAATTCCACCTGGAACAAATGTGGCGTGGTGAGGCATCTTGCCGCCAAAGATTGCCAGCATCTCCTGAGTTCTCTTGCGTATCTCAAGAGCTTGCAGATACTGCCAAACTGCTTCGGTGACAATATTTGGATCGTTTAAAGAAAATGCGTCGGGCTCATACCTTGGCGTGAGCGGAGCAGTATCACCTGCTTTAACCAGGCTAACTATCTTTTCTTTAACGGCTAAAAGTTTTGGGTCATTTCCCGCATAGTCAGCCACAGCCATAATGTCTAAATAATCAAGTGCAGCCAGGTGATAGAAATGGAGAAGCGCTGACTGAACAAAGTTAGCCGCCGCAACTAAATTTCTCATAATCCTGGCATTATCGGGCACCTCTACTCCAAAAGCTGAATCCAAGCACTGAGAGGAGGCTAAAGCATGTTCGGCAGGACAAACTCCACAAATTCTCTGGGTAACAATAGTGGCATCACGAGGGTCTCGGTCTTTTAAAATGATTTCAAGACCGCGGAAGAGGGTCCCTTTGCTCCAGGCATTTTTAACAACACCATTTTCAATTTCAACCTCAATCGCTAAATGACCCTCAATACGAGTCATCGGATCAACAACAATTTTTTGTGCCATTCCTACTTTTCACCCCCTTTTCCTTTTTCCTTCTTCGTACCCTTAAGATAACCAGCAATACCACCCGCTGCCGCTGCTGCTGCTGCCATTATAGTAACTCCACTGGTAGTAAAACCTTTATCAGCAGGCTCTTTCTCCAGTATAATGGTTGGAAGCGGCTCGTAAAGCGGGGAAAAGTCATTGTAGAACTTGGGATCGGTACAACCCGCACAAGGAGCTCCTGCCTTAATACACCAGTTAACTCCACTGTTCCACTGTCTGTTTGGACAATCGGAACTCGTTGCCTGCCCTTTGCAACCCATCTTAGCCAGACAATAATTCATTTCAACCTCTGGGCTGCCCCACTTCTCTACAAACAAACCGCTCTCGTAAGCAGTTCTTCTCGGGCAGTTATCGTGAATTTTCTGGCCAAAAAATACTTTTGGACGGCCAAATTCATCAAGTTCGGGCACACCAAAGAGTAAAACATTGACGATGGTTCCAACCATCCAGTCAGGGTGAGGAGGACAACCCGGAACATTTACCACTGTTCCACCAATAACCGCTTGAAGACCTTTAGCCTCGGTTGGGTTGGGATCGCCTGCCGGGGGACCGCCCCAACACGCACAAGCCCCAACTGCCACATTGTAAGCAGAATTAGCAGCTGCCTCTTCAACTATCTCAACAAATGGTCTCCCACCAACCTGAAGATAAATCCCATCTTCGGCTGTTGGGATAGCACCCTCAAGAACAAGGATGTATTTGCCTTTGAACTTCTCCATATCATCATATAAAGCTTTTTCGGAGACATGGCCACTGGCTGCCATTAGGGTTTCTGCATAACGCAAGGAAATAACATCGAGAATAACTTCGGCGACAGTTGGATAATTGGAATTGGCTAAAGAAACTGTGCAACCCGTACAGCCTGCGCCATTTAACCAAATAACAGGCGGTTTAGCGCCAGAAATAACACCTTCAAGTGCACTGGCTATCTGAGGAATGAAAGCTTCGGAAAGACCCGCCATGGTAGCCACAACGCCGCACATCTTTAAAAATTGGCGCCGACTCAAGCCTTTAATGTTTGCCACTCATTAACACCTCCATTCTAAAAATTTTTTACTTCTTAAGTTCCTCAATGGGATTACTCTTAATTACGTGGTCTTTTCTCATATGACAATCATCGCAATAAGCTTCGCCCTTTTCAATCTTTTCTTTGAGATTAATTCGATTAACCGCACTCAAATAAACAACAGGTGGATAATCATGACAATAAATGCAGAGCTCATTCGGAGTACGTTCTTTAGCCTCAATTTCTTCTGCCTCTATGCCTCCAAGCTGGATAATAAGCTCGGGCAAAGCACCTACTTTTGTCTGGACATTGCCAATCAGACCGGGTTTCAAATGACACTCTATGCAAGCTATACCGCGATGTTTGGACGCTTGGACTTCGTTATACTGATCTACCATCGTAGAATGACAAAACTTCACACAGAAAGCCATGCTACCGGTAATCTTAAAAGCCAGGGCAATAACTATAAGAACAGCCAGAATAACAGCTACGGCACCTAACTGAAAGCGACGCTCTTTAATTCGCTCACCAAGCTTCACTTCGCTATCACTCCCTTCCTTTTAAGGTTCAAAAATATCCTGCCAGCGCTTAATCCAGCGCTGCAACGGAGCAAAAATAAATTTCAAGAACTCAAATCGGGTAATTTTCAATCCCACCACTCCCAAGAACGGAGTATAATCCGACTAAGTTATTCTCAGGCATACCCCCTTTCTTGAGTGATAAGTTTAGATGATGTAAAAATTATAAAATCTAATAATGAAGTTAAATTTATGATAACCATGGCTAATTAAATAGTCATTAGTTAAAAAAACGAAATACTTTAAAAACTTTTGTTGATTTTGCACAAAACTTTCTGTTAATCTTAAAAAGAATCGCTGGTTTGGCTCGTATCATCTTTTATTTAAGGGGAAAAATTGACAGTTCGAGCGAACGAGAAAGAACTTGATGCGGAAAACTTAGCTTACCTGCTAATAACGGCTAATCAGAACACTGATTTCCCCTCGCTCTGGCTTGCTTGCCAGCTAATCGGTCTCGATTTAAATTCGCCTGTCGTTGCTTTAGCTATTACACCTGAAGAGAGCTTCTCTAATTCTCAATTTGAAAAGCTAACTGAGTACATTAAAAAATTCTTTGAGCCGACAAACTACATCTCCCGACAGAAGGGCTACCTTACCACCAAGTTGAGCGCAGACACCATTACTGTTTTTAAAAACATCTATCCCCAAATGGAATTTATCCAGGAAGATAACCAGTTTCAACAAGGACTTAAAAAAGATTTACTAGAAATTGCCTTGTCTCTTCAAAACCATATTTTAAAGACACTTAAGCATAAAATTTTTATCGGGATAGGCCGATGCTACGAAGGAGAATTAGGACCCAAACAATCTTTTCAGGAAGCCCTTCTCGCACTTCGTTTGGGCAACCAGTTAGAGCAAGAAAAAAGCATTTATCATGTTGCCGATTATCCGATTTTATTTCTTCTAAACCACTCTTCTAAAGAACAGATGTTTAATATCTATCGGGAAATTATTCGGGTGTTTAGGAAAAATAAAGAGCTAAAAGAAAGCTTAAAAGCCTTTTTTGAGTCTAATTTAAATATTTCCGAAGCAGCAAAAAAACTCTATATCCACCGCAATACTCTCCTTTATAGACTGAACAAAATTGAAGAGTTAACGAGCTTAAATCCTAAGAAATTCACCGATGCCGTTCAATTATGTTTTGCTTTGCAGTTGCTAAGACTGGAAAGAATCGGAAATGAAGAGAAAATAAAAATCGACTAAATCAAGCTCCCAGCTCTGTTTTTACTTTGATTAAACGAATAATATCGCTTCTTGTTACCAGACCAACCAATTTGCTATCGCTCACAACTAAGAGATGACCAATATTACATTTAGCCATTCGAATAAGCGCTTGTCCGGCATCTTCATCAGGTGAGACAAAACAGTCTTTTATCACTTTATCCATGGCGTCAGCCGCAGTTAGTTCTTGCCAGCTTTCTCTGGGAATTTCTTTTACATGATGTAAAGTAACCACCCCGACCACCTTTCCTTCATCAATCACAGGAAAACGTCCAAACTTGTGCTTGAGAAAGTAATCGTTAACAAGTGTTTCGAGAGTAATATTAGGAGAAACTGTTAAAATATCTCGAGTCATTATTTCAGAAATCTTAATGCCTGATAAATACTTTTGCAGGATAAGTTGCTGATAACTTGATTGAGCAACTCGATTTAAGAAAAGCCCGAGAACTATTAACCACACCCCGCCCAAATATCCAAAAAATGCCGTCAACACACCTATTCCAACTAAAAGATAGGCAAATCCCTGACCAAATTGACTGGCAATTTTAGTTGCCCGCTCCATATCCTTATACCAATACCACAAAGCAGCTCTTAAAACCCGACCACCATCAAGCGGAAAACCAGGGGCCAAATTAAACAAAGCCAGCCACAAGTTAATTAAAGCCAGCCAGGAAAAAGGTGCAGTTGCCGCCTCAGTTAAGTTAAGTATCTTCAGACTTAAGAAAATTAACCAGAAGACTAAAGCCAGAAAAAGACTGGAAAGCGGACCGGCAATAGCCATTTTAAATTCAACCACCGGGCTTTTTGGTTCTTCTGTCATCTGGGCAACTCCGCCAAAAATAAAAAGGGTAATTTTCTTAATTGGGAGCTTGTTGAAGCGGGCAATTAAAGAATGAAAAAACTCGTGAAAAACAACGGAAGAAAAAAATAAAATTGCGGTCAAAATGCCGTCGAAAATACTAACCAATAAGGAAAATCCATAAGTGTGAAAAAAATTAAGAGTAAGATTTAAGGAAACTAAAACAAAGATAATAAACCAGGAATAATCCAGTTCAACTTCAAAACCAAAAATTTTCCCCAACTTAATTGAGCCAAAAGAAAACATAAAAATCTAACAAGAGGAAGCTATAGTTTCCCTTAACAAAATAATGCTTCCCTTTCCTCCTATCTTTTTAATGGAAACTTCAACCTTTTTAAACTCTCGAGCTTTTGAGTATCTTACGGTAAGACAAGCGGCTTCTTGCAAAACTTCCTCACCAATAAATTCGCCTCTTACCAGAGTAAGCGGTCCAGGGATATTTTTAAGTTCGAGCAAAAAATCGCCAGGTTGAAGAAGAAAAGAAAGTTTTTCATTTTCGCTCTGATTTCTCGAGACCACAACCCTTGCCGAAGGAAAGGTAAAATGCCGCCCGTATTTTAACAACTCAAGATTATTTCGAGTGGGGTTTGGATTTAAAGTCAAAAGTTCTTTTAGCCGTTGTGAAAAGATTGGGTCGGTTAAAAGACAACCTCCAGAAGGTGTCGGAAATTCTATCAATCCGTACTTTTGGGCTAAAGAAAGCTGAATCTTTCTTGACCTGCCTTTTATATCCAATAATTTTTCCCTGTCCACCCATCCTTCTTTCTCGGGCACCGTTAAAGGCAAAAGTTTAGCCGAAAGCGGTCTTAGCAAATAATCTTTAAGCCCTGATTCTCCCTCGATAATTCTTAAAGCCTGTTTATTTTGAGACATCGGGCGCTCACCTAAAACTTCACCACTTATGACAAAAGATGCCCCTATTTTTCTCATAAATTCACCTGCTTTTTTAGTCATTAAAACATGGCAATCAAGACAGGGATTTAAGTGCTTGCCAAAACCATATTTGGGTTTTTTAATCATTTCCATTAACTCTTCGGTTAAATCAACTATTTCTAAAGGAATTCTAAGCTCATAAGCTCCCTTTTGAGCCTTTTCTGAGCCGAAAAAGGGGGAGATAAAACTAATTCCAATAACTTCTGTTT
This sequence comes from uncultured Actinomycetes bacterium, assembly GCA_947085535.1. Taxonomy (GTDB): domain Bacteria; phylum Actinomycetota; class Aquicultoria; order Subteraquimicrobiales; family CAMTWV01; genus CAMTWV01. The sequence continues at coordinate 51,455 of CAMTWV010000003.1, read as the reverse complement.
TTTGTTCCTGAATGAGCTTAACTGCTAAAAGACTATCAAGACCACCCGAAAAAAGTGCAACTGCCTTCACATTTAACTCCTTATTGCTCTTCCCAGCTAACCCGACTTACTCCCTCAAGCTTCGATAAGCTTTCCACAATTTTATTTGGATGCACACCGAAAGGCACTTCAATAGCCATTCTGACATTGCATATCTTTTTTTCATCATCACACTGAAGATCAACGTGCTTAATGTTAACTCCGGTTTCTCCTAAATAAGAACCAATTTTCCCCAGTTGTCCTGGTTGGTCTTGAATCACCATAGTAAGAATGTGATAACCGCGAACTCGAATCTCCATCTCTTTAAAAATAGAAAGAATGGCAAGAATAAGCAATGTTGAAACAACAGTCGGAAAATACAAGCCTGCCCCAGCCGCTAAACCAACAGCAGCAACTGTCCAGATACTGGCAGCGGTGGTTAAACCCTTAACAACACCTCCTTGACTAATGATAGCCCCGGCTCCCAAAAAACCAATGCCTGTAATTGCCCCCGCCGCAATTCGAGAAGGATCAGCGTAGGGTTTACCAATGAAGGGATAGAAAGAAACAATCATGAGCAAAGAAGACCCTAAGCAGACTAACACATGAGTTCTAAAGCCAGCCGGTTTTTCCGCTCTTTCTCTTTGATATCCGATAATTCCCCCACAAACAGCCGCAAATAAAAGCCTGAATAACACTTCATAGTTTTCCATTCCGACCTCCGATTAAAAAATTTTTCCTTTCCTGATGGTTGCTCTTTTAATAATTCTTACCATCCTTTATCTTTATAACAAAAGAGAAATCATTTTACCATCTTTATCCATAAATAAAATAGGTGAGGAAATGAGGATTGTTCATCTTTCTGACAGCCACTTAGGATATGTGGCTTATCACGCTTTATGCCCAAATCTTGGCATTAATCAGAGAGAAGCTGATATTTATTCTGCATTTAAACAAGCAATTGACAAAATTCTTGAATTAAAACCCGACCTTGTCCTTCATTCGGGAGATTTATTTGATAGTGTCAGACCCAGCAATAGAGCTATTCATTTTGCCATTGAACAAGTTCTCAGACTCTCCTCGGCTAATGTCCCCATTGTTCTTATTGCTGGAAACCATGAAATGCCCAAGATGCACGACACAGGAAGTATTTTTAAGCTCTTTACTTTTTTCCCAAATATCTATGCTGTGTTTAGCGGAAAATACGAAAAAATAACCTTATCTCCTGGGAAGAAAGGTTTATCTGAAAAACAAGGAGTTACAATCCACGCTGTTCCCCAATGCCAAACCGAGGAAGAATTCCAGAAAAACCTGAAACTTATCCAAATAAACCCTGAAGAATTTAATATCCTTATGCTTCACGCTGGCATTCAAGGTGTACCTGAATTTTCTATGGGGGAATTTAACGAGCGGTTAGTACCACAAACTGTACTTCTGCCTGAATTTGATTACATTGCTCTGGGCCACTACCACAAATTCAGCCAAATTTTAGAAAATGCTTGCTATGTAGGCTCAACAGAAAGACTAACCTTTGGCGAAATAGGTCAGGATAAAGGCATCCTGGAAATTAGTTTCCAAAATTCTTTAGAAAATAAGAAGAAAAGAGTTATTAAGTTTCATTCTCTTAACATCAGGCCTATGATTGAGTTCCCCACTATTAATGCCGACAACTTAGACGCAACTTCCCTGATGAGAGAAATAGAAAATGTGGCTAAACAGATTGACATCTCCCAAAAAATAATCCGTCTTACCATAGATAATATTTCACCCCCTGCCTACAACGCTTTAGACTTTAAACATATCAAGAGCTTATTTTCTTCTTCGCTTCATTTTGAAATAAGGTATAACAAAAAAATAGATACCTCATCAGAAAAACTTTCATATGGCACAGATATTGCGGAAGACTCGAACAATAACCACCAAAACGAATTTTTTAGCCGAGCCTGGGGTAACCTTCCTTTTGAATTTACCCGCTATATCTCAACCCTTGACTTACAAGAAGATTGCAAGGAAAACCTTCTTGAACTGGGATTAACTTACTTAAAAAAAGCTATCGCTTCCACTGAGTCACCGGATTCCTTTTTTGAGGAAATCAAGCTCTCTCTTAATGAAAACCACCTGCCCTTAGAAAAAGAAGGGGTTGACCAGAATTGAGACTGGTTAGTCTTCAGCTTAAGAATTACCGAAAATACGCAGATGAATTTATCGAGTTTCCTGATGGTTTAATTGGTATTATCGGACCTAACGGAGCAGGCAAATCCACTTTAATAGAAGCAATTGGCTGGGCTCTTTATGGAAACCCTGCGGCAAGAACCACCAAAGAGCAGATAAAAAGACAAGAATCTTCTTCAAAAGATATATGTCAGGTAATTCTTGAGCTGGAAATAGGCAACGATCACTATCAAATTGTTCGGGAAATGAGAAGGTCGGGCCTTTCTTCAGACGCTGCCGTTTATGCATCTCTTTCGGAAAATAAAAAAGCAGTCGCTCGTGGCATCCCAGCAACTCTGGACTACATCACTCGATTAACAGGTTTAAACAAAGATGCTTTTTTTACCAGTTTTTTTGCTAAACAAAATGAGCTAAATGCGCTGGCCGATCTTCAACCTGCTGAGCGCAAAAATCTAATAGTTAAAATGCTTAAAATAAGCGATGTTGATAAAGCAATTGACTTTCTCAAACAAGACCTTCGTGATATTTCAATGCAATTGGATACTTTAAAAAGTGCTTTTCTTTCTGATGATAAGTTAGACATAAATAGCTTAAAAATTGCCCTAGAAGCAAAGATGGATGAAAAGAAAGAAAGTGAAAGAAGGCTTTTAAAAATCAAACAAGCAGAAGAAACGTTAAAAGCAAAATACGAAAAAATAAGAACTGAATTTGACAAAGAAGATAGAAAGAAAGAAACGCGCAACCAACTCCTTGAGGAATATAGATTTAAAGAGGGAGAATTAAAAAATATCAAGCAAAACCTTGAGCATCTAAATGAAGAAGAAGAAAAACTTTCCATCCAGGCAGAAAATTTAAAAAATCTTGAGCCAACCTTTTCTCTTTTCGAGGAGACAAAAAAAGAGGTTGAAGATTGGGGAGAAATAAAAAATAAACAAAAACTAATTCATGAGTTAAGTAATCAACTAAGCCAATTGGAAAAAGATATTAACAAAAAAGAAAGAGAGCTAAAAGAGTTAAGAAACGTCCCAGCTGCTTATGAAGGAATAGAAAAAGAAATCAAAGAGATAGAGAGCTCGTTAGAGACACTTCGAAATTTACATAATCTTAACCAAAAAGAAAGGCACAATGAAGAAGCTCTAATAGCTCATCTTAATGAAAATATTGAGAAGTTAACCAAACAAACCAAAGATATAAATCTTTTAGGCAAAGAAAGTCCTTGCCCCACCTGCTTTAGACCACTTGGCGGCGATTTTGAGAAAATTCAAAAACATTTAACCGACGAGATACAGACAAATTTATCCCAAATAAAAGAATTAAAAGAAAAAATAGAGAAATTAAAAAATGCCGAAAGCGATTTATCTGAGCAAATTCTTAAAACCCAGGAAAGATTACGAGAATTAGCTCAGAAAAAAGAGGTAATCATTCAAAAAAAACAAGAAATAACCCACTTTCAGCAAATAATTGAAGAATACGGAGCTAAAAGGAGAGAAACAGAGAAAAAACTTAAGGAAATTGGATTAGTTGTCTATGACGAGAAAAAACACTTAAAAGAGAAAGAAATTTTAGAAAAACTTTCTTTAAAGCGCGACAAGGCTTTAAAAATTAAAGCTTCTTTAGAACGACTCCCTGAAGTTAAAGAGAAAATTAAAGCTTATGACAAAAAAAAGATAACTCTTGAAAAAGAGTTAGAAAAAATTAAAAAGGAAGGTCAAGAACTCTGTTTTTCACAAAAAAACTACGAGCAAATTAAAAAAGCCGCTGAGTCAACCAAAGAAGAACTTCATCAAAAACAACTGGAAATACGCGATCTTACCCACCAGGATACGATTATTTCCCGCGACATAGAAGATATTGAAAAATCAATCCAAGATTACGAGAAAAAGAAAGAGAAAATTCAAAAGCTTAATCAGGAAAGACAAGTTTTTGACCTTCTCTTAATTCAATTAACAGATTTCAGAAAAACTCTGGCGGGCAGGATACGCCCAACTCTTTCAGAAAAAGCCAGTGAATTTTTAAGAGAGCTTACTGACGGAAAGTATCTGGCACTGGAATTAAACGAAGATTATGAGATATTCATTGAGGACAACGGAGAAAAGTTTTCTCTTGAACGGTTTTCTGGTGGAGAAAAAGACCTAAGCTCCCTATGCTTAAGATTGGCTATCTCTCAATTAATGAGCGAAAGCGCTTCTTTAGCCAACCTGACCGATAACAGCGGATTTAATGAACCAGGCTTTATAGTTTTAGATGAAATATTTGGCAGTCAAGACCCAACCCGAAAAAACAATATCCTGCAAGCCCTGGCTAAACTCAGCAATCAATTTCGACAAATTTTTCTGATTACTCACATAGAAGACATTAAAGACTCCATCGAGTACGCGATAATAGTCGAAGAAGATGAAGCGGGCTTGAGTCATTTAAGGCTTGAATAAAAGAGTTTAGTAAGAATAGTTTAAACTTTTCTTGACCTTCTCACCCAGAATGAACAAGTTTTTCCGGCAAGGTGTTCGTCTTCCGATGACTCATGAGGTTTTAAGTTTAAGTTACAGCTTCCTGAAAAATGACGACAACTTAAACACCCTGACCAGCTGATATGCCATGATAAACTCTCGAGATGAGAAAGATAGTATTTAAAATGGTCGGGGAGAAGTTCCATAAATTCTTCTCTTATTTCGATCATGCGGTCGAAGTCAAGGGCCGAAAGGAGTTCGGAAAGGAGGCAAAAATGAGCCAGAATCTCAATTCTTAAAGATTTTTTGCTATCGGTCTTTTTGTCTGAGGAGAGAAATTTACTGATTAGTTTATCAAGCTCATTTTTAAGCTTCTCAATTTGTTCTTCTGGGTCACTATATTCTTCTGCTAATTCCTGTTCTATGGCATTAGTCTTTTTCCATCCTTCCATTAACTCTTCTTCAATATTCATATTCACCACCTGAAAATACGACCAATTTAACAATTAAGTTATAGGTTAACTTAATTTAAGGCAAATAAAAAGCCCCCGAAGTTACATCGGGGGGCTTTTTATAAATTCTTAAGCTTTCTATGGTGTTACTGTTAGCTCTTCTGCTTCATCTTCTTCGTCGTCACCTAATTTGACCCGGATATTTTTGTCTTTACTTTCATTTCTCGTCTCAATGCGTTCCTGTTTTTCCAGCTTATGCTCTTCTTTCTCATCGAGTCTCTCCTGTTTTTTAAGCTCTTTTTGCTCACGTTTTTCTTCTCGCACTGCATCTTTTGCAACTTTTCTCTCCTCGTTGCATGCCTTCACAAAAGCGCTCACTGCCTTTCCGTGACCAGGACCAGGCGCAATTGTTCTGGCTACCGATGAAACCACCTTGCCAAGAATACCTCCGACTGTGAAAGAAGAAATTGGGTCCCCAGTTGCTTCTCCATTTTCACCCGCAGCAAAAATACCAATGGTGGCTCCACTCTCTTCTGTCGGCGGTACAATCACAATCACATAGCCAAAGATTGTTATGGCAGAAGTTTCAACTGCTGTTGGAGCCGCTTCTGTTGATTCCTCAGCCCAGGCAAAAGCAGGCAGAAGAAGAGTCATAATCAAAACTACCGCTAAAATCTTTTTCATCTTTTTAACCTCCTTTCAGTTAAATCCAAATTTTTGCCCCAAATTTAAAAACGAAAATTAAAAGAAAAAGATACGGCTAATTTGTTAATTAATATCGGCAATTTGATAAAAAAAAATGAGGAAATTTTTAAAAAGTTAAAAAGAATCAAAATTAAAAGAGGTCTGCCGTTAAAAGCTCTTCAAGATTTTTAATAACCCGACAATCTAAATTTGAGTGGTTGCCTTTGCGATCAATTAAAACAGGCGTTATTCCAACATTACGCGCTCCCATAACATCAGCGTAATAATGATCCCCTACATGAATTGCCTGTTCTGGTAAAACTTTTGCCCTTTTCAGGGCTAACTCAAAAATATGAGGCTGGGGTTTGAGCCGACCAACTGAAGCTGAAGAGATAACAAAATCAAGATAATCAGAGAGCCCAAGTTCGATGCAGATAGTTGAAAGACGGGTATCCCAATTGGAAACAATCCCCAATGTAAATTCTTTGTTTTTCAAAATTTGAAAAACAGGAATTACATCAGGATAAGGATGCCACTTCTGAGAAAGTCCGAAAACATCATATATCTCATGAGCTAACTTCACCGCCTCGCCATCAATTCCTATCTCTCTTAAAGCTAAGGCATATAAATCTTCCCAGAGAAAGAAAGCCTTTTCATCAGAAGCCCAAAAAGTATCATCTTCTTTATATCGCTCTTCGTAATAGTCATCTGCTTTCTTGAGAGCCACAGCCAGGGCTTTAAGGTCAACCCTGTAACCATGAGATTCTATCACTTCGGCACAAACTTTTTCCACTGAGGGATATGGATAAAGCAAGGTATTGCCAACATCGAAAAAGATTGCCTTATAACTCACTTTTTCTCCTATGCTAAACTATCTTTTAGTTTCCTTTGTATCTCTCAAGAGTTTTTTTCAACTCATTCTGTCTGATAGCAGTAGTTAAATCTCCGCGAGTTCTTTCCATTATCGAGCGTGCAATGTCAGTTATTCGCCTCAAGCCTGGAGTTATTGCCTCCGGATAATCAAATGAAACAAGAGTGTAGTAGATATCATCCATTACTCTTAATAGTTGTTCCCCTTGCTCCACCTTATCCTCCCTGATAATGTCCAGAATATGCCTTCTTAATTCACCGATGGCTTCACCCAATCCATTAAGATAAGAAGTGTAGTCCACTCTCAGCTCATCTGGGTCAGGCAAAGCTTCTCCGCAAATCAAAACCAGAGTAACCATTGCCTCAACGTATTCCTTTTGCGCATCCTGAAGAAAACCTGCGTGATAGATGTCAGGATAATTTTTGAGTAAATCGTCGCATTTATCTAAAGTTTGCCTCGCTTCCGCCAAAAACTGTCCTGCTTCACTATACTCGCCGCGATGAATTGCCCGCACTGCGTTTGAGGCTGATTTGATGGTTTGACGAGCAAAACTTAAAGCTGCTTCTCTGGCATGGTTTTTAGCATCAAATTCTGCTCTTATCTTTTTTGAAATCTCAGTTAAATCCAATTTGGCCCCCTAGTCTTCTGAATTACTCTAAAACCTTTTTTATTTTACCACGCTTTCAATATTTCTTTACCAGAAAACCTCCGAATATTTGAAAAAGAAGTCGATTGAAAATCTACCAAAAAAATTTTGAAAAACTTTTAGAAACCTATTGACACAATTCTGAGGCAATGTTAATTTTACTTTGTCCCGAGTAGCCGACAGGCAACCTTAGTAGAAAGTACCCTGCTTATAGTGGGGGAAAGCTAAGAGTCCCGAGGGTTACTCGGGACATAAAATCTCAGAAGCTAAACATCTCTAAGAGAGAAAAATAAAGTTAAATAATTCTACGAAAGGAATCTATTCAGAGGACCCCAAAATCTTATTTACAGCGCTAACTAACTCTTTCGAGCTAAATGGTTTGGTAATATATCTAACCGCCCCCATTTTTAAACCCCTAAACTCCTCAGCAAGATAACCCAAGGCTGTAAGCATGATAATAGGAATATCTTTGGTTGAAGGATTTTTCTTCATTCGTTCGCAAACTTTCCAGCCATCCATCTTGGGCATGCTTATATCTAAAACAACTAAATCAGGTTTTTCTTGCTCAACTTTTTCTAAAGCTTCCACACCGTCAAATGCACCAACAACACTATAACCTTCTTTCGACAGATATACTGAGACAAGTTTAACAATAGCAGCTTCATCATCAACAACGAGTACCTTTTTCTTCATAAATTTTTACCTCCCTGATTAGACCCTGTTAATATAATTTCTTCAGGCAATTAAAAAATCCTGCCTTTAAAGATACCAGAAACCAAACTATATAAAAAGTATAAAGGAGCGAAAAGAAAATACGCAAGAAAAATTTATAAATTGATAAATTTTTAAAATAACGCCACTTTAAATCTTAAACTTTAAGCCAGCTTTTACTTTTTTAATGAGTAGAGATTCATGAGCAATTAGCTTAACAATTAAATTCGCCGTTCCTCTTTTCTTTGCCACCAGAATACGCCAGTTTTGCGAAGGAGAAGACCCCCACTTTAATTTATATTCCTCCTCGCCCCTTAAAAAATCAAAAACTTTAAATCCCCGTTTAATTGTCTCTTTAACAACTAAACTCGTAAGCACATTAGAGACGCTTAAATGCGCCCAGTCAGGGTCAAAACCACCTAAATAATAATAAAAAACGTTGCCATACTCAAACCCATAGAGAGCCGCTACCGCTTTCTCGTTTAAATGAAGCAAATACAAACTAAGCTTGCCAACTTGAAAAAACTCTTGAGAAATCTGATGATGAAAATTCTGATACTTCTTGCTCAAAAGAAGGGTGGGAATTTTTTTCTCAAACCATCTCTTGCGGTGTAACTTAAAAAACTCATCCATAGCTCTCTTTATTTCATCTTCATCATCTACCTTAACAATTTTGACACGATAATCCCGAAATAAACGTCGGGTATAATAATTTATGTTCCACCGAAATTTCTTCGATAAAAGTGGGAGCAAATTATCCCAGTCAGAAGGCAAAAATAAACGATAAGCCATATCCTGAGCTAATTCGCGTTTTTCTAAACCTCCAACTTGCTGAACTACTTTCTTAAGAATCCTTAAATTAGGGGAATTCCCAGAAATTTCATTAAGGTCGAGCGCTTCCCAACCATCTTGGTTTTTCAAATAACTAAAAACTGCTTCAACCACTCGCTCTTCATACCCTCTTTGGGAGATAAAATCATTGTAATCAGTAATCATTCCGCCTAAAAAAGAAACAACTGTTAAGGGTAGCTCTAACGAAGAAAATGATTTGATTAAAGGAGCTATACCAATTAACTCATCATCATCGAGGACTAAAAGAATAAAAAGACGCTTGCCTTGTTTGAAATTTTGCCACCATACCCATTGCCATTCCCAGCTTTGAAAAACAGTTGCCGTGCTTAAATTTAATAAGTCATTCCATTTGTCTCTTAGGTCAAAAAAGGACTGGGTTGAATCGATAACTCTTACTGTAACTGCCAAGGAAATTCCTTTTTACACGTAGAAATAAAAACAAATGACTTTAGGCTAAAGACTTAGCATTAAATTGAACAAAAGAGGGGCAACTCAAATTAGACTATTCCCCGCCCTGTTCAAGCGCAGCAGTTTCTTCTAATGGGAAAATCATTGTAATATCTTCCCTGTTAACGGCTACAAAAGGTACTGTGTATAAAATCTTGTCATCTGTGGCACTCATAACCTTAGCTTCAGTAATCGGGAAAAAATCCTTTACTTTAACGTTGACCATATCAGTCAATCTGCTTCCCGGGAGAATATACATATCTCCTTCAATTCGGTATTGAGCAGCGCATATGACAACCCTGACTTTCTCTTTTGGTGTATACATAGCCTCAACTCCTCAAGTTAAAATTCTAATTCTCTATATTTCGACGAGTTTAAGAAAATTCCTTCATTTGTTACTGCACATAGAATAAGCAAAGAGAGAAAGCGATAAATATTAAAACATACAATGAGACATTCAAATAAATATCTCGCGTGAAAGACCGAATCATTCTACGAGTATCAGCCACATCTAAAGCACTATAGACTGCCTCTTCAACGGTACCAAAGCGTTCTTCCGAAAGAACAATTGTCGCTGCTATAATCATTCTTCGAAGCCAGACAAAAAACTTGTGAAGTGCGCCTTTAGTAATTGAGCGGTAGCCAAAACGCAGTTTTCGATATTCTTCCATGGTTTTTTCAAAAACTGGCTCAAATTTTTCTTCAGTAAGCTTTTCTTCCATAGTTTTTACGAAGGGCATAAACCGGCGCAAGCCTTTTTCGGCTCTTGATCTTTCTTCAATAATTATCTCTTCCATTCGGGCCGCTAATTTCAATGCTTTGCCCAATTCTATTCTTGTCTTTTCTTTTTCTTCAGCTAAAATCTCATCTACCCGAATCATAGCTTTTCTAAGCCAGAAAATTTCTTCCTCTGTTAAGTTTTCCGGCGCTTCAATTAACTTAATTGCCCCTGATTCAATAAGTCTTAATTTTTCTAACGGTACTTTTTCATCGGAAATTGCCAGAGCCATTTTAAGAGCAACTTCATCTGTAGTCCTTTCGGCGCTCAAAATATAAGACCTAATCCCCAAGTGAACTTTCCAGCGGAGAATAGCGAAACTTCTAAGAGCAAAACGAAGTGTTCTAGCTAAAGCTAAATACCAGTTTTTAACCGATAAGCCTTCGGGTGTTCTGTTTTCCAACTTAAACCAACCAAACCTAAATCCTAGAATAAATAATGCTCCGCCACAAAGCACAGTCATACCTCCGGAGAGAAGATTATGAAGAACCTCCGAGTTGAAAAAAGAAAGAGTTCGCGGGTCATATAATATGGGAATTGTGGAACGTATCCCCTCCGAAACATGAACGTTGTAAAGAACACGATAAGCATGAGACGAAGTTTCGTATCCAAAAAACGCAAGGGCAGGACCGACTAACTTTTCTAACAAAAAGTTTGGTCTGAGCCCGATAAAAACTATGCAAGTTGCAAGAGTAATCAACGGAATCCGCATAAGAATGGGCTCTGGTTTTACAGATTTATACTTCTCTGGCCTTTTTCCAGCAAAAACCATAATCCACATTTTCATTCCATAAATCCACGCAGAAAACGCACTAAGCATCAAAATTATTTCAGCAAAAAGGAACATCGAGTTACCTGAATGCTCCCAAGCTTCAATTATTGAATGATGGAGCAGGGTTTTGCTAACATACCCATTGAAAAACGGCATGCCCGTTATTCCAAAAACTGCGGCAAGGCAGACTAGGGCAGTAATAGGCATATTTCTCCAAAGTCCACCAAGTTTTCTCATGTCAAGCTCATGAGTTCTAAAATAAACGGCTCCAACACACAAAAAGAGCGCCCCCTTAAACAAAGCATGATTAATGATGTGGTAAAGACTGCCCGCCATACCCATCGCCCCTTCTTGTGCAAGATAAGCCGCACAACCTAAACCAAATATAATGTAGCCCATCTGTGAAACACTGGAATAAGCGAGCATCCGTTTGCAGTTGCTTGATAACATAGCATTAATTGCTCCCCCTATCATGGTCAATGCCCCTATCAGCACCAGCCCATAGCCTAAGTTTGTTAGGGTCGCTGTAGAAATGCCCTCAGCCGGTGCATATAAAGTATGAACCGTCCTCAAAATTCCATAAGCTCCAACTTTTGTCATCACACCTGACAAAGCATTGGCAGGAGTAGGAGCAACCTGGTACGCTTCAGGAAGCCAGACGTGCAAAAAGAAGATACCCGCTTTAGCCCCAAAACCAATAATCATAAGTGCAGCAATAATATATCGAGTAGCGGCAGGAATAGTTTTTTCAATTAAATCTGCCATAGGTTGAATATCAATTACACCTGTGTAACTATAGAGCATGACCACACCGGCTAATAAAATTAAGCCACCAATAATACAAAAGGAAAGATAAAGTTTGGCAGCGTCGAGTGCTTCTTTTGTTTCTTCATGAATGACTAACATTGTTGAAAAGATACCTAACATCTCAAAAAAGACAAAGAGAGAAAACCAATCTTTAGCCAGAAGAACCCCTAAATCAACTGAAAGAGCAAGAAGCAAAAAGACGGCAAAACGTGTGCGGGCATGTTTGTGGGACATATAGCTAATTGCGTAAATGGAAGAGACAAGCCAGAGAAAAGAAGTAACCACGGCAATCAGAAGGGAAACAGGATCAACTTTAAACCCAGCTGCTAAAATTCCTTTAATCGTAAATTCTATTCCCTTATAAAAATAACCGTGGATATGAATGCCTTGTACTACAGGACCATACATAGCGAGAACAATACCCAGAGTAACAGCTGTGGTCGCCACAACCACTACATTTCTTAATTTCTCTACCTTTCGGCTAAGCCCAGCTAAAAAAGCACCAATTAGCGGCACCACAACCGCCCACATCGGAAGAGTAGCCAGCTGGCTAACTTCCCGAGTTACCGGACCTAATACCTCAACATGAGACATAAATCCTCCTCATTTTTAACATAAACTCAAGCAATAAACTCTTTAATGTCCATGAGCAGAGGGGTGTTCTTCCTCTGCCTCATGTTCATCATGTCGACCTAAAACTCCATAGTAAGTCATTAAAATACCTGCCAAAAAATACAAAATAACCCTGACAAATATAAGCCAGGTTGACTCGTGATACTCAAAAACAGCCGAGTTATAACCGATCAAAAAAATGGCAAAGACTGCTCCAGCCAGAATGTAGGCTAATCCCTCATGTTTTGGTCTTAAAGTAGGTGGAATCCAGCTGGTAATCTTTTCAGCGTTAATGACAAAAACTTTTCTTTTTCCAGTAACCTTTAAACCTAAAACATAATTTATCCCTAAAACGAGAATAAGAAATAAAAGTGCCCACTGAACGTAGTAATAAACAGGGGGCGCATGATGTACCTCAGCATGAGTCTCAGTAGTACTGCGAGCCGCCTCACCTGCCAAAACAACACCATTAAAAATTAAGGCTATGATTAAAGCAAAAATTATAACTAATGGTAGGCGCCTTTTTCTCAATTAATTTATGCCTCCTAAGAAAAATTTCTCAGCCATCTTTATAAGCGAAAGCGGCATACCTTTAAGCTCTAAAGTAATTCCTAAAACAAATACCAGTAGCGCTGCAATAATCATAGGTACCAACATATATTTTGAGGCTTCGGGTTTTCTTTCCCACAGCGCTTCGTGTTCCTTATGTCCCTGATGAGGAGTTTCCTCTTCGCCAAGGGGCTTCTGGAAAAAAGCTGTATAAACTATGGGAAGAAAATAAGCTGCTCCAAGGAGTGAGCTTAAAAGCAGAACAATGACGAAAATAATTCCGTGAGGGGCACCTATTGAACCCAAACATAAAAACCACTTACTGGTAAAACCAGCCAAAGGAGGAAGTCCAATCATACTTAAAGCCGCTATCGTAAAAACACCCATCGTTACCGGGAGTTTTTGTCCGATGCCTCGCATTTCACTAACATTTTTCTTTCCCAATTTTTTAATTATTGTTCCTGCGCAAAGAAACAAAAGACCCTTCATGAAAGCGTGGTTGACCACGTGAAGGATACCTCCCCAAACCGTGTAGGGGATTAAAAGGACTACTCCTAAAGTAACATACCCCATCTGACCGATGGTCGAATAAGCCAATCTTCGCTTCAGATTATCCTGCTCAAGAGCGAGTAATGAGGAGACAATAATTGTAAAACAAAGGATATAGGCAACAATTAAGCCCGCTCCCAATGTCTTAACAACAGAAGCCCCCAGAATATTAAAGATCGCCCGCATAATCCCGAAACACCCCATCGCAACCATAATCCCGGAAAGAATGGCGCTAAAGGGAGCGGGTGCAATGGGGTGAGCATCAGGCACCCAACCATGAAGAGGCATAATTGCTGCTTTTACCCCAAAACCTAACATAAAGGTCCAGAAAAGAACTAAAAGCTTTGTTCTTCCCATTTCCATACTCATTAAACCTGCCTTGTCGAAGTTCAAATTGCCCGCTAAAACATAGGTATAAACAAGAGAAAAAAGAACAAATGCTGCTCCAATTAAAATGTAAATTATATATTTTTTGCCTGCCGCCAGAGCTTCAGGGGATTCCTCGTGAACAATTAAAGGATAGGTTGAAATGGAGAACAACTCATAAAAAATAAAGAAGGTAAATAAGTTACCTGATAAAGCTACTCCAAGCGTCCAGGCAAGACAAAGAAGAACAAAGCAGAAATATCTTCTTTGGGCATGCTCCCCCTCCATGTAAGAAATAGAATAAACCACCGAAAGCACCCAGAGCAAAGAAGCCGTAGCTGCAAAAACTAAACCAAGCTGGTCCACGCGAAAATAAAACCAAATTCCGGGGACCATCTGCATAAGTTGGCGGGTAAAGACCGTTCCGTTTAGTGAAGCAGGGAGCATGGTTAAAGTTAGAGCAAATGTGCCTAAAACAGTAAAAATACTCAAATAACTCCTTAACTTAGCCGAGACATTTCCCCAGACAAAAACAGCTAAAGTCATCAAAAAGGGGAAACTGACCACTAAAACGGGTAAAATTGAAATTTTTTCCATCTTCCTCCTCCTTTTTGGAAGAACAAAACCTATCTAAAAAATTGCTCGACCGCTACTCGAGCAAGTTGAATCGGAACAAAAGGTAAATCAGTAAATAACCCTAAGGCAACAATGTAAAGAGCGCAAATAATGCAGGGAACAAGCATTGTCCAATGAGCTTCACCCACAGCTATGTCACCATCGAGTGGTTTGACAAAGTAAGCTCGATAAACTATGGGTAAGAAATATGAAGCATTCAAAAAAGAGCTGAGCAAAAGAACAATGACAAAACCAATTTGGGGTGGTTTCATCTCTAAAGCACCATTTAAAAGATACCATTTAGTAATAAATCCAGCTGTCGCCGGAAGCCCCATCATGCCAACTGAAGCAACAGTAAATGTTGCCATAGTAATAGGCATTTTATATCCAATTCCCTGCATCTCACTGATATTTTTCTTGCCTGTCTTTCGGGCAATTGAACCTGCCACAAAAAACATAGTTATTTTCATGAACGCCTGGTTGACAATGTGGACTATGGCTCCCAGAGCTCCAAGAGGATTAAGAATGGCCGCACCAAGAACTATATAGGAAAGCTGGCTAACCGTTGAATAAGCCAGTCTTTTCTTAAACTCATCCTGCAAAAGCGCCATTATGGAAGCACAAACAATAGTAATACAAGCCACCCAACCTAAAATAGGACCCACACCAAGTTCCTTCATTAAACTTACGCCAAAAACGTTATAGACGATACGAATGATACCAAAAACGCCTGCTTTAACCACCGCAACCGCGTGAAGTAGAGCGCTAACCGGTGTGGGAGCAACCATTGCACTGGGCAACCAGCCATGAAAAGGCATAATAGCCGCTTTCACACCAAAACCAGCAATAAAAAGAGCGAAAAGAAGGGTTAATGTATGAACCCCATGTTCTATGGAGAGTATGCCATTCTGGCTTAAAGTGGTTGTTTTAGCCAGATAAAATGTCATTACGATGGCAAAAAGAATAACTGCGCCACCGGTAAGCGTATAAAACAGATATTTTCTACCTGCTTTCATCGCTTCAGGTGTTTCTTTATGGATAACCAAGGGGTAGGTGCTGATGGTTAGCATCTCATAAAAGATAAAAAGGGTAAATAAATTACCTGCATACGCAATGCCTACTGTTGTAGAAACGCAGAGAGCAAAGAAGGCAAAAAAGCGCTTTCGGGCGTGTTCTCCTTCCATATAGCCGATAGCATAAACAGTAGTGATTATCCAGAGTGTTGATGAAACCATCGAGAAAAACATACCTAAAGCGTCCACTCGAAGATTAAGCGAAATGCCTGGCGCAAAAGGAAGAAGCTCGTAAGTAAAGATTATGCCTTTTAAAGAAACTGGAAACATTGATAAAACAATTATCCATTTAGTGACAGCAGCTGAAAGGCTAAAAAATCTCCTTAAAAAAGTATTTTCGCCTTTCCAGAAAATTAAAAAAGCACAAATAATAGAGATCGCCGGTGCCAATAGTGGCCTGATATCAACTACTTCTTGCATTAACTCACCTCCCTAATAATGCCATAGCAGCAGGCTCAATGAACTTAATGGGAACATATCCAAGAGTGCCCGCTCCTAAAACTAAACAACCTGCTGCTAAAATAACAATAGGAATTAACATTGACAGGGGTACTTCTTTTACATTTGCGATAGCTTCTGTGGGCTCCCTAAAATAAGCTGTGTTTAAAATCTTAATATAATAGGCAAAGATAAAGAGAGCTCCGAAAAGAAGCAGCGCGGCAAAGAGAGATTTGCCACCTTCCATAGCCCCCAGAGCAATAAACCACTTGCAAGTAAACCCACAGGTAGGCGGAATGCCAACAATTGAAATTACTCCTATGCTCATAGCTGCCAGAGTTATCGGCATTTTTTTGCCGATTCCCTGAAGATCGCTTAATTTCCTCAAACCTGTTCGGTAAATTATCGCCCCGGCACAAAGGAACAAAAGCACCTTAATCATTGCGTGATTAAAAACGTGCACAAGTGAACCAACCAAGGCATAGGCAACTTTTGATTTATCAAAAGGAGCCATACTTAAACCTAAAACGATATAGCCTATATTCGAAATTGTAGAATAAGCCAACATCATCTTAATGTCATTCTGGAAAAACGCGAAGAAGGCGCCAAGGACAATAGTTGCAGCAGCCATCCAGGCTAAAATCTCCATTATTGGCATCACATTAATAGCACTGTGAACGCCATAAATCACAAAGAATATTCTAATCATGCCGATAATTCCCATTTTAACGGTTAACCCGGAAAGAATAGCACTAACAGGGGAAGGCGCTAAAGCGTGAGCGTCGGGAAGCCAGATATGAAGAGGAAAAAGAGCTGCTTTAACTGAAAAACCCAGAACAAACAAAGTCAGAGCGACACTGGCTACATGTGGTGCACGAGCAACCTCAAGCATCTTTGCCATATCGTGCATGTTTAAAGTTCCCGTAATTGAATAAAGAAAAGCAATGCCAAACAAAACACTTAAAGATGAAATTGCCCCAACCAGGAGGTACTTAAAACTTGCCATAGCAGTTAGCATCTGACCGCTTATGGCAATTAAAGCGTAACCACTCAAGGAAAGAATCTCCATAAAAACAAAGAGGTTAAAGAGGTCGCCTGTTACGGTAAAACCAATCATTCCTGTTAAAGTTAGCATAACAAGTGTGTAGAAAATTGGGATTTTTTCTTCTTCTAAATCATGCTCAGCATAATTTTTCGAAAAAATCACAATCAATAAACCAAAAAGAGCAATAATAAAAGCAAATGCGGCAATGTGGTCAAAATAAATTTCAATTCCAAATGGTGGCTTCCATGCCCCCACATGATAGCTGATAGGACCACTTTTATTTACCGCGAGCATCAAATAATAACCTATCATTGAAGTAATCGAGAGCGCCAGGGTAGCAAAGGGCATACACCACTTGCGCCGCCAATGACCAATAATAGGCATCAAAGCTGCCGCGATTAAGGGCACCTCGATAATTAATATGGGGAACTGGTCGGTAAGCTTCATCTACTCAAACTCCTTTAGTTTATCAGCATTTAAGGTTCCACACTGCTCATAAAGCTTAATCATTAAAGACAAAGCTAAGGCAGTGGTGCTTACAGCAACAACAATTCCTGTTAAGATAAGAGCCTGCGGTAAAGGATTGACATATTGAACTTTGGTCGCACTTTCAACAATGGGTGCTTTACCATCTCTTACCGCCCCAATTGAAACTATCGCTAAAAACACAGAAGTTTCCATGATATTAAGGCCCATAAACTTCTTAATTAGATTTGGTTTGGTAATAATGGTGTAAAGACCAATAACAAAAAGTAATGTTGAAATGACATAATTAAAATTTGTTCCCAACTTAGAAAGAAAAGTCATTCTTTGCTCACCTTCCCCATTGCCGCAAATATTGAGGCAAAAATTATGCCTGTTGCTACCCCAATGCCAATCTCAATGATTATAAACAAAGCGTGACGAATAAGTTCTTGAGTGTGAAAACCAAAGCCAGGGATTAGAAAAGTTAAAAAGGGCAGACCGAAAAACATCGCCACAAGTCCTGAGGCAATAAACGCAAGAACAGCTGAGCTTTCCAGAGGAATTCGTATACTTAAACGAAATTTTCTCATAGTGGCTAAAAGACCGAAAGTTAAGGTGAAGGCAATTATGCTTCCGCCAGTAATTGCTCCCCCTTGAAAACCACCGCCAGGTGATACATCCCCGTGAAGAATCATATAAATTGCAAACAAAATAATTAGAGGTGTTAGGAACTTGACCACAGTAGTAACAATAACACTTGTTTTAACAGGAGAAATTTCAACTAAACTCTTATCCTTTTTAATATTTTCTCTTTTTAATACCGCCAGAACTCCAATTAAAGCCGTAAATATAACTGTCACTTCACCAGAGGTATCGTATCCTCGATAATTAAGAATGATACCAGTAACTATGTTTGGTGCTCCACCTTCTTCAACACCTTTTTCCAGATACCGGGGAACAACATGCGTATTAGTTATATTGCCAGGGTCACCCATCAGCGGCATTTCCGCCACGGCAAAAAGAAAAACCGCCCAACAAAGAAGCATCACTATTAAAACAAAGTAGTTCTGGACTTTCTTGTTCAATCGTCTTCCCTTCTTGTTGTTCGACTAATCGTGATTAAAAATAGAACTGTGGTAACTCCCGCCCCCACTGCTGCTTCTGTTAAAGCCAAATCAGGAGCACTTAATTGCTGCCAAACTATCGCCATAGTTAAACTATATGCAGAAAAAATAATGGCTGCCCCAAGCAAATCCTTTGTTCGATAAACTCCAATTGCGGTAGCCACAAGGAAAAGTAAAAGCACTAAATCAAGATGCCAAACCAAATTTATTCCCCTTTCGGAAAATCAGGCTCTTTCTTTTGCCATGGCATCAGCCCTGACTTATAAGCCGCCCGAGCAATAGTGTGCCCTGTCGTTGAACTCGTGATAAGCAAAAGAAAGGCAATTACAAACAGTTTAAAGGAATTAAACGAAAACTTCTCATAAATAGCCAGAGCAATTAAAATTGAACCACCACCTAATGTGTCACATTTTGTTGTAGCGTGAAGACGCGAGTAAACATCAGGCAGTCGAAAAAGCCCTATTGTTCCAACGATGAAGAAAAAGATGCCTATGCAACACAAAATAATAACTATCGAATTAATAATAATCTCAATCACGAGTTAAACCTCCCGTTTCCAGATAACGAGAAACAGCAATTGTTACCACAAAAAGCAAAAGGGCATAAACAAAAGCCGTATCTAAATACATGCTCTGTCCGAAAATGTAAGCAACCAGGACTAAAATAATCAGTGTTTTAGTGCCAACCACATTAACGGCAATGATTCTGTCAGGCAAAGTTGGCCCAAGTACTGCCCGATAAAGACAGAGAAAAGCGTTAACCATTATGATAAGGCCAACTAATAAATAAAAAGTGGTCAAATCTCTTCTTCCCTTCCAAACACCCAGATAACTGATTTTTCAAGAGCACCTTCAAAAAGGTCCTTGGCGTGTTTTTCGGCTAAACAATGAATGTAATATACCCCTTCATCGTCAATTTCTACTGTTAGTGTTCCAGGTGTTAAAGTAATTGAATTAGCCAAAACTGTTCGAGGTAGATCTTCTTTTAAGCGAGGCCTGTACTTAACAATATGTGGTTCGATAGGCAAACTAGGGGAAAGAACTCTTGCCGCAACATCAATGTTTGCTTTAATTATCTCAATTACCAGTGCAAGCAAGTAAAATATAAACCTGATAAGAGTCAGAAAGGGTTCTTCTTTTTCAGGCTTTTGGTCGCTAAGAAGAATATTCGTCCCCCAGGAAACAAAAAAGGCACAGGTTAAACCCAAGACCAGGTTAAACCAGCCCCAATTAGAAGTTAAAACTACCCAGAAAAGCCAGAGAAGCAATGTCGTCTTTAAAATTTGTCTTGTTGACTCCATAAAATATCTCCGCTACCTTTACCTAGAAATCTAGTTCTCTATTATTAAAGATTGTGAGTAAAAACACAAGATAAAGACAAAAAAATTAATAAATACACAAAATAAGTTTTTCTAATATCCCTTAAAAGAAGAGATTACCACCAACTAACTTTTAATAAGAGCAAACTTGATTTCTACCCGATTGTTTAGCCAGATAAAGAGCTTGATCTGCTTTGACAACCAATTCAGTTTCCGAGGCAGCATCGCAAGGGAAAATGGCTACCCCGAGACTGATAGTTTTTTTGACTTCCGGATTTTCATCATTGCCAAAAAACTTGAGTTCTTCGACTTTTTTTCTCAAGCGCTCAGCCACGGTCAATGCTTCATCTGCTATATTAGGAAGAACAATAGCAAATTCCTCTCCACCGTATCGAGCAACTATATCGATTTCACGCATCTGTTTTAAAAGGGTTGCCGCAATCTTTCTTAAAACTTCATTTCCCCGTTCATGGCCAAAACAGTCATTGAACTCCTTAAAGAAATCGATATCAATCATAATGAGCGAAAGGGGGGTCTCATATCTTTTAGCTCGCTTTATCTCCTCACTCAAACTATCTACAAAGTAGCTGTAGTTGTACAAGCCCGTTAGCCTATCGTGAATAGAAAGCCGTTCAAGTAAAGCGTGCTGTTTCTGCCACCTGTTAAAAAAATAACCTAAAGCAACATTTGCCGCAAAAATAGCGCTCATACCAATGGTAATTTCTAATCTTAAATCAATGGGGCTTTGAATAATCGTCCCCGGATAAATTCCCTGAATAAGCCAGCGGGTAATCAAAGCCACACATATTAAGCTCACCACAAGGGCCCCCCCTACGCCATAAGAAGCTGAAGCTATTAATATGGGAATAGTATAAAGAAACCAATAAAGATGAACATTCTGGGTAAAATTAATCAAAAGACTCACAAAAGCAATGCTTATGAAGAGAATTAAAAAGTTTCTTAAATGAATCTTGGGCTCCATGGGTACTCCATCTCAGCAGTTAGCCAGTGAAAAATTAAGCAACTTTTAAATATGCCAATACCTGTCTTGAACCTTTCTAACTAAAGCTAACACTTTCTCTTTTTTCTCGTCAACACAAGTGATAAAAGTTTCTTTAAACGGCTCGCTTATCTTTAAGCCTAAACTTGCCATTACGTTTAGAGTCGCTAAGACCGCGTGGGAAAGAGCTTCTAAATTGTAGCCTCCTTCAAGCGAAAAAAGAACTCTCCCATCACAATTTTTCGATGCTAAGACACAAATCTCCTTTGTCATTTCTGTGTAACCCTTAATTGTTAAATTTAGTTGGGATAGATAATCAGCAAAGTGCCCATCATATCCTGCCGCTACCATAATCAGGTCGGGCGAAAATTCATTCACTATTGGCACTACTATCCTTTTAAAAATATAAAGATAAAAGTCATCACCTGAACCAGGGGGGACAGAAATATTTATCGTAAAACCTTTTCCTCCCCCTTCGCCAATTTCATTAAAATTGCCCGTTCCTGGATAAAGTGGCGATTGATGAATCGAGATGTAAAGAACTGAAGAGTCATCATAAAAAATATCCTGAAGACCATTCCCATGATGGGCATCCCAATCAAAGATAAAAATTTTTCGCAATTTTCTTTCCTCAAGAGCGTGTTTTGCCCCAATAGCTAAATTATTGAGCAGGCAAAAACCCATGGCTCGCTCAGAAAGAGCGTGGTGCCCAGGGGGTCTGACCAGACAAAAAGCTTTCTCAATCTCGCCATCCAAAATTTTGTCCACTGCCGATATTACTGCCCCAGATGCAAGACAGGCCGCTTCAAAAGAGTCAGGGGAAACAACTGTATCGGCGTCGAGGTATCCTGCTTTTTGGGTTGCCTCTTTAAGATAATTTAAATAATTAACTGAATGCACTTTTGTCAGCTCGGAGAAAGAAGCTGGTTCTGGCTCCAATAATTTAACTTTGGAGAAAACCTTTTCTTTCTCCAAAAGAGTCAGAACAGAACTTAAGCGCTCAGGTCTTTCGGGATGGTTAAATCCGGTTAAATGCTTGAGAAAAAGGGGGTGATAAAAAAGTCCAACCGAGGAGATCTCAATCACCAACTATCATTACTTTAATCTTTCGAGTGCGAGGACCATCAAGCTCCAATAAAAAAACGCTCTGCCAGGTTCCGGTGACCATCTTTCCATCTTCAATAAGCAAGCTAGTGCTTGGACCAATTAAGGTGCTAACTATATGAGAAGGAGCATTGTGGTCAATTTGATTATGCCCATAAGGTTTGTTCCAGGAAATAATTTCTTTAACAGATGCTTTTATGTCTTCAATGAGGCGAGGTTCATTTTCATTGATAACAATGCAGGCAGTGGTATGAGGAGAAAAAACAGTGGCCACCCCATTTTTAACGCTGCTCTGATAAATACAATTTTCTATTTCCCTGGAAATATCAACTAAATCAACCTGCTGAGTGGTTCTAACCACGAAATCTCTTTTTGTAGCCGCCATTTTGCTCACCCTTTAAAACCTTTAAGATAGTTTTTAACTCCGTCAAAAACAGCCACCGCTATTTTTTGGAGACATATCTCATCCTTAAGCCTTTTTTCTTCCTCGGGGTTGGTTATAAAAAGAGGCTCGACCAAAATAGCTGTCATTTTTGTACCTTTAAGTACGGCAAATTTTTTTCCCTTAATCCGATTATCCCGACTGCCCAACGACGAAACTAACTCTCTTTGAATAGCTTCAGCTAACCGTTTGCCTGTCCTTGAATATCGCCTTCCGCTAGCAAAATAATAAACGCTTGTCCCTTTTGCTTCAGGCCGAGGAGAACCGTTTAAGTGAAAACTTATAAAAAGATGCGCTTGAAGAGAGTTGGCCAATTTTATTCGCTCTTTTAAATCGACATACTCACCGCATTGTCGAGTGTAAAAAACTTCTGCCCCCAAAAGCTCAACTAAATTTCCAAATCGTAAACCCAATTCTTCACAAATTTCACTTTCTTTAAGCCCTGAGGGTCCAATTGCTCCTGGATCAGGCGGAAACCCGTGACCTAAATCAACCACAATTTTTTTCCCTTCAAATAAAATTAATGGCGATGAGGATGACAATCTCTCCTCAAAAGGAAAACCAACCTCTAAATTATTTTCCAGGATTTTTCCCAAATTATGAAAAGCTTTTACGGTTGAGACGCCTACAATTCCGTCACTCGTAAGTCCCACATTTTTTTGAAACTCGCGAACGGCTGCTTCTGTGGTATATCCAAAAATCCCATCTATTTCTCCTACGTTAAAACCTAAAGTAGTCAGCCGGTTTTGCAATTGCCTTACATCGCTTCCCTGGAAAAATGGTCTCTTTAAATACAAAAGCCGATCACCTAATGTATAAGTAGCCTCAAGTAAAGTCTGCCAGGTCTCTTTATCTACAACCCCTGATGGGTTAAGCCCATAATCTTTCTGGAATAATCCAACCGCTTTACTGGTTATCAGCCCAAAAATTCCATCTACGCCGGATAAACCAAGGTCATGCCCGAGCGAAAAAAGCTTTTCTTGAATTTCTGAAACTATGCTTCCCTTTGACCCTTTTCTAATCTTTTCCATTTATCCTCTAAACTCACCTTTTATTCTCTTTTGAATTCCCCGCTTTTACCACCACTTTTTCTCATTAACTGAATGCTTTCAATAGTCATTGCACGATCAATTGACTTGCACATATCATAAATAGTCAAAGCACAAGCCGAAACAGCTACAAGCGCTTCCATCTCTACCCCTGTTCTGTCCACCGTTTTAACCGTCGATTCAATTTCAACAATTCCTTCTTTGTCTCTGAAACCAAATTTTATATCAACTCCCGTAATCTGGAGCGGGTGGCACATGGGAATAATTTCGGATGTTTTTTTAGTCGCCATAATTCCAGCCACCTGCGAAACCGCTAAAACATCCCCTTTTTTTACTGTGCCGCTTTTTATTTTTCTAAGCGTTTCGGGTTTCATTTTAACCAATGCTCGAGCAACTCCCTCCCGAGTAGTAATTGATTTTTTGCTCACATCAACCATTTTTGCTCTTCCTTCTTCATTTAAGTGACTAATCTTTTTATCATCTGACATTTTTACCCTCCAATTTGGTACATTTTTCGGATAAATTCTTTTTGATGCACAAGATGGTCTTTGGGTTTGCGAGAAAGAGTTTCACGAATTAGTTTTTCAATTTCTTGAGCCTTAGCCTCGCCTCTTAAATAATTCCTTAAATCAATTTCCTCATCGGAAAAGAGACAGGTTCTTAATCTACCATCAGCCGTGAGTCGCAAGCGATTACATTCTGCACAAAAATGGTTACTCATTGGACTTATAAAACCAAGAGTCCCCAATGCTCCTTTAACTTTGAAGTAACGGGCTGGTCCTGCTCCCTGGGGCAAAGAAGCTTCCTCTAAAATTCCATAATTCTTTAATGATTCTCTCATCGTCTCGCAAGAAACAAAAAAATCGCTTTTAATGTTTTCACTAAAAGGCATATATTCAATGAACCTGACATAGACAGGGAGGTCAAAGGTCAATTTAACAAAATCTTTTAAGTCATCATTTATCCCTTTCAGAACAACTACATTTACTTTTACAGGGTTAAGACCTGCCCTTAAAGCAGACTCAAACCCCTTCTTAACTCTGTTTACATCACCTACTCTGGTAATGTGCTGATAAATTGAATCATCGAGCGAATCTATACTTATATTTATCCTCTTTAAGCCTGCTTTTACTAAATCAGAAAGAAATTCAACCAAAAGCACGCCATTAGTTGTGAGCGACATGTCTTTTAAGCCAGGGATGGATGAGAGATACTCGATTAATTTGACAATGCCTCTTCTGACTAGAGGCTCTCCACCAGTTAGGCGAATTTTTGAAATACCTGCCTGCACTGCGTGACGGGCAAAAATAGTAATTTCTTCGTAGGTCAGGATATCCTGGTGGGACTTAAATTCAATTCCTTCTCCAGGCATACAATATATGCAGCGTAAATTACAGCGGTCAGTAACCGAGATTCTTAAGTAATCAATCTTTCGATTAAATTTATCAACCAGTTCGGGCATTCTGTCCCCTCAATCAGTCTTTATTTTAAGATGTTTGGCGGGAGTGTGTGGGGATCAAACATCGCTCGCAAGCTCGCTCCTTCGAGGAAAAACCCAGCGTTTTTAGTTCTTCATTTTCCACTTTACTTTACCCAATACCCATTACCCCGAACTGCCCCTTTGACTTTCCACCCTTCACTATTCCCATAATACTCTATCATTTCCAACGCGTCTCGTCACTCGCTGCGCATCGAAATACTCTAAAAGTGGTAAGGCATACTTGCGACTAATTCCAAAAAGCTCCTTAAACTCACCCGGCTCTATTTTTCCCTTCTCCTTTAAAAATTCGACCATTTTTTCCTTTATCTCCCCGAAAGCTTTTTTGTGAAAGTATAAATCGTGTCTGACTCTTACTACTTCTTCTGCGGCAATCAACTCCTTTAAGTATTGACACAGTTCGTTCTGGTTTACCTTTAAGCTTTCTTCAAGGGCGTCAAGTGTGGGTGGAGAAAACCTGCTTTCTTTAAGAAACTCGCTTATTTTGCTGGCAAATTTCTTCTGCTCCTCACCTAACCCTGCTTGAACAGCTGGATGCCTTAACATATCTCCCTCTTTTATAACCACTTGAGATAAGACCAAATCACTGAAAATCTCATCTGCTAGTCCAGGAGGAAGATGTTTTAAAAATCGAGCTCGAATAATTTCTCTCTTCTCGCCCGGATTTAAAGGATTTTTAGAAACATAATCCTTAAGATAAGCTTCGATTAATTTTTTAATACTTTCATATGAAGCGTTTAAAACATAAAGCCCTTCTTCGCTTTTTAATTTATGTATTTTACCCTCGCCAAGAAGCAAACTTATTGCCCGCTTTACCTCCCCCGCTGAAATTTCTGTCCTAATAACTAAATCCTCCCCACATAGAGGAAAATCTTTTTTTCTCAATAAATGCTTCCAGAACCACCTTGACTGGATTCCTTTCGTCAAGAACCTTTAATCGATTTATCGCCCCAGAAGAAAATCGTTTATGTTTTAAAGAATGTGAATCGAGAATTCGCCCCCCCCCCCCCAATAGTATGCGAAGGCGAGTAGCTTCTAATAATAAACCTGTCGTTATATTTGGGCACAGTCGGCGATTCCAAAATGAGCTTAGCGTAGGTTGTTTGTCCTGGTAACAATTCATCGTTTTCCAGCAAAACAATCTGACCTAAAGCAACATAAATTGGGCAAAACCGAGCTCGATGGAAATACCCCGTTTTTTTCTTCTTTCAAGCGGTCAGTATCAATACCTGTCAGAGCTTTAACCAGTGTTGTTTTTCCGTGGTCGATATGACCGGCTGTGCCAATTACAATGTGTTTCAAAATTATCCTCCTGAATCAAGCGGGAAAACTTGTTTTAATATCAGAAGTAAATTAACCCGAATTTACCTTTTTAGACCAACCGAGACAAGGCTTGAAGCAATTTCAGTGATTTCCTCGGGACGAATGGTGCGCACATCAAGCAGAACTTTGTCATCTTTAACTCTTACAATAACAGGTAAATCATTTTCTCTCAGCTTCTTTTCGAGTTCCTCGCAGGAAAATTTTTTTGAAGTCAAAGCAATGACTCGGGTGGGAAGCTCTTCTAATGGTAACGCCCCGCCTCCAACTTTAGAAATATCCTCCTCAACAGAAACTTCAAAAAGCTCGCCTGTCTTCTCTTTGATTTTCTTTTTCAATCGTTCCGCCTTATCTTGAAGTTCAGATAATGGCACTAAAATCATTGATAAAGTCGGGATGTTTTTAACTGCTTTAACAGGGTCGAGATAAAGCTTAAGAGTGGCCTCCAGACCAGCTAAAGTAAGTTTGTCCACCCTTAATGCCCGAGCTAACGGATGTTTTTTCATTAAGTCAATTATCTCTTTTTTGCCAATAATTATGCCTGCCTGGGGTCCTCCTAAAAGCTTATCACCGCTAAAAGTAATGACATCCGCTCCATTTTTAACTGAATTCTCCACCGTCGGCTCATAAGAAAGACCATACTGAGATAAATCGATAAAAACACCGCTTCCTAAATCTTCCATAACCAGAAGATTGTGTTTATGTCCCAAAGCCACTAAGTCTTTTAAGTCAACTGCCGCCGTAAAACCAACCACTCTGAAATTGCTGGTATGAACCTTAAGTAAAAGGGCTATCTCAGGAGTAATAGCTCTCTCGTAATCTTCAAGATAAGTCTTGTTGGTTGTCCCGACTTCTTTTAATATGGCTCCACTTTGACGCATAACATCAGGTATTCTAAAAGAACCACCTATCTCAACAAGTTCACCGCGCGAAACAATAACTTCTTTCTCTTTCGCCAGAGCACTCAAAGCAAGAAGAACCGCTCCCGCATTATTGTTTACCACCATTGCCGCTTGAGCTCCGGTTAAAAAAACAAGGAGGTCCTCGATATGCTCATGGCGTGAGCCTCTTTCTCCTGCCTCGAGGTTAAATTCCAAGTTAGAATAGTTGCTTGCCGCATTAGTCACAGCATCAACTGCTTCAAAGGGAAGAACAGACCTACCCAAATTAGTGTGAATAACCACACCTGTCGCGTTAATAACTCTCTTTAAATGCGGAGAAACTTTAGTGTGAATCATTTTAGCAATAAGAGGCACCAGTTCTACTGGATTTAAATTTAATCTTTCCAGCTCTTTCGAGTTTTTACTTTCTAAAATAACCTTTCTTAACTCGCTTAAAATCTCCCGAACCACTTCAACAACTATCTCTCGCGGATAAATCTCAATTAACCCCTTAACCTCATCAAGCTGCAAAACTTCATCAACAGGAGAAATCTTTCTCAGATACTTTTCTTTTTCCAACTCGACCGTCTCCCTTAAAATCGAAATTTCCGTCAAATAATATTTCCCTTTTTTCTCACATTTGTAAAGAAGACAAGCTCTCGACTTTCAGAATAAAATAAATTATTCTTAAAATAAAGAGCCCGTTTGACACCCAAGAAATCAGGAGGAAGACATAATGAGCACTTTAAAGAAAGAAACTAAAGAAATTCCAAAAGAACTGCCGCTTATTCCTTTAAGAGATCTGATCGTTTTCCCAAATCTGGTTATTCCTTTATTTGTCGGCAGGGAAAAATCTATCCAGGCTCTTGAGGAAGGCATGAAAAAAGACCATCTGGTTGTGCTTGTTGCCCAAAGAAATCCAGAGATACAGGACCCCCAAATAGCTGATTTATACACAGTTGGCTGTGTTGCCACTGTTATGCAAGAGTTAAAATTGCCAGATGGAACTGCAAAAGCACTTGTTGAAGGTCTTTCACGGGTTAAAATAGTTGAGTTAATTCAACATGAACTATTTTTTAAGGTTAAAATTGAAATCCTTGACTACGAAGAAGAGAAAACTGTGGAAACTGAAGCTTTAATGAGAAACCTTCTTTCCCAGTTTGAAAAATGTGCTCGTTTAGGAAAACCAATTCCCCAAGAGGTTTTACTCGCTGCCATTAACATCGAGGAGCCCGGGAGACTCGCTGATTTCATTGCTTTTCATCTCAATCTAAAAACTGAAGAACGACAACAAATACTGGAAGCAATTTCTCCAACTAAGCGGTTAGAAATGGCCAACCTGTACTTGGGTAAAGAACTAGAACTTCTAGAAATTGGCGGAAAAATTCAGTCACGGGTAAGAGAGCAAATGAGCAAAACCCAGAGAGAGTACTTCTTGAGAGAGCAGCTTAAAGCGATTCAAAAAGAATTAGGCGTTCTTGATGAACAAGCAACAGAGGTGGAAGAGCTCAAGAATAAAATTGCCGAAGCCAAAATGCCTTCCGAAGTGGAGGAAAAAACACTAAAAGAGTTAGATAGACTTTCAAAAATGCCCCAAGCTGCCCCTGAGGTAAGTGTGATTAAAACCTACTTAGATTGGTTAATCGGTCTTCCCTGGGCAAAAGAAGATGAAGAAAAACTTAATTTAAAGGAGGCTGCCTGTATTCTCGATCAGGACCATTACGGTCTGGAAAAGGTTAAAGAGCGCGTGCTTGAATTCTTAGCCGTTCACAAACTCACCGAAAAAATGAAAGGGCCGATTCTTTGCTTTGTGGGACCGCCAGGAACTGGTAAAACTTCCATTGGCAAATCAATTGCTCGCTCTTTAAACAGAAAGTTTATTAGAATTTCCTTGGGCGGTGTGCGGGACGAAGCTGAAATCAGGGGGCATCGCCGTACCTATGTAGGAGCCCTCCCTGGACGCATAATTCAGTCAATCTCACAAGTGGGCTCAAAAAACCCTATTTTTATGATGGATGAAATAGATAAAATTGGAACTGATTTTAGGGGAGATCCTTCCTCGGCACTTCTTGAGGTTCTTGACCCCGAACAAAATTATGCCTTTAGCGACCATTACTTAGAAGTACCTTTTGATTTATCAAATGTAATGTTTATTACCACAGCTAATGTGCTTGACACCATTCCGCCCGCACTAAGAGACAGAATGGAAGTTATTCACTTTCCTGGTTATACCGAAGAAGAAAAAGTAAAAATAG
Source organism: uncultured Actinomycetes bacterium (assembly GCA_947085535.1). GTDB lineage: Bacteria > Actinomycetota > Aquicultoria > Subteraquimicrobiales > CAMTWV01 > CAMTWV01. The sequence goes on along the minus strand of CAMTWV010000003.1, from coordinate 22,095 downwards.
CTGAACAATTCTTAATCCCAAAACAACTTGAAGCCCATGGCTTAACGACTGAACATTTAAGCATAAATGAGGAAGCTCTTAGAAAGATTATCCGAGAATATACTCGAGAGGCAGGAGTAAGAAATCTGGAGAGAAAAATTGCCACTATTTACCGTCAGATTGCTCGCAAAGTGGTTGAAGGCGAAAAGGGGAAAGCCGAAATCACCGCTGAAAATCTTCAAGAACTCCTTGGTCCACCTCAGTTTAGATACGGTATGGGTGAGAAAAAAGATGAAGTAGGTGTTGCCACAGGACTTGCCTGGACAGAAGCTGGCGGAGACGTAATGTCTGTCGAGGCAACTCTAATGAAAGGAAGCGGCAAACTTATTCTCACCGGTCACCTTGGAGAAATTATGCAGGAGTCAGGGCAAGCTGCTTTAAGCTACGCTCGCTCCCGCTCAAAAGAGTTTAATATAGATGAAAACTTCTACAGTAAATATGACATCCATATCCATGTTCCAGCCGGTGCCATACCTAAAGATGGGCCCTCGGCAGGCATTACTATGGCGGCGGCTCTTATCTCTGCCTTAACAAAAAAATCTGTCCAAAAAGATATTTGCATGACAGGCGAAATTACTTTAAGAGGACATGTCCTCCCGGTTGGAGGCATAAAAGAAAAAGTCCTGGCCGCTCATCGTGCTGGAATAAAGGAAATAATCCTTCCGGCTGAAAATGAAAAAGACTTAGAACTTGTTCCGGCTCATGTTCGAAAAGAACTTAAATTTACTTTTGTTGAAAATATGGATGCTGTGCTTAAAACTGCCCTTGCAGAAAAACCGGAAATCAAAAAAAATGCAAGTAGAGGTAAGCTGAAAGCCCGAAAAAAAGTCGGTGCATAATGAAAGTAGGCGTCCTTTCAGATACACACATAAAGACAGAAGAGGAACTTTTAAAACTGTCCAAAATTATCAACACACACTTTAAAGATGTTGACCTCCTTCTCCATGCCGGGGACTTAGTCTCCCCTGAAGTTCTCGATCTTTTAACGTCTTTTTCTAAAGTATTTGCTGTTTGCGGAAATATGGACCCACCCGAGCTGAGTGCTGCTCTGCCAGTCAAACAAACAATTGAAATAGATAAATTTAAGATAGGCTTAATTCATGGCTGGGGACCGCCCTTTAACCTTATAGATAGAATTAAAAAAGAGTTCGTTGATGTTAACTGCATCGTCTTTGGCCACACCCACAAACCAATAAATGAGATAATTGACCATATTCTCTTCTTTAACCCTGGTAGTCCTACCGATAAAGTTTTCGCTTCTCAAAATACAATCGGCATTCTTAAAATTGACGAAAAATTTAGCGGCGATATAATTAAAATTTAAGGAGTTCAGCTTAATGGAGAAATTAAAAGTGCCTACAACAATGATGACTCAGCACCCCGACTCTTGCAAATATATCCCTGTGCAAGAAGAAGCAAAGGAAGCCATTTTTTCTCTAACCTCAGCACCTAAAGGTTTAGGTTTAGAAGAAGCCATGGTTGATTTTGAGGGAAAACTCACCCCCTACCAACAAACTTCTCAGGTGACACTGGGTCTATTATCAAAAGGAATTATTCCTGGCAAAGATGTTTTTGTTACTCCTCGAATATCCAGCAGTCAAGAAGAAAGTGTTTTCAGGCAACTTATGACTTTAATGTCCGTCGTTGAATCAAATTATCATAGCTGGAAACAAACACGCATTTACGGCGTACGGGAAATCATCCTGCCAATGTGCACAGGAGTCAAAGAACTTTTAGCTGTCAGAGAAAGAGTTATTGATGTTATTGATTTAGCCCACAAAGAATTCAAATTAAGCAAAGACCCTAACTCAATTGGGCTCATTCCCTTAATTGAAACTATTCCTCAAATATTAGAAGTTGAGACCATCTTAGAAAAATACATAGAGGGTTGCGAGGAAATGGGGTTGAGCTGTAATCACCTGCGCTATATGCTGGGAAGATCTGACCTTGCTCTTTCATACGGTCTAGTGTCAGCGGTGCTTGCTATTAAAATTGCTCTTTCACTCGGGTACCGTGTCAAAGAAAAAAGAGGGATTGAGATTTCCCCGATTTTAGGAGGCGGCACTCTTCCTTTTCGAGGACACCTCACTTTGGAAAATATAGAAAACACTTTAAGAGACTACCCAGGTGTGAGAACCTTAACCGTCCAATCTGCCATGCGCTATGACCATGGTTTTGCTAAAACACGCAAACTCGCCGCACTACTAAAAGAAAAACTGCCTAAAAGTAAGCCCATCATTTATGATGAGAAAACTATTGAGCTTCTCAAAAATATAGCTGGCGTCTTTATCAAGGAATACTTAAAGACTTTCTACTTGATTGCAGAAACAGTTTGTAAAATTTCAGACCTGATTCCCAGCCAGAGAGATCGCCTAGCACGAAAAAGCGAGGTTGGATATGCTCGGGATTTGCCTCACCCAAAAACCTTAACTCACCACTTAACTGACAAACAACTTGCACAAGAACTGTCCGAATTGGAGCCCAAGAAATCGCTGGAGTTGCCCAGGGCTATCTCTTATACCGCTTCGCTTTATAGTATTGGGCTCCCTCCTGAAATAATTGGCACAGGAAGAGGTTTAAATGAAATAGCAGAGCGATATGGAAACGATGTCCTCAACGAATTTTTAACTGTTTATTATCCTGGTCTTAAAAGCGACTTAAGTTTCGCCTGCCGATTTGTAAACCTTGAGAATGCCTCTTCATTTTTGCCTTCAAAATCGATAGAAGAGATAAAAAACGACCTGAAATACATAGAAAAATATCTCGGCATTAAAGCCGGCCCTAAAACTAAAAGTGACACTTTTTATTCCACTATCCTTGAAACCATGAAGCCAATGCTCAAGCAAATAATGGGCGAAGAAATTGGGGAAATAATTAAGGACGAACAAGCCGAATTTAACCTGGTAAAAGAATGGATTATTAAATTAGGAAATCTGCGCGGCGGGCTGGGTTAAGCTTTATAATTCTACAACAATACAGGTAAGTGTTCGAGAAGCCCCCTCAACTTTTTGAATCTTAGCAACCACCATTTCACCAATGGCATTGAAGTCTGCTGCTTCAACAAACGCAATGGCATCATATGGACCAGTAACTGCATGAACTGCTTTAACACCGCTAATTCTTGCAATACCTTTTACTGTCTCGCCTGTTTTCCCTGGTTCTGCTGTAATTAAAACATAAGCCCTTACCATCTGACTCACCTCCTCAAGATGATTTCACACTTTTATTTTATCACAATTATCTTTTTGTAATCTTTAAAATTCCCTTATTTCCTTCAATTTTGAGACTCGTGCCAAGTTCTTCTGAAAGAGAACTAAGCCTCTCTAAAATCGCTTGAGCATTTTCCTCTTCAGCAATTTTCGGCTGACCTGAAAGAGAAATAGAAAGGGGAACTATTTCGATTTCGGAAAACTTACCCGAAGAAAATTTAAATTTAAGAAGATATGCCTCGCCTGTTTTTGTTCGATAACGGTCGTAAACGAAATTCCCAACACTATAAGCAACTATCTTCCCTCTGTAGATTTCAATTCCTTGAAGCACATGGGGATGATGGCCAAATACCACATCAGCGCCTGAATCAATAGCTAAATGAGCTAACTCTTGTTGGTGAGTCACAATTTTATCGCTATATTCGGCTCCCCAGTGAAATGAGCAGACAACCAAATCTGATTCTTTTTTCGCCTTTTTGATTCCTTCGGAAACTAACTTAAAAGGTGAGCGTGCCGCTGCTATACCTGCTTTTGTAGAAGACGGGAAAAAACCCTCTGGAACTATGTAACTAAAGGCAAGGAAAGAAACTTTTTTGTCCTTTATTTTTATAACGGCAGGAGCATATGCTTCTTCTGAATTCATTCCTGCGCCGGCATGATAAATGTTTAGTTTATCCAAAGTCGAAATTGTTTCAAAAAGAGCTTCCTTTCCAAAATCAAGGATGTGATTATTGGCTAAAGATAAACAATTAATCCCTGCATTCTTTAAACCTTTTGCGTATTCAGGTTCACCGCGAAAACAATCTCCCCACCTGGTGGGCTTGCCCTCGTTGGAAAGAGGACATTCTAAATTGGCAAAAACCAAATCGAATTTCTTAAGAAGTGAAGAAACAAATTTAAAGGGCTCATCGACGCCCAATTCTTCAATCATAGTCGCAACGCGCCTGTCAAGCAAAACATCGCCGCCGATAATAATGCTGATAGCTTCTTCTGGCGGTGTCTGAACAGGTGTCTGCTTAACTTCCGGAGTTTCCGGTTTCGTTTGAGAATGTTTGGGTTTTGGTTGAGCTTGGTTGATTGGAGCTTGTTCTGGTTTAATTTTTGATTTAACAAAAGCCACCCCTATGCTGTAGAGACCTAAAAGGGCAAGAAAAACAACGAGCCAGATAAGTCCTTTTTGAAGGCTTAATTTTCGGCGCTCTTTTTCTTCTTTAAGTCTCTCTAATCTATGCCCCATTTATCCCCCAGGAAAAAATAATAGTTCAAATAGATTTTAACATCTCTTTAAGTTTAATTTGCCCTAAAATTTTAAAAAATTAATTGATATAATTAAACCAAACTATTTTGGAGTGTTCTGTGAAATTAAAAAAAGTCCTGATTTTTTTTCTAATTATAAGCTTTCTAGCCAACTGTTTAGTAGCCATCAAACCAACCCCGTCCTTTTCTCAGCCTTCTTTAGGGCTTAACCTTTCTTTAGACAAACCGTTTTATTTACCCAAAGACCAATTTACTCTAACCACCAAATTAACCAACTTGACAAAAGAAGAGATCGGCCGGGCAAAAATAACTGTAGAAATTGGAAAACGCCTTGAGGTTCCGTCTTTAAAAAAAGAGGCTAAAGAAGAGATAAAATTTAAACAAAGCTTAACAAAGGACCTTCCCCCAGGTGAAACAACTTTAGAAATAATCAAAAAAATAAGCCGTCTAAAAATTAGCGAAGGTGCTTACAGAATCTCAGTCACTGTTTCCCAGAACAACATTCCTATTGTCTCGGAAAATACTGCGCTCGTGGTGGTGGATTCTCACACAGCTCCTGTTTTAGCCACCACATTAGTTTGGAATTTTCACGAAAGAGCTCGCTTTGACGAAAATGGAGTATTTCAAGATAGTAAAATAATAAAAGAGATAAAAAGCGATTTTGAAAACCCTGGTTTTTATTTTGCTCACCTTAACGCTTTATTTAACCATCCCGATATAAGTGTTACCCTAAATCTATCTCCCCTCTTAATTTACCAGCTTACCGAAATTGGGAATGGTTTTAAAGTCAGGGAGAAAAACGATATTAAAGAATTTGGGAAAGAATCCGAGGAATCAGAAAACGCTCGCCGACTTTTAGAGGAAATGGAAGGGTTAATTAAAAGCGAACAAGTCGAGATAGCACCCGGACCATTTGCCAATCTTTCTCTCTTTAATTTAACTAAAAAAACATGGCAAGACGACATTTTTTTTCAGATCCAAAAGGGTCGAGAAACCGTTGTCCATGCTTTTAATTTAGAAGAAAACCCCCGTGGAATTTATTTTCCTTATCTAAAAGCGAGTTTGAAAGACCTTCGCTTTCCTATGGCACTTCAAATAAGATATACCGTGCTCTGCACCAACACTCTCTCTGAGGAAAGTGAAATCAAAGACGCACTTTTTAGCCCTCTCGAAACTGTCGACACCAAAGGAAACAAATTTATAATCTTTTTTAGTGATACAGCCATACTCGAGGAGATTAATAAACATAAGGACCCAGAAAGTGCCGCTCAAACTATCATTGGGCTTTTGGCAGAAATTTATCTTCACGACATAAATAAACAAAGATTGATTGTTCTTGCCGCTGAAAACCCGTATGTAAGAGCCGACCAAGCTTTTCTTGAAGCACTTTACGGAAAGATTGAGCAAGCTCCCTGGCTGAAAACAATAACTTTAAACCAAGCTGAAGAGTTACTTGCTCCCTCAAGTAGTCTCCCCGATTTCAAGCAAAATCTCGAAAAAAACCCTGAAGCAGACGAATACTACAGAAAAATAGAAGTCATCAAAAAAGATCACGAAACCTTTTCAAAAATGATTCCGCTGGAACACCCACTCCAAGAAAAACTCCTCAATAACTTACTTATCGCTGAAAGTTCAGACTGGCTTGGCTCTGAAAATAGTCAAAATCTCACCTCTCTTGGTTTGAACTTTGCCAATTCTATTCTTAAAACCATCGAAAAAGAGCTCGCCAAAATTTCTGTGGTAGACAATCAGATAATTACTTTAACCAGCAGACAAGGGAAAATCCCTATCATTGTAAATAATGAAACTGGTTACCTTGTCAAAGCAACTATTGAGTTAAGCGCCGAGGATGTTCAATTTCCTTCTGAAAACTCCATCCAAACTGTCCTTTCACCAAAACAAAACACCTTTACTTTCCCTGTGGAAGTAAGAGTAAAAAAACCCTCCCCGATTACGGTTACCCTTCGCTACAATGGGAAGGTAATCACAAAATCTACTGTGATAATTAAGACGACGCTTATAAATGAAAGCATCCGAAATCTCGCAATTGCCTTTTTGTTAATCATTTGTTTATTATTAGGGTGGCGTTACGTGAGAAAAACCAAAAAGCGCCTGAAACCTTAAAAATTACGGAGAAACCTCTGATGAGAGATTTTTTAGGAACAATAGCCAAAGTAACTATTGTTATTGCTCTTGGTATAATCCTTGTTAATGATATCGGGGCGATGGTTGTTACCCGTTGGCAGGCAAAAGAAAGAGTGGCTGAGGTTATTGAGGCAACAGTGGCAACTTTTAGACAGACTCAATCCCGCGAGGCAACCGCAAAAACAGCTCATCAAGTAGCTTCTGAAAAAAGCCTGGTCATTAAAGAAGGTCCTACTTATAAAAATAACACTATTTATTTAACCATTATCATTTCTCCTAAAAGAACAGTAATTATCCATCGGATAAAAGAATTGGAAAACTTTTATACAAAAATAGAAGTTAGCGCAAAAATATAAGTTAACTGGAGAAACCATGGTTTATGAAATTATCATTATTGGTGGAGGCCCTGCTGGTTTAACCGCAGCTATATATGCTGGACGCGCAAGACTTAAAACACTTCTTTTAGAAAAAGGATTGCCAGGCGGACGAGCCGCAACCACCGAAATAATTGAGAATTACTCTGGTTTCCCTTCAGGCATAGGGGGTCCTGAGCTTATGCAAAGAATGGAAGAACAAGCCCGAAATTTCGGAGCTGAAATTAAAACTTTATGCGAAGTCTCCTCTGTGACTCTAAAAGAAGATTATAAAATTGTCGCCGCCAACAATCAGGAATATTCGGCTAAAACTATTATTCTTGCTTCTGGAGCTCAGGCTACCCGATTAAACATCCCGGGAGAAAAAGAGTTTACAGGAAGGGGTATTTCCTACTGCGCCACTTGCGATGGAGCTTTTTTTAAGGATAAAAAAGTTCTCGTTGTTGGGGGCGGTGATGCTGCCGTTGAAGAAGCACTTTTCCTAACCCGATTTGCTAAAAGTGTAACTATTGTTCACCGGCGCGATACCCTTAGAGCCGCCAAAATACTTGAGGAGCGGGTAAGGAAAAACCCAAAAATCAATTTTGTCTGGAATTCTGAACTTGCTAAAATCTCGGGTGACTCGAGTGTCAAGGAAGTTATCCTGTATAATAAATTAAACAATAAAGAAATATCTCTTGAAATAGACGGGGTATTTATTTATATCGGCAGTAAACCAAATACAGATTTTGTCAAAGACCTGATTAACCTTGACAGTAAGAGTTATATCTTAACTGATGAAAAGCTTCAAACTTCAATAGAGGGGATTTTTGCCGCGGGAGATGTCCGTCACAATAAACTAAAACAAGTAGCGGTAGCTGTTGGCGAAGGATCAATTGCCGCTATCTCTGCCCAAAAATTTCTTGAGGAACACCTTTAAAAACCTCAAAAGAAAGGAGATGAAAAATGGGCGGTAAAATTGTTGAGCTTACATCAGAAAATTTCGAAAACGAAGTGTTAAAGTCGAATCTTCCTGTTCTTGTTTATTTCTGGGCAGCCTGGTGCGGTCCTTGTCGAATGGTTGCTCCTGTCTTGGAAGAATTATCCGAAGAATACAGCGAAAAAATCAAAATAGCTAAAGTAAATGTGGATGAAAGCCAAGAGCTGGCAGCAAAATATACCATTATGAGTATCCCAACTTTGCTCCTTTTTAAAGATGGTGAAATTCAAAAGAAACTGGTTGGTGCGATGTCCAAGAAAAATCTGGAAACTGAATTGGCTGATTGGCTGGAGTAGGAGACTAAATGACAATTGTAATTATAGACGGAATGGGCGGAAGCATTGGAGCTCAAATTGTCTCCAATCTTCGCAAAAATTTGCCTCAAGAGTTAGACATAACTGTTCTTGGAACTAACGCTATTGCTGCAAGCAACATGATAAAAGCAGGAGCAAACAGAGGCGTAAGTGGCGAAAATGCCATTAAGGTTTCTGTCAAAGAAGCTGATTTTATCATTGGTCCTGTTTCTATTGTAATACCCAATTCAATGATGGGTGAACTTACTCCTGCTATGGCAGAAGTAATAGCAAGTTCCCCTGCTCAGAAAATACTTTTACCCCTTTCCCACCCCCGTATCAACTTAATTGGAGTCACCCAAATTCCTCTTCCTCACTTAATGGAGGAAGTGATTGAGATATTAAGAAAAAAAATAAACTTAAAGGAGAAAAATTAAATGTGCGAAGCAAAGGTCTTTTTTGAAAAAGAAGGAAAGCTTGAAGAATTTATGGAGAACGTAATTACAATTAAACCAGAAAACGACAAACTCCTCTTAATTGACCTTTTTGGAGAGCAAAAATTTGTTGATGCCAGAGTTAAAGAAATTAAGTTGCTAGAACATAAGGTAATTCTTACCCCTAAGGAGTAGCAAACTTACTTGGTTAGATACAAAATTACGATAAAAGGCATTGTCCAAGGAGTAGGCTTTCGTCCCTTTATTTATCGTCTCGCTAAACTATATCAACTTAATGGCTGGGTACTTAACTCAAGCAAAGGTGTAGTTATCGAGGTCGAGGGCGAAAAAACCCGTCTTGACTCCTTCATCGAAGCTATAAAAAAAGAAAAACCTCCCCAGGCAAAAATTGATGAAACATCCGTTCAAGAACTTCCTTCCAAAAGACAAACAGGTTTTACAATCAAGGAGAGCCGTAATAAAAAAAACGAGTTTCTTCCTATTTCTCCTGATATTGCTACCTGCGATGAATGTGTGAAAGAACTATTTAATCCTGAAGACAGACGCTTTCGCTATCCTTTTATCAACTGCACCAATTGTGGACCTCGTTTTACCATTATCGAAGATATTCCTTATGACCGGCCGAAAACAACTATGAAAAAATTTAAAATGTGCCCTGACTGCCAGAAAGAATATGACGACCCAAATAACCGTCGATTTCATGCCCAACCAAATGCCTGCTCGAGATGTGGTCCTAAACTTACGCTATTTGGGAGCGAAAAGGGTAGTCAAGAACCCGCCGTTTCGCTAGTCAGAAGTCAAAAAGTTATCGATTGTCAGGACCCCATTAGGGAAACAATAAAACTGCTCAAAGAGGGAAAGATTATCGCTATTAAAGGATTGGGGGGTTTTCACTTAGCTTGTGATGCCGAAAACGAAAGTGCTGTGAGGACTCTTCGCCAACGGAAAAAACGACTTGCTAAACCTTTCGCCGTAATGATGACCGATATCGATCAGGTGAAACACTATTGTAATATCGGTGAGAAAGAGAAAGAATTGCTTCTAAGCCCACAAAGACCAATTGTGCTTTTAGAAAAACTTCCTGATTCAACTATTTCTCAAGAAGTTGCTCCAAATAACAATTATTTAGGAGTCATGCTTCCTTACACACCACTTCATCACCTACTTTTTAGCGAATCAAAAATGGTTCTAGTCATGACCAGCGGAAACATTAGTGAAGAGCCGATTGCCATGGAAAATAAAGAGGCTTTAAAACGTCTTGGGGTAATTGCCGATTACTTTCTAATGCACAATCGTGATATCTACTCCCGATATGATGATTCGGTATTAAGAGTAGCCAACAACGAAGCGTATGTGGTTCGCAGAGCGAGAAGCTTTGCTCCTTGCCCCATTTACCTTCCCTTTAAAACTCAAGAAATTTTAGCTGTCGGTCCCGAGCTTAAAAATACTTTTTGTTTAACCAAGGAAAATTACGCTTTTATCAGTCAACACATTGGAGACATGGAAAATTTAGAAACCCTAGAGCACTTTGAGGCAACCCTTAAGCTTTATAAGAAACTTTTCAGAATCAATCCCAGAATAGTTGCTTTTGATCTTCACCCCGAATATCTCTCCACCAAATTTGCCCAATCTTTAGAAAATGTTCGGCTAATTGGAGTTCAACACCACCACGCCCATATAATTAGTTGTCTTGTGGAAAACAACTTCTTGGGGAAGGTTATTGGCATCTCCTATGACGGAACAGGTTACGGAACAGATGGCACCATCTGGGGTGGAGAAATCATTATTGCTGACTACGAAAGTTTTAAAAGGGCTGCACATTTAAGGTATTTCCCAATGCCAGGAGGCGCAAAAGCCATTGAAAAACCATACCGAATGGCTTTTGGTTATCTTTACACAATCTTTGGTGAAGATTTCAAGAATTTGGGCATTGACTTTACTCGATCTTTAAATGAGGAGGAGGTTGAGGTATTAAAAAACCAGATTGATAAAGGACTAAATTCTCCTCTTACTTCCAGTTGCGGAAGACTTTTTGACACTGTCTCTGCCCTATTAGGATTAAGAAAAGTCATCGATTACGAAGGACAAGCCGCTATTGAGCTCGAAATGATAATCGACGAAAACACCGAGGAGAGCTATCCCTTCGAAATCCAGGACTCTCAACCCTTCGCTTCCTACTCATCACTTATCATCGATACTGAGCCCGTAATTAGAGAAATAATTGAGGATATGAAAAAAGGAGTTAAAAGAGAAATAATTTCTGCCAAATTCCATAATTCAGTGGTGAAATTCACCGTCGAAATTTGTAAGAGGTTAAGAAAACAAGAATGCTTAAATACAATTGCTTTAAGTGGAGGAGTTTTTCAAAATATTTATCTCTTAACAAGACTAACGAGGAAGCTTAAGAGGAAAGGCTTTGAAGTTTTAACTCACAAAATAATACCGCCTAACGATGGCGGTATATCTTTAGGCCAAGCGATAATAGCCCATTTTAAAACTAACTCTAACAGGTCGCTTTAGTGGCTACAAACTCGCAGTACTTATCCCTCTTAGCTTTACATTTGGTTTCCACAGCTTCATAAGTATTTAAACCTTTAGGAAATTCTCTTCTGTAAACTAAATCCATAAGCCCCGCAGCTAAACCTACCAAAGTATAACACTCACCCTTTTTTGACTTTCCGTAATTACTTAAATAACCTTCAGCTTCAAAAATTAAAATATCTTGTATAATACGTATATAATAATATTTGAAAAGAGATTTTTAGGGTCTAATTAAAAATCCTCAAGGGAGCAAAAATGGTCTCTTCGTCAATTTTAGAGATTAAAAAGAGAGATGGCCGAATTGTTGCATTTGAGCTTGAAAAGATTGCCCGCGCCATTCATAAAGCTCTTTTAGCCGCTAAAGAAAAAGATAGCCAAATAGCTGAAGAACTTGCTCAAAAAGTAGTCTTACGCCTGGGGAAAAGGTATGCAGGAAAAATACCAGGTGTAGAAAATGTCCAGGATATTGTCGAAGAAACCTTAATTAAAGAAGGCTACGCTAAAGCGGCAAAAGCTTTTATCCTCTATCGTCAAAAAAGAGCCGAAGTTAGAGCAACCAAGAAATTTTTCGGTATCGAAGACGAACTTAAATTAACTGTTAACGCCGCCCGAGTTTTAGAAAAAAGGTATCTTCTTAAAGACGAAACAGGAAACATTATTGAAACACCATCTCAGATGTTTCGTCGGGTGGCTAAAGAAATAGCTGCGGTTGATTCCCTCTATGACAAAAAAGCAGACATCTGCAAAGTCGAAGAAGAATTCTATAAAGCAATGGTAGGTTTAGAGTTTTTGCCTAACTCTCCCACCCTCATGAATGCAGGAACAGAATTGGGGCAACTCAGCGCCTGTTTTGTTCTTCCTGTAGAAGATTCCCTGGAGGAAATTTTTAACGCCATAAAATACATGGCAATAATCCAAAAAAGTGGTGGAGGAACAGGATTTTCTTTTTCGCGACTCCGCCCTAAAGGAGACGTGGTTAAAACCACAGGAGGAATTGCTTCTGGACCACTTTCTTTTATGCGTGTCTTTGATGTAGCCACTGAAGTGATTAAGCAGGGCGGTCGAAGACGCGGCGCCAATATGGGAATTTTAAGAGTAGACCACCCCGATATTCTGGAATTTATCACTGCTAAAACTAAAGAAAACTTTTTAACCAACTTTAACCTGTCTGTAGCGGTAACCGATGAATTCATGGAAAGCGTGGAGAAAGACAAAAGATATCCTTTAATAAATCCGCGTATAGGTAAAGAAGTTAAAAAACTTCGAGCGAAAGATGTCTTTGATTTAATTACCACTATGGCTTGGCGTACAGGCGACCCGGGCATGATTTTTATTGATGAAATTAACCGACACAATCAAACACCCCTTTTGGGTCAAATTGAAAGTACTAATCCTTGCGGCGAACAGGTTCTTCTCCCTTTTGAGAGTTGCAATCTTGGCTCCATTAACCTTTCAAAAATGGTTAAAGGAGACGAAATTGACTGGGAAACCCTGAAAAAAACGGTTAAAACCGCTGTTCACTTTTTGGATAATGTCATTGATGCCAATAACTTCACTCTCCCTGAAATTGAACAGATAACCAAAGGCAACAGAAAAGTGGGCTTAGGGGTAATGGGATTTGCCGATGCCTTAACCCGTTTAAAAATTCCCTACAACTCCGAAGAAGCAATTGAATTAGCTGAGAAAATAATGAAATTTATCTCCGAGGAAGCCAGAAAAACCTCTATTGAAATGGCGAAAACACGCGGGGCTTTCCCCAATTTTAAAGGTAGCATCTATGACAAGTCTGGAAATATGCCCTTAAGAAATGCTACTCTAACCACCATAGCTCCAACGGGAACGATAAGCATAATCGCCGGCTGCTCAGGCGGCATTGAACCTCTCTTTGCTGTTTCCTTCATTCGAAACGTGATGGAAGGAACAAAACTACTTGAAACAAATCACCTGTTTGAAGAAATTGCAAGGGAGAAGGACTTTTACTCCGAAAACTTAATGCTTAAAATTGCCAAAAGAGGTTCAGTTAAAGGTTTAAAAAAAGTTCCGAAAGATTTGCAAAAGGTCTTTGTCACCGCCTTTGAAATATCTCCCGAATGGCATGTTCGAATGCAGGCAGCTTTTCAAAAATACACTGACAACGCTGTCTCTAAAACAATTAATTTTGCCGCAGACGCTTCAGTTGAAGAAGTTAAAAAAGCTTATCTTTTAGCTTATAAACTAAAATGCAAAGGAATTACTGCTTACCGATATGGGAGCAAGCAGGAGCAAGTCCTTTATATTGGTGAAGTAATTGGGAAAGAAAAGGGAGAAACCTTTGAGTATGTGGGCGCTGATTTAGAATACGCTGGTGGCTGCCCTGAACCTTACTGCCCATTTTAAAACATATTCAAGAAAAGCTTGACTGAAACACCTCTAAAGATAAGAATAATAAGAACGCTGTCTAACGCTTTTATGTTAAAAACAGGGGGAATTTCTATGTGCCTGGCGATACCGGGTAAAGTGGTAAAAATTAAAGAAAATGACATAGCAGAAATTGAAATAGGCGGCGTGATAAGAGAAATTGGGCTTCATTTAGCCCCAGAAGCAAAACTAAATGATTATGTGCTTATCCATGCGGGGTACGCCATTCAGGTAATTGATGAAAAAGAAGCGCGGGAAACACTTAAATTGTGGGAGGAATTAGGTATAGTTGAAACACCTGAGTGAATACCGAGACTCATCAATTGCCAGGAAAATAATTGAAGCAATAAACAGCGCTTCCAAAAAGAAGATTAATCTAATGGAGGTTTGCGGCACTCATACAGTAGCCATTTCCAAAAGCGGAATAAGGGAGATGCTTCCGTCTTCAGTCACTTTGCTTTCTGGTCCTGGTTGCCCTGTTTGTGTCACCCCTAATTGTGATCTGGACAAAGCCATTGCCCTCGCTCAGCTACCCGATGTAATCTTAATTACCTTCGGGGATATGATGAAAGTCCCTGGCTCTTATTCAAGTCTCTCTAAGGAAAAAGCCAACGGCTATGACATAAGAATTGTCTACTCAACCCTTGACGCTTTAAAAATAGCTGAAGAAAATCCCAACAAAAAGGTTATCTTTTTTGGTGTTGGTTTTGAGACAACTTCTCCAACCATTGCCTTATCTATAGTGGAAGCCAAAATGAGAAATCTTAAAAACTACTCAGTTCTCGCTCGTCATAAAACCGTACCCCTTGCTATGGCTGCTCTCTTAAGCCTTGGCGAGGTAAAAATAGACGGTTTTATTTGCCCCGGACATGTCTCAACAATTATCGGCAGCATACCCTATGAATTCATTGCTGAAAACGGTATCCCCTGCGTGATTTCGGGCTTTGAACCCTTAGACATTCTTCAATCTATCCTTATGCTGATTAAACAAATTGAAAATGGAAAAGTCGAGGTTGAAATTGAGTATAAAAGAAGCGTTCGACCGGAAGGAAACTTAAACGCTATTAAAATAATGGAAGAAGTTTTTGAGCCTTCAGATACTGATTGGCGCGGAATTGGAGTTATTCCCGGAAGCGGTCTTAAACTAAAAGATAAATATGAGTCTTTCGATGCCGATAAAAACTTTGAGGTGGAAGTGCCGCCAACTAAAGATACAAAAGGATGCAGTTGCGGAGAAATTTTAAGAGGTGTTAAATTCCCTTACGACTGCAGTTTATTTGGCAGAGTCTGCACGCCTGAAAATCCGGTTGGTCCCTGCATGGTCTCGAGCGAAGGTTCCTGTGCCGCCTATTATAGATACGGAAAGAGATAACTGATTGGAGAGAAAATGGAAGACAAAATTCTTTTAGCTCACGGTAGCGGCGGAAAATTAATGCACAATCTCATCAGTGAGCTTTTCTTAAAAAAGTTCGATAACCCCATCCTGGCTAAACTTGATGATATGGCTACCCTTACCATTAAAAATAGCCGCTTAGCCTTCACAACCGATACTTATGTGGTCAACCCTCTTTTTTTTAACGACGGCGATATAGGAAAACTTGCCGTCTGCGGAACAGTCAACGATTTAGCTGTAAGCGGAGCGGAACCAAGATATTTAAGCTCTTCATTGGTGATAGAAGAGGGTTTTTCTTTAAGCGACCTCGAAAAGATACTTGACTCAATGGTTAAAGCAGCAGAAGAAGCTAGCGTTAAAATAGTTACAGGCGATACCAAAGTAGTCGAGCGCGGTAGCGCAGACAAGTTATTCATTAACACGGCAGGAATAGGCATAATCCCTGATGGAATTGAAATATCAGGTTCAAACGCAAAAGTCGGCGATAAAATAATTGTTTCAGGAACTATTGGCGACCACGGCATCGCTGTTTTAAGTGAAAGAGAGGGTTTTAACTTTAAAACAACATTGGCAAGCGATTGCGCCCCTTTAAATCACCTCATTAAAGAAATGCTTGAAGTAAGCCAAAAAATTCATTGCTTAAGAGACCCAACTCGTGGAGGACTGGCAAGCACTTTAAACGAATTTGCCCTTCAATCAAATGTGGGCATTCAGATAGAAGAAGAAAGAGTTCCTGTTAAAGAAGAAGTTTTAGGTGCTTGCGAAATGCTCGGATATGACCCTTTCCATATTGCCAACGAAGGGAAAATTGTGGCTGTTGTTGCCCCTGAAGATGCTGAAAAAGTTTTAAAGAAACTGCGACAAAATGTTTACGGAAAAGACGCGGTTATTATTGGTGAGGTAACAGAAAATCCAAAAGGAAAAGTTACTGTAAAAACCTTAATTGGCGCCACAAGAATTTTAGATATGCTTGTGGGTGAACAATTGCCAAGGATTTGCTAACTTGGAATTCTCTTTTTTAACCCCGACAAGAATTAGTTATTTAAAAATTATAGCCGCTGCTATTATCTGGGGCTCATTGGGTGTTTTTGTTCGCCATATCCCCCTATCAGCTCCAGCGACAGTTTTCTACCGATTGCTCTTTTCTTTTTGTGCTGTATCATTAGTTATTCTTTTTAGCCATCAAACCCAACACCTGAAGGTAAGGAAAAACAGGTTTCTTTTAATTTTTTGTGGTTTTGGCATCACTATTAACTGGGTTCTATTTTTTTATGCCCTAAAACTTATAAGCATTGCCAATGCCGTCTTTTTAACCTACACCGCCCCTATTTTCATCGCCCTCTTTGCCTGGTTAATCTTAAAGGAACGACTGGAGAGAATAACTTTTGTTTCTATCGCTATCTCGATGATTGGCGTTTTTTTAATTACTTCTCCTGGTGACGCCACTATTGGAGGCAAACACTTAATCGGGGCACTTTGTGCTCTTGGGTCAGCTGTCACTTACGGACTATTGATTGCCTGCTCAAAGATAATCATGAAAAATTTAAGCCCTTTAACTTTAATCTTCTATGAAAATGGAATTGGCGTTTTGCTTCTTTTGCCTTTTGCTCTCTCTGAAAAACTCCCTGTGAACTTAACCACCTGGCTTCTTCTTGTCATCTTAGGAGTTATTCATACCATGCTTGCCGGTTTTCTCTATTTAAGCGGTTTAAAGGAGGTAAAAGCGCAACGCGCAGGAGTCCTTGCCTACATCGACCCTTTAAGTGCTGTTATTTTTGCCTTAATTTTCTTAGGCGAACTACCAGGACTTCTAACAATAATTGGTGGATTATTGATAGTACTAGCGGGTGTTAATATCGTGATTAAATCAGGAAGGTCTCGCTAAGAACTTAAAATTTCCAGAAGTTTCCCCCTTGTTTTTAAATCTATCGTTTTTTTCTCGAAAGCAATTTCTACTGTTTCCCTGCCTAAAACCTGATAAAACTCGAGTGCATCTCGCGAAACTTCTTTCAAAGAATCCAGGTGCTGTTTAACTGTTTCAATATCCCCGCGGGCAATGGGACCCGTTAGAGCATCAACCGTTCCTAATCTTTCGACATTATTTAAGGTTCCTTTCATTAAGGGGGGGAAAGCTTTTAAGGCAATTTTGGGCTCTATCTTCAAGTGAGAATAAAGTTTCTGGCTGAAATAAATTAAAGAAACAAGATAATTAGAGACAACACAGGCAGCCGCGTGATAAAGAGGTTTGTCCTCATCTTTAATTAAAACAATTTCTCCCCTTAAAGCCTCGACAATTCCTCTGGCAACAGAAAGCGCAGGTTCTTCAGCGGTTATACCAAAAACAGAATGGGGAAGTTGTCTTATGGCTCCTTCGACATCAGCAAATGATTGCATTGGATGAATGCTTCCCACAAACGCACTACTTTCTTTTGCCGACTTTAAAACCACATTGGAAAGAGCCCCACTTGTGTGAAAAACGAAGTTTCCTTTTTGAAAACCACCGCCTGCCGCTATCTCGCAGCAAATTTTCTCAATGGCATCATCTTTGGTGGTAATAAAAATGACTTCGCCGAGCCTTGCGGCTTCAACTAAGTCAGTAGTCGCTACTGCCTTTATGTAAGCAAGAGCTTTGTCTAATGTCTCCTTATTTCGGGATGAAACAGCTGCTATCTTAAAGCCTTTCTTTTGAAGAAGAAAACCCAGAGCAGTTCCTACTTTTCCCGCGCCAATAATAGAAATCTTATAACTTTCCATTTTTCTTCCTTAAAAAATAGGGTTTTGTGCTTGACCTTAAAGTTTAGTTAAATGCCTTGCCCTAAAAAAGTCAAGAAAAACCCTAAATTAAAATATTTATTTTATCTGTTCAAATTAGTATCGAGGTCTGACCCCGATTTTGCGTTTTTGCGCTTGTCTTTTTAAGCTTTTTCTAACTTGACAGCGCAGACTTTTAGCTCAGAGATTTTTGAGACAGGGTCAAGAGCAGGATTGGTTAAGAGGTTAACAGGTGATTCTTTGAAGTGAAATGGTGCGAAAACAACGCCTGGTTTTATTTTATTGGTCACACAAGCCTTCATTTTAACTTTTCCGCGGCGAGTGGCAAGCTCTACTAAGTCGCCATCTTTAATACCAAGTTTTTTTGCATCCGCTGAATTTATCTCTACTCGAGCTTCGTGACAAATCTCTTCTATCCCCCCGGAGCGCCGGGTCATCGTGCCAGTATGATACTGAAAGAGGTACCTTCCAGTAGTGAGAATAAAGGGGTATTCCTCGTCAGATAATTCAGCAGACTCTTTAAACTCAACAGCGTGAAACTTGCCTAAACCTCGTGTAAACTTCTCTTTATGTAAAATAGGTGTGCCAGGATGATTGGGTTCTGGGCAGGGCCACTGAACCCCATGAAGGTTTACTCGGTCAAAGGTAATGCCTTTATAAGTGGGAGTAATTTGAGAAATTTCGTCAAAAATCTCAGATGGAAAATGATAATCCATTTCATAGCCCATAGCTTTCGAAAGAAGACAAATTATTTCCCAATCAGGTTTGGAATTGCCAATTGGCTCAATAGCTTTTCTTATTCTTTGGACTCTTCTTTCAGTATTGGTAAAGGTTCCGTCTTTTTCCGCAAAAGAGGCAGCAGGTAAAACAACATCGGCTAATTCAGCTGTTTCGGTTAAGAAAATATCCTGAACTATTAGAAAGTCAAGTTTTTCTAAGGCTTCTTTGACGTGGGAAATATCCGGGCTGGAAAGTATCAGGTTCTCACCAACGATATACATTGCTTTTACCTTGCTGTTAAGAGCAGCATCTATCATCTCAGTTAAACTTAAACCAGGGTTTTCGGGAAGTTTTGTTCCCCAGATGTCTTTACACTTTTCTATTACTCCCAAATCACAAACATTCTGGTAACCACTAACACAACCAGGAAGAGCGCCCATGTCACAAGCACCCTGCACATTGTTCTGCCCTCTTAATGGATTAACACCAGTCCCAGGCTGACCAACATTTCCTGCCAACATCGCCAGGTTGGCAATGGCAAAGACATTATTAGTGCCTGTCGTGTGCTGAGTTAGACCCATTGTATAAAGAACGGTTGCTCTTTCCGCCTGAGCATAAATTCGCGCTGCTTCTTTTATCTTTTCGGCAGGAACTCCTGAAATTTTCTCCACAAATTCAGGTGTGTATTTAGATAGGATTTTTTTAAGTTCCTCAAAACCTTCGGTACGCGTCTTGATAAAATCTTTGTCCTCAAGACCTTCTGTTAAGATAACATTCATTAAACCGTTCAAAACAGCCACATCAGTTCCTGGTCTTTGAGCAAGCCAGAGGTCAGCATAGTCAACCAATCTAATCTTTCGAGGGTCAATAACAATTAACTTTGCGCCATTTTCAGAGATAGCTTTCTTGATTTGCAAAGCAATAATTGGATGAGCTTCGGTGGTATTTGAGCCAATAACTAAAATAGCTTTGGCTTGCGCAATATCAGCGATGGAATTAGTCATCGCTCCACTTCCAAACACAGCGGAAAGCCCCGCTACCGTGGGAGCGTGGCATAAGCGGGCACAGTGGTCAATATTGTTTGTGCCAATCACCGCCCTCACAAATTTCTGCATTAGATAATTTTCTTCATTAGTGCATCTTGCCGAGGCAATTGTGGCAATGGAATCAACCCCGTATTCTTTTTTAATCTTCGAGAGCTTCGAGGCAACCAAATTAATTGCCTCTTCCCAGCTCGCTTCCTCAAACTTGCCGTTTTTCTTAATCAAGGGAGAGGTCAATCTATCGGGGTGATTTATGAATTCATAACCAAAACGACCCTTAACGCAGAGATTTCCTTCATTAACACCACTTCCTACCTCAGCTGAAACTCGAACAACCTCGTTATTTTTAACATAAAGCTCTATTTGACAACCGCAGCCACAATAAGGACAAATGGTTTTAACCTTTTTTGTCTCCCAGATTCGACCTTTAAACCGGCTTCTTCTTTCCACCAAAGCACCCGTTGGACAAGCAGAAATACACTGACCACAAAATTCACAGGGTGTCTCGGCAAGCGGACGGTCATAAGGAGTAGTGACGATACTCTCAAAACCCCGGTTAATGAAGTCATAAACAAAGTCTTGCTGAACTTCCTGGCAAATTCGCACACAGCGCCCGCAAAGTATGCACTTATTAGGGTCTCTCTCAATAAGTGGATTAAAGTCCTCGATTAAATGAGCGTGCTTTCCCCCTTCAAAACGGACTTTTTCAATTTCTAAATTGTAAGCAACATCCTGAAGTTCACATCTGCCCGCACTTTCACAAAAAAGACAATCGAGAGGATGATCAGAAAGAAGAAGTTCAATTATGGTCTTTCTTATTTCGTGAAGAGTAACTGTGTCAGTATTTACCACCATACCATCGGTAACTTTGGTCGCGCAGGCAGGAGGAAATCCTCTTGCCCCTTCCACCTCTACAAGACATAAGCGGCAGGCACCGTAAGGTTTTAGCCGAGCATCGTGACAAAGTGTTGGAATGTAAATTCCTTCTCTTTTTGCCACCTCCAAAATGGTTTCTTCGCTATTTGCGGAAACCAATTGTCCGTTAATGGTTAATTTAATCTGGCTCATTTTGCCTCCAGGTCAATCTTTTGCTTTCTTTTTTTCTACTCGTGAACCAAGCTCGACAAAGATGCATTCGATGTAGTCTTGAACAAAAGAAGCAATATCAGAAACAGAAAGAATTCCCATAATCTTATTGTTAATGGTCACCGGTAAATATCTAATTTCAAGCTCTTCTAAAAGTTTGGCTGCCTTTGCCAGCTCCATCTCGGGCGAGACTGAAATAATGTTTTCGCTCATAATATCTTTAACTAAAACATTTTTAGGGTTCAGCCCATCAGCCACCACCGATAAAGCAATAATCCTATCAGTCACTATGCCTACTAACTTTTCTTCCTCGTCTAAAACAAGGAGAGAGCCAATCTTTTTCCCGCGCATTTTAGCGGCTGCCTCTTTTGTTGATGTCTCAGTGCTGATACTTACCACTTCTTTAGTCATAATATCCTTAACTTTCATTTTGCCCTCCTAGGCTTTATACACCGCGTCAAAAGGACAATGCGTCATACAAAGTCCACATTTCACGCATTTAGATTCATCAATATGATGAACTTCCTTTTTCGCTCCACTGATAGCCCCTACCGGACAATGCTTGGTGCATACTCCGCAGCCTTTGCAAAGATTTTCTTTAATTGCGTAAACAACAAGCTCCTTACAAACCCCAGCGAAACATCTTCTCTCCTTTAAGTGTGCCTCATATTCCTCAGAAAAATACTTAAGGGTAGTTAAAACAGGATTGGGCGCTGTCTGGCCCAAACCGCATAAAGAAGCCGCTTTCACATCCCTGGCTAAAGTTTCTAAAAGCTCTAAATCATTATCGCGAGTTTTCCCCTGAGTTAATCGGGTAAGCATCTCTAACATTCTTCTTGTCCCCAATCGACAAGGAACACACTTTCCGCAAGATTCGTTCTGAGTAAAGTTTATAAAAAATCGGGCTAAATCAACCATACAGGTAGACTTATCCATAATCACCATACCACCCGAGCCCATTATTGCTCCGGTAGCCGTTAAGGATTCGTAATCGATGGGCGTATCCAGAAACTCTTCGGGCAAACAACCTCCTGAAGGACCACCAATTTGAACCGCTTTAAACTCCCCATTATCTTTAATGCCACCACAAATATCAAAAATAACTTCCCTTAAGGTTGTTCCCATAGGGACTTCCACCAAACCACTGTTTTTAACTTTTCCTGTTACCGCAAAGATTTTTGTGCCTTTGCTTTTTTCTGTACCAATTGAGGCAAATTTATCAGCGCCGTTTAAAATTATCCAGGCAATGTTAGCAAAAGTCTCAACATTATTTAAGCAAGTTGGTTTACCCCACAAACCAGCTTCTGTCGAACGGGGAGGGGTAACTCGTGGCATGCCTCGTTTCCCCTCAATGGAAAACATCAAAGCAGTTGATTCGCCGCAGACAAAAGC
>CAMTWV010000002.1:0-160664 GCA_947085535.1 uncultured Actinomycetes bacterium | reverse complement strand
GGGAGGGGAAATGCAAATAAAAGCTCAATGCAAACAAAGAGTTGGGGTAGTATTATTTTTGTTTTTTGTTGCTACAAGAATAGCTCTTTATATATCGGGTGGAAAACTAGTATTTCTCATTTATTTTTCCTTTCTAATGATAGGAGCCTCGGTATATTGTTTTGGCGCAATAGGTAGTTTATTGGTGGCTTCTCTTTTAGCTTTTACCGATACCTATTTAATTTATCCTTTTTTAAGGGAAATCTACGTTGGTTCTGAAATCAGTATCACCCTGGTTATTCAAGTATTTTCTTATCTTTTAATTGCGGTTGTCGGCGGTTTGATAGTTGAGAAAAACTGGATGCAAAAATTAAAACTACAGCGCACTGAAAGTGAGCTTAAAGTTTTACAAGACATTGATAAGGCAATACCTGTAACCCTTGATCGCGGCAAATTGCTCGATAAAGTATTAGAGTTAGCCATTCAGGTAATTAAAAAGGCGGAAATTGGTTCTATTTTACTGGTTGAACCATCTGATGGAACTCTAACCATTGAAGGTGTTTACGGTTATCCTGAACATATCAAAGGAACAAAAATAAGCAGAGGCGAAGGTTATACGGGTTGGATTGCTGAAAACAAGAAACCTTTATTAGTCGAGGATACACAGTATGATATTTCTCGAGGTCGCTTTATCAGTAAATTAACTAATTTTAAAGAAGATATAGGTATAAAGAGCTCAATTGCAACGCCGATTATGGTTTCTGATGAATTAATAGGAGTAATCATACTTCACAACACTACGCAAACACACGCCTTTAATCTTAATGATTTAAGCACTCTTACATCAGTAGCCAATCAAACAGCTGTGGCTATTCAAAATACCGAATTTTATCAAAGGTCGCAGCGTGCAGTCACTGAGGCTTTGGTTGTTTACAAAGTTGGACAGGCAATAACTTCAAGACTGCAAATGGATGAACTTTTAAGTTTTGTTATGGATAGTGCAATGCAGATGTTTAGCGCAAATGAAGGCTCAATAATGTTTCTTGATGAGAGCGATTTTCTTCGTATTAAAGTCTCATCGGGCTTGGATAGCAAAATAGTCAAGGAGACTCGCTTAAAACTGGGAGAAAGTATTGCTGGTTGGGTTGCTTTAAATAAGAAACCTGTTTTAGTTAATGATATTTCAGATGACCCGAGATTTAAAAAGATGCAGCCGAGAGCGGGACTTTGTTCTGCTCTCTCGGTTCCTTTAATTGCTAAAGAAAAAGTCATAGGCGTATTAAATTTAGGGTCGACCTGTCCGGCAAAATTTAACCAGTCAGACTTAAGGCTTTTGACTACTTTAGCCTCCCAGGTAGCAATAGCAATTGAGAATGCAAAATTATTTAGAGAAATGGAGGAGTTGTACTTAGATACAATTAAATCCTTCGTGGCTGCTATTGAGGCAAAAGACCCTAACACAAGAGGTCATTCTGAGCATGTAACTAAATATGCTGTGGCTATTGCTGGAGCAATGAATACGAGCGAGCAAGAAATTGAGATTATTAGAGTAGCCGCTTTATTGCACGATATAGGCAAAATAGGTGTTCATGAAGATATATTAAACAAACCAGGTAGTTTAACAGATGATGAATATCGGGTAATCCAAGCACATCCCTTTATTGCTACTCAGATTATCTCTCATATTCCAAGAATGAAAGAAGTTGTAAATATTATCTATCATCATCACGAACATTATAATGGAAACGGCTATTGTTGCGGTTTAAAAGGAGGCTCAATTCCGATAGGTGCAAGAATTTTAGCGGTTGCTGATGCCTTTGATGCAATGACTTCCGCTCGACCATACAGGGATGCTCTGTCATTGTCAGAGGCCATAAATGAATTAAAAAGAAATGCTAATGAACAATTCGATCCTAAAATAGTTAAGGTATTCTGCCAGTTAATTGAAAAAAACCCCGAAATTTTTCAAGATTTACTCGATACACAGGAGCTAAGGGAAGGTTTAACAGAGTCCCCCAAAGTAGTTCATTAAGTAACCTTAACAACCTTATTTGCCTTCAAACATTTTATGCAGGTGTAAATTTTCTGAGGTTTTCCGTTAATTAAAGCTTTAATTTTTTGAACATTTACTCGCCAAACTCGCTTCGTTTTACGGTGCGAATGGCTCACATTTTGACCAAATGATGGTGCTTTCCCACATATTTCACATTTTTTTGACATTTTTTACTCCTTTTAGGCAAAAACAACCGGACAAAATAATAACATCGAAACTTAATTTTGGCAAGGTTGCCAAAAATTATATTTTTGCATACTTTTAGGTATGATATAATTAGCAAAATTTTAAGCTTTATCATGAAAGGAGAAAGAATGCGGTTCAAAAAAGATATGAGCATAATTGAAGCAGTCAATCTTGACCCAAGGGCAAGAGAGGTTTTTGCTCGATATGGAATGGGCTGTCTTGGTTGTTTAGCTGCAACCGTTGAAAGTATTGAAGAAGGAGCACTTGCTCACGGTATCGACCCTGATAAACTTATTAATGAATTAAACAAGTTAACCCAGGAAGATGAGTAACTATCTGCCAAATCTTGGACAAATTCAAATTTCCAATAATGCTTTAGCTGAGATAGCAGGTTATACTGTTCTCGAATGTTATGGCGTGGTTGGTATGGCTAATCCAAATTTAAAATCTGGGGTAGCTTCGCTACTCAGCCGTGATAAATTAAAAAAGGGTATAAAGGTAACCCCGGTTGATGAAGGAATTGAAGTTGATTTGTATGTTGTTGTTGAGCACGGAATAAATGTTGCTGAAGTTGCGCATAATTTAATAACTAAAATTAAGTATGAGCTTGAAAGACTGGCGCAGGTTAATGTAGTTAGCGTCGATGTCCATGTTCAAGGCATAAGAACTAAGGAGTAATTTAAGGGAGAATCTTGCTTATGACTTCCCGCTTAACCTCAATGGAAATACCCAGATTGATTGAGGCGGCTTTTGCAAATCTTAAAGCTCATCGCGATGAAATAAACAGATTAAATGTCTTTCCTGTCCCCGATGGTGATACGGGCACCAATATGGTTTTAACAATGCAAGTTGTTTGCGAAGAGATTTCCAAAACCGATAAAACTTCTATTTCTGCCTTAATGCATGCTTTATCCTACGGTTCCTTAATGGGGGCAAGAGGTAATTCGGGTGTTATCTTGTCACAGATTATTAGAGGAATGAGCGAAGTCCTCAGTAAATGCGAGACTATTACTGTGTCGGATTTAATTGAGGCTCTGGAAAATTCAGTTAAAGTTGCCTATCACGCAGTAAGAAAACCTGTTGAAGGAACAATGCTAACTGTCATTAAAGATATGGCAACTCAAGCCAAAGCTTTAAAAGGACAGGATATTGAAATAGAGAATTTTCTTGAGATTGTTTTTATGGAAGGCAGAGCTTCATTAGAGCGGACCCCCGATTTGTTGCCTGTCTTAAAAGAAGCCGGGGTAGTTGATGCAGGAGCGCTTGGTCTGGTTGTTTTGGGAGAAGGTATTTTAGCTGCCCTTAAAGGAATAACTCTTGAAGAAATGGTTACTTTGGGGAAAGCGCCTTCTTATGTAGAAGAAGAAGTTTCTCTCAAATACACTTATTGCACTGAATTTTTACTTAAAAGCGAAGGTGTTAATTTAACAAACATAGAAGAATATCTTGAACCGCTTGGGGATTCGATAATGGTAGTTGGAACACCTCAATTAACTCGCGTGCATGTACATACCAATGAACCGGGAAATGTTCTTAATTACGTGACTTCGCTCGGCACAATTTCACAAGTACAGATAAATAATATGGTAGAACAAAGTATAGAAAGAGCTCGCACATTAGCTCAAGCAGCAAAGGAGGAAAAAATAAGTCTGGTTGCTGTTTCCGTCGGAGAAGGAATTAATGATATTTTAAAAAGTCTTGGTGTTAGCCAGATTGTTAATGGTGGACAAACGATGAATCCAAGTACTTCCGAAATTTTGCATGCAGTCGAGAAAGCTTCCTCTTTAAATGTGATTATACTTCCAAATAATAAAAATGTTATTTTAACTGCTGAAAAAGCTAAAGAAGCCAGTCAAAAAAACATTGAAGTTGTCCCGACAAAATCTATACCAGAAGCTTTTGCTGCACTTCTTGCTTTTAATCCAGAAAAAAAGTTAGAAGAAAATGTGGAAGAGATGACTGAAGCACTAAAGAATGTAAAAACAGGAGAAATTACTCGAGCTGTTAGAGAAACAAAATCAAAGATAGGTTTAATTGGAGAAGGAGATTACATTGGACTTTTAAATCACGATTTAAAAATTAAAGCTTCAAACTTAATTGAAGCTTCGCAAAACCTGCTCTCGCTTATGGTGTCAAAAAACACTGTAAATTTAGTAACATTAATTAAAGGCGAAGGCGTTACCGAAGAAGATATTGAAAAATTAACCAGGTTTTTAAAAGAGAACTTTTCTGATGTTGAAATAGAAATTTGCGAAGGCAAGCAACTGTTTTACCCTCTCATAATTTCAGCTGAATAAGGAGGATAAGAATGGAAAAAATTGCTATTGTAACAGATAGTACTGCCGACTTACCGCTTTCATATTACAAAGAAAACGAGGTGATAATAGTTCCCTTAACCGTTCGGTTTGGAGAGGAAGAAATCTATCGTGACTGGACAGAAATGAATCCTGAAGATTTCTACCAGAGATTAAAAACATCTGAGGTTTTACCCAAAACTTCTCAACCAACCACTATGGAATTTATGAGCGCTTACAAAAAACTTGTTGAAGAAGGGTGCTCTCAGATTATATCAGTGCATATCTCTGAAAAATTAAGCGGTACCATTGGTTCAGCCACTGCGGCTAAAGAAATGATAAAAGGAGCAGCCATCGAAATTATCGATTCAAAACAAGCATCTGCTGCCCTCGGAATGATTGTTGATGCTCTTGTAAGGGCAAGAAACGAAGGAAAATCTTTTAATGACCTGGCTAATTTAGCCAATTCTTTAAGTGAGAAAGTTAAAATTTTCTTCGTTCTTGACACATTAAAGTACCTTCATCTGGGTGGGAGAATTGGTAAAGCACAAGCTCTTGTAGGTTCTTTGCTTAGCATAAAACCTGTTTTAACCCTTGATGACGGTGTTGTCGCACCTTATAAAAAGATCAGGGGAACCGCACGAATCATGCCTGAGCTAATTAGTTCTCTTAAAGAAAGTATCAGTGGGGAAAAGCCCCTCCGTTTAGGCGTGGCTTATTCTGATGATAAAAAAGTAGCTGACTTACTTATAAAGGAAATTAAAAAAGAAAATATTGAGCATGTTTCTCTTCTTGAAGCTCAAATAGGAAGCGTAATTGGAACTTATATCGGTCCAGGTGCCGTAGCTCTCTTTTTCTACGAGGAGGGGTAATCGAAAATTTCCGAAACAAAATCCTCTGAAAAAATTTCTTTTTTAGTTGAAAAAAACTTAAATGCGGAAAATAGAGCTGTCATCGGGGGATTTGATGTTTACCTTTCCTCAATAAATGAATCTTTCAAAGAAATTGCCCGCATTTATCCTTTTTCCCTTGTTAAAGAGCGCGAAAAATTCCTTAACTCTTACATAAATAAAGGAATTTCTATAAAAGAATCCCCGAAAAATGGTTATGCTTTAGAATCGAACTTTTTAGACAAAGAAGTAACTTATCTTAAGTTTGTTGGTCCTGGTATCTCGAAGCAGCTTAATCGAATGGGTATTTTTGTTGTTGAAGATCTGCTTTATCACTTTCCGCATCGCTATTTAAACACGGCAAAAGTTTTATCCATATCAAATGTAAAGGTTGGTGAAGAGGTAACTGTAGTCGGCGAGGTTAAAATTGTTCGGAAAACTGTGGGCAAAAGCGGTATTCGAGTTATAAATGTGGGTATTTTTGATGGAACAGAATATCTCTATGGAGTGTGGTTTAATCAGGATTTCATTGCGGATAGGTTAAAAGATGGTATGGTCGTTGCTTTTAGCGGAAAAACTTCCTTTAGATATGGTCAGCTCCAAATAGAAAATCCTCTTTACGAAGTAATTGATGAAGATACCCGATTAGGCGAAGACACTGTCCATACCAGTCGAATTATTCCGTTTCATCCTGCTTCCCAATATCTAACCACAGCCCGACTTCGACGAATAATTAAAAATATGCTTGACACTTCTCCGGTTCTTTCTGACTCGCTGCCTTCCTTTATATTAGCCAAATACAATTTTTTAGACCGTTATTCAGCCCTTAAAGAAATACACTTTCCCACATCGGAGAGATATTGTGAGGAAGCTCGAAGAAGATTGCTTTACGAGGAATTATTCTTAATGCAAGTCGGATTAGCTTTTCGTAAGAAACAATTTAAGAATCAAACAACAGGCATAGCTCACCAGATTGAAGGACCACTCATTGATGAATTTTATTGCTCTTTACCTTTTGCATTGACAAACAGCCAGAAAAAAACCATTTCAGAAATTTTAAAAGACATGGCTTCTCCTTTACCAATGAATCGCTTGCTGCAAGGTGAGGTCGGTTCAGGTAAAACAGTAGTGGCTCTTGCTTCACTTCTTGTTGCTGTGCAAGGTGGTTATCAAGCAGCCATGATGGCTCCAACAGAAATCTTAGCCGAACAGCACTTTAAAAAAATAACTCACTTACTGGAAAGTTTATTTGTATCCCATGAAAGAATGCCTTCCGTAAGAATAGCCTTACTTAAAGGAAGTTTAACTGAAAAAGAAAAGAAAGTTTTACAAGAAGAAATCAGTAAAGGTAAAGTTGATATAGTTATCGGAACACACGCTATAATCCAAAAAGACGTTGTCTTTTCTAAACTTGGTTTAGTTATCGTGGATGAACAACACAGATTTGGTGTTCAACAAAGAGTGGCACTTAAAGAAAAAGGAACTTTTTCTGACGTTCTTGTCATGACTGCGACACCAATTCCCCGAACTCTTTCACTTACTTTATATGGAGACCTCGATATTTCAATTATTAATGAACTTCCCGGAGGGAGAAACCTATCTGAACATGTAGAAACTACTGTTTTAGATAAAACTCACCGAAATTTCGCCAATGAGAAAATAAGAAGCGAAGTAAGGCAGGGAAGACAGGCTTACATAATTTGTCCTTTAATCGAAGAATCCGATAAGTTAGAAGTTAAAGCAGTTATGGCTGAAATTGAAAGATTAGAAAACGAAGTTTTTCCTGATTTAAGAGTGGGTTTTATTCACAGCAAATTAAAGACAGAAGAAAAAGAAACAATCATGGAATCCTTTGTCGGAAGAGAATTAGATGTTCTTATCTCAACGACAGTCGTTGAAGTTGGTGTTGATGTTCCCAATGCAACTGTTATGTTAATTGAGGATGCTGAAAGATTTGGCTTATCCCAGCTTCACCAGTTAAGAGGCAGGATTGGACGAGGACAGCACAAGGGCTATTGTTTCCTTTTTGCTGACCCAACCACAGATGAAGGCAGACAACGGATGGAAGCTATTGTTAACACTCATGATGGTTTTAAACTCGCGGAGCTTGATCTTGAAATAAGAGGCGAGGGGCAAATTTTTGGAGTCAGACAATCGGGTTTACCCGATTTAAAGTTAGCCAAGATTACTCGTGACATAAATATTTTGCTTCAAGCTCGAGATGATGCATTCGAATTAATAGAAAAAGACCCTGCTCTGAAATTATCTGAAAATCGACCACTATTTCAAGCTGTGAGAAGAAAATTTGCCAGCAATCTCGATTGGTTGTTTTATGCTTAAAATATGCTTAAAAGATACAAACTTACAATGGAGTTTTGATGAGAGTAATTGCAGGAATCACAAAAGGAAGAAAATTGTTTGCGCCTAAAGTTAAAGATTTGCGTCCTACAACAGATAGAGTAAAAGAAACTCTTTTTAATATTTTAGGCGACGTAGTTAAAGATGCCAGTGTTTTAGACCTCTACGCTGGAATTGGAAGTTTAGGCATAGAAGCATTAAGCCGAGGAGCACATTTTATAATCTTTATTGAGAACAACAAAGTTGTGTTCAATTACTTAAAAAGGAATCTTGAATTAACAGGTTTTTCAGACAAAGCAAAAACTTTACCAATAAATGTCGAAAAAATCCTTAAACAGTTTATAAGAGATAAACGGGCTTTTGATTTGATTTTTATTGACCCTCCCTATAAAATTGACTTTGATAAACTAATAGAAATTTTGAAAGACTGCTCGTTAATACTTAATCCGGAAGGATTAGTCGTTCTTGAGCACTCGAAAGAGTTTTATGCACATTCAGTTGAAGGCTTAATTTGTGTTAAGAATCGAAAATTTGGCAATACATGCGTTTCTATTTATAAAATTAAAAGTGAAGGAGAGAGCTCTTAATGCAAATAGCCATTTGCCCTGGTAGTTTTGATCCAATAACTAATGGGCATATTGACGTCATAGAAAGAGCGGCAAGTATTTTCGATAAGGTTATTATTGGAATAGCGGAAAATGTTACTAAAAAACCTTCTTTGGGCTTAAGTGACCGCATTGAATTGGTTAAAAACGCATGCGCACATCTTGAAAATGTTGCTGTCGAATCTTTCGATTGCTTATTGGTTGAATTTGCCAAAAGAAATCAAGCCAATATAATAGTTAGAGGATTGCGTGCAGTTTCTGATTTTGAGCATGAATTTCAAATGGCTCAATTAAATCACAAATTGGACCCTTCCATTGAAACAATGTTCATAATGGCTTCTCCAAAATATGCTTATCTCAGCTCAAGCGCGGTAAGAGAAATTGCTAAGTATGGAGGATGTCTCACGAGTATGGTGCCAGAGAATGTTGAAATCGCATTAAAAAAGGCATTCTCACAAGTTAAATATTGAGGAGGTAATTTATGGATATAATGACAGTAATTGATAAATTAGAAGACGTGGTAGCAAGAAGCAAAAAAATGCCCCTTACTTCATCGGTTATTATAAACGAGCAGAAAATTTACGAAATTATTGACGAATTGCGGGCAACCTTGCCGGATGAACTCAAACAAGCTCGATGGATAGTCAAAGAAAGACAGGAAATGCTTGAAGAGGCGGAAAAAGAAGCTAATCGGATTCTTGAAGATACAAGAGAACAAGCAAAAGCTTTAGCTTCTGAAACTGAAGTTGTTAAACTTGCAGAACAGCAGGCAGCTGAAATATTAGATAAAGCAAGAGCACATGAAAGAGAAATTCGTTTAGGTGCTGAAGATTATGCTGACGAGATGTTAGCCAACCTTGAAGTCAATTTAGGAAAACTTTTAGCAGCTGTTCAGCGTGGTAGAGATAGACTACAAGGAAAAATGGAACAACGAGGGTAGTTTCTTCTAATTTATCATTCTTTAATTTCTAAAAAGATAGTGACTTTTTGAATAATTTTCCTGTGCTAAATTGTGTCGCAGGAATTTTTGTCTTTATAAAAAGTGGATTATGTTTGAAACTGTGGTATAATTTTTTCTCAATATTCCGAAGGTAAAGCGGTGAGTCAATACAAAATAAACGTTGCACAAACTTTAGAAAGCGTTGGAGCAGAATTAAAAATTAAAACTAAATTAGACTTAAAATCCCCCCAAAAAGAAGAAAAAGAGATTTCTATTATTAGAAAAGATTCCGTTGGAAGGAGTGCTTGTAATGGCTGTACCAAAAAGAAAAACATCTAAAGCAAGAAGAGATAAGCGAAGAGCAAACTGGCGTGCTACCGAGCCTACTCTTTCAAATTGTCCTCAATGTCACCAGTCAAAATTACCACATCATATTTGTCCAAATTGCGGTTATTATGATGGTAAAAAGGTAATCGAGGTTGAATAAACCTTAAAGAGGTTTGATATGCCAGAGGAAAATAATTTAATAATTGCTGTAGACGCTATGGGAGGCGACCATGCGCCTCACGAAATTGTAAAAGGTGCACATAGGGCAGCTTTAGAGTTAAAAAATTTAAAAGTAATTTTAGTTGGAGAACTATCGGCTATTCAGGCAGAGCTAAACCGCTTTAGTAAACTACCAAATCTTGAAGTTCAGACAGCATCTGATGTTATCGAAATGGGCGAAGAAGCAGCGTGGTCTGTCCGTTCAAAAAGCAACTCATCTATTGTTGTCGGTACCAGATTGGTAAAAGAAGGTAAGGTACACGCTTTTCTCTCTGCAGGAAACACAGGAGCTGTGGTCAGCGCAGCTTTGCTTACTTATGGGCGTATAAAAGGAATTTCGCGGCCGGCTATTGCCATTGTTGTTCCTACACCCTATAAACCAGTGGTGATTTTAGATGTTGGAGCTACAGCTGACTGTAAACCCGAACACTTAGTACGATTTGCCCAGATGGGTAGTCTTTTTGCTAAAAAAATTCTTAACATTGAAAATCCGACTGTTGGACTCTTAAGTATTGGAGAAGAAAAAAGCAAAGGAAATGAAATTACTGTTGCTGCTCATAAACTTCTCACCGCATCACAATTAAACTTTTTTGGCAATGTGGAAGGCAACGATATTCCTAAAGGTAAAGTTGACATATGTGTTTGTGACGGTTTTACAGGAAATGTTGTTTTAAAGCTAATGGAAGGATTAGCCAGCACCATTTTTAAGCAAATAAGATTAACCGCTGAAGGGTCATTGATTTCTAAAATCGGCGCTTTACTTTTAAAACCTGGACTTAAAAAATTAATCAAACAACTCGATTATGAAGAGTATGGCGGAGCACAACTTCTCGGTGTAGACGGAGTTTGCATCATCAGTCACGGAAGCTCAAGCAGCAAAGCAATAAAGAATGCCATAAAAGTAGCCGCTAAAACTATCCAGGAAAACCTAATCGGTGAAATTAAGGAATCTCTAAAAAGTTCTTAAGGATGTTGCAAATGAAAAATCTAATTTTAATTCCGGTTGGTATTACAGGAATTGGTGTATCAATTCCGGAAAGAATACTTAATAACCATGATTTAGAAAAAATGGTTGAAACCAGTGATGAGTGGATACGCAGTCGAACAGGGATATCAGAAAGACACATCATAGCCGATGATTTGTCTACTTCGGATTTAGCTGCTGAAGCTGGTTTAAAAGCATTAGAAGATGCAAATGTAAGTCCTAAAGATGTTGAGTTGATTATTGTTGCCACTGGTTCGCCTGACATGATTTTTCCTTCAACTGCTTGTGTTGCCCAGCAAAAAATGGGTATCAAAGGTTGTCCTGCTTTTGATTTACAGGCTGCATGCACAGGTTTTAGTTATGGTTTAGCCGTGGCTTCAAGCTTTGTTGCCACCGGCACTTATAAAACAGTTCTTCTAATCGGCGCTGAAGCCATTACTCGTTTTGTCAATTGGAAAGATAAAAATACCTGTGTGCTTTTTGGCGATGGGGCTGGAGCAGTTGTTTTGCAAGAAGTGGAGCCAGGTTACGGTATTTTATCAAATTACTTATCAGCAGATGGCACTCGAGGCGACCTTTTAAAAATCCCTGCTGGTGGCGCAATGCTCCCAACCAGCAGTGAAACAGTTAAAAATAATTTACATTACATCCATATGAGCGGAAATGAAATTTTTAAATTTGCCGTCAAAGTGCTTCCTCGTGCAGCTAAAATAGCACTTAAAAAAGCAAATTTGAAAGTTGGAGATATTGATTTTTTAATCCCGCATCAGGCAAATCAGAGAATTATTGATGTCGCAGTCGAAAGATTAAAAATAGACTCTTCAAAAGTTGTCAGTAATATTAATAAGTATGGAAATACTTCCTCGGCCTCCATCCCAATAGCTCTTTACGAGCTCTGGGCAGCCGGAAAACTAATAAAAGGCAATATTGTTCTTTCCGTTGGATTTGGAGGAGGTTTAACTTGGGGAGCCAATGTTATTAGATGGCATAAAAATTTTAAATAGAGAGGGGTCAAAGGTATGGATTATTTCTTAACTGATGAGCAAAGAATGATTAAGGATTTAGCAAGAAGAATTACTGAAGAAAAAATAATCCCAGCGCGAGCCGAACTCGACGAGAAAGAAGAGTTTCCCTGGGAAATACTTAAAATTTTAGCCGAGTCAGATTTATTTGGCTTATACGTCCCGGAAGAATATGGAGGTTTCGGGATGGGCTGTTTTGAGAATTGTTTAGTCATGGAAGAATTGAGCCGAGGTTGTTGCGGTGTTTCGGTGAGTTATGCGGCAAGCGCGTTAGGAGCTTATCCCATTCTTCTTTTTGGTTCTGACGAGCAAAAAAAGAAGTACTTACCTGACGTTGCTAAGGGAACAAAATTAGCAGCATTTGGTTTAACGGAAGCAAACGCAGGAAGCGACGCTGGTGGCATCCAAACAAACGCAGTTCGCGAAGGCGATTACTATATATTGAATGGAACAAAGCAATGGATAACTAATGGCGGAGAAGCCGAAATATACACAATTATTGCTTTAACAGACAAAAGCAAAGGTGCTCGTGGAGCGAGTGCTTTTATTGTTGAAAAAGGAATCCCTGGGTTTTCTTTTGGCAAGAAAGAAAAAAAACTTGGTATCAGAGCTTCAGCCACAAGAGAACTTATTTTTGAAAATTGTAAAATACCGGCCGAAAACTTAATCGGGAAAGAAGGACTTGGCTTTATTGTTGCTATGAAAACACTGGATGTGACGCGTCCTGGCATAGGTGCTCAAGCTGTGGGATTAGCTGCGGGTGCTCTCGAAGCTACTTTGAATTACTCCCGTCAGCGAGTGCAGTTTGGCCAATCAATTTCTTCTTTTCAGGCTATTCAGCATATGTTAGCTGATATGGCTACAGAAATTGAAGCTGCGAGGGCTTTGGTTTACCAAGTGGCAAAATCCATAGATGCAGGGGCAAAAGATGTCTCTAAAATTTCGGCTATGGCAAAAGTTTTTGCTTCCGATGTGGCTATGAAAATAACAGTTGATGCTGTTCAGATTTTTGGTGGATATGGTTACATGCGAGAATATCCTGTCGAAAAAATGATGCGGGATGCAAAAATTATTCAGATATATGAAGGCACTAATCAAATTCAAAGAAATGTTATTGCGCTTCAGCTAATTAAAGAAAGCACTCTGACAGCAAATTAGTGACCAAAGGAAGTCAAAATGGAAATTATTGTTTGCATTAAGCAAGTTCCTGGAACAACCGAAGTAAAAATTGACCCTAACACAAATACTCTCATAAGACAGGGAGTCGATAGTATCATCAATCCTTTTGACACATACGCTCTTGAAGAGGGAGTTAGATTAAAAGAGCGTGTGGGTGGGAAAGTTACCGTAATTACTATGGGACCTCCTCAAGCCGAGCAAGTTTTACGTGATGCTCTTACAGTAGGAGCAGATGAAGCCATACTTTTGAGCGATAGAGCGTTTGCGGGTGCCGATACTCTGGCAACTTCATATACTCTCTCTAAAACCATCGAAAAAATCGGTTCATTTGACCTTATAATTTGTGGTAAACAAACTATGGATGGTGACACTGGCCAAGTTGGTCCCGAGCTTGCTCATTTTCTTTCCATTCCCTATGTCACTTTTGTTAAAAAAGTTGAAGAAATTAATGAAAATAAGATTGTGGTTGAAAGAATGGTTGAAGAAGGTTATGAAGTTATTGGAATGCCTCTTCCAGGTCTAATTACTGTAGTTAAGGAAATAAATGAGCCCCGTCTTCCTTCGCTCAAGGGAATGATGAAGGCAAAAAGTGCCCAAGTTACCATTTGGAACCATCAAGATATAGACGCTAAAAAAGATAAAGTTGGTTTAGCCGGTTCACCCACTCAGGTGATTAAAATTTTTACTCCTGAAAGACACCAAAAAGGTGGAATGCTTCAAGGTAACTTAGAAACTCAGGTCGACACTTTAATTGATAAATTAAAACAAGGTAGGTTAATTTAAAATGTCAATCAAGGTAATTCTTGAAAAATGTAATGGCTGCAAACTCTGTGTAAAAAGCTGTCCCTATCAAGCCATTAAAGTATTTGAAAAAAAAGCAATTATTGAAGCAAATTGCAACTTGTGCGGAGCTTGTGTGGAGGTTTGCAAGTCTAATGCCATTGTTATTGAAGACAAAAGAAAAATTGAGGATACCTCTGGGTATAATGGAATTTGGGTTTTTACCGAGCAAAGAAACAAAAATATTGCTTCTGTTGTTTATGAGCTTTTAGGGGAAGGAAGGAAGTTAGCCGATTCGTTAGGAACTTATCTCGCAGCGGTTCTTTTAGGGAAAAACATAAAAGATGGAACGGACAAATTAATTGGTCATGGAGCTGATAAGGTTTTTCTTGTTGAGGATGACTTATTAAAAGATCACCTTGACGATGCCTACGCACAAGTCATGGTTGATTTAATTAATCAATATAAGCCAGAGACTGTGCTTTTTGGAGCAACAGTTGTTGGAAGATCAATTGCTCCCAAGATTGCTGCTATCTTAAAAACAGGTTTAACTGCTGATTGCACTGGACTTGAAATTGATTTAAAAAACAGATTACTTCTTCAAACCCGACCGGCTTTCGGTGGAAACATCATGGCTACAATTGTTTGTCCTAATAAAAGACCGCAAATGGCAACTGTTCGGCCTCGTGTAATGAAAAAGCTTGACTTTTCAAGTTCGCGGCAAGGTGAAATTATTAAATTCGAACCAAAAAATCTTTCTTCAAAAATAAATGTCCTTAATTTTGTCGAAGATTTAACCGAGAAAGTAAAACTTGAGGAAGCAGATGTTATCGTTTCTGGCGGTCGAGGTTTAGGGAAAGCTGATAATTTTAAACTAATCAAGGAATTTGCCTCTCTTTTGAACGCTGCAGTTGGTGCTTCAAGAGCAGCTGTTGACGCCGAGTGGATACCTTACTCTCATCAAGTTGGACAAACAGGAAAGACAGTTTGTCCTAAATTATACATCGCCTGTGGTATATCGGGTGCAATTCAGCATTTAGCTGGCATGCAAACATCAGAGACAATTGTGGCTATTAATAAAGACCCAGATGCTCCTATCTTTAGTGTAGCCAATTATGGGATAGTGGGCGATTTATTTGAGGTCGTCCCTGTTTTAATTTCTAAACTTAAAGAGACAAGGTGTTCTTAGTTGAAAAAAGGAATTGCTTTAGTATTTCCAGGTCAGGGCTCACAATATGTGGGAATGGGATTAGATTTATATAAAAATTATCCTGAGATTAAAGATTTGTTTTTGCAGGCAAATGAAATTTTAAACTTTGATTTAAAAGAGTTATGCTTTAATGGACCGATTGAAAAACTAACTGAAACTATAAATGCCCAGCCTGCCATTTTTTTAGTTAGCTTTGCTGCCTGGATGCTTCTTGCTAAAGAAGGTATAATTCCTGAGGTTATGGCAGGACATAGTCTTGGCGAATACACAGCTTTAGCTGTGGCTGATGCCTTTAATTTCAATGATGGCTTAAAATTAGTTATGAAGCGAGCAGAATTAATGCAAAAAGCTGCAACAAGCTCGACTTCTGGAAAATACGGTGAAATGATTGCTGTTTTAGGGCTCGAAGAAGAAAAAGTTGAAAAAGTTACCGCGTCTTTAAAAGACGAGGGTGTTATCACCATAGCTAATTACAATTCTCCTGGTCAGATAATTGTGTCAGGCGAATCAAAAGTTATAAACGAATCGATTAAATTTTTTAATGAAGCAGGAGCAAAACGTGTAGTAAAATTAGCAGTTAGTGGAGGTTTTCATTCTCCACTAATGAAAAAAGCTGAGAACGAATTTGGTGAATTTTTAGATAAGGCATTATTTAAGAAAGCAAGGATTCCTGTTATCTCAAACTACACGGCAGAGGTTTCTGTAGAGCCAGAGACAATCAAAGAGACTCTTAGAAAACAAATTACAGGTTCTGTTAAGTGGCAGCAATCAGTAAACAAGATGCTTAAAATGGCTAATATCTTTATTGAAGTAGGACCCGGTAAAATTCTTTCAGGTTTAGTGAAAAGAATTTCTACTGATTGTACAATTTTAAATGTTGAAGATAGCGAATCGCTTCAAAAAACGATTGATTTTTTAAGAAAGGAGTATTAAAAATGCCTGAACTTACTGGTAGAGTGGTTCTCGTTACAGGAGGCGCTCGCGGAATTGGCAAAGCAATTTGCTTAAAATTAGCCGAGTTAGGCGCAAACATAGTTGTAAATGCTATAAGAAATGAAGAGTTAGCTCAAGAACTGGTCGAACAAATAAAAAAGATGGGAAGCGAAGCTGTTTTTATAAAAGCAAATGTCGCGAAACTCGATGAAGCAAATTCACTTATCGAGAGCATAATTGAAAAGTTTGGTAAAATTGATATTCTCGTTAACAATGCCGGGATTACTCGCGACAATCTTCTTGTTCGGATGAAAGAAGAAGATTGGGATGCTGTTTTAACTGTTAATCTTAAAGGCACCTTTAATTGCAGTCAGGCAGTGAGTAAATATATGATGAAACAGCGAAGCGGGAATATTATTAACATAGCTTCTGTTGTTGGAATCACTGGAAACCCTGGCCAAGCAAATTACTCGGCTTCAAAAGCCGGGGTTATTGGTTTAACCAAGACAATCGCTCGAGAAATGGCTTCAAGAGGAGTCAGGGCTAACGCTGTAGCTCCTGGTTTTATTGAAACAGAAATGACTCAAAAGCTTTCCGAGGACACAAGAAGTGCTATAAATAAACAAATTCCGCTTGGCAGATTTGGTCAACCCGAAGATGTGGCAAATTTAGTTGCTTTTCTTGCCTCTGATGAATCGGGCTATATCACAGGCCAGGTCATTCAGATTGATGGTGGAATGGTTACCTAATAGGTAGTTGGAAGTCAAAAGTCAATTTGCAATTTCTGTTAGATAAGGAGGTGAATTTATGTCGGCTATTTTTGAAAAAGTAAAGGATATAATTGCTGACCAACTAAGTGTGGAGGTAAGTGAAGTCACTGAAAAAACAGCCTTTGTTGACGACCTTGGTGCTGATTCGCTCGATATTGTTGAGCTTGTAATGGCTCTCGAGGAATCATTTGGCATCGAAATTTCTGACGAAGATGCTGAAAAGATTGTCACCGTTGGCGATGCTGTTAATTACATCGAAAGCAAAAAACAATAGTTAAACAGGAGAAAAAAGTGAAACTTCCTACTTTAAAAATTGGAAATTTAGAAGCGCCACTTCCAGTTATACAAGGAGGTATGGCGGTTAGAATTTCGTTAGCACCACTTGCTGCTGCTGTAGCTAATGAAGGAGGCATTGGGTTAATAGCCGGTTCAGGGTTAAAAAGCAATGAGCTTGCTAAACATATCAGAGAGGCTCGTTTGTTAACTGACAGAATAATTGGCGTGAATATCATGGTGGCTCTAAAAAACTTTAGCGACCTTCTCGAGACTTCAATCAGGGAAAAAGTCGATTTGGTGGTTTCAGGCGCCGGGTTTTCGCGCGAAGCCTTTAAACGTTGTCGCGAAGCAAACATACCATTTTTACCTGTTGTTTCGTCATTGAAAGCAGCTAAATTGGCAGAAAAATTTGATCCACCCGCTATTATAATTGAAGGTTTTGAGGCAGGCGGACATCTTGGCACAGACAAAACACTCTTTTCCATATTGCCTGAGATTATAAATAGCGTGAAGTTACCGTTAATTGCTGCAGGCGGAATAATTGGCGGATTCGACATAGCCAAAGCACTAAGTTTGGGTGCTAAGGGTGTACAGATGGGGACAAGATTTTCTTTAAGTAAAGAAGCAAGCGGCGCCGATGAATGGAAAAAGATTTGTTTAGAAGCAGAAAAAGAAAATGTTACGATAATTGAAAGTCCTGTCGGAATGCCTTTTAGGGCAGTCGTAAGCACATTTGTTAAAAACTTAAGGGAAGGGAAAGTTCCTATTCCTGGCAAAGATACCCTTGTCAGATGCCGCCAATGTTTGCAGGATTGCAAGAAAAACTACTGCATAATCGAGGCTCTCGAAAAAGCCCAGCAAGGAGACGTAATAAAAGGTCTCTTTACCATTGGCGAAAGAGTGTCTGAGATTAAAGAAGTTCTTTCTGTTAAGGAAATAATGGCGAATTTAATTAACGAGTTTAATGAAGCGGCTTCAAGGATGGGTAGAAATTGAATCGAAGAGTAGTCGTTACAGGCATTGGTCCAATTACCCCAATTGGCATCGGAAAAGATACTTACTGGCAATCTTTGGTAGAAGGAAAATCTGGAATTGATAAGATTTCCTTGTTTGATGCTTCTGAATATCCATCCCAAATTGCCGGTGAGGTTAGAGACTTTGAGCCTAAAAACTTCATTGACGAACGCGAGATTAGAAGAATGGACCGCTTCTGTCATTTTGCCGTGGCAGCCGCCCAATTAGCTTTAGAAGACGCAAAATTAAAAATAACACCCGAAATTGCCAATGAGACAGGTGTTATTATTGGCTCGGGTATCGGTGGACTGGGTACCCTCGAAGCCCAGCACAAAATCTTACTCGAAAAGGGAGTTAAGCGTGTCAGCCCCTTCCTTGTACCCATGATGATTTGCGATTTGGCTGCCGGTTATGTCTCAATATCTACGGGCGCAAAGGGTATCAATCTTTGTACAGTCACTGCTTGTGCTTCCGGCACCCATGCAATCGGGGAAGCTTTTGAAGCCATTAAACGAGGTGCCATTGATATCTGCATTACAGGTGGTACAGAGGCCGGGGTTACCCCGTTAGGAGTAGCTGGTTTTTGTGCGGCAAGAGCACTCTCAACTCGAAATGATGAGCCTCAAAAAGCCAGTCGTCCTTTTGATACCAAGCGTGATGGTTTTGTTATTGCTGAGGGCGCAGGGATTTTAATTTTGGAAACTTTAGAAAGCGCACTTTCTCGTGACGCTCATATCTATGGTGAAATTGTTGGTTACGGGGCAACGGGCGATGCTTATCACATAACCTCACCTTCTCCGGATGGCGAAGGTGCTGCTCGTGCTATACAACAGGCTCTTGATGAAGTAGGACTTATAGCTGAAGATATCGATTATATAAATGCTCATGGAACTTCCACGCAATACAATGACGAGTTTGAAACAATGGCTATCAAAAATATATTTGGAGACCACGCTTATAAGCTTTTAGTAAGCTCGACTAAATCAATGACTGGCCATGCTCTGGGTGCGGCAGGTGCTTTTGAATTGATAGCCTGCGCGCTGGTAATTAAAAATGGGATTGTTCCACCCACAATAAATCTTGAATATCCCGACCCCTTGTGTGATCTCAATTATGTGCCAAACAAAGCAGTTAAGAAAGAGATTAAGTGCGCGATGTCTAACTCTTTTGGTTTTGGTGGTCATAACGCAGCAATAATCATTCGCCAACTTGATTAAAAAAATGATCTCAATTGAATTGCTTAAGCAAGCCGAAAAAGCTCTGAATGTTTCATTTAAAGATAAAACTCTTCTATCTAATGCTTTGACACACCGTTCGTTTGTTTTCGAGTCTAAAGATAAAATTAACAACTATGAAAGACTTGAGTTTTTAGGGGATTCTGTACTTAACTTTGCTATAACCAAGTTTATCTACACGAGATTCCCCAGTTATAATGAGGGTGAACTGTCCAAACTGCGAGCAGCAGCAGTCAACTCGGAGACATTGTACGAATTAGCTCTAAAGTTAAATCTGGAAAATTTTGTGCAAACCGGAAAGGGTGTTGAGCTCGCTGGGGTTAAAGAAAATATTTCAATATTAAGTGGTTGTTTTGAAGCTATTATTGGCGCTATCTTTCTCGACCAGGGTTTAAGGAAAGCGGAGAAGTTTCTAACAAAACTCTTTGGCGAAGTTATTGAAAAACTTTCAAGCGAAAATAAGTTTTTTGATTTTAAAACAACCCTGCAAGAAGAAGCTGTTCAAAGATTTAAGCTTATGCCTGAATATAAAGTTATTTCAGAATTAGGTCCGCCACATAATAGACTTTACCATGTCGAGGTAAACATAGGTTCGAAAATAAAAAAACAGGGAAAAGCAGGCAGTAAAAAGAAGGCTGAACAGTTAGCTGCTAAAGAAGTCTTAAAAGCTTTAAAAATAATTAAATAATATCAACTTTGACAAAGAGGCATTGATGTATCTTAAATCTTTAACGCTCAAAGGATTTAAATCCTTTGCTGATAAAACAATTTTAAAGTTTAAACCAGGAATAACTGTAATTGCAGGTCCAAACGGCAGCGGCAAAAGTAATATTTCTGATGCAGTCCTCTGGGTGCTGGGAGA
Organism: uncultured Actinomycetes bacterium; assembly: GCA_947085535.1. Taxonomy (GTDB): domain Bacteria; phylum Actinomycetota; class Aquicultoria; order Subteraquimicrobiales; family CAMTWV01; genus CAMTWV01. The sequence goes on along the minus strand of CAMTWV010000002.1, from coordinate 140,547 downwards.
GCAAAGTCCACGCTCGCTTAGAGGCACTGCTATGGAAGATGTAATTTTTGCTGGTAGTAGCGCTCGTCCAGCATTAGGCTTAGCCGAGATTACTCTTTGTATGGATAATTCAGATAAAAGTATACCCCTGGAATTTTCTGAGGTAACAATTAGCCGCCGTCTGTTTCGCTCAGGTGATTCAGAGTACTTCATAAATAATTCCCCTTGCCGACTGTTTGATATCCAGGAATTATTATCTGACTCCGCAATGGGAAGGGAGTGCCACTCTGTTATCAGTCAGGGGAAATTAGAAGAAATTTTAACCAGTAAGCCAGAAGAAAAAAGGCTTCTAATTGAGGAAGTTGCTCATGTATTGAAGTATAAGAAAAGGAAAGAAAAGGCAATTAAAAAATTGGAGTCAATGGAGCAAACTCTATCAAGAATTCGAGATATTTCTCAAGAAGTACATCGTCAACTTAGACCCATAAAATCTCAGGCGGAAAAAGCTCAAGAATACCAGAAGCTGACCGACGAGTTAAAAACGTTAGAGCTAAGTCAGACAATTTTCGAATTAAAAGAGATGCAAAAGAGATGGGAAAAGCTTAATTTAGAGGAAAAGCAGTTAAAAGAAAGCTTTGAAACTTTTAAAAATGAATTTAAACAAAAAGAAACCCAAATTGAAGAGTTTCAGATCTCTTTAGAGGAGAAAAGACTTTTTACCGGAAATTTAAGTGAACAAAGAAGACATCTTGCTGCTATTCAGGAAAGACTTCATAGCAGTATGTTGCTTTTAGAGGAAAAAGGTAAACACTTAATTGAAAAAATGAGCGAGATTCGGCAGGAAATTTACCGGCTTGAAAAACAAAAGACCCAAAAGAACAAAGAGATAACAGAAACAAATGATAGAAAGAAAAAAACAGAGGAAGAAATAAGCCATATTGAAAATACTTTAAATGAACTTAAAAATTCTCAAGAAAATCAAACTAAGAAAAGCTCTAATCTGGAAGAAACGATTGAAAATTTGGAAGAGACGCTTAATAAAAACACTGCTTATCTTTCTGAAATTCAGCACAAGTTATCTGATATTGACAGAAAAATTACCCTTAACGAAGAAAAATTAAAACTCATCGACTCGGAAAGAAATTCTAATCTCACAAAAATAAGTGAGCTAAATAAGTTAATTGAAGCTAAAAGCAAAGAAAGAGAAGGGTTTGAGGGTAACATTAAAAACTCCCGGAAAGAAATAAAACAATTAGAAGAGGAACTAAATAAGGTTCAACTTAAATTAGACAATCATCTGGTGAAGTTATCTGACTTAAAAATAAAATCAGCTGAATGCAAATCAAAAAGCAATGCTCTTCAAGGCATGAACAACAACTTAACCGGTTATCCTGAGGCAGTAGCTTGGTTATTAAAAAAAGAAAACAAACCTCAAGGCATAGCAGGTTGCCTTATTGATTTAATTAAAATTTCCCCTAAATTTGAACAAGCTTTGGAGGCAGCTTTAGGTCCTGACTTATTCACAGTGCTTTGCGACACAAAAGAAACGGCTTTAAATGCTCTTGGGCTTATTCGAAGAAACTCGATTCAGGGCGGTATCTCTTTTCTTCCAATAAATAATCTTCCTATGCCTGATACTCACAAATCAAATGGACAAAAATTAAGCGACGTTATTGAAATAAACGAAAAATTTAAATCGGCGATTGAGTATCTAACCAGAGATATTTATTTGATCAACGAAGACAGTTGTTTAAGCGATAAAACAAGCTCTGATTTAACTTTTGTTACAACTAATGGCAAAGTGTTTTGCCCATTTAAAATAAGCTACGGGAATATCGCTGGCAACAATTCCTCGGAAATCTTAAATAGAAAAAGAGAGCTTACAGCACTTGAAGATGAAAAAAATAAATTAACTCATGGGATTTCAACTTTAGAGGCAGAAATTAAAAAAGATAAAGAAAGGCTCGCTCAAACAAAAGAAAATTTAGCTTCATATCAACAAAAGCTAAACAATGAGTCTTCTCAAATTGAAATTCTTAAAGTGACTATACACAATTTTGAGGCTGACTTAATTAAGCTTAAAGATAACTTAGTAAAAGCTGAAAATGAGTCAAATAAACTTGGTGAAGAAATAAAGATTGACAAAACCACAAAAGAAAATTTCTCAAAAGAAAGTAAAAATATTGTAGCAAAAATAGATGAAGCAAAGGAAGCTCTCCAGGTTTTCAAAGTTGAATTAAATGCAAACCATAAAGAAGAACTTACTCTCAGCCATAAAATAATGGAAAATGAAGTTAATTTAAAATCGCTGGTCAATCAAAAAAATCATCTAAACCAGCAAAAAGAAAAATTAAATCAGGATTTAAGAGAAATTGAAAGTTTAACTGAATCCGAACACAAAATTTCTCAAGCGCTTGAAGTTTTAGTCGGTCGCATACAACCCACTTATGAGCTCTTTACCGCCCTATACGAAAAAGGAAACTGGTGGGCGGCGAAACTGACTGATATTGCTTCAGGGGATGAAACATTCTTTGAAGAAATCAGGCGGGCTTTCAAAAAACTTAAAGAAGAAAAAGAGGGATGCGAGGCAAAAAAAGAGACACTTCAAGAAGATTTACGCTTAAAAGAATTAAGTCGGGTGCAGTTGGAAGGACAAATCACCTCAGCTGTTGAAAAAATTGTCGATGAATACGATACGCCGCTCGAGAAAGCACTTGAAAATTATCCTCTAAAAATTTCTTACTCTGAGTGCCAGACTAAAATTGGCGAAATTAAGCGCAAAATAAGCAGTCTGGGTCCTGTTAATCCCATGGCGCTTGAGGAATTTAAAGAGCTTGATGAGCGTTATGAATTCTTGAACGAACAAATAAATGACTTATCGCATAGCAAAAAAGCTTTAGAAAAAGTCACCAGAGCAATAGATGAAAAAATAAAAGAAAAATTTGCCCAAACTCTTGTTGAAGTTAATAAGAATTTCCAATCCGTTTTTTCTTATTTATTTCCCGGTGGAAAAGCTGAGATTGTTTTAGAAAAAGAAGATAATCTTCTTGAGTCAGGAATTGAGATACAGATTCAGCCGCAAGGGAAAAAACTTCAGAAACTTTCTCTTTTGTCAGGGGGCGAAACCGCACTCGCTGCTTTAGCTTTCTTGTTTGCCCTATACTTTACAAGGCCTAGCCCATTTTACATCCTTGATGAAGTTGAAGCGTCTCTGGATGAAGCTAATCTTCAGCGCTTCATTAATCTTTTATTAAGGTTAAAGGACAAAACTCAGTTTCTAATCATCACCCATCAGCAACGAACCATGGAAATGGCTGACACAATTTATGGCACAACCATGCAGGCTGATGGTGTTTCCAAACTGATTTCACAAAAACTTAACGCTGAGCGTGAAGCAGTATGAAAATTACCGATGAAAAATTGTTTGAAAAACTTAAGAGAAGATTGAGAAAAAGTCGCGAGAATCTTACGCATGAGCTTTCTTCTATTTTTCCTCGACTTACTCGTTTCGAAGAACATGTTTGGGAAAAAGTCGAAGAAATACTCCTTGGGGCTGATGTAGGTGTGACTACTACTATAAAGCTTGTCTCCAACTTAAAAGAGAAAGTTAAAAGAGGCGAATTAAAAAATCCTCCGGAAATTTTGGAGTATCTAAAGGGGGAATTAATAACCATTTTAAGAAAGGAAGAGGATGTACTTTTAAAGGACAATCAGCTAAATGTCTTCTTAATTGTGGGAGTTAATGGCACAGGTAAAACCACTACCATTGCAAAAATGGCCCATCAGGTGAAGCAAAAAAACTTAAAACCAATACTTTGCGCATCGGATACTTTTAGGGCTGCTGCTATTGAACAGCTTCAAGTCTGGGCAAAAAAATTAGACATTGAGTGTGTTTGCCATAAACGCGGCGCTAATCCTTCGGCTGTAGCTTTTGATGCTGTACACGCTGCACTTGCCCGAAAAGCAAATGTTTTATTAATCGATACGGCCGGAAGACTGCATACTTATTTAAATTTAATGGAAGAACTAAAAAAGGTTAAACGCATAATTGAATGCGAGGCACCCAAGGCGAACTTAAAAACACTTCTTGTGGTTGATGCTACGACAGGACACAACGGAATTACCCAGGCAAAAGTTTTTCAAGAAACTCTGGGTATTGATGGAATAATTCTGACTAAGCTTGACGGTACAGCCAGAGGCGGCATAGTTATAGCTATTCAGGACGAACTAAAAATACCCATTAAACTAATTGGCATAGGTGAGGGCTTGGAAGATTTGCGTGAATTTAATCCTGATGAATTCACGGAAGCCCTCTTGTCAGAGTAAATAAGGAGACGACTTTGTTTGACCTCTTATCCTCACGATTAAATGAAACTTTTCGAAAGCTTCGCAGTCGCGGTTTTATTAATGAAAAAGACATTGATGAGACCTTGAGAGAAATTCGACTGGCTTTGCTCGAAGCCGATGTCAATTTTAAAGTTGTCAAAGATTTTATTTCAAACATCAGAGGAAAAATAGAAAAAACTGAAATTACAAAAAGCCTGACTCCTTCTCAACAAATAATAAAAATTGTTCATGATGAACTTGTGGAGCTACTGGGAAACACACCTCAAAAAGTTTCTTACTCCTCTAAACCGCCCACCATTTTTATGCTTGTCGGACTTCAAGGTTCAGGAAAAACTTCAACAGCAGCAAAGTTGGCTTACTTTTTAAAAAAACAAAACAAAAAGACTCTATTAATAGCAGCAGATATTTATCGTCCCGCAGCTATTGACCAGCTAAAAACTTTGTGTGAAGAAATTTCTGTTCCATTTTTTTCATTGGGACCAAAAACATCTCCTGTTGAAATTGCCCGAAAGGGAGTAAGCGAAGCCTCTTCAGGCTTTTATGACGCGGTAATTTTAGATACTGCTGGACGTCTTCATATTGATAAAGAAATGTTAGACGAGCTTCTTAGAATAAAACAGGAGGTTCACCCGCATTACATACTTTTGGTTGTCGATGCCATGACAGGTCAAGATGCTGTAAATATTGCTTCTTCGTTTAATGAGCAAGTGGGAATAGACGGATTAATTATGACCAAACTTGATGGTGATGCCCGCGGTGGAGCTGCTCTTTCAGTTAAATCCATCACAGGAAAACCAATTTATTTTGCTAGCTTTGGAGAAAAATCTAATAGCTTGCAAATATTTTATCCTGATAGAATTGCCTCTCGTATTTTAGGATTTGGCGATGTTCTTACACTCGTAGAAAAAGCTGAAGAGGTAATCGACCTCGAAAAAGCTAAACAAATTGAAGATAAATTAAAAAAGCAAGAGCTAACTTTGGAAGATTTTTTAAGTCAAATTGAAGACTTGAGGAAAATGGGTCCTGTTAACCAGATTTTTGAAATGCTTCCCGGTTTAGATAAATTAAAAAGCAATGATACCCGAGTAGATGAAAAATATTTTGTGCGTACTCAGGCAATCATCCAATCGATGACGCCAGAGGAAAGAAAAAATTCAAACATCTTAAACGGAAACAGACGAGCTCGGATTGCGCAGGGAAGTGGTGTAACCATTCAGGATGTAAATCAGTTATTGAAACAATTTGAACAAATGCGTAAAATAGTGAAACAGTTTGGTAAAATTAATCGTGTACCTTTTGGTAAAAAGTTTTTTCCGTTTATGAAATAAGAATAAGGAGGTGAGTGATTGGCAGTCAAAATCAGATTAAGCAGAGGGGGCAGCAAGAATAAGCCATTTTACCGTGTTGTTATAGCAGATTCTCGGATGCCGAGAGATGGTAGATTTATCGAAATCATTGGTCAATATGATCCGAGGCAAGAACCCTCCTTTGTGAAAATGGATGAAGAAAGAGCGTTATTATGGCTTTCGCAAGGAGCGAAACCTACTAATACAGTGGAAAAGCTGCTTAAAATTGCAAATATAGCTCTTCCTACAAAAAAAGTAGAAAAGAAAGTAGAGTCAAAAGAAAAGTTGCCAGAAGAAAAAGTTACCGCTAAAAAAGCTCCAGCAAAAAAGACTGTTGAGGCAAAAAAAACCGTCTAAATCCAAGGCGTCAACCAAAGCGAAACCCGTTGAGAAAGAATAGGAGGTGCTGAGTTGAAAGAACTGTTAGAGACGTTAGCCCGAGCGCTTGTGGACACTCCCGAGGAAGTTGATGTTAGCATAGTAGAAGGTGCGAAATCTGTCATTTTGCAATTAAAAGTTGCTCCCGACGACATTGGTAAAGTAATCGGTAAAGAGGGAAGGATAGCTAAAGCCCTTAGAGTAATTGTGGGAGCTGCCGCAGCTAAAGAAAACAAAAGAGCAATTGTTGAAATTATCGATTGATTTTTATCCGCCTTCTTTATTTCAATCGTCTCTCGACATAGCGACATAGCTCAGCTTTACAGCCTCGATAGCTAATAGCACAGTTACCAGCTTCCAGTTAATTTAGGGAAAAGGGATGGGTCTACCGTGTCTGATGCCTGCCTGTCGGCAGACAGGGCAGGCAGGAAGTCTAAAGGGATACTAAAAGATTTTTTCCTCCAGACTCCTCTCTCTTCACTAATCCCTCTCCCATAAGCTATCTGCCATCTGCTAACTGTTTTTTACAATTTACAATTTTCAATTTACAATTAATAATGATAGTATGGCTGATGAGTTCATAGCTGTCGGTAAAATTGTTTCTGTTCATGGCACAAAAGGCTTGACTAAAGTGGCAAGCCACACAGATTTTCCTGAAAGATTTGCCAAAGGACAAATATTCTATGTTTATCCGCCACACGGCAAATATCAAACCCTCAAAGTTGAACATGCTTCTTTTAGGGGCGATTTCGGACTGGTTAAATTTGAAGAAATTAATAATCGAGGCGAAGCAAATGAAATTGTCGAATATTGGCTCGAAGTCCCGTCTAACGAAACAAAAAAATTGCCCAAAGGACACTTCTGGATTTACCAAATCATTGGTCTTGATGTTTTTACGGAAGAAGGCGAACTTCTTGGTATAATCAAGGAGATAATAAAAACGCCGGCAAATGATGTTTACGTGATTTCGAATGAACAAACCGAAATTTTAATACCTGCCATTAAAGAAGTAATTAAAAAAATTGACTTAAAACGAAAACGAATGGTTGTGTCAAGGATACCAGGCTTATTTTAGGAGTACTTCTATGAAAATCGATATCATCACTATTTTCCCTCAAATGTTTGAGTCAACCCTGAAAGAGGGCGTTATTAAAATAGCTCTTGAAAAAAAGCTTGTTGATGTTAAGTTACATAATCTGCGAGATTATGTGCATAATAAGCATTCTCAAATTGATGATGCACCTTATGGCGGAGGTTTTGGTATGGTTATGAAACCTGGGCCATTTTTTGAAGCTGTTGAATCCATCTCTAAAAATTCAATTTCAGGAAAACCAAGAGTTATTTTACTTACCCCCCAGGGCAAACCTTTTAATCAACGTTTAGCCGAAGAGCTATCAAGAGAAAAGCACCTTATTGTTCTTTGCGGAAGATATGAGGGAATTGACGAAAGAGTCCACGAAAATCTGGCAACTGATGAAATTTCAATTGGGGATTATATTCTTTCAGGAGGAGAATATGCAGCTATGGCGTTAGTTGACAGTGTTATTCGTTTAGTTCCTGGAGTGCTCGGCAAACGTGAGTCTCTTGCCGAAGAAACATTTACCCGCGGTCTTCTGGAATACCCCCAATATACTCGTCCTCGCGAATGGCAAGGCTGGGCAGTGCCTGAGATTCTCATAAGTGGTCATCATGAAGCTATAAGGAAGTGGCGAATACGCAAATCTTTAGAAAAGACACTTGCAAGACGTCCTGATTTAATTTACGAAGACTCCTTAACTGAAGAAGAGAAAGAAATCCTTAAAGAAATAAAAGGGCTAATCTCAAAATAACTTTTAATCCAAAATGAACTGTGTTATAATTCGACTTTGTTTGATTTAAGGAGGCGACTACGATGCAGGAAATCGATGTTTACGAAAAAGAGAATATGAGACAAGATTTGCCTGTTTTTGATACAGGCGATACAGTTAAAGTCCACTACAAAATCAGTGAAAGTGGCCGTGAAAGAATTCAAGTCTTTCAAGGCACAGTCATCAGAAAACAGGGAAGTGGAATTAAATCAACCTTCACGGTAAGAAAAATTTCTTTTGGTGTAGGGGTAGAGAAAACATTCCCACTGCATTCCCCCCGAATTTCCAAAATTGAAGTTTCAACGAAAGGAAAAGTACGACGAGCCCGACTTTATTACCTGCGTGAAAAAATTGGCAAAGCATCTCGAATTAAAGAAAAAAGACAGGACTCTTAAGGAAAGGAAAGCGTGGATTTGAATAACGAAGAAGATTTTGAGGAGTCTGGTTCTGATTCTTTTGAACAAACCAAATCTGAAAGACCTGTTAACTTAGTCTGGGTATTTATAAAAGAAGTCTTCTTTATCCTCGTAATTGCCTACATTTTAGCTTTTTTGCTTAAAACCATTATTGTTCAACCGTTCATGATTCCAAGTAGTTCAATGGAACCCACTTTTTACCCCGGCGACCGTGTATTAGTCGCCAGATTTTCCTACTGGCTAGGAGAACCCAAAAGAAGCGATATCATTGTTTTTGAAGCACCCTTTGACTCTCACAAAGACTACATTAAACGAGTTATCGCTACTGAGGGCGAAGCTATTGAGGTTAAAAGTGGCATTGTTTACATCAACGGCAAAAAAATTGATGAACCTTATTTGATTAATATGCCTGATTTGAGCAACTTTGGACCTATAACTATCCCTGAAGACAAATTATTTGTGATGGGAGATAACCGTCCAAGCAGTCAGGACAGTCGAATTTTCGGACCCATAGATAAAGACACAATAATTGGAAAAGCAATTTTAACTTACTGGCCCCCTCACAGAATTGCTTTAATAGGTCGAGAATGAAAGCCAAGGATAACCTCGAAATTGAAGATTTTAAAAATTTGTGTCAAATTGAAAATGATTTACGCAGTAAGAAATACCAGCTAATTGCTGGTGTTGATGAATCAGGAAGGGGTGCCTGGGCTGGACCGCTGGTTGCTGCCGCAGTTATCATTCCTCAAAATGTTTTTATTTCTGGATTAAAAGATTGCAAGCAAATAACTCCTAAGACTCGAGAAAAACTATTTAAAACAATTACTGATTCTTGCTTTTGGAGCGTCGCTATTTTTGACGTAAAAAAAATCGAAGCTCTCGGACTGCAAAAAACAAATCTTGAATGTCTCAAAGAAGCGGTTAAAAAACTTTCAGTTAAGCCCGATTTTGTTCTTTCTGACGGCTATCTTCTGCCCAATTTGGAAATTCCCAATAAAGCTTTAATTAAAGGTGACTCCATAAGTGCGTGCATTGCTGCTGCCTCAATAGTGTGCAAGGTTACACGAGATAGAATTATGGATAAACTCGATAAAGAGTTTCCCAGCTTTGGGTTCTCTTTCAACAAAGGATACGGAACAAAATATCACCAGGAAGCACTTGCCCGATGGGGTCCGTCAAAAATCCATCGGAAAAACTTTTCTCCCATTAAAAAATTAATATGCGAAGGTTAAGCTATGCCACTCAAATCTCAAGGCGAAGACCTCGCCTGCCAGCTTCTTCTCAAAAAAGGTTTTAAAATTTTTGAAAGAAATTATCGCTTAAAATTTGGTGAAATTGATATAATTGCTTTTAATAAAAAGACTCTTGTCTTTGTTGAAGTAAAAACAAGGTCCAATAAAAAATATGGCGAACCATTTGAGGCTGTCAATATTTCAAAACAGAAAAGATTAAAAAAACTTGCTGATTCTTTTATTGCTTTCCACAAGCCTCAAGCGGAATCATTCAGATTTGACGTTATAGGAATTCTTGTCAATGAAGATAGAACAGAGATTATTCACATAGAAAACGCTTTTTAGGAGGAGCAATTTGATTGCTAAATTAGAAAGCGCTACACTTTACGGACTGGAAGCTATAAAAGTAGAGGTTGAGGCTGATATTTCAACGGGCTTACCTGCTTTTAACATTGTTGGACTTCCTGATACAGTCGTTCAGGAATCAAGAGAAAGAGTCAGGTCCAGCATTCGTAATTCCGAGTTTGAGTTTCCCTTAAAGCGTATCACAATAAATTTAGCTCCGGCTGACATTAAAAAAGAAGGACCTTCTTTTGATTTACCTATTGCCTTAGCTTCACTGGCTGCATTTAAAGTTATTTCTCACCATAACCTTAAAAAATACTTAATTGTTGGCGAGCTTTCTCTAAATGGTGAAATAAGAAGGGTTAACGGGGCTATTTCTTTAGCTATTTGCGCCAAAAATGAGAAAAAAGAGGGAATCATTATCCCTTTTGATAATGCAAGAGAAGCCGCAATAGTAGATGGCGTTAAAGTCATTCCAGTAAAAACACTAAGAGAAGTAGTTGATTTTTTAAATGATAAAATAATCATTGAACCTCAAAAAACTGATTTAAAGAGTATTTTTACCTCGAATACTGATTTTGGTATCGATTTCTCTGATATTAAAGGGCAGGAACATGCTAAAAGGGCACTCGAAGTTGCCACCGCAGGTGGCCACAATGTCTTAATGATTGGACCTCCTGGCTCGGGTAAAACAATGCTTGCTCGCCGAATTCCAACAATACTTCCTGATTTGACTTTAAACGAAGCAATAGAAACAACTAAAGTTTACAGCGTTGCTGGAATTCTGGCTTCCAATACATCTCTAATTTTAACCCGACCATTCAGATCCCCTCATCACACAATTTCTTATGCTGGTCTTGTGGGCGGTGGTCACTTTCCTAAACCGGGTGAAATTTCGCTCAGTCATAACGGTGTTTTATTTTTAGACGAATTTCCTGAATTTAGCAAAAGTGTTCTTCAAGTTCTCAGACAACCTTTAGAAGATGGTTATGTAACCATTTCAAGAGCTTCTACAGCACTTACTTATCCAAGTAAATTTGTCCTCATCGCAGCAATGAACCCTTGTCCTTGTGGCCACTCAGGCGACCGATTAAAAGAATGTGTTTGCACGCCAATAAAAGTTCAGCAATACAGAAATAAGATTTCTGGACCACTTATGGACAGAATGGATATCTGTGTTGAGGTGCCTCGACTCACCAAAGAAGAGCTCTCTGGAAATCTTAGCGGTGAGCCATCAAGTTCAATAAAAGAAAGAATCCAGAAGGCAAGAATAAAACAGCAAGAGAGATTCTATGAAAGAAATATTGTTTTGAATGCGCAAATGAGAGCAAAAGAGATTAAGGAATTTTGTTCTCTTTCGCCATCGGCTAAATCGCTTCTTGAAAATGCTGTTGATAAGTTTGCCTTAAGCGCGAGGGCTTACGACCGCATTTTAAAAGTGGCAAGAACCATTGCGGATTTAGTCAATTCAGAAAATATCGAGTTAGGACATATTGCTGAAGCTATTCAGTATAGAACGAGTTTAAAATAGGTCTACGACCCGTAGGGTGAACTATTTGTCAGACAAGAAATTCTGGCTCGGACTAAAATTAATAAGCGAATTTTCAACCAGAGAAAGGTATTTGCTCACTCATTTTAAAACTCCTGAAAACATCTGGAATGTCTCACTTAAAGAACTTATCGATTCAGGGATTGTCATTGAAAAAACAGCTCAAAAAATTAAAGAAAAACAGGCAAAAATTGACCTCGATAAAGAGTTTAAAAAACTTTCTTCCTATAATATTAAAATATTAACCATGGATGATATTGACTATCCACCTTTGCTTCGCGAGATAGCAAGTCCTCCTTCGGTTTTGTTTATTAAAGGACATTCGCTCTCCAATTTTCCAACCTGTGTGGCAATTGTTGGTGCCCGTCGAGCCAGTCTATCTGGACAAACTTTTGCTCAAGAATTAGCCCGTGATTTATCAAAATGCGGAATAACAATTGTAAGTGGTCTTGCTCGAGGAATCGATTCAGCTGCTCATACAGGAGCAGTATCGGAAGTTGGCAGCACTATTGGAGTTGTTGGCTGCGGCTTAAACATTATTTACCCACCCGAAAATCGAAGACTTTTTGAAAAAATTGAAGAACATGGTGCTCTCATCTCAGAATATCCTTTAGGGACACCACCGTTTAAATCAAACTTTCCTGCCCGAAACCGAATTATTAGTGGGCTTTCTCTGGGCGTTATTGTTATCGAGGCGTCAGAAAAAAGCGGCGCCTTAATTACAGCCGATTTTGCTCTCGAACAAGGACGAGATGTAATGGCAGTTCCAGGTCACATCAAAAGCAGTTTAAGTAAAGGAGTTCATAATTTGCTTAAACAAGGTGCTTATCTTGTTGAAAATGCTAACGATATTCTTAGTATTCTTAATCTTTTTCGGACAAAGAAGCTGGAAAAGAAAGAAAGCGAAGAAGGGCTTTCTCATCTCGAAAAACAGATAATTGAAACTATTGGGTGGGAAACTGTACACATAGATAAAATAAGTCAGCTTATTAACTTAGATATTGCAACAGTTATTGGCTGCTTAACGATTTTAGAACTAAAAGGTTATGTTAAGCAAGACATCGGTAAAAACTATATCAGGTTACGATAAAAATTAATGGCACAAGCAAAGGACGCTTTAAAAAAGTTTTTAATGTATCTATCTTCCGAGAGAAATTTCTCTTTAAACACCATTGAGGCATACAAATTTGACATAACTCAATTTTTGACTTTTCTCGAGCGTAGCAGGATTAAGCTTTCAAACGTCAATTATAATCTTCTTCGTCAATATCTTGCTTATCTTCAAACTTTAAAGTACAGCAAAACAAGCATCGCTAGGAAAATAGCTGCTTTAAGAACATTCTTCGCTTATCTTAAAAAAACCAGCCAGCTTAAAACAAATCCCACTACAATGCTTTCTTCTCCTAAAATCGAAAAAAGACTGCCTCGCATTTTAAAAGTCGATTTCATAGAACGATTGATATCTGCACCTGATGAAACCACCCCATTAGGACAAAGAGACAAAGCAATGATTGAAACACTTTATGGCGCAGGCATACGTGTTGGTGAGCTTACAAACATGGATATAAACGAGGTTAATTTTGCTCAAGGCGAAATTAAGGTTGTCGGAAAGGGAAGAAAAGAAAGAATCCTTCCTTTAAACAGAAAAGCCCTCGAGTCAATTCAAGTCTACATTGCAAACGGACGAAAAAAACTTCTTTCAAAACACCCCGAACGAGCAAAAACTGAAAAAGCCTTATTTTTAAATAAAGACGGCGAACGACTCACTCAAAGAGCAATTCGAGCTTGCTTGGATAAGTACATTAAAAAAATAGGCAGTGACCTTAAAATTTTTCCTCACCTTTTAAGACACACTTTTGCCACCCATTTGCTTGAGCGTGGAGCTGACTTAAGGTCTGTTCAAGAGCTTTTAGGGCACATTGATTTATCCTCAACCCAAGTTTATACTCATTTAAGTAAAACAAAGTTAAAAGAAATTTATCAACAAACTCACCCACGTGCTTAGGTTTAATTAAAAGAACAAGTAGGAGGAGAGTAAAAATAGAAACCGCACCAGAAATCCAAAAAATCTGGGATGGATATAAAAAAGCCAAATCCAATGAGACCCGCGATAAACTTATTCTTTATTATGCTCCTTTAGTAAAATATGTAGCAGGCAAAATTTACTCCAAACTCCCATCAAATATTGAGATTGCCGATTTAATTAGTTATGGCATCCTGGGTTTAATCGATGCTATAGAAAAATTCGACCCATCCCGAAATATCAAATTTGAGAACTATGCAATAACTCGAATTAAGGGAGCAATAATCGACGAACTTCGGGCTATGGACTGGGTGCCTCGCTCTCTCAGACATAAATCAAGAGAAATGGAAAAAACTTATAATGATTTAGAGGCAAAATTAAAACGCATTCCCACAGACGAAGAATTAGCCAAAGCGCTCAATGTTAGTCAGGATGAGCTTTACAATTTAATGTTTCAACTAAGCCATTCCTGTGTAGCCGGACTTGAAGACCTTTACACAATTGACACAAACAAGGAAGACAAAATTGCCGTAATTGACACAATTGAAGATGTGACTGCTCGTGACCCCTCTAAAGTTTTTGAATTTTTAGAGCTTAAGGAATCTCTTATGAAAGCGATAGAACGGCTCCCTGATAAAGAAAATATTGTGGTTGCACTTTATTACTACGAAGGTTTAACTTTAAAAGAAATCGGGGAAATCATGGGCATAACTGAATCGAGAGTTTCCCAACTTCACACTAAAGCTATTTTCAGGTTAAAAACATATCTTCGCAAAATAAAATCGCAGGCTGTCCTGGAATAAAAATAATTGATGTTAATTTCTGACTATGCTAAACTATTGACCGTTTTAAATACTCACATCCGCTGACTTTTCTTCTGGTCCTCGCCAAAAGTGGGGCAAAGAAAAGATCGAAGCGGGTGGCGGGAAAAAACCAGAAAAGGAGAAAAAATCTATATGTCAGTAGTTTCAATGAAACAGCTTTTGGAAGCGGGGGTGCATTTCGGACATCAAACTCGCCGATGGAATCCCAAGATGAAGAATTACATCTTCACCAAGCGAAATGATATTCACATCTTTGACCTTCAAAAAACTCTCGTCGGAATCGAAAAATCTTATGAGTTTACTCGCAGCACAGTAAGCACCAACGGTGACATTTTATTTATCGGAACTAAAAAACAAGCTCAGGATGCCATAAAAGAAGAAGCTACTCGCTGTGAAATGCCGTACGTAAACAATCGATGGTTGGGTGGAACACTAACCAACTTTCAGACAATTCAATCAAGAATTAAGCGATTAAAAGAGCTTGAGGCTATGGAAGCCAATGGAACACTTCAGAAACTACTCAAGAAAGAAGCGCAAGCACTCCTTAAAGAAAAAGAAAAATTGGAAAAGAACTTTGGCGGCATGAAAAATTTGACTAAACTTCCTGCGGCTATTTTTGTGGTCGATTCAAAAAAGGAAGAAATCGCTATAAAAGAAGCCCGAAGGTTAAACATTCCGGTTATTGCCATTATTGACACAAATTGTGACCCTGACGAAGTTGATGTTGTGATTCCTGGTAATGATGACGCCATAAGAGCCATAGCTTTAATTACAAAAATCATTTCCAACGCCTGCTTTGAAGGCAAAGAAAGCCGCATCAAACCTGAAGCAGATGATATGGTCGAAGTTAAAAAAGCTTAAATTCCAGAGTTAAATTAATTACGGAGGCAAAGATGGAGTTATCCGCATCATTAGTAAAAGACTTACGCGTTCGCACCGGAGCTGGATTTATGGACTGCAAAAAAGCTCTTGAAGAAGCAAAGGGAGATATAGAAACTGCGGTTGAACTTTTAAGAAAAAAGGGATTAGCTGAACTTAAAAAAAGAGCCGCTAAAATCACCAAAGAAGGACTCATTGATTCATATGTTCACGCAGGCGGAAAAATCGGAGTTCTGGTTGAGGTAAACTGTGAGACAGATTTTGTCGCAAGAAACGAAGACTTTAAAGAATTCGTCCATAATATTGCTTTACATATCGCAGCAAGTAATTCCCTTTATATTAAAAGAGACGATGTGCCGCCGGAAGTAATTGAAAAAGAAATTGAAATTTACAAAGCTCAAGGGTTTGAGGAAAGAAAACCCCTTCATGTTATCGAAAAAATAGCTGAAGGAAGAATAGAAAAATTTTATCAGTCAGTTTGTTTGTTTGACCAACCTTACATTAAAAATCCTGATATTAAAATTGAAGATTACCTGGGTGAAATTGCTACAAAAATCGGCGAAAATATTGTTATCAGACGATTCGTTCGTTACGAATTAGGCGTGACTATTTAATTAGGGAGTGGCAGTGGCAAAAACTAAGTATCAATACAAAAGAGTCCTTTTAAAGTTAAGCGGTGAAGCATTAATTAACAAGCAGGGTTTTGGAATTGACCCTGATGTCATGCAATCCATTGCTGACCAGATTAAAGAACTTCACGATGATGGTTTAGAGGTAGTAATTGTTATGGGCGGCGGCAATATTTTTCGAGGGGTCCAGGCAAGTGCCGCTGGTATGGACAGAACTACTGCGGACTATATAGGTATGATTGCCACGGTAATGAACGCACTCGCTCTTCAAGATGCTTTTGAAAAAAAGGGAGTTTTTACTCGCGTTCAGACAGCTATAACCATGCAAGAAGTAGCTGAACCATATATTCGTCGAAAAGCCATAAGACATCTTGAAAAAGGAAGAGTTGTTATTTTTGCTGGCGGAACAGGAAACCCTTACTTTAGCACCGATACTGCTGCTGTCTTAAGATCTCTCGAGGTAAATGCTGAAGCTATTTTAAAAGCAACCAAAGTTGATGGCGTTTATGACTCCGACCCAATGAAGAATCCAAACGCAAAAAAGTTCAGCGAACTTACTTATATGGATGTAATTAAACTGCAACTTAAAGTTATGGACTCAACAGCCATTTCACTTTGTATGGACAATAAGCTGCCAATTATTGTTTTTAGTATGAAACAACCCGGAAATATTAAAAAAGTAATCATGGGTGAACCTATTGGCACAATAGTGAGGTAGGGAAAATGACTGAAACTATTGTTAAAGATGCTGAAGAACATATGAAAAAAGCTGTTTTAACTATGGTTGAGGAGTTTAAAGGACTAAGAACAAGTAGGGCTTCAGCCAGTCTTCTCGACAGAATTTTTGTTGATTGTTACGGAGCAAAAATGCCGGTAAACCAGGTGGCAACCATCCTATCTCCTGAACCACAGTTATTAGTCATCCAGCCCTGGGACAAATCAATTTTAAGAAATATTGAAAAGGCAATTCAGCAGTCTGATTTAGGAATAACTCCCACAAACGACGGTAATGTCATTAGATTACCAATACCACCACTAACTGAAGAACGAAGAAAAGAACTCGCTAAAATCGCTAAAAAATACGCAGAAGAGGGAAGGGTTGCTATTAGAAATATCAGAAGACACACAAATGACATACTCAAAAATGAAGAAAAAGAAAAGAAAATTTCTGAGGATGAACTACTTCGCACTCAAGAAAGAATTCAAAAATTGACTGACAAAAATATTCATGAAATTGATGAACTTTTGGCAGCTAAAGAAAAAGAAATAATGGAAATATAGGTGAGCCAATAAAGTGCCCAGTAAAAATAGAGAACGTCTTCGTAAAACTCATAAAGAGGAAAGTGAGGATTTTTTTTTAAAAAAAATCAATTTCGATAAGCTCCCTCGGCACATTGCCATAATAATGGATGGAAACGGACGGTGGGCAAAGAAAAAGGGGTTGCCTCGAATTGTTGGTCATCACGCAGGTGTTAAAGCTACTCGTGAAATTGTGAAGGCCGCAGCCGAAATTAAAATTAAATACCTAACGCTTTACACATTCTCAACTGAAAATTGGAAAAGACCAAAAAAGGAAGTTTCAAGCTTAATGAGTCTTTTTAAAAATACGCTTAAAGAAGAGTTGGGTGAACTTAGTGAAAATAATGTAAGGTTGAATGTATTAGGGCATCTTGAAGAACTTCCTGATTCGACCAAGAAATGCTTCGAAAATAGCATTAAGGCAACTTCAAATAATACAGGGTTGGTTTTAAACTTAGCTTTAAACTATGGGGGCAGACAAGAAATAACTGAGGCGGTTAAAAAAATAGTCAGAGAGGTATTATTAAAGAACTTAAGCCCTGACTTAATTACACCCGAAACCGTGGCAAATTACCTTTATACAGCAGGCATGCCCGATCCTGAGCTTTTAATCAGGACAAGTGGGGAGATGCGTTTAAGTAATTTCTTGCCCTGGCAATCAACTTATTCTGAACTCTGGGTAACTGAGACTCTCTGGCCTGATTTTTCTCGACTAGAATTTTTTAAAGCTATTTATGAATTTCAGCAAAGAAAAAGGCGGTTTGGAGCTATTGACTGAAGAACTTAAGCAAAACGAAACAATGTTAAAACAGCGAATTCTGGTAGCAGTAATTGGTGTTCCTTTAATGCTGTTCTTTTTATTTTTAAGTCATTTTACTTTTTACCTTTTAATCACCGCCATTGTTTTAATTGGTCTTGATGAATTTTATTCGCTGGTCCGCTTCCGCGGTATGAATCCCAACATACTTTTCGGCATGTTTAGCGGCATCCTTCTCTGCACAGGCGCCTATGTTGGAGGAGGCGTAGGTTTAGCTACTGCTTTATTGACAACTATTTTTCTCTCGCTTTTCTGGGAAGTATTTACCCCAAAAACTTTTACCGTGTCTGATTTTGGTATCACCATCTACGCCGATTTATATGTGGCTTTTCTCCTTAGCCATCTCATTTTAATCAGAGGCATTGAAAAATATGGCGCTGTACTTGCCTTAATTACTCTTATAACCGTTTGGATTTCTGATTCTGCTGCTTATGGTTATGGCATTTGGAAAGGAAAAAAGAAATTTTTGCCGTCAATCAGCCCAAATAAAACATGGGAAGGCACATTGGCAGGTCTCATTTCAAGTGCGCTCATTTCAGGGCTTCTCTATTTTTTACTGGTAAAACCCTTCCATTCTTTAAAAGGCATCCTCTGGGGATTTTTAGTTGGGTTTATTCTTGGCATCGCTGCGCCTGTTGGCGACCTGGCTGAATCGCGCCTTAAGCGCGAAATGAAAGTTAAGGATACAGGTTTCATTCTGCCTGGTCACGGTGGTATTTTAGATAGATTTGATAGTCTATTGTTCGCTGCGCCAGCCGCATATTACATTCTTAAACTCATAATCGGGTGAGCTTGAGTGAAAAATTTTTCAATTCTTGGCTCAACAGGTTCGATAGGAAAACAAACTCTTGAAGTAGTTTCACAAAATCCTGATAAATTTAAGGTCATTGCCCTATCGACTCATAAAAATATTGAACTTTTGATAAGCCAGATAAAACAATTCAAACCAAAATTTATTGGTGTTGTAGATTTAGAAGCAGCTCAAAAAATTCGAGATATCATTCCTGAAAAAATTTCTCTCGTTGTTGGCTTGCAAGGATTAGTTGAACTTTCCTCTCTTAAAGAAAATGATGTGGTTGTTAATGCTTTAGTCGGTTCAATTGGACTTGATGCAACCATTGCTGCTCTTGAATCTGGCAAAGTTCTTGCTTTAGCCAATAAAGAATCTTTGGTGGTCGGAGGAGAAATTGTTATAAAGGTTGCACGAGCAAAAAACGCACAAATAATTCCCATTGACAGTGAGCATAATGCTATTTTTCAGTGCCTGATTGGAGAAAGAAAGGAAGATATTTCTCGTTTAATTATCACGGGTTCAGGCGGACCCTTTCGAGGCAAAAAAAATAACGAACTTAAAAAGGTTACAGTCGAAGAAGCACTTGTGCATCCTCGCTGGAGAATGGGCAAGAAAATATCAATTGACTCAGCCACACTGATGAATAAAGGTTTGGAGGTAATTGAGGCTCATTTTCTCTTTGGTATCGACTACGACAAAATAGAGGTGCTTATTCATCCACAAAGCATTATTCATTCAATGATTGAATTCAAAGACGGTTCCATTAAGGCACACCTTGGACAAACAGATATGCGTATTCCCATTCAGTATGCGCTTTCTTATCCAGAAAGATTGTCTTCGCCTTTGCCGCCCTTAGATTTTATTGAAATAGCTAATCTCACCTTTGAAAAACCTGATTTGGAAACCTTTCCATGTCTTAAATATGCTCTTCAAGCTGGAAAAGAAGGAAAAACTTATCCTGCTGTCCTTAACGCGAGCAATGAAGAGGCAGTTGCTGCTCTTTTAAACAACCAGATTAATTTTACCGATATCAGTAAAATTATTGAGAAAACTCTTAATGCACATACTCCTCTCGAAGTCAAAAACATTGTAACATTGAAAGAAGCTGGAAACTGGGCAAGGAATAAAGCAAAAGAAATAATCAAAACCATTTCAAAAAATTAAGTCAAAATTCAAAGTTTGAATAAAGGAGTTATCAATGGTCATCATAGCAATAATAGGTATTGGGCTTTTAATTTTTGTTCACGAATTTGGCCATTTTATTGCCGCGAAACTAATGAAAATTGAAGTAAACGAATTCATGTTAGGGCTACCAGGACCTAAGCTTTTCAAATTCAAAAGAAAAGAGACTACTTATGGGGTCACAGCACTTCTTCTTGGCGGTTATGTGAAATTCGCTGATTCCAAAGGTAGCAAAAATTCTAAACATCTTTTTGAACTCCAGCCCATCTGGAAAAAAATTACCGTAATTTTAGCTGGACCATTGATGAATTTTATTCTTCCAATATTTTTAGCCACCACTGTTTTTTTAATCGGTGTTCCTTACCCCACAAACACTATTAAACATACTCTTCAAGGTTTTCCTGCCGAAAAGGTTGGTTTTCAAAGTGGAGACAAAATAGTTGAAATTAACGGAGCTAAGGTTTCAGAATGGAGTGAAATTATTAAAATTATCCGAGCCAATCCAAATAAAGAAGTTGAATTTGTTGTTTTAAGAAATGATAAAAGAGTCGCGCTTAAAACAACACTTGCTGAAAAGGATTCAATTGGATTTTTAGGTGTTGAAACAAAACTCGAAACAAGAAGTTTGGGGCTAGTTGGTTCAATTAAAGAGGGAGTAACGTGGACATTTGCCGTTTTTAAGGAAATGCTTAAATTATTTTACAAACTCATCACACAACAACTTGACACATTTTTCAAAGAAGCCCGTTCACCCATAGGAATCGTTTCAGAAGCAACACAGGTTGCGAGAGAAAGTTTTCTTGATTTTCTCATGTTTTTATCGATAATCAGCTTAAACTTAACTATTGTCAACTTAATCCCCATACCGCCTCTCGACGGAGGAATAGTCTTGATATTTTTAGCCGAAAAAATAAGAAAAAAACCTGTAGACGCATCAAAATTGGCAATCATTCAGGCTGTTGGTATGACTCTTCTACTAATTTTAATGCTTTATGTCATATTTTCAGATATTATGAGATTACTTCCCCAAGTTTCACCTGGCTGGTAACGAGGAAAGAAAAATGCGTCGCTTTTCAAAAGAAATAAAAGTTGGCACTCTTACAATTGGCGATAACGCCCCAATATCCATACAGTCCATGACAACCACAAAAACCTCTGATGTTCAAGCAACAGCAGCTCAAATAAAAGAACTTGAGCAGGCAGGTTGCGAAATAATTAGAGTGGCTGTTCCGGATAGAGAGTCCGCCTTAGCTATTTCTGAAATTAAAAAGAGAATAAAAATCCCAATTGTTGCCGATATACATTTTGACTGGCGTTTAGCTATTGCTGCGATTGAAGCCGGGGCTGACAAAATACGAATTAATCCGGGTAATATCGGGAATGAAGCTAAAGTAGCAGCTATTATTGAAAAAGCCAGAGAAAAAAAGATACCCGTAAGAATCGGGGTAAACGCTGGTTCTCTTCATAAAAAATACGGGGCAAAAAGAGAAGAAAATCTCGCTCAAGCTTTAGTTGAAAGCGCACTTGAATATATTGATTTTTGCGAAAAATTGAACTTTTATGATTTAGTTATTTCCGTTAAATCCTCATCGGTTTTAACTACCATTAAAGCTTACCGTTCAATAGCTAAGAAAATAGACTACCCATTACATTTAGGAATAACTGAAGCTGGAACAATTACCTCAGGCACAGTAAAATCAGCAATTGGTCTGGGTATGCTGCTTTACGAAGGAATTGGCGATACAATTCGTGTTTCTCTAACCGCTAATCCAATTAATGAAGTACTGGTTGCCAAAGAAATTTTAAAAACTCTTAATTTAATAAAGGGACCTATTCTTATTTCTTGTCCTACCTGTGGTCGGTGTGAAGTAAATTTAATTCCGATTGCCGAAGAAGTCGAACGGGCACTTTTAAGGTATAATTCACCTATAACTGTTGCTGTTATGGGCTGTATTGTTAATGGACCTGGCGAAGCACGAGAAGCTGATATAGGAATAGCTTGCGGAAAAGGGAGCGGGGTACTTTTTGCCCGAGGAAAAGCCATTAAAAAAGTGCCTGAAAAAGAGCTAATAAAAGCACTTTTAGCTGAAATAGAAAAAGTGGCAAAGAGGTGAAGATATGACAAAAGAGGAGAGTAAGTTTGTTGAAGCCATTGTTGACAAAAGCGAGGATTACTCTCGCTGGTATACAGATGTAATTACCAAAGCACAGCTTGCAGATTACGCTCCCATTAAAGGTTGTATGGTTATTCGTCCTTTTGGCTATGCACTCTGGGAAAACATGCAAGTTTTGTTGGGTAAACGCATAAAAGAAACAGGCCATAAGAATGCTTATTTCCCCATTTTCGTTCCTGAAAGCCTTTTAGAGAAAGAAGCCGAGCATGTGGAAGGATTTGCCCCAGAAGTTGCCTGGGTAACTCATGCGGGCCGAGAAAAATTAGAAGAAAAATTAGCTATAAGGCCGACATCGGAGGCAATTATTTGCAGTATGTATGCTAAGTGGATTGATTCCTGGCGAGACTTGCCTGTCTTAATTAATCAATGGGCAAATGTGGTTCGCTGGGAGAAAGTAACTCGACTTTTTTTAAGAACAACCGAATTTTTATGGCAAGAAGGACACACAGCTCACCGAACTGAAGAAGAGGCAGAGGAAGAAACTTTAAAAATGCTCAATGTCTATAAAGACTTTGCTGAAACCGAATTGGCTATACCGGTTTATATTGGACAAAAAACAGAAAAAGAAAAATTTGCTGGCGCACTTAGAACTTATACCCTGGAAGCTTTAATGGGCGACGGAAAAGCACTTCAAGCTGGTACTTCTCACAATCTCGGTCAACATTTCGCCCGAGTGTTTAATATCACTTTTCAGGACATGGACGGCGAAAGAAAATATGTCTGGCAAACCAGTTGGGGAGTATCTACCCGTTTGATTGGCGCTGTTATTATGGTTCACGGCGATGATTTTGGGCTTGTTTTTCCCCCAAAAATTGCCCCGACTCAATTAGTCATTATTCCAATTTTTGGCAAGAAAGAAAATGAAGAAATCGTTTCGGCTAAATTAAGCGAACTTAAGGAAATGTTTCCTGACATAAGAGTAGAAATCGATGACCGAAAGGAGTATACCCCTGGCTGGAAATTTAACGAATGGGAGCTTAAAGGGGTACCTTTACGATTAGAAATTGGACCTAAAGACATTAAAAAAAATCAGGTAGTTTTATTTAGAAGAGACAATCGAGTCAAAGAGTTTGTTTCATTTGAGGACGCCCCGGGACGAGTAAGAGAACTCCTTGGTGAAATCCAAAAAGATTTATTTAATAAAGCTTTGAGGTTCAGGGAAGAACTTACTTCTGATGCGAAAAATCTTAAAGGGTTAGAAAACATCATTTCAAATAAAAAAGGATTTGTCCGTGCTTTCTGGTGTGGAAACCCTGATTGCGAAGCTCATGTTAAAGAGAAAACTATGGCAACTATACGCTTCATACCCCTCACAAAAGAGGGCACAGGCAAATGCGTAGTGTGTGAAAAAGAAGGGGAGAGGGTTTACTTTGCCAGGTCTTACTAACAAGAAAGATTTGCCAGAAATCTCTGTTATTATACCTGCTTACAATGAAGAAAATCATGTAAAGCCAGTTCTTGATACTGTCAGCAAGGCATCATTCATCGATGAAATAATTGTTGTCAACGATGGTTCCACAGATAAGACAGCCGAAATAGTAAAAACCTACCCTGCAGTAAAACTAATAAACCGCGAAAAAAACGGTGGAAAAGGCGCGGCTTTAAAAGACGGGCTCGATTCTGCTAAAGGAGATATTATTGCCTTTATTGACGCAGACCTTGTTGGATTAACCGTCAATCACCTTAAAAGTTTAGTCGACCCTTTAATTCAAGACCCAAAACTTATGATGACAGTGGGTAAATTCTCAGGGGGTAGAATCTGCACCGACCTTTCCCAAAAAATGGTTCCTTTTATATCAGGACAAAGAGCTTTCAGACGAAATTTTGTCCGGGATATCCCGGATTTTGCCTCTTCTGGTTTTGCAGTAGAAATAATCTTTACCCAACATGCAAAAACTAAGAAAACCAGATTAAAAGAAGTACTCTTGAAAAATTTAACCCACGTTATGAAAGAGGAAAAGTTGGGCTATCCGCACGGATTTGTTTATCGTCTCAAAATGTACAAAGAAATATTTTCCCATCTGTTTAAAACAAAATAACTTTAGAACTCGTTCCTGTTTGCACAATTGCCTTAATTATGTTAAATTAAATATGAAATTTAAACTCGACTTAGAGTGGGCTTAAACCCACTCTTTTCATTAGTTAGGTAAGATGAAAAACGAGGAAATATTAGAAAAAATTACAGAGATAATCACGCCTGTGCTAAACGAAGAAGCACTCGAGCTTGTACATATCGAATTAAAAAGAGAGCCACAGGGAGGACTTGTTTTGCGTTTATTTATTGACAGAGAAGGCGGTGTTAACCTTGATGTATGTTGTCGGGCAAGTAAAATAATTAGTCCTTTGCTCGATATTCATAACTTAATTAACGAGCCATATAACTTAGAGGTTTCTTCGCCTGGAATCGAAAGGCCGTTGACCAAACCAGAGGACTTTAGACGGTTTGTTGGTTCTAAAATATTTGTCAAAACAGCTGAGCCTATAAACAAAAGACGGCAATTTACAGGAACTGTAAAAGCCAGTGGAAACCAGGCATTTATTATTGATTGTGATAAAAACTTGTATGAAATCCCTTATGAGCTTGTTTTAAAAGCTCACCTTAAAGTGGATATTGAGTTTTGAAAGGAGACTAAAGCCAAAATGATCCCAAGACTCATTGATGCCTTAAAACAATTAGAAACTGAAAAACGAATTAGTCGGGAAATTGTTTTAGAAACCCTTAAAGCCGCCTTGGCTGCTGCCTACAAAAGAGACCATAGAACAGAGGCAGATGTTCGCGTTGACATCAATCCAGAAACAGGAGAGATTAGGGTGTTTTCTCAGCAAATAATTGAAGAAAACGGCAAAGAAAAAATTACTGAAATTGAAGTAACTTCTGAAAGTTTTGGACGAATCGCCACGCAGACTGCTAAACAAGTAATTTTGCAAAAAATTAAAGAAGCCGAGCGCAAACAAATGTATGAAGAATACATTGATAGGGAAGGCGAGGTTGTAACAGGCATCATTGAACAAAGCGACCAACGTTATACCCTTGTGGATTTAGGTCGCGTCGAAGCCTTATTGCCCCCAACTGAACAAATTCCAACAGAAAAATATGAACACGGAACACGAATAAAGGCTTATATTGTTGAGGTAAGAAAAACAACTAAAGAGCCCCAGATTGTTCTATCAAGAACTCATCCGGGTCTTCTAATGAGGCTTTTTGAGCTTGAAGTTCCTGAAATCTACAATGGCTTTGTCGAAATTAAAGCCATTGCTCGCGAAGCTGGTCATCGTTCAAAAGTTGCTGTATTTTCTCGCGACCCAAGCATCGACCCCATAGGTGCATGCGTCGGACCTAAAGGTTCTCGCGTTCGCATGATCACAAGTGAGCTGAGAGGCGAAAAAATTGATATTATTGAATGGAACGAAAACGCTCCCATCTTTGTGGCTAACTCATTAAGTCCAGCTAAAGTTAAAGAAGTAAAAATAAACGAGAAAGAGCATGGTGCCTTTGTGATTGTTCCTGATAACCAGCTCTCTTTAGCCATAGGAAAAGAAGGCCAAAATGCAAGATTAGCAGCTAAACTAACTGGTTTGCGAATCGATATTAAAAGTGAATCTCAAGTAAAAGAGGTTGAGATTGAGGTTAAAACCGAAACTTCTTCTGAGCAATGCCAGGCAATTACTTCAAGCGGCGGGCAATGCAAAGCAAAAGCCAAACCAGGGAGCAAATATTGCGGAAGACACAAAAATTTAGAAGATAAGGAATCAAATGCCTAAGAAGATTTCTTTAAGAACTTGCGTTGGTTGTAAAGCAGTTAAATCTAAAAAAGAGCTTTTAAGGGTTGTTCGAACACCATCAGACGAAATTAAGGTTGACACCACAGGCAAACTAAATGGCCGTGGGGTGTATATTTGCTACAACAAAGAATGTTTAGCTAAAGCTATTAAGGAAGGAAGATTGGGGTATTCGCTAAAATCTAAGTTAACTCTAGAAAAAATAAAAGAGTTAGAATTAGAAGCAGTAAAAATCTTATCTTCCGGGAAGATGGAAAATGGTTAAAAAGATTGTTAGCGACAGCGAAAATGAAGATAAACATAAACTCGATGATCCTAAGTCCTTGGGTGAATTAGTTGTTACAGAAGGCGCCACAGTTAAAGATTTTGCTGAACTTGTTAAAAAGAACCCGAGTGACATAATAAAAAGGCTAATTTCTTTAGGCGAAATGGTTACCATAAATCAGCCGTTAAGCAACGAGGCAATCAATGTTCTGGCTGAAGAATTAGGTTATGAATTAAAAATAGTTTCCCCGGTAGAAGAAACAGCACCCGAGGTTAAAGAAACTTTGGAAGATTTAGAGCCTCGGCCTCCTGTTGTTACCGTTATGGGTCACGTTGACCATGGAAAAACTTCGCTTTTAGATGGAATTCGGAAAACAAATGTCATTGCTTCCGAAGCAGGTGGAATTACTCAGCACATTGGTGCTTATCAGGTTATCAAAAATAATAAAAAAATAACCTTCATTGATACACCTGGCCATGAAGCTTTCACAGCCATGCGAGCTCGCGGTGCTAAAGTTACTGATATAGCTGTTTTAGTTGTTGCCGCTGACGATGGAGTCATGCCTCAAACAATAGAAGCCATTGACCATGCTCACGCCGCAAAAGTACCAATAATTGTCGCTATCAATAAAATAGACAAGCCCGAAGCTAACCCGGAAAAAATAAAACAACAACTAACTGAATATGGTCTCGTTTCTGAGGAATGGGGAGGAGACACCATCTTTGTGGAAATCTCAGCCAAACTTGGTACTAATATCGATGATCTCCTTGAAATGATTTTAATCACTGCCGAATTACAGGAACTAAAAGCAAGCTGCAAAGCCACAACTAAAGGATTTGTCATTGAAGCGAAGTTGGACAAAGGAAGGGGACCTGTCGCTACAGTACTTATACAGCAAGGAACACTCAAAGTTGGTGACTCCATAATTAGTGGTGTAGTTAACGGTAAAGTCCGCGCTCTCACTAATGACCAGGGAAACCCTGTGGAGGAAGCTACCCCATCAATGCCTGTAGAAGTGATTGGTTTTTCATCTGTTCCACATGCAGGCGATGAAATCAAGGTAGTCGCCGATGAAAAAGTTGCCCGACAGAAAGCCGAAGAACGTGCCTTAAAACTTAGAATCATTGAAGGAGGAAGGGAGAAAAAATTAAGCCTGGAAGACTTATTCCAGAAAATTCAAGAAGGCGAACTTCAAGAGTTAAATCTTATTATTAAAGCCGATGTGCAAGGTTCCGTAGAGGCTTTAAGAGATTCTTTTAACAAGTTAGACCAGTCCGAAGTAAAAATTAACATTATCCATCAGGGTGCTGGAGCAATCAGTGAAACTGATGTTATGCTCGCGGCAGCTTCAAACGCAATAATTATCGGTTTCAATGTTCGCCCTGCTCCAAAAGCCCGAGAGCTTGCTCGAAAAGAAAAAGTTGACATACGAACTTATCGGGTAATTTATCAAGTTATTGAGGATATAAACGCCGCTCGCATTGGTTTGTTAAAACCTGAATACGAGGAGATTCTCCTTGGTCGAGCAGAAGTTAGAGCTATTTTTAAAATCACTAAAGTAGGAACTATTGCAGGTACTTTTGTGCAGGATGGAGAAATTAATTTAGACGCTAAAGCAAGACTTATTCGAGATGGCGTGGTTGTTTACGACGGCTTAATTCACTCACTAAGACGATTTAAAGAAGATGTCTCTGTGGTTAAATCTGGTTTCGAATGTGGCATTGGACTTGAAAATTTCAATGATGTAAAAGAGGGAGACATCATAGAAACATATAAAATTATTGAAAAACCGCGCGTTTAAGTTTTGCTTACGATCGAATCAGGAGTTTGTATGGTAGTGGGTTTAATGAAATTAGATTTGCTTATACCCGGCTGCAACTCCCTTAAAGAAAAAAGACGGGTAATTAAAAGTCTCATAAATAAAGTTAAAAACCAATTTAATGCGGCAGTAAATGAGGTTGACCATCACGACCTCTGGCAAAGAGCAACAATAGGAATTGCTTGCATCAGCCAGTCGAGTTTTCAAGCAAAAAGAACACTTCACACCATTGAACGTTTTATTGAACAAATGCATTCAGTAAGCATCTTAAAAACAAATGTCTCAATCATGACTCCTGACTAAGAAGAAAGGAACTGATATGCGACGTCCAAGAACTCTTCGTGTTAATAAAGTTCTAAGAGAAACTATATCGTCTATTTTCCAGAAAGAGCTAAAAGACCCTCGTATTGGATTTGTCACCATTACAAGCGTTGAGGTTTCTCCTGACTTGAAAAACGCCCACGTTTATTTAAGTATTATGGGAAAAGAAAAGGAAATTGCGCGAACATTTAAAGCAATAGAGCACGCTAAAGGTCATATTCGAAATGAATTGGGAAAAAGAGTGCAAATTAAATTTCTCCCTGAACTAACTTTTAAAATTGATGAATCAATTGAGTACGGCATTAGAATTACCGAAATACTTAAAAAAATTCACGAGGGAACACCTGATGAATGATTTTCAACCATTTGCAAATTTAATTCAAAAGACAAACAGTTTTGTTGTTGCCACCCATGTTCAGCCTGATGGCGATGGCATCAGTTCGCTGTTGGGTTTGGGGCTTTTTCTCTCCAATCTGGGCAAAGAAGTTTGTTTAAGCTGGGGTGAACCAATTTTACGCATCCCACCTCAATATACCTTTCTTCCGGGAGCAAACCTTATAAAACCACACTTCGAATGCCCTAAAAAACCTGAAGTATTCATTGCTTTAGACTGTGCTAACATTGAGCGTCTGGGTAATCTCATCGAAGAAGCAAAAAGTGCAATTACCTTGGTCAACATCGATCATCACGCAGACAACGAAATGTTCGGCGTCATAAACATAGTTGACGGAAAAGCTAGCGCCACAACAGAAGTGATATTTGATTTAATTAAATATTTAAATGAGGAAATTGACCACTCAATTGCTCTTTGTCTTTATACAGGACTTGTTACTGACACAGGCAAATTCCAGTATTCAAACACTTCAAAAAAGACTCTTAAAATGGCAGAAGAGCTTTTAGGATACGGTGTTTCCCCTAATTTTGTTTTTCAAAATGTCTATGAAAATTATTCCCATGAAAGTGTTAAGTTGCTTATGCATACTCTTCAAAAGCTAAACTTTCTTCCTGAAATTGGACTTGCTTACTCAGTTATCACCCAAAAAGACCTCGCGCAAACAGGCGCAAAAATGGAAGAAACAGAAAACTTTATCGACATTATTAGAGGTATTAATGGTACAAAAGTGGCAGCTATTTTAAAAGAGCTACCCGACAAAACTATAAAGGTGAGCTTGAGGTCGCATGGTCCATTTAACGTAATTAAAATTGCTGAAAAATTTGGTGGAGGGGGACATCCTAACGCCGCTGGATTCTCTTCGCCCTTCAAAGAAGAAAAGACTATTGAGATTTTAATTGATTTGACCAAAAAGCTTACCCAAACAGAGTAAATATGAATGGTGTATTAATTATCAATAAACCAGCCGGAATAACTTCGCATGATGCAGTTTTAATTGTGAAAAAGCTATTTAAACTTAAGAAAGTAGGTCATACCGGCACTTTAGATCCGATGGCAACAGGAATTTTAGTTTTATGTCTTGGAGAAGCCACAAAACTTACCCCTTTTCTGCAAAATCAGAATAAAGAATATCTTGCTCAATTAACATTAGGAATAACCACTGATACCCTGGATAAATGGGGAAAAATTCTTACCCAAAAACCTGTAAGCATAACCACCGAGAAAATTTCAACCGTTTTTGATGAATTTAGAGGGAAAATTAAACAAACACCACCTCTTGTTTCCGCTATAAAAATAAACGGAACACCCCTTTATAAACTGGCACGAAAAGGCATTGCAACAACGATTACAATACCTGAGAGAGAAGTAACGATTCATGAATTAGAATTAATAAACATAGAGAATGGCGAGTACCCGAGGGTAGATTTTCGAGTTCTCTCATCCAGTGGAACATACATAAGAAGCCTGTGTGCCGACATAGGAAAGAGACTTGACTGTGGTGGCCATTTAAGCAAGTTAACTCGAACAAAGGTAGGGGAATTTGACTTAAAACAAGCTATGGATTTAGACAAAATTAAAGAAATGAATTTAAATGAACTCAAAAAGCACATTTTTTCCTTAAATCGGATTTTGCCTTATCCTTCCATTAAAATCGGAAATGAGGCAGCAAAAGTCATCCGTCAGGGGCAGGCTTTAATCGAAAACATGATAATTGAAATTGCACCGCACACCACGTTAGTTGAAAACAAGTTGTTAAAAATAGTCGACGAAAAAGAGAATTTAGTTGCCATTGCCAAAAAAACAAAACATTTTTTCGCTCAACCCATAAGAGTATTTAACGAATAAAAATGGAAATTATAAGAGAACTTAAAGACATGCCATTCATAGAAAAAAGCGTTGTCACCATCGGCGTTTTTGATGGTGTTCATAAAGGGCACCAAAAAATCATTAAAACCGCGGTAGAAACTGCAAAAATAAGTGGAGCCAAAAGCATTGTTATTACTTTTGAGCCTCATCCGCTCGAAGTTCTTAAACCAGGCAGTCATCCCCCCATTTTGACAGCCACCCATTTAAAAGCAGAGTTAATAGAAGAATTAGGTGTCGATTATTTACTCATCCTTAAATTTAACAAACGGTTAGCTAACTTAAGCCCTGAAAAATTCCTTAACGAAATAGTCCTTAAAAAACTTAAAGCCTCAAGTTTAGTGGTAGGCGAGGACTTTCATTTTGGAAAAGGCGCAAAAGGAGATCATGATTTCTTAATTGGTTACGAAAAAAAGACGGGTTTTGGAACTAAAATCGTACCATTCCTGTATCTGGAGGAAGAATTGGTCAGCAGCAGCAATATAAGACACCATATTAGAGCAGGGGATATTAAGAAAGCAAAAAGTTTGCTCGGGCACTGGCCAAGAATTACGGGGAAAGTTATCAAAGGAACAGGAATTGCTCACTCAAAATTAGGACTTCCTACCGCTAACATAAAAACACCCGATAAAGCTTCTGTTCCCAAAAAAGGAGTCTATGCTGGCTTTTTTTGGTATAACGCTGAAAAAAACCCGTGTGTTATTCACATAGGAGAGAGTCCAACTTTTGGTATCTTAAAAAGACACATTGAGGCTCATATTTTTAGATTTAACCAGAATTTATATGGAAAGCCAGTTGAACTCGAAATAAGAGAAAGAGTTCGAGATATTAAAATGTTTGAAGATGAGAAACAACTAATAGAAGAGATACATGAAGATATTAAAAAAGCTAAGAAGATCTTAAGAGATTGAGGTTTTTTTCTTCCTCGAGTATTTCAATAAAAGCTTTTATTACTTCGGGATCAAATTCTTTATTCGCACCTTTCTTTAAAACTTTGACTGCTTCGAAGGGAAAAAGATTTGAATTGAAATAGCAATCAACCACTTTTATAATGCGTGAGCCCATT
Organism: uncultured Actinomycetes bacterium; assembly: GCA_947085535.1. Classification (GTDB taxonomy): domain Bacteria; phylum Actinomycetota; class Aquicultoria; order Subteraquimicrobiales; family CAMTWV01; genus CAMTWV01. The sequence goes on along the minus strand of CAMTWV010000002.1, from coordinate 108,980 downwards.
GGTAATTTATCCCCACTTAAGTCAGAAATAGCATCCTTTCCGTCATACCTTTCCTTGGCATACAAAATATTCTTATAAACCTGGTCATAAAACTTAATTTCTTCAGCAAAGGCAGCCGCTGCATACTTGGCAGCGCTATGAAAAACCTGAGCAGACTCCATAGTTGAATTTTGATCTGTTTTTCCAGCCAGAGCAGAAATTATCCGAGCACTTTCTACCGCCTGCGCTGTCTCCTCTAAGCTTAAGAAAAATTTTTCGCACAGTCGCCGCACATAATTAATCATTTCATTATCAGAATGAAGAAAAGAACGGGCGTCGTTAATTAAAGCAAGCAAGGAAATCAAATTATATCGAGTTCGACGCAATCCTAACAGTTCGCCAAACGACTCTACAATTTTCCTTAAAAAAGCAGGCATTATAAAACCAGCGTAAAGAAATAAAACCATAAATAAATTGATTATTCTAATAACCGCAGAGAATCCGAAAAACTTTAGATAAGCAAAATACCGCATATCAAACCAGTAAACGAGTTCAAGAATGCGACCCGAAGCGCCCATTAAACAACCTATCGATAAAGAATAAAGTCTGACTCTTGTTGCTTGCTCTTTGACCAGGCGAGCATATCTATAAAAATTTAAAGCATAAATAGCAAAAAGGGGGAGAAAAAGGGACTGAAGAACTAAACTGTAAATGAAAACAGATAAATTTCTTGTGTCCTCACCCAAAAAAATTGGTTCAAGCTGAGGTTTGGACAAAAACAGGGAAAAAATTGAAATTAGAGCTACAGTAACCAAAAAAAGATAGAAAGTAAGCCATGGAATTCTTTTCTTTTTTTTAGGAGCAAAATCCGTAAAAAAAAGGTAGCCAAAGTAAAGAGCTATAAGGCTCGAGATATTCTCGATTGGTCGACTGATGCTGCTAATTCCCAAAAACTTATTGAATTTTTGAGCAATAATGGGTGCGGCAAAGGTAAAAGCAATAGAAGCAAATAAAAAAACCAAAAAAACATGCTTATTCTTCGAATCACGTGGATTTACATAATAAGCTTTAAGCGCATACAAAGTACAAGTCCAAAAGAGCATAAGAAAAAGGTAATCTAAGTAATAAAGCAAGGGAGTTACCTCACCTCATTTCCATTACTTCTTTTAATTGAAGCATAAAATCCTGCATTGAAATTACATCCTGGGGACACTCGTTGTAAAAAGAACTGTTTTGGTTATAATATTGGCTTAGAGAAATACCTTGCTCAGTCAATCCCTGAGTTATAGCATTACATAGAAGAAGTGTGGCAAAAGTTTCTGCTTCTTGCTCCTCGGGCTCGGAGTAGAGAATTTCTCTTTTTAAAAACTTTTCAATGCTTCCTGAATGATGGCCTAAACAAATATGCCCGCATTCATGGAAGATAATTTGTTGCTGATGAAACCAAGAAGTATTTGCCCGATAAAGAATGACATGACAGTCATTGATTAAACTCCAGAAGCCAAAAAAACCGGGCGGCATGGGAACAGATTGGAGTTTTATCTTTAAGTTTAATTGCTCCCCGAGTTTCTCAACAAACCTAAAAGAATCAAAACTTCCTTCAAAATTCAATTCTTTTAGCAATTTATTAACCTTTTTTCTAAGCTTGCTCTGGTTGAGCACTATTTTTCCTCAACTAACTCTTTCGCTTTATCAACCATAGCTAAAATAAACTCTTTGTTTCTGTCGCTTAAGTCCATTGCCCGCAAAGCAATGTCTCTTACCACTGGGTCTTCAATTGCTCTCACGATTCTTGTATCAATGCTTAAGCTTTTCTTTAGAGCGTCTTCCTCATCAAAGAAGTAGGAAGGTGACACATCGAAGAATTTTGCCAGTATTTCCATCTTAGACCGGCTTGGATTCAGCTTCTTCCCATTTCGGAGATTCCAGACATAACTTGGTGAAATTACACCTCCGGTTCCTTGAGCAACTTCCTCGTAGGTGTATTCATCTCCGTCAGGGCTTAAATGTGTGGTAAATAAAAATCTCAACTTTTCGTCAATACTTGCCATTTTAATCCTCCTTTTAATTTAATTTCGTTACTGACTTTAAATATATTTTATAAACTCAATTTTGTAAATAAAGATAGCAAAAATTTCTTGTCTATTTTTTCTTGTCTATTTTGGTTGAATTTTACATCAATTTCAACCTATGGTATCATTATTTTTTACAATGGAGCGGCAACAAGCTGTTTCACCGTTTCACTGGGATCGCGAATCACCAACGCATTCTTGGTAAGCGGGATTAAAAAGGGGAGGTGAAAAAATGTCTTTAGCTAAGGACGAAAAAGAAAAGATTATTAACGATTTTAAGCTGCATACAACTGATACTGGTTCCCCAGAAGTCCAAATTGCAATTCTCACAAAAAAAATCGACAAATTAGCCAGCCACTTCAAAATCCACAAAAAAGATAATAGCTCAAGACACGGATTACTTAAAATGGTGGGGCAGAGAAGAAGTCTTTTGGCTTACATCAAAAAAATCGACCCTAAAAGATACAATGATGTAATTAAAAAATTAGGTTTGCGCGGATAATAAACATGTTTCCGCAAAACAAATGGAGGTTTTATGTATTTAAAAAACACTGTTAAAGAAGAAATTTTGCTGGGCGGGAAGACTATTTCTATTGAATCAGGAATACTTGCCCGACAGGCAAACGGAAGTGTCTTAGTCAGATGCGAAGACACAGTAGTTTTAGCAGCAGCTACAGCTTCAGATAAACCACTTGAAGGTACGGATTTTTTTCCATTAACCGTTGATGTAGAAGAAAAAATGTATGCTGCAGGAAAAATTCCCGGCGGCTACATTAAGCGTGAAGGGCGACCTAGTGAAAAATCAATCTTAACCGCCCGATTAACTGACAGGTCGATACGCCCATCTTTTCCTAAAGGTTATCGAAATGAAGTTCAAGTAATAGCGAGTATTTTATCAGTTGACCAGGTAAACCCACCCGATGTGCTTGCTATAATAGGTGCTTCAGCTGCGCTTTCTATTTCCGATATTCCCTTTTTAGGTCCAATAGGCGCTGTGCGAATAGGTCGGTGCGATAATCGCTGGGTGGTCAACCCCACTTTTCAAGAGTTAGAACAAAGCGACATAGATGTCACTGTTGCCGGCAACCGTGAAGGAATCCTGATGGTTGAAGCCGGATTAAATGAAATATCTGAAGAAGAAACCATGCAGGCTCTTGAAGAAGCTCATAAGTACATCGTAGAGTTAATTAACTTTCAGGAAAAGTTCCAAACTCAGGTTGGCACCCAAAAAAAGGAGCCCAAAATAATTACCATCCCGGGCGAAGTTGAATATAAAGTGCGCGAACATGCAACGGATAAACTCAGAGAAGCCTTAAAAAATCCAGACAAACTGGAGCGAGAAGAAACACTTGCTTTAGTTGAAGATGAAACGGTTGAACGAATTACAACCATGCTGGAAGGAAAAGAGCGCTATATTGTTCAAACGCTGGAAAAAATTCAGAAAGAAGAAATTAGGCGAATGATTTTAGAAGAAAATAAGAGAGCTGATGGCAGGAAAACTGATGAAATCAGGCAAATTTCGTGTCTGATTCATCCTTTGCCACGTCCTCATGGCTCTGCAATTTTCACTCGGGGACAAACTCAAGTTTTAAGCACTGTAACGCTTGGAACTTTAAGCGATGAACAAAGAATCGACAGCATTGGTACTGAAGAGTCAAAGCGATTTATACACCACTATAATTTCCCACCTTTTTCAACAGGAGATACTGGTGTGTTGCGTGGTCCAAGGAGACGGGAAATTGGACACGGTGCTTTGGCGGAAAGGGCTCTGCTTCCACTCATTCCAGATGAAGTTGAATTTCCCTATACAATTAGATTGGTTGCTGAAGCTCTGGAATCTAACGGCTCAACCTCAATGGCTTCTGTCTGCGCAGGCAGTATGGCTTTAATGGATGCCGGGGTTCCTATTCGGGAAAATGTTGGTGGTATTGCCATGGGTCTTGTAGTTGAAGGCGACAAACATGCTATCTTAACTGATATTTTAGGCATGGAGGACGCTCTTGGCGATATGGATTTTAAGGTTGCTGGAACAACTAAAGGCGTGACCGCACTTCAAATGGATTTAAAGATAGCCGGTATCAAAAAAGAGATACTAAAAGAAGCACTTGAGCAGGCTAAACGAGCCCGACTGTTTATCCTTGAAAAAATGAATGAAGCAATTGCCACACCTCGAGAGAAAATTTCTGAATTCGCTCCGCAAATCTACATTTTAAAAGTGGCGAAAGATAAAATCGGTGAATTAATTGGACCAGGAGGAAAAATAATAAGAGGCATAATTGAAGAGACCGGGGTCTCCATAGATATCGAAGACGATGGAACCGTCTATATTGCTTCTAAAAACGTAATAAATGGAGCGCGCGCTCGACAAATTGTTGAAAGCATAATAAAAGAACCAGCGGTTGGTGAAAAATATCTTGGAACGGTCACCAAAACAACTGCTTTTGGCGCATTCGTTGAAATATTTCCCGGGAAAGAGGGGTTGGTTCATATCTCTAAACTATCACGCCAAAGGATAAGGGCTGTTGAAGATGTTGTTAAAGCAGGGGATAAAATTCTCGTTGAAGTCATTGAATTTGATAAAAAGACAAACCGAACTAGCCTTGCACTAGTAGAAGATACAAATAAAGCTTAGGATACCTCTATGTCTTTCACTTTTTCATATTCTGATTCAGGCATTAAGATATTAAGCGAACCCATGCCTCACATGAGATCAATAGCTCTTGGTTTCTGGATAAAAGTGGGCACGCGAGATGAAAATGACAAACATGAAGGAATTTCACACTTCATTGAGCATATGCTATTTAAGGGAACCAAAAAATACTCATCTCGCGACATTTCCGAAATCTTCGAGTCTTTAGGGGCAGATATTAATGCCTTTTCTTCAAAAGAGTATGTCTGTTATTATGCTCGTTTTCACGATAAGCATCTTCCCATTGCGGTTGATGTATTAGCAGACATGCTCCAGAATCCACTTCTAAACAAAAAAGACATCGAGTCCGAAAAAAATGTTGTTCTGGAAGAAATAAATCTTCATGAAGACACACCAGATGAGCTAATTCATGACCTTTTTGCGTCAACGCTTTTTCAAAATCACCCCTTGGGCAAAAACATTCTTGGAAGAATTGAAACGGTTAAATCTTTTAACCGCGAAAATATCTCTGAGTTTTTTAGTGAGAATTATGTTCCTGAAAACATCCTTGTTGCCGCCGCTGGTAATCTTGAAACAAGAAGCATTGTTAATTTAATCAACAAACATTTTCCGAAAACTAAAACTCCTTCACCTTTAGCATCAACCAAAAGACAGGAACTTGAATCCAAACCTAAAAAAGGATTGCTTGTCAATTCACGGGAGACAGAGCAAGTCCACATATGCTACGGAACTACTGCTGTTCCAGCTAAACATGCTGATAGATTTACTCTGGCTATCCTTGATGTCATTTTGGGCGGGGGAATGAGCTCCAGACTATTTCAAGAAATAAGAGAAAAAAGAGGGCTTGTCTATACCGTCTACTCTTACCATTCGCTATACTCAGATTCAGGATTATTTGCTGTCTACGCAGGAACAAGAAAATCAAAAGTCGAAGAAGTTTTAAAGATTACTCAAAACGAACTAATGAATATTGCTGAGAACGGGGTAACTGAAAAAGAACTAAATATAGCTCGTGAACATTTAAAAGGACAGTTGGTGCTGAGTTTGGAAAGCACGCACAACAGAATGATAAGATTAGGTAAGTCTGAATTAACACAGGGAGAAATTTTAAGTCTCGATGAAATAGTTAAACGTATTGACAAAGTTACTCTTGAAGATGTGCAAAGGATAGCTAAACTTTTATTTAAACCTGAAAAAATGTTGCTGGTAGCTATTGGGCCAGTAAATGAAAAAACACTTGCAAAGACAGTCGGTTAGAAGTCAAAAGTGGCTGATAGTAAAGGGATTAGTGAAGAGGGAGGAGTCTAGAGGGAAATTAAGTAGAGATTAATAGAGATTAAGGTTAAGCAGTCAAGACAAAGAAAATATTGATGTAATACTTTGTTTCTTATGTAAAGATTTGAATAAGCTAATAAAGGTCTTAAAACTTAGCAATGACTTAACTTTAATCTTAAACTCAACCTTATTCTAAATCTTAATTAATCTCAGACCACCTGACCCGCCTGCCTACGCCTGAAGGCGATAGCCAATGGCGGGCAGGTGTCAGATGTCTATAGTCTGAATTTTAAGGAGGTGAAGAACGATGCGCGTGTTAGTTTCAGGCGCTGCCGGGAAAATGGGACGAGAAGTCTGTCGGGCTGTTCTGGTTGACCAAGAACTTTCGCTGGTTGGAGCAGTAGATATATCAATGGTTAACACCGACATAGGTGAACTTATCGGGTTAGGGAAAATAGGTGTTTTAATCCAGAATAACTTAGAGGAAACCATTAAGTCTTCTCAACCTGATGTTGTGGTCGATTTTACTCATCCTGGAGCGGTAATGAATAATATCAGAAAAACATTAAATGCCAGGGTACACACAGTCATTGGAACCACAGGCATCACAGAGGATAATTTATTCGAAGTTAAATCTCTGTGCGAAAAAAAAGGGGTAAATGCTTTTATTGCTCCTAATTTTGCTGTTGGTGCTGTACTTATGATGAAACTATCAGAAATAGCTGCTCGTTTCTTGCCCGATGTGGAAATAATCGAACTTCATCATAAGCAAAAAGTAGATGCCCCGTCAGGAACCGCTTTAAAAACTGCGCAGGGCATCTCGAGAATCACAAATAACCCAAATATCCCGATTCACAGTGTTAGACTGCCTGGATTAGTTGCCCACCAAGAAGTAATTTTTGGCGGAACAGGGCAAACCCTAACCATCAGACACGACTCAATCGATCGAACTTCCTTTATGCCCGGTGTTATAATGGCAATCAAAAATGTAGGACAGAGACCAGGACTAACCTATGGTTTAGAGCAACTCCTCGGCATATAGTCAAATTTGATAATTTAGTCAGGAGGAATTTGAATGATTAATTTTGGCAATGTTTTAACTGCAATGGTTACTCCTTTTAAAGATAATCTAAGTGTTGATTACGAAAAAGCTCAGGAACTTGCCCTTTACCTTATCGAGAATGGTTCTGACGGATTAGTAATCTCAGGTACAACAGGTGAATCTCCCACCTTAACCTCGGAAGAAAAACTTAATCTCTTTAAAACCGTCAAAGATACTGTGGGCAACAAAGCCATTGTTATTGGCGGAACAGGAAACTATTGCACAAACGAAAGCATAGAACTTACTAAAAAAGCCGAAAAAACGGGAATTGATGGCTGTATGCTGGTAGGTCCATACTATAACAAGCCACCACAGGAAGGTTTATTTAGGCACTTTAAAGCTATTGCAGAAAATACCTCTCTTCCTGTGATTGTTTACAATGTTCCATCAAGAACCGCCTGTAATATCGAAGCAGAAACAATTATTAGGCTATCTGCCATCAAAAACATTGTGGCAGTTAAAGAGGCAAGTGGAAATTTCGAACAAATTGCTAAAATTTCTAAGGAAACAGACGATGATTTCTTAATTTACAGTGGAGACGACAGTATGACTTTGTCCATACTTGCTCTGGGTGGAACAGGCGTAATTAGTGTTGCCAGCCATGTTGCAGGAAAAGAGATTGCGGAAATGATAAAAGGATATAAGGACGGCAATGTTTCAAAAGCAAAAGATTTACATCTAAAATTGATGTCTTTATTTAAAGCTTTATTTATGACCACAAATCCAATTATGGTTAAAGCAGCAGTAAATTTAAAGGGCTTAAACGTTGGTGGTTTAAGATTACCTCTTATCAGCGCAACAGAAGAACAAATTAATAAGCTCAAGAAAGTAATGGAAGAAGTAGGAGTACTCTAAAAATCGCACCAATCGACACAGCAGGAAATAAAGATGGATAAAAAAAGAAAAACTAAACTGAGAGTAATTCCCCTCGGGGGATTGGGCGAAATTGGCAAAAATATGATGGTAATCGAATACGGAGCAGATATTATTGCGATTGACGCTGGTTTGATGTTTCCTGAGGAAGAAATGCTTGGCATTGATTTAGTCTTACCTAATTTTTCCTACCTGATTAAAAACAAGCGCCGCTTTAAAGCAATCATTCTAACTCACGGACATGAAGACCATGTAGGCGCTCTTCCTTATTTATTAAAACAACTTAATGTCCCTGTTTATGGAACAAAACTTACCATGGGACTGGTTGAATCAAAACTTGAAGAGCACAACCTCGATAATGTTAAGCTAAATGTTATTAACCCACTTAAACCTATTAAAATAGGTGTTTTTACAATAGAATTTATGAGAGTGTGCCACAGTATCCCCGATGGAGTAGGATTGGCTATCCGCACTCCTCTCGGCATCTTAATCCACACAGGAGATTTTAAGCTCGATCAGACCCCTGTCGATGGAAAACCAACTGAACTTAATAAATTTTCTTCCTTTAAAGAGAAAAATGTTTTAGCTCTTTTTTCAGACAGCACGAATGCAGAAACTCAGGGTTATAGTCATTCGGAACGGGTAGTCGGAGAAACTTTAAAAAAACTGTTTAAAAAAGCTCGGAAGCGTGTTATTGTCGCCTGTTTTGCTTCTCATATTCACCGTATTCAGGAAATAATTGATGTTGCCCATCAAACTCGACGTAAAATTGCTATAGCAGGCAGAACAATGAGCACAAATATTGAAATTAGTCAGAGATTGGGTTATTTAAAAATCCCCGCTGATACGCTTATAGACATAAGTGAGTTAAATAAATTTAAACGAGAAGAAGTGGCTATTCTTTGTACGGGAAGCCAGGGTGAACCGCTCTCTGCTCTTGTCCGCATAGCTTCTCGTGAACATAAACATATTGATGTTCAACCTGGAGACATGATAATAATTTCGGCTCGCCCTGTCCCCGGTAATGAAAAATCAGTGGCAAGAACTATCGACAGATTATATAAACTTAAAGCTGAGGTTTATTATGAGGCAATTTCGCCTGTTCACGTTTCAGGCCACGCAACTCAGGAAGAACTTAAAATTATGATAAATTCCGTCAATCCAAAATATTTTATTCCTATCCATGGAGAATATCGTCACCTTAAACATCATACCGATTTAGCTCTTGAGGCAGGGTTGCCAAAGCGCAACATAATATTAGTAAGCAACGGTGATGTTATTGAATTTACTGATTCCAAAGTTCGTATTGCTTGCCGTATACCAGCGGGCGTCATTTATGTTGACGGACTTGGAGTGGGAGATATTGGCAATGTAGTTTTGCGCGACAGACAACAACTTTCAACTGACGGTGCTTTTATTGTTATCGTGGGCATAAACGAAAATACAGGAGAAATAGTCGCTGGACCTGATTTAACCTCTCGGGGCTTCGTATATGTCAAAGAATCAACCAAACTTATGAACGAAGCGAAAGATTTAATTGAAAAAGTCCTGTCCGATACAAGAGCTAAAGAAATAACAGACATTAGCGCTCTTAAAAATGACATCAGAAGCAGTTTAAGTCGTTTTCTTTATGAGCAAACAGGCAGAAGACCCATGATTATGCCTATCGTTATCGAGGTTTAACTTAAGGAGTTTAAATGAGTTTGATTCAAGCAGTTATCTTAGGAATCGTTCAAGGAACAACAGAATTTGTTCCAGTTAGCAGTAGCGGTCATTTAGTTCTATTGCCGTACCTGCTCGGCTGGAAACAACCATCCGTTGTCTTTGATGTCCTATTGCACGCTGGAACACTTTTAGCCCTTCTTGTTTACTTCCGTTCCGAAGTCATACAGCTTTTAAACGCTTTTCTGGCAAGCATTAAAGAAAGAGATATTCAAAAAGACTTTGAGCGGAAATTAGCCTGGCTAATTATTATTGGCACACTTCCTGCTGTTGTTATGGCTCTACTTTTTAAAGATTTCTTTGAAAACTTATTTGAGCTGCCTTTCTATGTAAGCTGTTTTTTAATTGTCACTGGTGCTATATTATGGAGTAGCGAAAGAATGTCATCAAAAAATAGAGCTTTAAATAAAATTAATCTCACTGATAGTTTAATTATTGGTTTTGCTCAAGGTTTAGCCATCGCTCCTGGAATTTCAAGGTCAGGAGTCACCATTTCTTGTGGACTTCTGAGGGGTTTTAAACGAGAAGTGGCAGCTCGTTATTCATTTTTGCTAAGCATCCCCATAATTTTTGCTGCGACTGCAAATAAAACAAAAGACCTTATTTTGTTAAGCCAAACCAACACAGCCCTTTTAATAAATTATTTTTTCGGTTTTGTTGCCGCATTTATCAGTGGTTACCTATGCATTAAATACTTGCTAAAATTTCTTCAAAAAGGCAAGTTAAATATTTTTGCTTATTATTGTTTTGCTATTGGCATAATCTCAATGATTTTAACTTATCCGAGGTAAGCTATGAGCAGGAATAAAGTAAACAAAAGAAAAGAATACTTAGATGAAGTTTACGGCATTGCCTTAATTTCCATAGGTCTTTTGCTGGCTCTTTTTATTTTCAGTAACGCTACAGGGTTTATTGGAGCTTACACCACAAAAATATTACGAGTTTTAATCGGGGTAGGTAGATTTTTAGTTCCTCTTCTTATAGCAGGCTGGGGAATTGCTTTCATGAGACGCAAAACCACTCTTGATGGAAAATCAGTTGGCCTCGGGTTATTAATTTCTTTTGTGAGCTTAATTTCTTTAATTCACTTCATTGCCCTTGATTACCAGAACATTTCTATTTCTCGCGCCTTTGAACCCGACTTAATAAACGCTTATGGTGGGCTTGTTGGGGCTCTTTTTGCTTACATACTCGGCATATTGATTAAAAAAGGAGTCTACATTGTTCTATTGGCGACTTTCACAATTGGCGTCATTATCTCTACCACAATTTCTCCATCAAAAACACTTGCTAAACTTTATGGGAAATTAAAAGGTCTTAAAGCAAAGAAAATGCCTGTCTTCACAAGAGACGAGCTTTACGAAGAAAAAGGAGGACGCCCCCTGATAATCGAGGAAGCTCCTCTCGAACCAATTGAAAGACTTGAGCAAATCCCTTACCCGGGTGAAGAATCTCTAAGAAAAACAACCCAGCTTCAGATAATGGAAGTCGAACCTTCTTTAAAAGAGACCTATCAACTTCCACCTCTTTCGCTCTTAAAAACTATGCCAAAATCAACGGTGTCCGCTGCCAAAAAAGATGTTAAAGAAAATGTGGCTATTCTCGAAAGAACCTTAAGAAATTTCGATGTTGATGCTGCAGTTAGTCGGGTAATCAAAGGACCCACCGTAACCAGATATGAAATTCAGCTTGCTTCTGGCGTTAAAGTTAATCGAATCTTAAGCTTGTCAGACGATATTGCTTTAGCTTTAGCCACCGCTGATGTGCGCATACTTGCTCCTATCCCTGGAAAATCAGCCGTGGGCATTGAGGTTCCCAACCAGTATCGAGAATTAGTTACCATAGGAGATATATTAAATGCCCCCGAGACACAAAATCGCTCCCTTTTAACCATCGGCATAGGAAAAGATATTGCTGGTCAACCAGTGTTAGCTGATTTAGGAGATATGCCCCATCTTTTAATTGCTGGAGCCACTGGTTCAGGTAAAAGCATTTGTTTAAACAGTTTGCTTGTTTCAATTCTTACTCGTGCTCGACCCGACGAAGTAAAACTTATTCTCATCGACCCAAAACGTATCGAGCTTAATCTTTATAACCACATACCTCATCTTTTAACGCCTGTGGCAACTCATCCAAAACAATCCGCAACCATCTTAACCTGGTTAGTGGGAGAAATGGAAGGCCGTTTCGAGACTCTCTCAGAAGCAGGTGTCAGAAACATTGATTCTTATAATGCGACTCTTAAAGCAAGAGGCGAAGATTCTTTTATGCCTTACGTTGTGGTTGTAATTGACGAATTAGCCGATTTAATGATGGCAGCGCCAAATGAAGTAGAAGATTCAATTTGTCGCATTGCTCAAATGGCAAGGGCCGTCGGTATTCATCTTGTCGTTGCTACTCAGAGACCCTCTGTAGATATTATCACTGGACTTATTAAAGCAAACATAACAACCCGCATTGCTTTCGCTGTGTCTTCTCAAACAGATTCAAGAGTTATCCTCGATATGGCTGGAGCAGAGAAATTAGTAGGGAAGGGGGATATGCTGTTTGCCACTGCTAGTTTAACTAAACCGCGGCGGGTTCAGGGTGCCTTTGTTACCGAGCAAGAAACAGAACTAATTACAAGCTTTATCAAAAAACAGGCAAAACCCCATTACAATGAAGAAATATTAAGAGCAGGCAAAGCTAAATATGGAGCAGACCTTTTCGAAGATAAACTATTCGACGATGCTGTCGATATTGTCGCTAGGAGCGGGATGGCGTCTGTGTCTATGCTGCAAAGAAGATTGCGAATAGGATATTCTCGAGCTGCTCGTTTAATTGATATGATGGAAGAAAGAGGCATTGTTGGAGGATATGAGGGAAGCAAACCTCGGGCAGTTTTAATCACACCCGACGAACTTGACCAGATTAGAAAAAATCCTGATTAAAAAAATATTAGTCCCGATTAAAAAATATTAGCCAATAATAAAATTATATTATAAGATAGCATTATCTTAAAAAGACAAAATCGGGAGCGTTTATGGGTTTAATTGGTGACACACTCTTTGAAACTCGACGCAAACTTAACAAAACCCTCAAAGACGCGGAAAAAGCTACAAAAATAAGGGTTAAATATCTTGAAGCGTTGGAAAAAGAAAATTTCGAAGTTTTGCCAGAAGATGTTTTTGTTATTGGTTTTATCCGTTCATATTGCCGATTTCTTGAAGTCGACCCCGCACCGCTAATTCGTGAATTTAAAGCCCGAAGCACTTCATATAAAATTGAAATTCCCGCTAAGCCGCCTGAAACTAAAGAAGAAAAATTTACCCGAAGATTTGCTCCACCTCGAAAAATATACATCGTAGTAGCCATAATTATTTTAATTATAATTGGAGCAATTGCCGTTAACGCATTAAGAAAATCCAGTCCGACCATCGACCAAGAATTGCTTCTCTCAGAAGAACCAACCGAAGTGGCAAAAGAAACTCCTGAAATCACAGTTCCGCCTGAAATATTTCCTGAAACAACAGTAACCGCAGAAGAGACTCAAACAGCTAAATTTACCTTAAATATAAAAGTGGTTGAACGATGTTGGTTGAGAGTTAAAGTTGATGGTAATCTTAGTTTTGAGGGAACTCTTAATCCCGGAGATGAAAAAGAGTGGGAAGCAGATGAATCTGTTTACTTATTTGCAGGCAATCCTCCTGGTTTAGAGATTAAATTAAACGATACATTAATTATACCTTTCGCCCGAGGGACCTTTGAGGCCACAATAACAGCCGAGTAAAGAAAAATCAGTCGCCAGCTGATAGTTGATGGCTGATAGCGGGTGGCAGATAGCTGATGGTATTGGTAAAGGGTAAAGGATTAAAATGTTTTAAAAGCCTTAAAATCACTCTTAGTTTTTAATTATAATTTTACATTTTTCCTGCCTGTCGGCAGACATAGCGTTTTTACTTTTTCATTTGGAACACTCTCGACTCCTAACCAACAGAAAGGAGGGAAAGATGGCATTAATGGAAATAAGCGTCGTTCCAGTTGGAACTCTTACCCCCAGCATTGGCGATTACATCGCTGAAGTGGTAAAAACCCTCGAGCAAGAAAAAGCAAAGTTTAAACTAACAGACATGGGAACAATTATCGAAGGGGAACCGACTGATTTATTTGCACTTGCTCAAAAACTTCACGAAACACCTTTTAAAAAAGGCATCCTCCGTGTAATTACCACCATTGAAATTGATGACCGTCGAGATAAAAAAGTTGGATTAGAAGACAAAGTAAAATCAGTAATGACACGATTCGGCCGCTGTATGGTTAAACACGAGAAAAAATGGGTAAAAACCCACGAAAAAGATGGCTACGGTGAATGCGAATAAGAATGCTAACCAATAAAGGGTTTAAATGAGAAAAATTGCGCCGCTAATCATCATTTTAACCTTGATACTTATCTGTGGCTGCCAGAAAGCCAATAAAGAACCAGATAAAGAAGGCGTTATTTCTATGACAGGTACCGTTCGGTTTGTTGACCTCGAGAGTGGATTCTATGGCATAGTAGCCGATGACGGCAATCACTATGACCCAATTAACTTAGATAAAAAATTCCAAGTTGAGGGCATGCGTGTGCGTTTTGAAGCAAAAACACGCAAAGATGTTGCTACGTACCATATGTGGGGAACACCCATTGAAGTAATTAAAATTGAAAAAATGAAGTAAAGCAGAGAGCTGATAGCTTATGGCTTATGGCTTATGGGAGAGGGATTAGCGAAGAGGGAGGAATCTGGAGGGAAAAACCCTTTAATATCCCTTTAGACTAGAGACTCATCCCTTATCCCTGAATTAGCTGATGGCTGGAAGTTAATTATGCTCCCGACTTCCAACTATCGACCACAGAGGACAAAACCACATTTTGTTGAATCTTTAAGATTGTGGCTTGCCATACTAACCTCAAAAAATAATCCTTGTTTTCCGAACAAACGTTTGATAAACTAGCTTACAGTTGTAGTTTATAATAAATCCAAAAAGCTAAGGAGCAGTATTCAGAATGACATGGCGTGTGCAGAAAAGACAAGTCGAATACAAATCCGAATTTAATCCTTTTGAGCTTGAAGTGCGTGAAACAGTTGCAACTTATGGTAAGGAACAGCTAATTCCTTATTTTTATGATCAGACGCATGCAGTAAAACTTTTGAAGGGCGACTGTCTGGAAATTTTTAAAAGAGTACCTTCTGAATGTGTGGATATGATATTTGCTGACCCACCTTATTTTTTGTCAAATGGCGGAATTACCTGCCATGCGGGCAAAATGGTATCTGTCAATAAAGGAAAATGGGATGTTTCTAAGGGGGCTGAAAAAAATCACGAATTCAATTTACAGTGGTTGGGTGAATGTCAGCGGATATTAAAGTCCAATGGAACAATTTGGGTATCTGGAACAGCGCATATTATATATTCTGTTGGCTTTGCCATGCAACAACTAGGATATAAAATTCTTAATGACATCATTTGGTATAAGCGAAATGCTCCGCCCAATCTTTCCTGTCGATACTTCACTCACTCTACTGAAATTGTGCTTTGGGCTGCGAAGAATAAAAGAAGTAAGCACACATTTAATTATGAACTAATGAGGGAGATCAATAAGGGCAAGCAGATGAGAAATGTCTGGGAGATATCGGCATCGAGTCGCTCAGAGAAAAAATATGGCAAGCATCCTACCCAGAAGCCTGTCAAGCTATTGACCCGTATCATTCAGTCTGCCTCCAATCCGGGAGATTTAATTCTTGATCCTTTTTGTGGGAGTGGAACAACTGGCGTAGCTGCAGTGTTGCTCGGCAGAAAATTTGCAGGGATTGAAACGGAAGAAGAATATCTCCAGGTTGCGGTTAAGAGATTAAAAGACACAATCGCTGAAAAAAACAAAACTTCTTCTAAATAAGAGGTTAATAAAATGGCACATATTTCTTTTTATCGAGAGGGGATTAATCTTGCCTCAAACGAAGCGATAGTTGAAGCTTTTTTGAACTCGCTAGCGGATACAAACAGAGGATTTGATTTTTATGTTGATTGGAATAAAGTCAAATCAAATATAGAACACTTCAAAATTGAAATTGGTATTCTTAGCTCTTTAGCTGGTTCATCCAATCCTAGTTACGAGTTGAAAGAACTAATTGAGAAATATCCAGAGGTAGTTAAGGTTCTTCCGTTGATAATTGCTGTTCGCGATCGTTCCTTAAAAGTACTGGAAGAAACCAGTATCCTGCAATCTTCTTCATCTTTTGAATTTACCCCGAAATCTCAATATTCGGAGGCTGAAATTAACCACATCGTTCGATTTTGTGAAAAAACTGGAATTTTGGAGCTGATGAAGATAGTACAAATTCTTCGTGATTATTTACTTGGTGTGGAGGTGGGATTAGATACCCATGCTCGTAAAAATCGCAGTGGTAAAGCAATGGAGGACGTAATTGAACCAATCCTCTCCAAAATACTGTCTCGTGGTTATCTGTCGAACATTGTTACTCAGAAAACTTTTGCGTATTTTGAAGATGTGCGTAGTCTCCCCGTCCCAGCCCAATTAAGAGATCGTAAGTTTGATGCTGTTTGCGTGAAAGATTCAAAACCTATAAATATTGAAGTGAACTTTTATGGCGGAGGGGGTTCGAAGCCGCAAGAAATTGTGGATTCCTACATAAACCGCCGAAACGAATTAAAAGGAGCAGGCTGGCATTTTATTTGGATAACAGATGGTCCTGGCTGGAAAACAGGAGTAAATCAGATTCGTAAGGGCATTGAAGAAATTGAGTTTGTCTTAAATTTGCGGTTTGTAAAGCAAGGTTTTCTCGAGTACATTCTTAAAAATATTTAAGGAATAATCAACAAAGTTAAAATTGGAGTCATGCCTTAAAAATAGCCGAGCAAGTTTGTGAAGTGCGGAAATAGACTTCGAACTGTAAATTTTACAAATAAGCAATTTTGTAATAGGGTCAGACCTCGACACCTTTATTTCCCAGCAATTTAAAAACCTTATTTCTGTTTTTAAATCGAGGCACTCATAACCTTCAAATCTCAGCCAAAATGACTTTAGAAGTTCGGCTGGCACATTAACACCTTAAAAAGTAAAACCTGCCTCTTTAGCAAATTCGTTATTGACTTTTTATTGCTCTAGAATTATTATATTCGGTAAGACGTAAATGCAAATTGTCTTACAGAGGTGACTTAAATGCAAACATTAAGGGTTTCATCAAAAGGGCAGATTGTCATCCCGATTGAACTCAGGGAAAAGTATGGTCTCGAAAAAGGTGTTAAGATAGGCATCCTTGAGTTTCCGGAGGAGATTGTCATCGTGCCACTACCAAGGGACGCGATTAAGGCGGCAAAAGGAATGCTGCAATCAAAGAAATCTGTTCGACGGATGCTTGAAGATGCACGAAAGGAAGAACGCAGCTTAGAGCACTCCAAAAAGAGAACTAGAAAGGCATCCTGAGTTGGAAGGATATGTCTTAGATAGTTTCGCAGTCCTTACATATTTCTATGGACAAGAAGGTGCCGATAAGGTTGAGCGCCTTCTTATGTCGCTCGAAAAAAAAGGTTCTCCCCAAGCGTGGCTCAATCTGATCAATTTAGGCGAAATCTATTATATCATTGCCAGAAACGAAGATTTTGATAAAGCTGACAAAGCAGTTGCTTTAGTGAAACAATGGCCAATCGAAGTGATTCAACCTACAGAAAAGTTGACTTTGTCAGCTGGTCGGATTAAAGCTAGTTATCCTCTATCTTATGCTGATGCTTTTGTTGTTGCCACAGCATTGGAGAGAAGAGCAACTGTCTTAACTGGCGATCCAGAGTTCAAAAAGCTTGAGAAAATAATTAAAATAGAATGGATTTAGGATGAACACAAGTGGGGTCAGACCTCGACACCTTTATTTCCCAGCAATTTAAAAACCTTATTCTTAAATTTTAAAAAACCTGAATCAATTTGCTGCCCAACCATCCAAAATTTCAGTTGGATTTGACTTGACACTTTGTTAGATGTGTATTAGTATGTGTATGTGTATTAATACAAAGGGAGGCAAGTAAGATGGCTGGTTTAACCAAGCGGGTTCAGGTACTTTTCAAACCTGAGCAATTTAAGGAGCTGAAGAAAAAAGCCACAGCGCGTAAGGAATCAATCGGTGAGCTCATTCGTGAGGCTGTTGAAGAGAAGTATCTTTCAAAGACTCTAACGAAGGAAAAAATAGCAGCAGCGAAGAAAATTGCCGCCATGGAACTGCCTGTCTCCGATTGGGAGGAGATGGAGAAGGAGATCGTGCGGGCACGCTTGGAAAGGGAGTGAACGATGCCATCTTCTTTCTATCTTGATTCTAATATCTTTATATATGCAGCCGGCAAAGAACACCCTCTTAAAAAGGCGTGTGTATCGATTATCGACGCTGTCACGAAGGATAACCTGGTTGCCTATACGAGTGCTGAAGTCTTTCAAGAGATTCTTTACCGTTATTTTGCTTTAGACAAAAGAGTTGAAGGCATCGAGCTTTGCAGGCAAGGCTTAGTAATATGTGAGATTCTTCCAGTAACTAGCGATGATATCAAAAAAACCCTGCCTCTCTGCCAAGCTTATCCCTTTTTGAATTCCAGAGATGCTTTACACGCTGCTATTATGATCAATCACAGAATTTCAACCATCATCAGCGCCGACAAACACTTTGACAGGCTTGGCGAAATTAAAAGAGTAGACCCGACTAAATTCGATAAGTGGCTCAAGAGCTAAAGCGGGCGCCAATAGGGGTCAGACCTCGATAGTTTTATTTGCAAAATGTAACGTAAAGTGCGATAATGTTAAAGTGAAATAATGTGTAGCTTTTGCGTAATATGTTTTTACAACGTTCGCCAGGGTATTCACTGGCGACGCTATTTTTTTTGGAGGTATTTTAGATGTTAAACGATTTTTCTTTACAGCCAGATTTTCGTGAATTGGCATTGATTGAACCTGTGCTGAAGGCGATAGATAGGGTGGGCTACGAAACACCGACACCCGTTCAGGTACAAACAATTCCACACGTCTTAGCAGGTAGAGATTTACTTGGACAAGCCCAAACGGGTACCGGGAAAACTGCTGCTTTTGCACTGCCGTTATTGTCGCGTATAGATCTCAAAAAACCAGAACCTCAGGTACTGGTTTTGACACCTACCCGCGAATTGGCTATTCAGGTGGCAGAATCCTTTCAGCAATACGCGTCCCAAATGAAGGGGTTCCACGTATTACCCATATATGGCGGTCAAGATTATCAAGGACAGTTTAATCGGCTTAAGCGTGGTGTACATGTGGTGGTGGGAACGCCGGGACGGGTGATGGATCATATGCGGCGCGGGACTTTAAACCTAAAGACACTTAGTTGTCTTGTTCTTGATGAAGCGGATGAAATGCTGCGCATGGGCTTTATCGATGACGTAGAATGGATTTTGGATCAAACACCATCCGAGCACCAAATAGTACTTTTCTCTGCGACCATACCTAAAGCAATTCACCAAATTGCCCAAAAATATTTAAATAACCCTGTGGAAATCACGATAAAAACACGAACTACTACCGTGGAAGCTACTCGCCAGCGTTTTTGGATGGTGAGTGGTTTTCATAAATTAGATGCACTGACTCGGATGTTGGAGGCAGAAACCTTTGATGGCGTACTCATCTTCGTTCGCACAAAAACAGCAACGGCGGAACTCTCGGAAAAGCTTGAAGCCCGCGGTTATGATTCAGCGCCGATTAATGGAGATATTGCGCAAAGTAAACGAGAACGTACGATAGAACAGTTTAAAACAGGAAAACTCAGCATCTTAGTTGCCACTGATGTTGCGGCCCGAGGGTTGGACGTCGACCGCATTAGTCACGTTATAAATTACGATATTCCGCATGATACTGAATCGTACATCCATCGAATTGGCCGTACCGGTCGAGCAGGGCGCAGTGGTGAGGCGATTCTATTTGTGGCACCACGAGAAAAAAACATGTTGTATGCCATAGAGAGGGCCACTAAACAAAAGATTGAATTGATGGATTTGCCTTCCACCGAAGTGATTAACGACAAGCGCATTGCTCGCTTCAAAGAACGTATTACTGACACGCTTGCAATTGAAGAGTTGGACTTTTTTTATCAATTAGTGGAGCAATACCAACAGGATCATAACGTGCCCGCATTGGAAATCGCTGCCGCATTAGCCAAACTGACACAGGGAAACGAGCCTCTATTGTTAACAAACAAACCCAAAGAGAAAAAGACTACATTTGAGAACAAGCCGAGAAAAAGGGAAACCTCTACAAAACACGGTAAGACATCATCGGCATTAGAAAAGGGAATGGAAAGATTCCGTATCGAGGTTGGCCATTCTCATGGTGTAAAACCCGGTAACATTGTAGGCGCTATTGCCAATGAAGCGGAAATAGACAGTAAATTTATTGGTCGGATAAATATTTACGATGACTTTAGCACCGTAGACTTACCTGAAGGAATCCCGTCCGATATCATATGTATGCTGAAAAAAGTTTGGGTGTCTGGTCGGCAATTAAAAATTTCGAGACTGGACGAACGTAAGAAATAAGAAAATGCTAAAAAGAAAAGTAAAAAGCACTTTTGAAATATAGATTTTTAAGGGCTTATTGATGAAAATGGACTTTAAGGAAAAAGTTTTAAAAATTGTGGCTGAAATTCCAGAGGGTAAAGTTTTAACCTATAAAGAAGTTGCCCAAAAAGCAGGAAACCCTAAAGCTTATCGAGCCGTAGGAAATATTTTAAGCAAAAATCGCGATCCTAAAATTCCCTGTCATCGGGTAATTCGTTTCGATGGAAAATTAGGTGGCTACAACCGCGGCACCAAACAAAAAGAGATTCTTTTAAAGAAAGAAGGCTACTTAACTGGTTGAGGTTTAATTAACCAACGTTTAGCCACACAAGCCCCAACTAAAAGCAAAATTCCAATCGAAACAAAAACTATCGAATAAATATGAAAGGGAAATAAAAAGTCGTTTAAAACGCTTGATAGTATCTCTTTAGTTATAAACTCGGGCGGCATTTGGGCTTTATTTATTTCTCGTATTGCATAGTTGCTGGCAAAAAATCCAACAACCAAACTTATTGCCCCTGCTTTAAAAAACGCTACTCCAGAAAATTTAAGCCAGCTCACTGTATCTTTGAGCACAAGAAAAGCCAAAAGAATAAGAACTAAACTTAAGCCTGCCAATGACCAAAGAGTCACATTAAAATAGGTGACGTATTCTCTTACTTTATCAATTGGTTTTAAAAAATCGGGGTTCTCAGCTAAAAGATTAATTTCAGACGGAAACTCACTTAAAATCTCAGTTTTAATTTCGGAAATAACTTTGTCCGTCTCAACAGGTTTATCTTTGAACTCAGGAGGTAATAACTCAAACTTTTTTTCTTCCAACACTGCCAAGAATTTATCTTTGACCTCAGTTAAAGAAATTACTAGTTTTACTTGATTAGTCTCACCTTTAATGTAGGCATATAAATCGTTTAACAACAGATGAACTTGCCTATCCATCCACTCATCAGTAAAAACAGTATTAAAAATAATAGAGGGATCTATTTTAATCGCACTGGTCCCAATATTAATCTCTGCGCTCGCTTTTCCCTTAAATCCCTCTAAAATACCTTCTTTAAACCTCAAGTTGATGTTTAATTTTTTAAATTCTTTTTCGACAAACTTCTGATTTAAAAGAGTCGTTCTTATCCTAAATCCACTAATTAAAAACATCAAAGATATTAAGAGCAAAAACGAGATAAGAAACATGAAAACTTTTTTAAGAAATTTCATTTTCTAACCTTCTTTCTGTTACTTTTTTAGCTCAATGCTAACTAAGGTTATCTCATCTTCGGCTAAAATAGAAATTGTGCCTGCGTCTTTGCTATCTCTGGTAAGGTAAAACACAGTCTCTTCTTTTTTGTTCGAAGTTAAAGCAATTTTATAGTCACTTTCAGGTATCTCTGATTTGTAAAATTCCATAACTTTGTCTTTCTTATCAGAAGTTTCAAGCTCTACCTCAAAATAAACTTCGCCGCCTTCAGTTACCCTAACTACTCCAACGAGCTTAGTATTTTTGTAAATGGGAAAATTTGTCGGAAAATCTTTTGGGATAACATTGAGAGATTCCTCTTTAATCTGAGCTTCCTCAAGCGGCTTTGATGAATTAGCTTTCATGCCGCTAAAAATATTTTTTAATGCTGGGTAGCTAAAGATTGCACCCAATATAAGCCCTATTGCCACCAAAAAAAGAATAATTTTTCGCAAATACCTCACCTTCACAAAATTTCAATGAAAAAATTATACCAGTTTCTTCATTTTAGTTCCTGTGAGCAATATAATATCTTAAAAGCGTAAATTTAAACGGAGAAAATAATGCGGAGTTTAGCCAATAAAATCACCATTGCTCGAGTGCTTTTAATTCCTGTATTTGCCTTTTTCTTGCTTCTTGAAAGAATTCAACCCCTTGGCTCATATATTGCCGCTGTAATTTTTACCATTGCAGCCGTAAGTGACACAATTGATGGGTATGTGGCGCGTTTTCAGCGACAGGTAACCACTTTTGGTAAGTTTATTGACCCGCTGGCGGACAAACTTCTTATATCGGCTGCTTTAATTATCCTGGTTGATTTAGGGAGACTTGCTTCCTGGGTTGCCATTATTATTATTGCCCGCGAATTTGCGGTCTCAGGACTAAGATTGGTTACTGTGGCGGAAGGGAAAGTGATTCCCGCAAGCTCACTTGGAAAATTAAAAACTTTCTTTCAAGTTGTCGCGGTGATTTCTTTTATTTTACCTGCTTTAAAACTTACTTTGAGTTGGACATTAATGGCATTAGCCATCCTTCTTACTATTATTTCAGGAGTTGATTACTTCATTAAAGCAAAAAAGGTTTTAACTTAAACAGTAAAAAAGGGAAGATGGACTACGAAATTTTAGTTGTTGGAACTGAATTAACGACGGGCGGCGCCCGGGACAAAAACGTCCACTACATAATCGAAAACTTGCTAAAAGTAGGTTTAATGTGTAAGGAAATAACTATTGTTCCTGACGAAATAGAGTCAATTGCTGAAAGCATTTTGGCCTCGCTTAAGCACACAGATATTTTGTTAATTACCGGTGGTTTGGGACCAACCTTTGATGATGTAACACGAGAAGCTATATCAAAAGCCACAAATAAAAAATTAGTTTTCTCACCTGAAACCGCAGGAAAAATCAGAAACAAATTTAAAGAAATTCACAAGATAAAGACTGATAAACTAATGCCGGAAACTATCTTAAGGCAAGCTTATTGTCCTGAAGGAGCGACTTTAATTCCTTCTTCTCTGGGCACTGCACCAGGAATTATCTTAGAGTTCGACAAGAAACTAATTGTGGCACTTCCAGGTGTCCCTGTTGAAATGCATAAGATGCTTAAAGAAAATATTCTTCCTTTTATTTCGCGCAAATATCCTGCAAAGGAGATCATTCTTGCCCGAACCATAAAAACCTACGGGGTTGGGGAAATATTTGTAGAAAAAAACGTAGAAGACCTCATTAAAAAATATTCTGGGGCGACCATCACGATTTTAGCTCATCCCGAGGAAGTTCATCTGAAGTTCTTAATTAAAAGCAGCGACTTCAAAGAAGCCCAAAATTATTTATCCGAGATTGAGAGCAATTTTGTGGAGCGGCTTGGTGATGCTGTTTACGGTTTTGATGGGGACACCCTTGAAAGTGTTGCCGGAAAATTGCTAAAGGAAGCAAATTTGACTCTCTCAACAGCTGAGTCCTGCACAGGAGGATTGTTAGCTCATCGAATTACCAACATCCCTGGATGCTCCGAATACTTTTTAGGTGGAATTGTCGCTTACCGCAATGATATTAAGCAGTCAATTTTAGGAGTAGAAGAAACCTTGACTCGACAATTTGGAGCAGTTAGTGCAGAGGTAGCTAAGGCAATGGCGGAAAGAGTAAAAATCATCACCAATTCAGACATTGGAATCGGTGTCACCGGTATAGCTGGCCCAACAGGAGCTACTAAAGAAAAACCTGTCGGCTTAGTCTATATTGCTCTTTCATCTAACTCTAAAGTAGAGGTTGAGAAATTTAACTTTGCTGGAGAAAGAGAGACCGTTAAGTTTAAGGCCACCCAGAGAGCGTTAATTTTGATAATAAAAATGTTAAAAGAGAGGAAGCATGCTTAGGTTATTTGTGGCAATTGACCTTCCTCAAAATATAAAAGAAAACTTAAAAATGCTGATTCAGGAGTTGGCTAAGAGCGCAAAAGAGGCAAGATGGGTTGCTCCTGAAAATTTACACATTACCTTTAAATTTATAGGTAACTTTCCCGAGGAAAACTTAGCTAAACTAATTGAAAGCTTGACCACAGCGACTAAAAAAATAAGAAAATTTGAGTTAAAACTTGGTAAATTGGGAGCTTTTCCAACGAGTAAAAAAGCAAGAATTTTCTGGATTGGAACAGAAAAAAGCGAGCTTGAGATTGAGCGCTTGCACAAATTAATCGATAGCGCTCTTGAAAAATTTGGCATAGAAAAGGAAGGACGAAAATTCCATTCCCATGTAACTCTGGCACGTTTTAAAAATCCTCAAAATGTTGAAAATCTGATAACCGAATCTACTAATACCATGTTAATCAAAGACACTTTTAAAGTTAACGAAGTGTCTCTTTTTAAAAGTGTTTTAACTCCCAAGGGTTCGATTTATGCAATCTTAAAAAATTTTCCATTAGAAGATTGACACGAACAAGCGTTCGTGTTAGGATAACTTGAAGTTAAAAACAAAGCTGAGCTGAAAGTAAAAGGAGGGGAGATTTTGGAAAAAGATAAAGTGCTTGAACTAACAAAAGAACAGATAGAAAGAAAGTACGGCAAAGGCGCATTAATGAAATTGGGTGAACATTCTTTATGTTCGGATGTCGAAATAATTCCAACAGGCGTGCTCGGGTTAGATATCGCTTTAGGTATAGGTGGTATCCCTCGAGGTAGAGTTATTGAAATTTTCGGACCTGAGTCTTCGGGTAAAACCACTCTTGCCTTACATGTCATCGCTGAAGCTCAAAAAAACGGTGGTATCGCTGCCTTTATCGATGCCGAACATGCTCTTGACCCCATATATGCTAAAAATCTCAAAGTCGATGTGGATAATCTTTACATATCTCAACCTGATACTGGCGAACAAGCTCTTGAAATTGCCGATATGCTTGTCCGAAGTGCCGCCATTGATGTTATTGTCATCGATTCAGTTGCCGCTCTTGTTCCCCGAACAGAAATAGAAGGAGAGATGGGCGACTCGCATGTTGGACTTCAAGCTCGGTTAATGTCTCAAGCTTTGCGAAAATTGTCTGGCTCAATCAGTAAATCAAAAACTACCGTTATCTTCATTAACCAATTAAGAGAAAAAATTGGAGTCATGTTTGGTAATCCTGAAGTCACTACAGGTGGCCGCGCTCTTAAGTTTTATTCCACAATCCGCATAGACATTAGAAAGCTTGACTCGATTAAGCAGGGAATGGACATAGTTGGAAACCGCGTGGTGGCTAAGGTGGTTAAAAACAAGATGGCGCCTCCTTTTAGAAAATCAGAATTTGACATCATGTATGGCGAGGGCATCTCAAAAGAAGGATGCATTTTAGATATTGGAACTGAAGCAGGAATCATTGCTAAAAGTGGTGCCTGGTACACTTTTAGTGAGGAAAGACTTGGTCAGGGACGAGAGGGAGCCAAACAGCATCTGAAAGAAAATCCTAAAATTGTTCAGCAAATTGAAGAGAAAATTAGAGAAAAATACGGACTACAGGGAATCTCGAAAAAACAATGATTGAGAAAAGCGATGAAGAAAAAGTGTTAAATTATGCCCTTCGTTTGCTCAGCATTAAACCAAGAAGCGCTGGTGAACTAAAGGAAAAACTAATCAAAAAAGGCTTTACCGAGAGCTCGTCAGATAAAGTTTTAAATAAGGTGGAAAAACTGGGCTACATCAACGATGAGGAATTTGCCCGATTATGGGTAGAAGAAAGAGTAAGGTTAAAAAATTACGGAAAAATACGAATTAAAAACGAGCTCGTCGCCAAAAAAATCGACCGAGAAACAATCGAAAAAGCTCTAAGCAGTTATGATGAGGAAGCAGAGGAAGAAAGAGCAAGAATAGCTGCAAAGAAAAAACTTGGAACTTTAAAAGAGAAAAATTACTTAACCAAAAAAAGGCAATTAAGTCAATTTTTATTTGGTCGCGGCTTCGAATATGGCACTGTCTCGAAGATTTGTCGAGAACTTATTAAAGATTAGCTGCTCTTATGTTATGGACGCTTACAATCACTTGACATAATTTTTAATGAGGTTTAATATTTTTAAGTAAGTGTTAAGGCATATTTACATTACTTTGGAATTTTCTATATAAATTCTCAAGAATTCAGGTTAGACCTTAGGGTTAAAATATAGAAATGAAATACATAAAAGCGCTATGTTTAAGTTATAAATAAATATTTTTACAAATAAAGAGCCATTAATTTTAAACATAGGCTATAAAATAATTCTAAAGTAATGTATTTGCCGAGCATTTGCTCGGTTTTTTATTTTTTATAAAGGGGGATTTAAAAATGATTGTGGTAATCTATGCAGCAATATTCTTAGCGGGTTTAGCAGCCGGTTTTTTTATCAGAAAATATGTAGGTGAATCTAAGATTGTTTCCGCTGAAGAAGCAGCAAAAAAACTAATCGAAAAATCAAAAGAGGATGCAGAAAGAGTAAAACGTGAGGCGTTAATTGAAGCAAAAGACGAAATTTATTCTTTAAGAACTGAGGCGGAAAGAGAAAACCGTGAGCAGCGAGCTGATCTGCAACGATTGGAAAAAAGACTTGCCCAGAAGGAAGAAATAATTGAAGGCAAGACAGTAATTCTGGAGAAAAAGGAGAGAGAGTTAAATAATTTGCAAGAAACAATTAACAAAAAACAAGGTGAGCTCGACCAGATAATTGCTGAACAAAAACAGGTTTTAGAAAAAGCAGCTCGAATGTCTGTCGAAGAAGCTCGGGAGTTATTGCTAAAAAGAATTGAAGATGAGGTTAAGCACGACGCAGCGAAATTAATTCGCGAAATTGAAGCTCAGGCAAAAGATGAGTCAGAAAAAAGAGCTCGAAATATTATTTCGATGGCAATTCAAAGATGTGCTGCCGACCAGGTGGCAGAAACCACTGTAACAGTAGTCCCTCTTCCCGGTGATGATATGAAAGGAAGAATAATTGGTAGGGAGGGGCGCAATATTCGCACTTTTGAAGCTTTAACAGGCATAAATTTAATTATCGATGACACTCCTGAAGCCGTTATTATTTCTGGTTTCGATCCTGTTAGGCGTGAAATTGCGCGACTAACTCTTGAAAAGTTAATCATCGATGGCAGAATCCAACCCGTTAGAATTGAAGAAATGTATGAAAAATCTAAAGTCGAAGTCGATGCTGAGATAAAAGAAAGTGGAGAGCAGGCAGTGCTGCAAACAGGATTGCACGGGCTTCATCCTGAATTAGTCAGAGCTATCGGAAGACTTAAGTTCAGGTCTAGTTACGGACAAAATGTTTTACAACACTCAGTTGAGGTTTCTCATTTAGCTGGTATGATGGCGGCTGAGCTTGGAGTTGACATCAAACTGGCAAAAAGAGGCGGTTTGCTGCATGATATTGGTAAAGCCATAGACCATGAAGTTGAAGGACCTCATGCTATTATTGGAGGCGAGCTCGCAAAAAGGTTAAACGAAAACGCTGAAATTTGCCATACCATAGCGGCACATCATTATGAAGTTGAACCAAAAACTGTTGAGGCTGTGCTTGTTGCAGCAAGCGACGCTATTTCAGCTTCGCGACCAGGTGCGCGCCGTGAAACTCTCGAAAGTTACATAAAAAGGCTGGAAAAACTTGAAGCAATAGCGGAAGGTCACAAAGGCATCGAAAAATGCTATGCTCTTCAGGCTGGAAGAGAAATCCGAGTCATGGTTAAGCCCGAGGAAATTTCAGACGATAATGCTATAATCCTTGCCAAAGACATCGCTAAAAAGATTGAAGAGGAGTTAGAGTATCCCGGGCAAATCAGGGTAACAGTCATACGCGAAAGTAGAGCGATCGAATACGCGAAATAAAGCAGCACGAGGCGATTTGATTGTCTAAAAAAGAAAGCGAAAGCCTGCTCAATTTTGTAAAATCCGTGACAGGAGAGCATTACTTAAAGGTTGAAGAAAACCTTGGAAGTGGCTTTGTCAGACTTAATGTTCACGAAGCTGAAAGAAGACAGGCAAAACATGATATTCGTTCAGTCGAAGATGGTGTAATTGAATTACTCAGAAACTCTCGTGATGCTTTAGCCAGCAAAATCTTTGTTGCCTCCCACAAGGAAGGGGGACAACGAAGACAAATAGTGGTTATCGATGACGGTTGTGGTATCCCTCCTGAACTTCATGAAAGAATATTTGAAGCACGCGTCACCTCTAAATTAGAAACTTTGACTTTTGATAAATATGGCATTCATGGTAGAGGTATGGCACTTTTTTCTATCAGGTCAACCACGGATAATAGTTTGGTTCTTTCTTCACTGCCTAAAAAGGGAAGCGTTTTTAAATTTGAGGTCGATACCCAAAAACTTCACGAAAGAAAAGACCAATCAACTTTTCCTGTCGTCCGTCTTAAGCAAGGCAAACCTCAAATTATTCGTGGTCCTCATAACGTTGTAAGAACCCTGCTTGAATTTAATCTCGACCACCCTCAAGTCGATGTTTACCTTGGATCACCTGCCGAAATTCTTGCTACAATGCGGCATCTTGGAAAAAAGGGTAAAATTGTGACCAGAGATGGAAAACTTGAAGAGAGCAATCTTAAAATCTGGGAATTTTTAAGTCAACCTGAAGACATTCACGAATTCCTGGAAATAAGCACTAAATATATTGGCTTAGAAATTTCTGAACGAAATGCTTATCGTATCATTAACAATGAAATAAACTTATTAGAACCTCTCTTAAATCAATTTAACAATATTTCTAGCAAGCTTGCTGAAGTAAAACCAAAAGAAATCTCTTTAATTGAAAAAGAAAATCTGTCAAAATATATTCAAGGTGAAGACCTTGAAGAATTTTGTGAAACATTGGTTGAGAATTTTTCTTTGATTGGTAAAAAATATTTTCTGGATATAAAAGGTAAACCAAAAATCTGGAAAACTAAAAGTACAATAAATATCAGCATTAATCTTAAAAAAGTAGACTAACCCGGAAGGATATGGCTTGTTAGTAGAGTATAGATATAGATAGGACTATAAACTTATAGCCAGGGGAAACACTATGGATGTATTAAAAGTCGCATCAAAATCAAATCCAAGTTCTGTGGCAGGCGCACTGGCAGGTGCTATAAGAGAAAAAGGTCGGGCTGAAATACAGGTAATAGGTGCTGGAGCTCTAAATCAAGCTATTAAAGCTATTATTATTGCCCGCGGGTTTGTAGCACCAAGCGGAGTAGACTTAGTTGTTATTCCTGCCTTTGCTGACATTAAAATTGATGGAGAAGACAAAACAGCAATTCGTTTATTTATCGAACCTCGCCGATAAACCTCGTCTTCAAATTTGAGGGAAAATAATGATCGACCTTCATTTGCATAGTATGGCTTCAGATGGAACGCTTACCCCTACAGAAATCGTTAAATTAGCACACAAGTTAAATTTGAAAGCAATTGCTTTAACTGACCACGACAGCGTTGAGGGTCTTCCTTTTGCTTTGAAAGAAGGAAGTCGTCTGGGGATTGAGGTTGTGCCTGCCGTTGAATTAAGTTCTGATTTCGAAGGACGCGACATACATTTGCTTGGATACTATGTTGATTACAAAGAAGCCTGGTTTAAAGAGCACCTTAAACAACTTAAAGAAGCTCGCTTCCAACGCGCTGTAAAGATGATTGAAAAACTTAAAGAAGCAGGACTGATGATTGCCTTTAAAGATGTGCTCGAGGAAGCAGGAGATGGAGCGGTAGGAAGAGCTCATATTGCCCGAGTAATGATTAAACAAGGATACATTGACGATATTGAAGAAGCTTTTGAGAAATATATTGGACGCAAAGCTCTCTGTTATGTGGAAAAGTATTCATTTCAACCTGAAGAGGTTATCGAGGTTATAAGAAAGGCAAATGGTATTGCGATTCTGGCTCACCCAGGACTTTCAGAAGTTGATGAATCTATTGGGAAATATATAAAACACGGGCTTCAAGGGCTGGAAGCGTATCACTCTAATCATACCAAACAAATGACAGCAAAATATCTTAAATTAGCTGAGCATTATGGATTGATTACCACGGGCGGTTCAGATTGTCATGGATTAAAATCGGGCAGAGGACTAACTATTGGCTCTGTAAATGTTCCTGACATTATCTTGGATGACCTGAAGAGATTAAAAGGTGATAGATTTGCCTGATAAATTTTTAATTAAAACTTTCGGCTGTCAGATGAATAAACACGACTCTGAAAAAATGGCGGGTTTACTTGTTGAGGCGGGATTTGTCCCGACTGATAATTTAAAAGAAGCAGATATTGTTATCTTTAATACCTGTTGCGTGCGCAAGCACGCCGAAGAAAGACTTTTTGGCAATGTAAATTCTCTTGGCACACCCAAAAAAGAAAAGCCCAAATTAATAATTGCCGTCGGGGGTTGTCTTTCTCAAAAATATCGAGAAGGCGTGCTTAAAAAATGTTCTCATGTTGACATTGTCTTTGGCACTCATAACATTGCCAATCTTGTTAATCTTATTAAAAAAGCAAAAGAAGGCAATTTGCCTGTGGTTGAAATCTTGGAAGAACCTTTTAAGCCACCCACTGTTTTACCAACTCTTCGTGAAAAAAACTGGCACGCCTGGGTAACTATTATTACGGGTTGCAATAACTTTTGCGCCTACTGCATCGTTCCATATGTGCGAGGAAAAGAAATCAGCCGTCCCATAGAAGAAATCATAAATGAGATAGAAGAATTTGCCCGAGAAGGTATCATTGAAGTAACTCTTTTGGGTCAAAATGTTAATTCCTACGGCAAAGACCTGTACGGAAAAAGCCAGTTTGCTAAACTACTCAGAGAAATTGACCAGATAGAAGGTATTAAAAGAATTAAATTTGCCACTTCTCATCCAAGAGATTTTTCGGATGAAATTATTGAAGCTATTTCTGGTTGTCAAAAGGTCTGTGAGCATGTCCACTTACCTGTCCAGGCTGGCTCAGATAGAATTTTAAAGCTAATGAAACGTGGTTATACGAAAGAAGAGTATTTAAAAATCGTAGAAAAACTTTGCCAACAAATCCCTAAAGTGAGTATTACCACAGATATTATGGTCGGCTTTCCCTCGGAAACTGACGAAGATTTTAACGAAACTCTTGATGTCGTAAAAAAAGCCTGCTTTGATCAAGCTTTTACTTTCATTTACTCGCCACGGCCTGACACATTTGCTTTCAAAATGGAAGATCGAGTTCCGACAGAAGTTAAACTGAAAAGATTTAAGCAGTTAATTGACCTGCAAACCAATAACTCATTAAAACAGAACATAAAGCTAATCGGGCAAATAGAAGAAGTTTTTGTTGAAGGAACGAGTAAGAAAAATCCATCTATGCTTAGCGGCAGAACCAGGACAAACAAAATAGTCAATTTTTCCGGAACCAATGAGTTGATTAATCGATTTGTAAAAGTTAGGATAAAAGAGGCTCATCCCTTTCATTTAATTGGAGAACTAATTAAAAATGAAAAAAGAACGTCCGGAAGTTGCCATTGCCCGAAAAGCAGTTGAGACTTTTATTAAAAGCGGAAAAATCTTTAATGATTTTGACAGTATACCTAACCTGCCCGAAGAACTTTTAATTGAAAAAACTGCTACTTTTGTCTGTATAAAAAAAGGAGATTGTTTGCGTGGCTGTATTGGTACAATTTCGCCTATAAAGACGAATGTCGCTGAAGAAATTGTTCTTAATGCTATAAGTGCCGCCACGAGAGACCCGCGATTCCCGCCTGTAGAAGAATCTGAATTGCCTGAGCTTAACTACACTGTTGACATTCTGGAAAAGCCCGAACCAATTTCTGACAAAAGTTTTCTTGATCCTAAAAGGTATGGCGTAATTGTGGAATCAGGTCGCAAATGTGGACTGCTTCTACCTGATTTAGAGGGAGTAGATACTGTTGATTGCCAGATTGCGATAGCTGTGCAAAAAGCAGGAATTTTTTTTGACGAGCCCGTGAAGTTATATCGCTTTAAAGTTAGAAGGTGCGAGTAACCAACAATTAATAGCGAGAAGGATGTATGAATAGAAGGGGATATTGGTTAAGTTTGATCATACTTATACGCGTTTCTTTCGTAAGAAGTCTTAAGGTTTAGTTTCCCGCTGAATAACAAAACCCAACAAACCTCTGAGAACAATAATAATTCCTAATAACATTTTCTCATTTCTCAAAAAAGCTTTGAGCGATATAATCATTATAAAATCCTTAAAAATGGTGAAGAATGCAAAAAGAACAATTAATTGTCATTGTCGGTCCAACAGGAGCAGGAAAAAGCATAGTCGCTGTTGAGTTAGCTAAAAGACTCAATGGTGAAATTGTTTCTGCTGATTCTATGCAAATCTATAAAGGAATAGATATTGGCACTGCTAAGTTAAATCAGGAAGAAAGAAAGGGCATAAAGCATCATCTGCTTGATATTGTTGAACCCTCAAAAGATTTTAGCGTAGCTGAATACCAAAAAATTGCTCGCCAAATAATCTCAAAGATAAATAAAGAAGGAAAACTTCCGATTCTGGTAGGCGGTTCAGGTCTTTATGTTAGAAGCGTAATTGATAAATTTGAGTTTCCAGGTGGCACTTTAAGCTCGCCAATCAGAAAAGAGCTTCAAGAAAGAGCAAAAAAAGATCTAAATTCTCTGTACGAAGAACTTTTAAGACTCGACCCTGAAGCAGATAAAAAAATACGTGCATCCAATCAGCGTCGTATTATTCGTGCCCTAGAAGTAATTAAAACAACAGGAAAACCTTTTACGGCGTACCAAAAAGAATGGGAGAAACGAGAGTCAATCTACAATCTAAAAATATATGGCTTAGACTTGCCTCGAGAAAAGCTTTACACCAGGATAAATGAGCGAGTGGACAATATGATAAAGAGTGGACTTTTAGTTGAGGTTGAGAGTTTATTGGTAAAAAAAGGTTTATCTTTAACCGCACGTCAAGCCCTTGGTTGTAAGGAAATAGCTGCTTATTTAGATGGTGAAATGACCTTGGAAGAGACAGTTGAAACCATTAAAAAACGAACTCGCAACTTTGCCAAGAGACAGTTGACCTGGTTTAAACAGGACTATAGAATTATGTGGATTAAAGTTGACGAAAAAGGCGCAACTGAAATTGCAGATGAGATTGAACAAAACCTAAAACAAGATTACTTTATTTGAGAGGAAAAACATTGAAAAAACAATTTATTAAATCGCAAAGCATAGGTAATGACTTTATTATCTTCGAAGATTTAAATAACGAGCTTCACTTTACCAAAGAGGAAATTGCTCGCTTATGCGATAGACATTTTGGTATAGGAGCTGATGGATTAATGATTGCCCGACCTTCACAAAAAGCTGATTTTACGATGCTTTTCTTTAATCCTGACGGCTCGCAAGCTGAAATGTGCGGCAACGGCATTCGTTGTTTTGCCAAATATCTCTACGATGATTGCCTAACTAACAAAACAAAAATCCTTATTGAAACACTTGCAGGAATAAGAGAAGTCTCTTTAAGTATTGACAACGACAAAGCAATGGAAGCCACAGTTGATATGGGTGAGCCTGTTTTTAAGCCTTCTGAAATACCTGTAAAACTTGAAGGAGATGAGATAATTAACCAATCTCTAGAAATTGAAGAAGAAAGAGTTAAGATTACCTGTGTTAGCATGGGCAATCCACACTGTGTTATTTTTGTCGAAGAAGTTGTAAGCGCGCCTGTTAAAACGCTTGGTCCATTAATTGAAAATTCTGCGTTTTTCCCGAAAAGAACAAATGTTGAATTTGTTCAGGTAATAAATCGAAATGAAATTAAGATGCGCGTTTGGGAAAGAGGTGCGGGAGAAACACTTGCCTGCGGAACTGGCGCTTGCGCAGCTGTTGTTGTTGGTGTTAAAAATGAATTAACAGAAAGAAGTGTTCGGGTTTATCTTCCCGGCGGTAATCTAAATATTAAGTGGTTAGAGACAAACCACGTTATAATGACAGGTTCTGCTGAGGAAATTTTCAGAGGAGAAATTAATTTTTGAGGAGGTTTTAGTTTTGGCACAGGCAAAAAGAATTGAAAATTTACCACCGTATTTGTTTGCAGAAATTGACAAAAAAATTGCCGTGAAAAAGGCTCAGGGAATTGATGTAATTAGTTTAGGAATTGGTGACCCGGTTGAACCAACACCTGAACACATAATCAATAAACTTTGTAAGGAAGCCCATAATCCAGCAAATCATCGGTATCCCTCATATTTTGGTTTGCCTGAATTTCGACAGGCTATCGCTGAGTGGTATAAGAAAAGATTTAATGTAAGTCTTGATCCAGATACCGAAGCCCTTCCTTTAATCGGTTCAAAGGAAGGGCTAGCCCACATTTACTTTGCCTTAACTGATAACGGAGATACATCTTTAGTGTCAGACCCTGGTTATCCTGTTTATACAACGGGAGCAATCCTTGCCGGGGCAACTCCACACAACATGCCGCTTCTTGCCGAAAACGATTTCATGCCTGACCTTAAAAAAATTAGCCCTGATATTCTTAAGAAGGCAAATTTAATGTTCTTATGCTACCCAAATAATCCCACTGCTGCCATTGTTAAAGAAGGATTTTTTGAAGAAGTTGTTGACCTGGCTAAAAAGTACGATATCGTAGTCTGTCACGACAACCCGTATTCTGAAATTACTTTCGACGGATATGTTGCCCCAAGTTTCTTAGAAACACCAGGAGCAAAAGAGGTAGGTGTTGAATTTCATTCTCTTTCCAAAACTTATAATATGACTGGCTGGCGAATTGGTTTTGCCGTAGGTAATGCTAAGGTTATCGAAGCTTTAGGGCGGGTAAAAACCAATGTGGACTCCGGCATATTTAACGCCATTCAATATGCCGGCATTGAAGCACTGCGCGGACCTCAAGACTGTGTTAAGGAAATGTGTCAAATATATGAGCGTCGTCGCGATAAAGTAATTGATGCTTTAAGCAAAATAGACATTAATGTGCCAAAACCAAAAGCGACAATATATGTTTGGGTGCCTGTTCCCAAAGGTTTTACTTCGGTAAGTTTTGCTACTCATGTTTTGGAAAGTTGTGGTGTAGTTGTTCCTCCCGGAAGCGCCTACGGACCTTCAGGGGAGGGCTACATTAGAATTTCGCTTACCGTAAAAGATGACCGATTAGAGGAAGCCCTTAATCGCTTAACACAAGCCTTATAGGAGGAAAAATAAACCTTATCGAGGTACCGAATAGAATAAAAGAACGGGTAATAATTGTTGGAGTTGTTTTTCCTTCATCTAACCGAAATGAAAAAGAGGAGTCTTTAAATGAGTTAGAGCACCTGGTAAGAACCGCTGGCGGTGAAGTGATTGGTCGAGTTCTACAAGAACGTGAAACTCCTCATTTGCGAACTTTTATTGGTCCAGGAAAAGCTAACGAAATTAAAACACTTGCTCAATCTCAAGAGGCAAATCTGGTTGTATTTGACCACGACTTAACCTCTTCTCAGGAACACAATTTAGAAAAAATACTCGACTTAAAGACCTTAGATAGAACTGCCCTGATACTGGACATATTCGCACAACATGCCCACTCGCGAGAAGGAAAACTACAGGTAGAGCTGGCTCAAAATAACTACAGACTTCCACGCTTGAAAGGAAAAGGAATAGAGTTATCGAGACTGGGTGGGGGAATAGGCACTCGCGGTCCTGGTGAAACAAAATTAGAAGTAGATAGACGACGCATAAGAGAAAAAATCCAATACTTACAAAAACAACTAACCCACGTTAAACAAATTAGAACAACACAACGAAAGAAAAGAAGGAAAGAGGGAATTTTCAGTCTTTCCATTGTCGGCTACACCAACGCTGGAAAATCCACTTTACTTAATGCCTTAACCCGCGCAAATGTGCTTGTTGAAGATATGCTCTTTGCTACTCTGGATTCAACTACTCGACGCCTTATTCTGCCCAGCCAACAAACCGCGGTAATTTCAGACACTGTAGGTTTCATCAAAAAACTCCCACATCAATTAATTGCTGCTTTTCATTCAACCCTTGATGAAGTGCGAGAGACAAACTTAATCCTTCACGTTATCGATGCCAGCCATCCCTTAATGGAGAAACAAATTGAGACTGTTGAAAACACTCTAAAGGAAATCGGAGCTGCAAATAAACCTATTTTGAGTGTCTTCAATAAAATCGACAAACTAAGCACACCCGAATTAGAAAGATTAAAGAGAAGGTTTCCTGATGGCGTTTTTATTTCCGCGCTTAAAAAAACAGGTTTAGATGAACTCTCGATGAAAATTGATGATTTAAGAAATATTTTAGAGGAAAATAACCAAAGCAAGTCGAAATAATAGTAAACTTAAACAAAAAGGAGGAAAGAATTATGGAAGAAAAAACTTCTTCTATGGGACTTGCTCCCAATGTCGGAGGTTTACTTTGTTATGTGCTTGGATGGATTACTGGTTTGGTTTTTTTTCTTCTTGAAAAAGAGGACGAGTTTGTTCGGTTTCACGCTATGCAGTCAATGATTACTTTTGGAGTTATTCATGTTATTTCATTAGTGGTATGGGTAATCCCTCTTATTGGAGTAATAATCTCTTATTTGATTTCCCTGGTTAGTTTAGTGCTCTGGATTATTCTAATGATCAAAGCTTATCAAGGAGAAAAATTTAAATTACCTGTTATCGGAGACCTTGCTGAAGAATACAGCAAATAAAACTAAATTATTAATTAAAGCTTCCGTAAAAGAGCAATAGCTTTTCCGACAACGGTTACTTCCTTAGATACTATAGGTTTAAGGGAAGAATTCTCGGGCTGAAGTCTAATATAATTTTTTTCCTTAAAAAATTTCTTAACGGTTGCTTCCTCTTCGCCCGTAAAAGGAGATTTAACAAAAGCCACTACAATATCGCCATTGTTAGCGGTCGGTTGTTGTCTAACCACAAGATAGTCTCCCTCAAAAATACCTGCTTCAATCATGCTATTGCCTTCGACCTTTAAAACAAAGGTATTTTCATCAGTTAGTTCTGAAGGTAAAGGGAAAACATCCTCAATATTTTCCTGAGCTAAAATTGGAACGCCAGCCGCAATTTTTCCAACTACGGGAACGCTTCGAATTTTAGTGGAAGGAATGCCTATTTCGGTCCCCCGAAAACTAAGAATCTCTAAAGCTCTGGGTTTAGATGGGTCACGCCGGAGGTAACCCTTTTTTTCTAAAGTGTTAAGATGGCTATGAACCGTTGAACTTGAAGATAGACCCACTGCTTTACCAATTTCTCTAACAGATGGGGGATAACCTTTTCGATGAATTTCGCTTAGGATAAAATCAAGAATTTCTCTTTGTCTTTCTGGTAATGCTTTAGATTTCTCTTTTTTCACCATTAGTTAGCCTCCCTACATAGCCTTTTGGTCAAATATAGCACAAGTGTTTGATATATGCAAACATAGGTTCGAAAAATTTTCAAATTCGGGCTTGACACAAACATACGTTCGCTGTATATTATTAACAAACATATGTTCGGGAGATTAATAAAATGTCTGAAAATTTAAGGAGACAGGCCTTGTTTGGATTAATTTTACTTCTAATATCAATCACCACATTGTTTTCTTTAAAAGCTTTAAAACCAGCAAACGAAAATTCTGTGACTTTAAAAGTTAAAGTAAAAAATGGCGACAGCTTATGGAAAATTGCCCGGAGATACTCTTCAGGCCAAGAAGACCTGCAAAAAGTTGTCTTTAAAATTAAAGAAATAAACTCAAAGGATTCAAATTTAATTTATCCGGGAGAAACAATCCTGGTCCCCTGTGAAACTGAAAAAAAACAAAAATTGTCAAAAAAATAAAATTCTTAAGCAAAAATCCTTGACAGTCTAAATGTTGAGAGTTATAGTCTTTATATACACAACATATTGTGGATAAGGTTGTGGAAAACAGGTGGAAAAGCTGTGAAATGTCCATTTTGTGGTTATCCAGAAACTAAAGTAATTGACTCTCGAACTGCAACTGATGGCAAAGCAATTAGGCGCCGTAGAGAATGTTTAAAATGCACGCAGCGATACACGACTTATGAGCACCGTGAGGAAATTCCTCTTACAGTAATTAAGAAAAATAGCGAGCGCGAACCTTTTGATCGCTCAAAACTAATAGCTGGAATCCAGAGAGCAACGATTAAAAGAATGATACCTGCTTCAGAAATTGAAGAAATAGTTTCAGATATAGAAAGTGAGTTAAGAAATAGATTTCAATATGAAGTTTCTTCGAAAGAATTAGGGGAAATGATTCTAAAAAGATTAAAGAAGTTGGATAAAGTAGCGTATATTCGATTTGCCTCTGTATATAGGGAATTTAAAGATGTAGATGAGTTTTTAAAGGAATTATCAAAACTTAAATAATGGAGGGTAAAATGAGTCGTACCATTAACGTCATTAAAAACACTAGCGAACAAACCACTGACACCACTGATATAGCTCTTCTTGTAAGCACTTCTTCAAAGTCTGAATTAAACATCTGGGATAAATCAAAAATAGTTGTTTCTTTAATTAAAGAAACAGGAGCAAGCAGTGAGCTCGCTAATGAAATCGCTGACGCAGTTGAAAAGAAAATCTTTGACAGTTCATTTGGAACAATCACGACCAGCATAATTCGAGAGTTAATAGACATGGAACTTCTTGGGCGTGGTTTAAGCATGCTCCACAAGAAACATTCTCATGTTGGCTTGCCAATCTATGATGTTGAGCAAATTATTATGCGCGCAAATAAAGAAAACAGCAACACCACACATAATCCCGAATCAATTAATTTAACTATTGCTGAAACTATTCTTAAAGAATATGCCCTCCGAAAAATTTTCAGTGAAGATGTTGCCATGTCCCACCTTAT
Organism: uncultured Actinomycetes bacterium; assembly: GCA_947085535.1. GTDB lineage: Bacteria > Actinomycetota > Aquicultoria > Subteraquimicrobiales > CAMTWV01 > CAMTWV01. Next base: position 70,174 of record CAMTWV010000002.1, on the reverse strand, counting down.
GGGAGACATCCATCTTCACGACTTAGGTTTTTGTGTCAGGCCTTATTGCGGCGGTCATTCTCTAGAATACATAAAGAAACATGGTTTAAGCCTTCCCAATATCACCAGTACTTCGAAACCGGCTAAACATGCCGAGGTTCTTATTGGACACATGGTAAAAATGGCTTCAAGCTTACAGGCTCATTACGCTGGAGCAATTGGCTGGGAAGCTGTTAACATGTTTTTTGCACCATATCTGGTTGGTCGCCCGTATGAAGAAATAAAACAGCTTGCTCAAATGTTAATATATGAATTTAATCAATTAGCAGGAGCTCGTGGTTCACAAGTGGTATTTACCGACTTTAATCTGTATTGGAATATTCCTCGTCATTTCCGAGATACTCAGGCAATTGGCCCAGGTGGTCAATATACAGGTAAAACATATAAAGAATACGAAAAAGAATCGCAGCTTTTCTTAAAAGGAATGTTTGAAGTTTACCTCGAAGGCGATGCAATGGGTAAAACTTTTGTCTTCCCTAAACCTCTACTTCACATTAATGAAGACTTTTTCTTAACTCCGGGCTGGGAGGAATTTCTTGATTTAGCTTGCCAGGTAGCGAGCAAGCAGGGAATAACTTACTTTGTCTTTGATAGAGGAGATGAAACAACAGTTAGCCAGTGCTGTCGTCTTAAATTAAAGCTGGGAGAAAAAGACCTTGAGGAAACAAAGACACCAGAAAAAATGCGATTTTCCGCATTGCAAAATATAACCATTAACCTGCCTCGAATAGCTTACAAAGCACAGGGAAACAACGAGTTGCTTTTCGCTGAAATAAACAGGGTCCTTGAACTGGCTGCCAAAGCCCATCTTCAGAAAAAGAACTTTCTCGCGCATCTCTTAGACTTAAAAAATGACGGACCGCTCGCTTTATTAAGCAGCGCTAGAAACGGCGAGCCTTATTTGAGACTCGACCGCGCAACCCACCTAATTGGAGTAATGGGCTTAAACGAGTTAGTGAAAACACATAAAAACCAGGAGCTCCACGAGTCTGATGAAGCGTTGAAATTTGGTTTAAAAGTTATTTCCCACATGAATATTAAGTGTAAACAACTTTCTAATATGTACAGCTTAAATATAATTCTTGAAGAATCGCCAGCGGAGTCAAGCGGATATCGATTGGCCAAACTTGATATTAAATATTTCCCTGAACAAACTAAAAGGGTAATTAAGGGCAATATTGAGACTGGTGAATATTACTACACTAACTCAATTCATATAGCCACAGACGCTCCTGTCGATTACATTGAGCGAGTAGAGAAACAGAGCTTATACCATCCCTTGATTGATGCGGGAGCTATTTGCCATATCTGGTTAGGCGAAAATGAACCTCCCTATCAGTCAATAAAAAACTTTGTCATCAAAACATTCAGAAATACCCACTGTGCTCAAATTGCCTTCAGTCCTGAATTTACTGTCTGCAACGCTTGCCGACGAACCTCAAGAGGATTGCATGAAACTTGTCCTTTATGCGATTCAGAGGATGTATATGGAGTAACAAGAATAGTTGGTTACTACTCAAAGGTTTCAACCTGGAATTTAGGAAAAGTAGGTGAGCTAAAAGACAGAATAAGGACAGATTTAGGAGGACTTGCTGATGAAGATAAAGTTGTTCTGGAAAGAAAATTGTCCAAAATGTCCAGCAGCCAAGATGCTTGTCGAGCAATTTGAAGAAGTTGAATCTTATAACGTTGAAGACTCAGAGGGGCTGGCTGAAGCAGCCTTTTACGGGATCATGTCCACTCCCTCCATAGTTATAGCAGATGAAGTAGGAAAAGAAATTGTCTCGTGGCGTAGTGATGTTCCAGATTTAGAGGATGTTAAAAAATGGTTAAGCTAAACGGCACTATTCGCATCAGGGGCATGATCCCAATTTCCATGATTGATTGGGAAGGAAAACTTGCAGTTGTTTTATTTACTGGCGGCTGCAATTTAAGGTGTCCTTTTTGTCAAAATCCCGAACTTGTGCTTGAACCTGATGTTTTAAAAGAAACTACCTTTGAAGAAATTGAACAGTTTCTTGAGTTAAAAAGATTTTGGTTAGACGGTGTGGTAATCACTGGCGGAGAGCCTACAATAAACCATGGATTGGCATCTTTTTTGTCCAAGTTAAAAAAGAAAGGGTATCCGGTAAAACTGGATACTAATGGGACCCGCCCTCGGGTTCTCCGCCAGCTGATTAATGAAAACCTGATAGATTATGTTGCCATGGACATCAAAACATCTTTTGAGAAATATGAGTTCGCCACTGGACAAAAAGTCGATATTGAACAAATAAAAGAAAGCATTGAGCTTCTTATTGCTGCGGAAAAGGAAAGAAAAATAACCGCCGAATTTCGAACCACTGTAGTGCCTGTTTTTACAAACAAAGAAGACCTTTTTTTTATAGCAAATTTGCTTAAAATAAAAGGTGGGAGTTATTACACGCTTCAACAGTTTAACCCCGATAATACCCTTGATGCTAAATTGAGAGAGGTTAAACCGTATGCGGAGGAATATTTAAACGAACTATTAAAAGAATGCAATCAGATAATTCCAACAAAACTTAAAGGATTAAGCTACCAACTGCCAAATTCAAAAGAAGAAAAACGAGTACTAATATGAGAGTAAGGCAACCAGTTGCAGCAGGAAGTTTTTACGAACGCACCGAAGAAGACTTAAAAGAACAAATTGAGGAGTGTTTTCTTCATCCTCTTGGACCAGGTTCTTTGCCGAAAATAGGTATCCATGAGGAAAGAAGAGTTCTGGGATTAATTTCCCCACATGCCGGATATATGTACTCAGGTCATGTTGCTGCTCATGGTTATTACCAATTAGCTTTAGACCCCCCACCAAAACGAGTGATAATTATGGGTCCAAACCATACAGGCTTTGGACCTGCTGTGGCTATTTCTTCAGATAGCGCCTGGCAAACACCACTAGGAAAAGTAAACATAGACGTTGAAATCTCTCAAAAAATTTTATCGATGGATTTAGCTGAGATAGGAGATAGTGCTCATCGAATAGAGCACTCAATTGAGGTGCAATTGCCATTTTTACAGTACTTATATGGTTCCAACTTCACGTTTGTACCCATTTGTATCTTAAATCAACGTCTTGAGATTTGTGAGGAACTTGGAAAAGAGTTGGCTCAAATTATTAGAGAAACAGAGGACTGCATGCTTGTAGCTTCTTCAGATTTCACTCATTATGAATCTCATGTTAATGCTGAGACAAAGGACACTAAGGCAATTGAAGCTATTATTCAGATGAATTCTAAGTTGCTGGACAGAATAATTGATGATGAGGGTATTTCGATGTGCGGACCTGGACCAGTTATTGCTTTAATTTCAGCCGGGAAACACCTTTCTTGTAGTGCAAAATTTTTGTCATATCACACTTCAGGCGAGATTACTGATGATTACAGCACAGTAGTCGGTTACGCGTCTTTCACAATAATAAAAGGGGAGGGGAATAATGCTTATTAAACTTAAGAAATTGGATAAAGAAATTCCAACTCCTGTGCGCGCTCGTAACGGTGACGCAGGAGTTGATCTTTATAGTCGAATTGATATCAATTTAAAACCTGGCGAAAGAGCTCTAATCCCAACAGGCATTGCTGTTGCCATTTCTCAAAATTACGCTGGATTTGTTCAACCAAGGTCGGGTTTAGCTTTAAAACATGGAATAAGTATAGTTAACACACCTGGATTAATTGATAGTGAATATCGGGGCGAAATAGGCGTAATCTTAATTAATCATGATTTAGAAAAAATGTTTGAAATCAAAAGAGGAGACAAAATCGCTCAATTTATTATCCAGAAAGTTGAAAATATTGACTTCGAAATTGTTGACGAACTTGATGAAACTGAAAGAGGCGCGGGTGGATTCGGGAGCACCGGAAAATAATTTATCAGAGGGATACAATCACCTTAACCACAAATAAAGAATGGCTTAAATTGAAAATTAGAGCGTCAAGTTTTACCTCTTCTATCAAAAAAATCCGTAATAAAACATGGTAACCTTTGTTCCCATAATATACATTATGTAAACTAAAGTTTGGGTTTAAATATTTATGTGCCTAAAGTAGTTTTTATATATTATCCCCTACTTATAAAGAATTAGATTGAAGAATTACAACGAGGAAATTTATCTGATTCTTATTGAATACTGTATTTCTTATCAAACTCCATCTTGGTTAAATTATCTAAGTCTTCTTCCATTTTTCGCAGGTTTTGGTTGGCTTCCCTTTTTTTCTCAAATATCTGCGCAAAAACGGCCTTTCCTTCATCTAAAGTGACTATTTGCACCAGGTAGGCTCTCTTTGTGTTACCGTTAATGTCTCCTTTTGAGGCGTAGAGAATGTCGTCCCTCCATTCGAAATCCTGAGGTGTCTCTTCATTGATAACAATTATTCTAACACGATAAAAATCTTTTGCGTTACCAAAAACTTTATTCTGCATTTAAATATTCCTTTGATATTTACTATAATAATTGAAACTCATAATGGCAAATCGGGAGCTTCTCTTTCCCTTCCAATAAGTTGCTCAAGTAAACCTTAAGGTTTTCCGCTAATAAAGCATTACCACAAGGCAAATTACCGGAAGATACTACCGACAAAATAAATTTTACAACAAGAGCTTTTACTTCTTGGTTCCTTTTTGTATCTTCATCATCAATGCCATCCATGACTGTTTTGTAATATCCCAGAGCGAAAGCAAGACAGTCAGGACAATGCAGACAATTCTTTAACGCATAGCATTCCTGGTTATAATATTTTCTGACATCTTCAACCTGTATCTTAAAATTCCTTCCCTTAAAAAATAAACCCCGCACTCAACGGGGTAAATCTAAATTAACTTTCATTTTTTCCCAGCGTTTCTTTAACTTTCTTTATTACTTCATTGGTATCAAATGGCTTTATAATGTAACCCGCTATTTCGAAAGCAGGGTGTTTAATTAATTCCTCAAAATGACCCATAGCAGTGATAGCTATGATTGGTATATCGCGAAGTATTTTATCTTCCTTAAGTTTCGTAAAAACTTCCCATCCGCTTACTCGAGGCATCATAAAATCTAAAAGAATTAAATCGGGTTTTTCTTGAAAAATTTTTTGTAAAGCTTCCTCGCCATCATAAGCCTCAAGAACCTCAAAACCTTCTTTGGCAAGTTTAATAGAGATTAACTTAACTATCTCTCTTTCATCATCGACGACAAGCACTTTTTTGTTTGTGCTCAATTTATCCCACCATTTATAAGTTCGCCGTAATCAAACTTCTTCCTTTTTGAACTCACAAATTTCACAAACCAAATCAGCAATTTGAGAAGGACTAAATGGTTTACAGATATAATTTTCCGCCCCCATTTCGATACCAAGCTCAACTTCTACCTTTTGGCTCTTGGCAGAAAGCATAATTACTGGGATAGACTTTGTTTTTGAGTTTTCTTTTAAACGCTGACAAGCCGTATAACCGTTCATAACGGGCATCACTGCATCGAGTAAAATTACATCAGGCTTTTCTGTTTCGGCAAGCTCAATAGCGCTTAAGCCATCGGTAGCAACAATTACCTCAAAACCTCGACGTTCCAGTGTAAATTGAACCAGTCTAACAATATCAGGCTCATCATCGACGATTAAAACTTTTCTTTTTCCCAATCTTAAAACCCTTCTCTTAATATTTCTTCAAGTTTAGTAGTTAGTGTCTCAACAGAAAAACTTTTTGATAAATGTTCGGTAGCCATATTTAAAATTCTTGTTTTGCCGCGGTCAAATTCGTAGGCAGTCATAACCACTATGGGGATATGACTGGTTGTATTAGATTTTTTCAATTTCTCAATCACCTGGTAACCATCCATTTCGGGCATGCGCAAATCAAGCAAAACCAAATGAGGTCGCTTCTCCTCGGCTAACTTTATTGCCTCAAGACCATTGTTTGCCTCGAAAATCTCAAAACCTTTTCCTTTTAAAACTCTACTTAACAACTTGATAATGTTTGCATCGTCGTCGGCAATAAGTATCTTTCTCTTTTTGTCTTTTTCGTATAATTTTTTACCCAGAATATCGTTAATAACTTTTACAAGTCTCCTTGGATTGATAGGTTTAGAGAGATAATCTGTTGCTCCTATTCTGAATCCCTTTCGTTCATCTGAAACAATTGAAAGAATAACTACAGGAATGTTTAGGGTAGATGGGTCATTTTTTAACTGACGGAGAACTTCAAATCCGTCCATTTTCTCCATCATAATATCCAGGGTAACCAGGTCAGGTTTTTCTTTGCGAGCCAGGGCAATTGCTTCCTCGCCATTAAACGCTTTAATAACAAAATATCCCTCTTTTTCCAGATAAATCTGGATTAATTTGGCTATATCGGGCTCATCATCCACAACTAAAATCCGCTTACCCTTATGACTTTTAATCACTGAGCTCACTTCTATAAGAGAAACTTCAGGAATAACTTCTTCTTTTTGCGCTGCCACAGGAAGAGCAACAGTAAAAACACTTCCCTTCCCTGCTTCGCTATCGACCCAAATTCGACCACCGTGTAATTCAATAATCGTCTTGCAAATTGACAAACCTAAACCACTTCCCCCAATTTCTCGGGTAAGCGAACTGTCAACTCTATAAAACTTGGTAAACAAATACTGCTGGTCATCCAGAGATATACCTATACCTGTATCTTTAATACTAATAAATACCTCACCATCAACATTTACTACATCAATTCCTATTTTGCCATTTGCCGGCGTATATTTTATTGCGTTACTTAAAAGATTTGCCATAACCTGACAAATACGATCCCGATCAACATTAATAATGGGTGGCTCATCATGAAAAGAAACACTGAGATTGAGTGATTTTTTGTCAATTAATGTTTTAAATGTATTAACAGTCTCGTCAACAATTTCATAAAAATTGACAGGTTTAATTCTTAAATGAACTCGCCCCGACTCAATTCTGGAAATGTCCAGCAAATCATTGATTAAAGCAACCAATCTATTATTATTTTGCTTAACTGTGTTTAAAAACTCTCTTTGAATTTCGTTTATTTCCCCTGCTTCACCTTCTAAAATCAAATCAATATATCCTTTAATTGAGGTTAGGGGGGTCCGCAATTCATGGGAAACGGTGGAAACAAACTCATTTTTCATCTGGTCTACTTTCTTCTCAGCGGTAATATCGTGCAAGGTTTTAACATATCCAAGATAATTACCGGCTCTATCGACAACAGGATTGGTCTTTACCTTAATAACTTTATAGGCAGGCTCAACAATAGTTATCTCCTCAATTGAGGCTAATCCGGTTTCCTCGACTGCTTCAGAGTTAATTTTATAAACAACGCAATCGCGACATTTCTGAATTTTGGTTTCAAAATTTGTCCATGATTCATCCTGACAAAAAGCATCAGAAATTAGCCAGCATCTCACTTCATCTGAGTTATATGCCAAACACTCTTTAAGCTTGCAATCAAGCATTTCTTTACATTTAACTGGCTCCATTCTGCTCAGCTTTTTCTTTCCTAAAAGTTCAAACAGGCTAAGCTTTTCCCCCGCTACTTCTTCTTTTTGAACATTTAACATTTCAAGAGCAGCTGGATTTAAATAAGTAATGCTATCATTTTTATCAAAGAAGATTAAACCGTCACTTGTACCTGATAGAATAGCTTCTTTTTCTTCTCGCTCGCGATCTATTTGAGTAACATCGGAAATAACAATTATTGTGCCTTCCAAATTTTTATCTGCATCCGAAAAAGGACTGAAACTTAACTTTAATACCTTTTTTAAATCAGGAACACTTTCCACCATAGAAAGAGAAGCTTTCTCTGAAATAGCTGTTGTGATAGCTGAAGAAATTACTCCTTTAAGAGAGGAATTAAAAATGCTTACGATATCTTTCCCAATTACACTTTCTCTTCTTTTACAAAGAATCCGCTCAGCTGTTTCGTTCATTAACACCACAAGATAATCTTTGTTAACTACAAGTATGCCTTCGTTAAGAGAGGCTAATATACTCCTTGTTTTTAAATCTTTTCTGTTGTCAGACCTTGGCTTAGATTCCTTCACTTAAAGTTTTTCCTCCAAAAATAAATTTTAAGCTTCTACGCAAGTAGGTTTTCCTGAAACATTTTTATTATCGATGTTACCCTGCTAACAAAATCTTCAGTATTAAACGGCTTGGAAATATAATCAGCCGCGCCAGCGGCAAAACCTTGTTTCTTTTCTGATTCCTGGCTTTTAGCGGATAGCATCACCACAGGAATATTCTTAGTTCTTTCATCTTTTTTTAATTTTTCACATACCTCATAACCATTAAAATTGGGCATCAATACATCAAGCACAATTAAATCAGGTAAAATTTTAAAAGCTGAGCTAATTGCCGCCTTGCCATCAGAAGCAACAAATACTTCAAATCCTCTCTTTTCGAGAATGAATTTGACCAACCTTATAATATCAGGCTCATCGTCAACTATAAGAATTCTTTTCTGTTCCACTTGCTTAAGAAATCTCCTTTAAAATCTGCTCGATTTTAGAGGTTAAAAATCTCATCGAAAATGGCTTCGAGAGATGCTCTGAGGCAAGGTTTAATGTCTCAATTTTGCTCTCATCAAAATCATAAGCGGTCATAATAATTATGGGAATATGTCTTAAATCTTTATCTTTTTTTAGAATATCAATTACTTGATAACCACTCAATTCAGGCATCCTGAGGTCAAGCAAGATTAAATCAGGTTTTTCTCGCCGGGCAACCTCAATTCCCTCTTTCCCATTGAAAGCCTCAAAAACCCTAAAACCCTTTCTCTTTAAAGATATGGAAATAAAACTGACAATATCTTTATCGTCATCAACGACTAAAATCTTTTTTGTCGTGTCTTCTGTTTGCTTTAAGAGTCGATTGATAGTATAAGTTAGTTTATCCTGGTCAATGGATTTGGCTAAATAGTCGGCTGCCCCCAATCGATAACCTTTTTCTTCATCTAAAACAGCAGAGAGAACAACAACAGGAATAGAAGCAGTGTTGGTGTCGGCTTTTAATCGCCTCAAAACTTCAAAGCCATCCATACCCTCCATCATAATATCTAAAGTGATTAAATCAGGTTTTTCTTTCCGTGCTAACTTTAACGCCTCTTCCCCATCATAAGCTTTAATAACAAAATATCCTTCCTTCTCAAGATAAATTTGAATTAAGTTGGCGATGTCAGGTTCATCATCGACAATGAGAACCCTCATCCCCTGTTTAACCAGTTGTGGTTTCTTTTTCTTCTCTTTTTTAGCGACGGGCACGGTAAAACTAAATGTGCTACCCTTCCCTGCTTTGCTCTCGACCCAGATTTTGCCCCCGTGCATTTCAATAATTGTTTTGCAAATCGATAACCCTAAACCGCTTCCTCCAATTTCCTGAGTAAGCGAACTATCTACGCGGTAAAACTTTTTAAAAAGATTTGCGCAATCTTCAGGAGAAATGCCTGCTCCCGTATCAGCTACACTTATGGTCTCAAAATTTCCATCGGCAGTAACTGATATTTCTATCTTTCCTCCTGGCAAAGAATATTTTATAGCGTTGCTAATTAAGTTATTCAGCACTTGAGTAATTCGTTCATGATCAACCATAGCTTGAGGCAGTTCGGAGGGGATATTTAATTTCACCTTCATTTCTTTTCGTTCAATTAGCTCCCCAAAAGTTTTTATTACATCTGAAACAATTTTATCTATATAATGCTCTTTAATCTTAAACTCAACTCTACCCGACTCAATTCTTGAAATATCAAGGAAATCATTAATAAGATTTACTAATCGCTCGTTGTTTTTCCTAACTATACTTAAAAACTCTTCCTGAACCTCATTGAGTTCTCCTGCTTCGCCTTCAAGAATTAAATCAACATAACCCTTAATTGAGGTCAGAGGAATTCTAAGTTCATGGGCTACCGTGGAGATGAATTCGCTCTTCATTTCATCAATTTCTTTTTCGAGCGTAATATCTTGTATAGTGCGGACATATCCGAGTAAATTACCGTTTTCATCAAGAGCAGGGTTGGTTTTAACCTTTAATACTTTCTTCTCAGGTTTTTCGATAATAACTTCTTCAATTTTGGTCACACAAGGCTCATGTAAGATTTCCGAGTTAATTTTATAAATCTCACAGTTCCGACACTTCTTTATTTTTTCTTTATAACTCACAATGCTAAAATTTTTGCCACAAAGCGAAGGCTCAATCCAGCAACGGACTTTATTTGTTCCATGAACCGGACAATCGGTCTGACTGCAATCGGATTGCTGCCAGCAAACAACAAGCTTCTTAAGGGGTGTACCTGGTTGTCTAAACAAGCGCGAGAAGGTGATGTGTTTGCCGACAACTTCGTCTGCTTTTACATGAAGCATTTTTTCTGCAGTTTTGCTTAAATGAATTACTCTGCCGTCTCTGTCACTAATTACTACTCCATCAGCAATACTAGAAAGTATGGCCTGGACGTCTGGTCTTTCTAGTAAACCTTCAATATCCATTTATTCTCCTATTTTAAAAAGCTTTCCCTATAAATCTTTAAAAGGCGTTATCTAGAGTAATTATAGGATAATAAAGGAAAGACTTGCAACAGATTTGTTAAAAACTTCACTAAAGACAGGACTGCTTACGGCAGAAATCGAAAATTTTATGGTCGACCAGCGCCAATAAAGTCGTCCCGACAACTTAAAGGCTGGATTCTAACCACATCACCTGTTCGAGGTGCATGGAGAAAGTTCCCGTCGCCGACATATATTCCTACATGAGACACCCCATCTCGACCAAAAAAGATAAGATCTCCTGGCTCTAAATCTTCATATGCAACAGGCTGCGTATTTGCATACTGCCAGGCGGCTGAATGTAAAAGATAAATCCCCACTTTCTGATAACACCACATTGTTAAACCTGAGCAGTCAAAACACATAGCATGCTGCCCGGTTGGACAACGACCATCACTTAATGGTGCTGCCCAGTGATAAGGGCAACCTAAATAGCTTTTAGCAATTTCAACAATCTTTCCTCCTACCCCGGAACTTGCCGGGGTTGCATAATTCTCGCTTTTTTGACGAGCCAGTAAGGCACGCCTGAGAGCTTCCCTTCTCAATCGCGCCTGGCGCTCTTCTTCCTCTTTTATCAGACGAGCAATCTCTTTTTCAATCGAGGTAAGTAACTTTTTTCTATCCTCTAAACGAGATTCTATCTCTCTTTTTTTGGCAACCAATTCCTGCTGAACAAGAGTTTGCTTTCCTTTTTCTTCCTCTAATTTGGCTTTAGTTTCTTCAACTCGTTTTTTAGAAGCACTAAAACTTTCAAAAATCTCGTGATCTTTCTCGCTAATTCTAATTAAGAATTGAAGACGGGAGACAAAATCATCATAATCACTGGTGGAAAGCAAAACAGAGAGGAAATCAGTATCTCCTCGTTTATAAATTTCGACTAAACGCTCACTTAAAATCTGGTTGCTCTTTTCCAGCTCAGCTTTTAGTTGTTCTAATTCGCGTCTTTTAATTTCAATTTGTTTCTGAATCGCATGCAACTGTATTGTCGAAGCATTATACGCTTCAACAGCCTCTTCAAATTCTTGATCAATTTTGTCAACCTGAGCTTTGATCTCAAGAGCTTCTTTTTTCTTTCGGGAAATTTTGGAGGGAGTGGCATGAACTGCTGATGAAGTAATTAGTAAAACACCAAGCAAAGCAAAAACCAAAATGCTTAAAATTACCGCATATTTTTCTCTAAACCTAATCAACAAAAAAACCACCCCAACCTCCTCTTTTGAAGGGTTTTAAATCACAATCTGTTTTTGTTAGGCAGGGCAGTTCTTTACTACTATTTAATACATCGGTTATTTATTTTATAACTTTAATTCGACTTAAACAAGAAAAAATCCTTTTTTTACTCTTTACAGCCTGATTCGACCTCAAAAACAACCTCATCGAGCAACCCCGTTGCCGCTTTAAGATAAGGAATAAGCTCTTCTTTTAAACTTTTAAACTCCTCTTTGCCCTTCTCAGTTATCCTGTAAACGCAGCGTTTCTGTCTTAACCCCTTTCCCCAGGTGCCTAAAATGAGTTTGGCTTGCTCCATTTTCTTAAGCAACGGATATACTGCACCTGGACTAGCTGACCAAATTGGATATTTCTTACCCAGACAGGTTATTATTTCGTTGCCATACCTCTCTTTGGTGGACAGTAAAAACAAAATATATAAATAAAAAAACTTCTTAGAGAGAAGGCGAGCTAAAGAAGGAGCTTGTTTGCAAGCTAACAATTTTTGTGCTTCCCTTTGTTCTTCGGAAACACCTTTTTTAGGATAAATGACTATTTTGACTAATTTCTCTTTGTTCATATTTAAATATTACTAAACTCCCAATTCAAATAGCATATTTTTATTATTATATCAAAATTGATAATTAAGTTCAGTTTACCTCAAATGAACAATTTAGACAATTTTTTAAAAAGTTTCTGTTTTCTTCTTGACAATTGGCGCGGGGTTGCTAATATCAAGTTGAGTCCCAGAAAGTCTTAATTTTTTGCAAGGGAACGAAAGCTGTCTCAGAAAGTACTTCGGCACCGGAAGAGATACGAGTTTCTTAAGCAGAAATGAGAGATTGTTTGGGACTCAACTTATATTTAGAACTTTCTGCAATTCTTTTAACTGAAAAGGTGTGCCTAAAACAATTAATTTGTCCTGAGACATTATAACCGTATCAGCTTTTGGACTTGTGTTAAATTCACCTGTAGGTTTTCTGATAGCAAGGATTAAAGCGCCTGTTTTGCCTCGAATATCAGCTTCTTTTAAAGTTCGACCCCCTAATTCAACTCCTTCTTTTATCTCAACTTCCTCAAGTTGTAGTTCTAATCCTTCCCCATGAGCAATAATATCCAAATAATCACAGACTAAAGGTTTAAGAACTAAGGATGCCATTCGTCGCCCACCTATAACTGTTGGAGATATTACCCTATCAGCTCCAGCCTTTCTCAGTTTTTCCTCTGATTCTTCTAAATTTGCCCGAGCGGCAATGAAAATCTTAGGATTCATCTGACGAGCCGAGAGAGTGACAAATACATTATCTGCATCAGTGTCTACTGCTGCAATCAATGCTTTAGCCTTATCGATACCTGCTTCACTTAAAACCAAATCATTTGAAGCGTCTCCTTCTAAGCACAAAAAACCCTCTTCACGACACTTTGCTGCTTTTTCTAAATCTTTTTCAACAACCACAAAAGGAGTTTTAGTTTTTACAAATTCTCTGACAACTTGCTCGCCAACTCGTCCAAAACCACAAACTATACAATGGTTCTTTAATTCTGACATCATCCTTTTCACTCTCCTTTTTTCCATAATTCCTGTAAGATGCCCCTCAATTAAAAACTCAAGAACCGAACCTATTGCGTAAATTGCTGTGCCTACTCCAGCTAAAATTAAAAATATGGTAAAGAACTTCCCTGCTAAAGAAAGAGGGAAAACTTCTCGAAAACCAACAGTTGAGATAGTTATCGCGGTCATATAGAAAGCGTCAGCAAATGACCATCCCTCAATGAGCACATATCCTGAAACACCTATAGTTATTACCAATCCCAATAAGGTTAAAACAAAAAATAACCTTTTTAAAACACTCAACTTTACTCTCCTTAAAATTTTTGTTGATTGCACAATTATAAACTTGTAAAATAAGCCACATACTAATCTTACCGAAATTTGTTGCCATTAAAAGAGTTTTATCTCAAAATCCCCAAATAAACTAAAATTTTTAAGGAGGATAAGAATTGGCAGAGTTAATAATGGGTCTTATTGGTGGTCTTGGCTTGTTTGTCTATGGCATGCAGCTTATGGGTGATGGTCTTCAAAAGTTAGCCGGTGATAGGATGCGAAAAGTTCTCGAAGTTTTAACCACCAGGCCCTGGCGCGGCGCCCTTGTTGGCACAGGAGTAACCGCAATAATTCAAAGCAGTAGCTCCACCACTGTAATGATAGTTGGTTTTGTAAATGCAGGTCTCATGAATCTCCAGCAGGCAATTAGCGTTGTTATGGGAGCTAACATTGGAACAACCATCACCGCTCAGATAATTGCCTTTCCTATAGATAAATATGCTCTGCCTGCCATAGGTATAGGTTTTGCCTTAATGTATGTCGGGAAGCGAAAACGTCATAAATACTTAGGTCAAACAATGCTTGGTTTCGGTATCCTTTTTCTTGGAATTGCTCTCCTTAAAGACGCAGTCTCCCCCTTAAAAGAAAGCGAGAAAGTAATTGAATTCTTTACAACTTTTGGAAAACAACCTATTTTAGGTGTTCTCTGTGGCGCAATGTTTACAGCGGTAATTCAAAGCAGTAGCGCCACAGTAGGTTTAGTTATTGCATCTGCCTCACAGGGAATTTTAAGCATAAACTCGGCTCTACCTATCGTTTTAGGTGCAGAAATTGGAACCTGCGTAACTGCTATGATTGCCAGCATCGGTACCTCAATTACCGCTCGACGCTCAGCCGTTGCCCACTTAATCTTCAATGTTTTGGGAACGATTGTATTCTTTAGTATCCTGCCTATATTTACAAAGATAGTTGTTCAAACTTCACCTAATGTTTTGCGTCAAATCGCTAACGCTCAAACCTCGATTAATGTAATATCAACTGTTGTTGGATTATTTCTCATAAAATACTTTGTAAAATTAGTTACTTTTCTTGTGCCTGGTAAAGAAATTGTCATTGAACGAGGCCCAATTTACTTAGACACCCACGTTCTTTCCACGCCCTCAATTGCTTTAGGACAAGCATCTAAAGAATTAACTCGAATGGCTAATCTTACTCTTGAAATGTTAAACCATGCTTTGGAGGCTTTTCTACAACCCAAGCCAAATCTTGAAATCATTCGAAAAAATGTCGAACAAAGAGAAGACGCGGTTGATAGTCTGGCTGCAGAAATCACAAGGTATCTTTCTAAAGTATCGCAACATTCTTTAAGCCCTGAACAATCCAAACGTCTAATTGCCCTTATGCACAATGTAAGTGATATTGAGCGTGTTGGTGACCACGCAGAAAACATAGTCGAGCTTGGAGAAGAAAAATATCACGAAAAAATATTCTTTTCAGAGCTTGCCCTCAATGAAACAAAAGAGTTGAGTTCAAAAGTCTTAACTATGTATGAAAATATGATAGAAGCCTTTTCTGAAAGCGACACCGTTAAAGCTAAAGAAACTCAGAAATACGAAGACGAGGTTGATGACCTTTCAAGAAATGCTCGTAACGAGCATATGAAAAGACTCAACGAGGGTATTTGTGTTCCAGCCGCTGGCGTAATCTTTTTAGATTTGGTTGCGAATTTAGAACGCGTAGCGGATTTAGCCAATAATTTAGGTTACTCAACAATCGGTGACTTAGCCAAACTTTAAAGATTAACCCGAATAAATACTTGACTTCAACTCGCCTATGAAAGGCAAATTTCTATACTTTTGCCCATAATCTAATCCATAACCAACCACAAAAACATCAGGAACCTCAAAGCCCTTATATTTTATAGAAACATTGGCAATTCTTCGGTGAGACTTATCCAGAAGCGAACATACCTCTAAACTTGTGGGTTCGCGCGACCTTAAATTACTAAGAAGGTAGTTTAGAGTCAAACCAGTATCCACGATATCTTCCACCACAATTACATGCTTTCCACTAATACTTTCTTCAAGGTCTTTAATGAGTTTAACCACCCCGAGGGATTCCGTGGAAGGTCCGTAGCTTAAAATGGCCATAAAATCAATAGACACAGGAATTGTTATCTTTCTTATTAAGTCAGCTAAAAAAACGGCTCCACCCTTAAGGACACTCACCAGCACAACATCTTTACCGGCATAATCCGAGGATATTTGTTTTCCTAATTCTTTTACCCGTTTTTTAATTTCTTTCTCAGAAATTATTACATTTTCTATATCTTTAGTCACAACTAATTACTCCTAACTTGCTTACTGTGCTTAAGACTTTTCTTGCTCGCTCTTTCTAAAGAGCCCGTATTTGATAAGAAGGTTTCGAAAATCCTTTTGATAAAAGACCTTTATGTTTATGTCAGGATAAAGCTCTTTTAGTCTTCTCACTTTTCTATTTTTCTTGGTCACCAGCTTCTGGTTCATGGTTGTCAGCTCTATATAAAGATCAAACTCAGGAAGATAGAAATCGGGGGTGAAACTTTGAACTACCTCTCCTTTTTTGTTCCACTCGACAGGAAAAGTCTTGGGTTCATAAAGCCATTTAATGTTGTAAAAATCTAAAATTTTTGCGCACTGGTGCTCGCTTGGATGAGCAAACTTTGTCTCTTCTGTTGAGACCTGCTCTTTATCCCTTTTTTCGCTTAAATCGTCAATCATTATCCTCTTGTAACTCCACCCGCGATATAGATTTTCAAAAACAAAAAGCTTTGTTAAAATTATAGCAACATATAAGCAGGTAAAAAAAGTCTAATTGTCAAAATTAACAAAATAACTTTAAAATAAGGAGGAATTAATTTTTGTCAAATTGTTTAGTCCACTCGTTCATAGTCATTGCCGCATATCTTTGCTTTGGTTTAGCTGTTCTAAGTGCCCTGATTTACTTGTACTTCGAAAATAAATTTTCTCCTAACCTGACAGGATTTCAACAAGCTTATTTAAGAATCCGTTACAAAATCATCTGCGGTTACAACTTCGTCGGTTTAGCTCTTCTCACAACAGGGCTAATTCTCGGTGTTAATCAAGCTATCAAAATAGGAATTTCTTTTGAAATTAAATTTATAACCGTCTTAATTGTCTGGTTTTTTTATCTAAGTTTATTTTGCCTCATAATTATTTCAAAGTTTCAAAAAATTAATAGACAGAAGCTTGTTTCAAAACTTTCCTTGGTAGGATTAGCTATTATATTTTTAAACCTTATTCTTGCTAATTATTTAGGAAGCGCTCACCCGTTTAAATAAAAAGCTCTAATTCTTAAATATTTTATTTAGCTTTAAATTTATTTTTTCCCAATGAGTGCCGCTCCAATAAAATCTCCCGCAAGCAGGACATCGGGAAAATTTCTCTTGCGTTTCAAAAACATACAAAGGCACCTTTCCTTTAGCTATATTTTTCGGAATTTCAACCAAAGACACACTGCAAAGAGAACAAAGAGCTGAGGGGGTTTTCTTTTTTAAGCCAAATTTTTCAATAACTTCCTTTAATTGTTCATCTAAAATATCGCTTTCAATAAAGACTGCTTGAACTTCGCCTGATTTAATTTTTCTCCTTCTCATTAAAGCGCTATCTCTTGTAAACAGAACTCTTCCTTCTTCGCAGGCAATTCTAATTAAGTTTGAGTCATCAATGGAATTAAAATATAAAGTGTCGTATCCCATTAAGCGCAGCCATTTGGAGAGTTTACCTAACATTTGGTCGCAGACAAATTTTGGTTTCAAAGAGGACACCATTAGGAAAGGTTTCCAAAATACTCACGTAAAGCTTTTTTTAACAAAACTCGTTTTAAACTATCTCCATGCTTTAAAAGGGCGTTTAAAGTCGTTTCTCGTCGTTTAAGGTTTTCGGCGCTTCTCTGTTTCATTAATGGCAAAAGAATCTGCCTTAAAAAAGCGACTTCTCTTTCCGCAAAAGTTTCATAAAGTCGAAGATGGCGTGACTCAATACCGAATTTAGAAAATTCCTTTACAAGCCGCATAATTTCAAAATCATCAGGGGAGATTATTCTTCCCTCCGGTGCTTCAACAGGCTTAATAAGCCCCAGAGTTTCAATATTCTGTAACTCACTAATTGAAAGGTCTACTGTTTTTACTGCTTCGTTTAACAAAAGAGGTTCTTTTTGTTCACTTGATGGAATCTCTTCCGGCTCACAAGCATCGGCAGGTGCTTTGCTAAGTATTGTTTTAACTTTATCGGAATCGCTGATATTTTTTTTGATAACATCAAGGGGCATGTATTTATCTCTTTGAAGTTTTAAAACCAACTCTAATCTCTCAATATCTTCTTTAAAAAACTTTCGGTAACCGCCTTTAGTTCGTCTGGGTTTAATTAGCCCTTCATCTTCAAGATAACGAACCTTGCTTATTGATAAATCGGGGAATCCTTCCTTGAGTGAATCCACAACCTCGCCAATAGTTTTATATTCCCTTTGAGATGAATTTGACATAGGGAATCTCCTTTCCTTAATGAGCTTAAATAATAATTAAGTGGTTTTTTTAAGAAACACTGCCTAACAAAAAAACTAACTTATATTTGCCAATTTGTATTTCGTCACTGTGTTTTAAGACTGCCTTATTTATCCGTTCTTTGTTTACATATGTACCATTTAAGCTTCCTACATCGGTAAGAACATAATTGGGATGCTCAAAAGTAATCTTTGCGTGTCGGCGTGAGACAGTTACATCATTTAAAAAGATATTGCTTGCTGGGTCTCTTCCCAAGATTACTTCTTCGGAACCAACAGGAAAACGCTTCCCTATTACGGGTCCTTTCTTAACTACCAAAACAGCTGCTTCCCCAGGTAAAACCTCAACTTTAACTTCAGGTTCTTCCTCTTCAATTAACTCAGGGAGCTTGATTGTTAAATCAAGGTTATGCTTAATTTCAATCTTCTCACCACACTGAGCACATTCTTTTGCCAACTCTTCGTTTTTAAAGCCACACTTAATGCAAATTCGCACTTTACTTTCCTTTTTACTCCTTAAATTTAAAATCGTGTGTCTTAAAAGCTCTGTCAAGTTCTTCCTCAACAGCGCTTATGACTTCAGGATTTTCAAGAACTCGCTTGACTCTTTCTTCGTCCATTCGATTGCGAACATACGGATCTTCAAGAATTTTAGGTAAACTTCTGCTTAAGTGTAACTCCTTTATCACGTAATTAACTACTCTTTCCTCAACTACATCTTCACTGAGTTCCTCTAAAAACTTCTGAACAAGCTGTCGAATTTTAGACTCAGGCATTTATCAACCTCCCTAAATAAGCTATTTTAAGTTTAACGACTAAAAATTTAACTTGCAAGCTATAAATCTTAAGTAAAGCTTAACGTTTGTCTTTAAGACGACGCTCTCTTTCTTTAAACTTCTTCAATAACTCTTTCTTCTCCCTGTCAACATTCTGCCCTTTACCGATAAGAAAAGTATCTTGTTCTGCTAAGGCATGGAAATGCTTTTGAGCTGGTGTTTGTATTCCTTCTTTAACTACAGATCTGACATTACGCTCAACATCTTTGTCGCTCATTCTTTCCACCACCTCAAATTTATTTAGTCTTCTTTCGACTCATCCCCCCTGCTAAAATTTGAGTTAGGCGTTCTATGTCTTCGCCTGAAATTACACTCACACCTTTTTCTCTTTTCTTTTTTAACCGTTCCGTCAGTTCCGCCTTCAAGATGTCTATTCTTCCATGAAGAACTCTCCTTTCGTACGAAAGTCTTTCTTCTTCCGTGTATAGCTCATCTAAAATTTTGCGTAGTTCTTCATCCGTTTTATTTCCTAAATCAATCAGAATATCTTCGTGGTCAGTCATTTCTCTTCCCCCTATCATCCTAAAAAATTGCAAATTATAAACTTTAAATAGTTAATTGCTTCAACTCTTAACTATTGACTTATACCTACATTGCTACATTTACTACATTGCTGTAAACTACTTTTCACCTATAACTTAGCACACATTCGAAACATACTCCAGAGGTTTAAAATGTCTAAATAAAGTCCATTCGGAAGACCTGTATTTGAAATTATTAAGGACAAAAGACCGATTAACTTCCCAGTCAGAAAGTTCTTCTTTGCTAAATTCCACCTTAAAAGTTTGAGCAAAGGATTTAATTAACGCCTCTTTTAAAGAATCGCGCGTTAAACTTATAATCTCCTGGCTTAAAGAAACAATTCTCTCGTCAATATCCTTGCTTTCAAGTGAGTTGAGATTGAGAAGTGATTTAAATAAGTTAAGATTTAAATCTAAGGTTATTGTTCCTTGATGAAGCAGTGTTCCCTCTTTCCAGAATTGGGCGTTTCCTGCAAATTTTCGACCTTTATAAACTATATCTGCATCATTTAAACTGCCCAGACAAATCTCATGCTTAAAATGGCCACCAGAAGCAAACTCAGTCTTTATCCCAAAAGACTTTAGGGCATCGATCAAGGCAGAACAGACTAATCGATACGATTTCAAAATTGAAGAAGGCATTCCAAACTTTCGCGAGATTATAAAGCTGTAGGAAAAATCATTCTCGTGAAGAATAATTCTGCCGCCAGTAGGCCGCCGCACTACCTCGATTCCTTGAGACTCGCAATAATCAAAGTTAAGGATTTTTCTAACATCTTGCAGGCGACCGAAAGAAATTGCTGGTTTCTTCCATGAGTATATTCTTAAGGTAGGCAAAGTATAACCTAAACGATGAGCTTCAAAGATTGCTTCATCGATGCTCATGTTCTCCGAGCTAATTAAAGCCCCCGAATCGATGAATCTCCATCTCAAATTCTTCTCACCTTACTCTTCGTTTAAAAAACACCGATATTTCTCAGCATCCATTAAAGACAAAACCTCATCTGACTCACTCACCTCGATTGAAAATAACCATCCTTTTTCATAAGGGTCTTCGTTAATCAATGAAGGAGACAAGACTACTACTTCATTAACTTCAAGTATCTTTCCTGTCAAAGGACTATTTATTAAAGAAACCGCTTTCATGGACTCAATTTCTCCAATTACCTCTCCCTGTTTCACAGGTAAGCCCGCCGCCTTAGAAATAAAAATATAAACTATGTTCCCCAACGCGTCCTGAGCATAATTAGTTAATCCAATAACCGCTCGATTATTCTCAACCCGTACCCATTGATGATATTTTGTGTATTTTAGCCCCAAAGGAAACTTCAATTTTCTCCTGATTTAAAAATTCTACTTAAAAAATAAATAAAGCGCTGCCAGAGTGTTGGTTTAGGAACTCCTTTTTTGGCAATAAGCTCAACTTGACCTAACCTTAAATCCCCTTGTGCCACAATAATCTCACCCAATTTTTCCCCTTTTTCGATGGGTAGTTCTTTTGAGGAAATCGTTTTTATCACTAATTTTGGTTCGCCTTTATCCCCATTATACGAAATAACGCAGTCTTTTTTAGCAATTAGCTCTAATTTCTCCTCCCAGAAAGGAACTTTAACCTCTTTATATGTCCTACCTTTATAAACAATCTTTTTATTCTTAAAATTCTTAAAGCCATATTCAAGCAAATTAATTGAATCGTTATAACAAGCGTCACTTGAAGGACAATTTAAAACAACAGCAATAAGAGTAAGTTCACCTTCTTTGGCCGAAGAAACTAAACAGTAACCTGCTTTTTTGGTGTAACCTGTTTTTATTCCAGTCGCCCTGGGATACTTCAGCAAAAGTTTGTTATGATTCTCGAGTTCACGCGGATAGGGATTGTCTGGCCAAGGTATAGTTCTTTTTTGTGTTGCCACAATCTTCGTAAAATCTTCATTACCCAAGCAATACCGGGCAATTAAAGATAAATCATAAGCGGTAGAAAAATTTTCATCGTGAAGTCCGTGGGGGTTAACAAATTCTGTTGAATTGGCTCCAATTAAATTAGCTTTCCTGTTCATAAGATTGGCAAACTCCTCAACACTTCCAGCTATATACTCAGCTAAAACTACTGCTGCGTCATTGGCAGACCGTAAAAGTAAACCGTAAACAAGTTCTTCAACGGTTCTTTCTTCTCCTGGTGAAAGATAAAGTTCCGAACCACCAGCGTCTGCTGCTTCTTGGCTTGTCACAACTTTATCTTTTAGATTGCCGTATTCTAAAACAAGAATCCCGGTTATCATCTTAGTTGTACTCGCAACTGACAGCTTTCTTTCTGCATTTAACTCATATAAAACAAATCCTGTCTCTTTTTCAACAAGAATAGCCGAAGTAGCACTAAGAGATGGAGGTACCGCAAAAACCTGAAGAGGAAAAAGAAGGATTAAGAAACAAGTGGTTATGACAAGACTAAATTTATGCCTCATAAATACTACCTTGACCTTTTAAAAATCTTTGCTGCAATAGATTTGCCTGTCTTAAAAGTCAATTTTAAAAATCCTGAATACTTTTCGCAAATTTCATCAAAAGCTTTAACAACCCAATCAAGCTGTTCAAAGGTAACAGTAAGAGGTGGTTCAAGGCGTATAACATTCGGGTTATTTAGAGTATAAGCTGTAATTATTTTATGCTCATCGAGTAATTGACCAGCTACCATTGAAGCCAAGTACTCATGGGAAAGCTTTTTAAACATATCACCACCAATCTTATTTAACCAACCTTTAGCTGGCTCATAAAACTCGACGCCCACCATTAAACCCTTACCTCTAATCTCTTTAATCATTTCGTGTTTGGTTTCGAGTTTTTTAAGTTCGTTTAATAAATAATCTCCTTTTCCCCGTGCCTGTTCAACTAAATTCTCTTCGTTGATTACTTCTAAGGTTGCAATTGCCGCTGCGCAAGCTCTCGTATTGCCTCCAAAGGTAGAGGTGTGATAAAGACATTTATTTATTCCACCATAAGCTTTCTCCCAAACCTCTGACGTTGCAATAAACGCTCCTATGGGCATCACACCACCACCCAGCGACTTAGCCAATGTCATAATATCAGGCTTAACCCCCCAGTGCTCTGCGGCAAACATCTTTCCTGTGCGCCCTAAACCTGTCTGAATCTCATCGAGAATTAAAAGTGTCTCGTATTTTCGGCAAATCTCTTCTACACCCTTCAAATACTTATCAGGTGGAAGAATAATTCCCCCTTCCCCCTGAATTGGTTCAACAATAAAAGCAGCTACATCTTTCTTTTTCAATCTTGACTCGAGCGAGACTAAATCCCCAAAAGGCACCCACTCACAGTGAGGAACTAAAGGTGCAAAAGGTTTTCTATACTTTTCTCGACCTGTAACGGAAAGTGCTCCAAGAGTTTTCCCGTGAAAAGCGTGTTCTGCGGCGACTACCCAAGTCTTTCCTGTGGCTGCTCGTGCAGTCTTAATGGCTCCTTCCACTGCTTCAGCCCCGCTATTGCAAAAAAAACTGTTGAATAAATTACCGGGTGTTATTTCTGACAAATTTTTAGCCAATGCGCTGGCAAACGGATTTAACGATGCCTGTAAAATATTGGGCAGTCCATCAACTTCCTCGATAGCCTTTATTACCTGAGGATGATTATGTCCTAAATTTAAACTGCCATAACCCCCTAAAAAATCTAAATAACGATTTCCTTCTCTATCCCAAACATAGATTCCTTCAGCCCGACTATAAACTTTATCGAACCCGATCAAACCAAGCAAAGAAACCAATCCAGGGTTAAGGTGCTTATACCACTCCTTGACTTTCCCTGGCGTTGCCTGTTTGGCTTCGTCAAAACTAATCATTATTCCAACTTCCCCTTTTGTTTATTAGAAAGTTTTTTAATAAGAGCAGATATTTCTTTTCTTTCCTCTTTTGTTTTCTTGTGCTCAAATTTAATAGAAAATCTCAGTAAATTCCCCTCGCAAACATTTTCAGGAAGCATCTCAAGCGGCAAGCAAATTGCTTCAGGATAGCCTTTAAAATAAAGAACTGCTTTTTTTTCTTCTATTCTATCAACAATTGCTTGAACCATTTTTGTCATATTCATCAAAGTTTCAATTAAAATTTTGCTTTTCTGGATTTTACCACAAAAATTCTTTAAACTGAGTTAAAATTATTAAAGGAAATTAGGGGGAAAAAGCGAAATTTATAACTAAACGGCAAAGGTGAGAGTTATGGTAAAGAAGCTTAAAGTCGAGAAAGGCTTTTCTCTTGTAGAGATGATAGTGGTTTTTCTCATCATAGGAATTTTAATCGCTATCGTTGTGGTTGTTTACAATTTTGCTCTTACTAAAGCCGAAGACACTTCTTGCCGTTCTAATTTACGAATAATTCGGTCAGCACTTGAAACTTATCAGGCACAAGAACAATCCTATCCCGATAACTTAAATCAGCTCACTCCGGATTACATTAAACAATTTAATTTTGCTTGCCCGGTAGAAAAATCGCCTTACAAATACGATAAAGATGAGGGCACGATAGAATGCACTTATACCACTCATACTAATTTTTAAGATTCAACAAGGAGGATTAATAATGCGATACAAAACTTTTGAAAAACTTATCTTAATATTTGGTATTGGCGCCATTCTTGCAACAATTATTCTATCCATTACCGGCGAAAGAATTTACAGAGAAGAAATCTTTGCTCAACTGCTTCTTATCCCTGTCTTAATTGGAGGAGTGCATTATGGGCGCTCAGGCGGTTTAACCACCGCTTTAGCAGCAATTGTTATTTACTCCCTTCTTCAGGCACCTGTATTATTCAGAGTTCCTTTCCCTACATTAAATCTAATTATTGCAAGAGCAATTGTTTATGCCCTGATAGGTATTGGTGGCGGCGAAATCTGCTCACGCATTAAGTATTTTTTCGCAAAATTAGAAAACCATACTTCAATTGACGCTGAGACCTCTCTTTATAACGCTCGACACTTTGCTCAAATAATTAATAACTACGCTAATCAATTTGACCGATACGAAACACCTTTTTCCCTTCTAATCATTGATTTAAACCCTAACGCATTACGTTTGCTTAATCAGAAGCGGGGTGAAAAAACTTTAGCTGACATAAGTAAGTTCTTAAAAAATCAGGTTCGAGCAGTCGATGAAATTGGACGAATAGAAGAGAATAAATTTGGCATTATTTTTCCACACACAGAAGAAAATGGGGCTTTAGTTGCAACAACACGTCTCAATAACATGGTAAACAATTATCTTGCAAAGCAAACTCAAGAAAAAATGGACTTCATCGCCACGCTTACCTTAAGTTACCCAAAAAACAAGGAAGAAATATTAAGCTTAATCAAAAGTTAGAGTTAAATAGCAACCGTTGTTTCTGTTGTTTCTGAAGTAGGCATGGTGCCGATTTTTATAATAGCTGTTCGTGGCTTATATCGACTAAAAAATTTATTTTCTCTTACTATTTCACCATTTCGTTTAACCACCCTAAAGACAGTAACATCTCGACCTAAAATGCCTTCTTGTTCAACAACGCTTTCCCCTTGTAAAAGAGTTGGGTCTTCTTCGTACTTAGTATCAAAAGATTTAATGTTAGTAAAAGGCGAAGTGGTGAAGGTCACTTCTGTTTTAAAATCTGTGCTGTAAAAAGAAATAGTTACACTTTTTGAAGTATAGGCTGTTTTAATCAATAAATATGCTGAAGTATCATTCTTGAATTTAAAATCTGGACTGGTATAAGATACTGCCGCATCTCTCCCAACAGGATATTTGCTCAAGAAAAAACTGTGATTATGTCTTTCGGCAACAGGATAACCTGCAAAAAAAACTGTATTAAAAAGCGTAGTGGCAACCTGGCATACCCCACCGCCAATAGCCGGCACCAGTTCACCGTTTTGAATTTGCATAGCTTCCCGATATCCTTTCTCCACTGTTCTTGGTCCAATAACTTCGTTAAAAGAAAAGATTTCGCCTGGCGGAACAATAGTCCCGTCTAACTCATCGGCTAAAAGATGAATATTATGAACTCGGGCTAAATAAGTAGGGTCATAGCGAGTCGTAAAAGTGGAAATTCGCTTTTCTATTCCCATTGCGTTAGCTTTTTCAGTGCTAATTTCGGGCTCAACAACTCTTTTTATTAAGATAACTTCTCGTGGTGCTGGTTTGCTTAAAACAGATTTCAAATCCTCGTAACCCTTAATGGCATCAATTTTCTCACCATTCTTGCTTGATTGAACAGTAACATTTTCACCGTCTACCTTAAATTCAGCATTTTTTGCTTCAATATTAAAATTGGAAGTTAGTTTTTCTATCAAATTTACTACTTTATTTTTACTAATTTCTGTGTGAAGTTCTGATTTGTTGTTATTCTCAACCACCACAAACTCTATAAGTTTAGCTATGTCTTTTTTATTCAATTCCCATAAATATTTATCGTATTTTAAAAGAACAGGAGCGCTAATAAACAACTTTGTTTCGGTAATTGCATGTTCGGCTTGAGCTTCTGTTATTTCTGGTGGCTCTATATCCACCAGCATTTCAATTTTCCTAACTCCTGTGTTGACAAGTGCATTTTTAATTAACGCAAACATCAAAGCTTTTTTAACTCTAACCCCGATTTCGCTGGGAACCACTTTTACATCATCATCTCCAATTTTTAAAGTAGCGTTTTGAGGTTCTTTGTCTATCTCTTTCGCAATTTCAGCAATAAAAGAACTTAGCGACTTTTGATCTAAGGAATAAACAAGATAAACTTTATTCGGTTTTATCCAACAATTAATCCGCTCAACAAAAGACTTAACAAGATTTTCGTGACGACCAACTGCAAAAGCTTTATCTACCGTCTTTGTCACACTTACTTTCAAATTAAACTGAGAGGGTTCAATTCTCCATTCTTTTTCGGAATATTGAACTGTCAAAGACTTCTCAAGTAATGATTCGACCTTCGAGTTAAGTGCATAGGTTGCTTGTTCTTTGGTTAAACCGCCTAAAGAGCACCCTATTACCTCAACACCATGGTGAATACGGTTGGCGTAAGCAACCAAATCAACAACAACAAAACAAAAAAGAACTCCAAAAACCAATAGGACTGCCAGGAAGAACTTTCTTGTATCAAGGTTTATTTTTTTAAATTTTCCTGAAAAATTCATAGCTTTACTTTTCAACTGGTTTAGCATACCTAGTCACCATAGATGATTGGCAAGGTAAAATAACTATTTCATCCACTTTCTGGACTTCAAATCTTATCCCTTCAAGAGAATTCAATTTGTCTCGCGTTCCACCTGGCAATAAAAGCCCCTGGCATAATATTTCTGTATTGCCAATAGCTTTTAAAATATAGGGAGACTTAACTTTTTTATTTCCCACATAAAGTCCATCTTTTTTTTTGGCTATAGCGGTTCGGGATACAATTCTTATTTCGTCAACTGCAATAACTTCTGCGCCTGCCCCTTTAAGTTCCTCAATGACATCAAGTAAATCGTAACTTTCGAGGATTTCCTTGTTATCTCTAATTTCAATAACAACACCAGGACCTTTAACTTTTGCCTCACCTGTAAAAACCTTTAAATTTTCAAGGTTTCGGGCTGCTTCACTTAAGATATCCTTTCTGCTAGCAAATTCCTTTTCATAAGAGTATAAGCGTATTCGCAAGTCAGTAACTTCAGTTCTTAAAGCATCTAACTTCATATTTAAATCACGGATATACCCTCCTAAATCCTGTTCTTTTAAGTGCTCTAAATCAGACGAAATATCCACTTGCCCTCTTATCTGAGTAACCAGAGAAAAACTGAGCATTACGCAAATAATAGCGATAGTTATCTCAGTTCTTCTTAACTGAAGTTCGCGGAAGGTTATTTTTCTCTTCACCTATTCCCAGCCTCTTTTTTTAAATATGTGACGACGAATAATTGCAATATTCTGGAATAAACGCAGACCAAAAGCAACAACGGCGGCAAGATAAAGCTCCTGAACACCAATGCGGTCTCCCACATAAACAATGAAAGCCGCCATCAAGGTATTGCTAAAGAAACCAGAAATAAACAACTTATCGTTAAAATTTTTCTCAAGACTGGCTTTTAAGCCACCGAAAGCACTATCTAACGCTGCCAAAATTGCCACCCCAAAATATTTAACATACATCGAAGGAATAGAAACTCTTAAACAAAAACCCAAAACCACACCAATTATAAGCCCCATAAACGATAGCCAGTATAAACGCCGCATCTCTACTTTCCTCCTTTAATCACTTTGGCATATTCAACAGACAAACTACCCTTGTAAACTGGAAGTCTTAAATTCCTTGCTTCCTTTAAATCAAAAACTAAACCGAAAGCTCTAACATAAACATCAAGCAATTGAGCTGATTCTTTGTCTTCATAAAGACTTTCTTTAAGCTTTGCTGGATTGCCAATAGCTTTAATTTTAAAAGGAGACCCTAACCTTACTGCATTAACCAGAACAGTTGAGCCCACGCATCGAATAGAACTCACTGAAACTAATCTCTGACCGTTAATAGCTATTGCCTCTGCCCCACCAATCCAGAGAGCATTAACTACTGTTCTTAAATCATAATCGTGAATCATAAAGTTCTCCGTGTTGTCTTTCAGGGGAATGTTTGGATTATCGCCTAAAACTATTTCAAGGCCAGGGCCCACTACCTCAGTTAGTCCTGTTTTAAACTTTAATTTGTTAAGTTCGTTTTTAAATGAAGCAAGAATACCCTCTTCTTCGGCTGCTTTTTCTTCATATTTTCTTAGCTGCTCGCGAAGTTTTTGTAATTCGTTTTCTAAATCTTTACGCTCTTTTTCTAAATTAACAACAGTTTCAATTAATTCAGTTCGACGGGTCAACAAAACTCTCCGCTCAGCTTTTTCTTGAGTATAAAAAGAGGAAGCAAGAAGAAAACCTAAGATTGCAAAAATTAAAACAAGCAAAAAAGAGTTAAATAAAACTTCTTCTTTCTTAAATTTAATTTTCTTTAAATTAATCTTTAACGATTTCATCTACTTTAATCACACAAAACAGAATTTTGATTTCTAAAAGAAATATTATAGCGGAAGAACTGTAGATTAAAAAGAGAGCATACTTTTAGTGTATCTTTTTAAAGCTTCAAATCTTTCTTCTGCGGCTGCCTCAATATAAGCTCTGACAAGAGGTTCGGTTCCGGAGGGACGGATAAGCATCCAGGAGTTGTCGGAAAATAAAATTTTTACGCCGTCAATTGTTAAGACTTTTTCAACCTTAACACCGGCTACTTCGTTAGGGGGATTATTTTTTAAGCTTTTAAGAAGGTCTTCTTTTTTCTCCTGCGGAAAGTAAATGTCTAAACGCTCACTCTGAAAACAACCATACTTAGCGTAAATTTCATCTAAAATATTTGACAGAGGTCTTCCCAGGCGAGCCGTGACCTCGCAAAGAAGCAAGTCAGCTAAGATGCCATCTTTTTCTGGTATATGGTTGAGAATGCTTAAACCACCGCTTTCCTCTCCGCCTAAAACTACAGGTCTTTCTCGCATCACCTGACCCACATATTTAAAACCAACCGGGACTTCAATAGCTTGAGTATTATAATTAGAAGCAATAGTATCGAGAGCGTGTGTGGTGGCGACTGTGCGAACAAGTGAACCTTTAAGTTTTCGAACTCCTAACAGGTACTCACTTAAAAGAGTAAGCACCTGGTTGGGTGAAAGATAAACTCCGACTGAATCAACCACTCCAAACCTATCCCCATCCCCATCTAAAGCAACCCCAAGATGAGCTTTCATTTTTTTAACCATATATCCAAGTTTATTGAGATACTTAATAGACGGATCAGGAGATAGACCACCAAACATGACATCACGTTGGTTATGAATTGCATAGACTTCGCAGCCTGCTCTTTTCAATATCTCATCAAGCAGACCATATCCTGCACCGTATAAAGGATCAGCTACCACTTTAAGCTTGGCTTTAGCAATCAAATCAAAATCGACTAAAGTACTTAAATGCTCAATGTATTCAGGTATGGGGTTTATGTATTTTACTTCTTTGCTCTCTTTTATTTCCTTACTTAAAAATAAATTCTCTTTAGTTTGAGCGATATTTTTCTCAATCTTTCTTGTTATCTCAGAAGTAGCTGGACCAGCATAATCAGGAATAAATTTTATTCCATTATATTTAAACGGATTATGACTCGCGGTTAACATAACCGCACCAGCTAATTGAAGCTGAACGATAGCGTGAGCTACAACAGGTGTTGGCAAAGGTCTTTTGGCAAGATAGACAGGGATTTTATTTTCGGCAAAAACCGAAGCACAAGCTTGAGCAAATTCTTCAGCAAAAAAACGGGTATCATGCCCGACAATAACCCCGTTTTTTCTTAAATCGCTTTCAAGAAGATATTCGGCAATACCTTGAGCGACTATTTTAACATTTAGTAATGTAAACTCGTCGCACATAACAGCACGCCAGCCATCTGTGCCAAAAGATACCTTCGCCAAGCTTGCCTCTCTTTACATTGTTGACACAATCGAATTAATAAAATTAATGTAGTTATCAAGTTCAGCTTTTGCTCTTTCATCTGAATCCGCCTCGGCAAATACACGAAAAAGCGGTTCCTCTGAATCGGGAACAACCAAAACCCAGCGGTTATCTTCGTAAATTTTTACCCCATCAATGAGCTCTCTTCTTTTATCTCTTGACCGTTCAATTAACCGTCTCATTACAATACCTTTACTTTCCCACGAACAATAAGTGTTCTTTTGGGTTAAATGGTAAGCAGGTAAACTATCAACAAGTTTTGAAAGAGGCTGCTTTAACGTCGCTAAATACTCCATTATCTTACAAAAAGTCATTATTCCATCATAAGCAGGCAAAAATTGTGGAAAAATAAATCCTCCCCCTTGTGCACCGGCAAAAGCAACATCTTTGCGTAAAGCTGACTCCATGAGAGCTCTGGCGCTTACTTTTGTTCGGAGAACTCTGCGACCGTGTTGATAAGCTATTTCATCAACCACATTAGAAACCGATAATGGCACAGCAATTTTCCCTTTTTTAGTTTCGCAACAAGAAACCAGCAAAACCATTAAATGCAAAAGGTTATTGTGAGAAATAACTCTACCTTCATCATCAATTAAAAATATTTTTTCACCTGCGCTATCAAGAAGAATACCCAAGTCTGCCCGAAAAACTTTAACTGTATTGGAGAGCTGGTCAAGAAAAGAAGGTAGCTCCTGGACATCTAAAGTGCTCTTGGTCTCATCTGTATAGGCATGTAACGCTACTACATCGCATCCAAGACTGCCAATTAAGGTAGGCATAGTTAAGGTAGAGCTTCCATAAGCATAATCAACAATAACCTTAAACTTTCGTTCTTTTATCAAATTTTTGTCAACATGCTTTAAAAGTCCGGCTATGTAAAATTCCACTGTGCGAGGTGGAAATATAATTTCTGCTACTTCATTGTAGAAAACGCGACGACAATCTTCTCGAAAATAATATCTCTCAATCGTTCGCTGCTGACTCTCGCTTATATCAACACCATGCTCGTCAAAAAACTTTATCTCGAGTGATTGAGGGTCTCCTGGCATAACTTGAGCATGAATCCCTCCAACGCAGCGGCTCGTAGCTATATTAAAACGGTTAACTGATTGAGGACAAACTCTTAAATCGCGGCAATGAATACCTGTAGCATTTAAGCCAGCAATAAGTGCTCTTTTTATCATTCGCGATGCCCGACTGGTATCTCGACTGATTAAAATATGACTATCTTTATGAAGAGAAGTGCCGTAAGCCAATCCTAAGCGAACTGCTAAATCAGGTGTAATATCTATATTGATTAAACCAGAAACACCGTGCTTGCCAAAGAGAGTGCGTATACCGCGTGACTCCAAAATAATGCTTTTATTAACCACGGCTGCCGCGTCTACGGTCTTAAATGGAAATATTTTAACCTTCTGACCAATAACAGCTCCCTCGCCTATTGCACAGTTACCGCCAACCACAACTTCCGGTTCAAGATGTGCTCCTTGCCGAATATCACAGTTTTTGCCAACCACACAACTATTGAGCTTGGCGTGCGCACCAATAAATGTATTATCATCTACTATGGTGCTTATTACCTCGGCGTTTTCACTGATAAATACATTATTACCGACTACGGTATGCGGTCCTATTTTTGCACCTGCCCGAATTCTCACATGGCTGCCAATCACAATAGGTCCACTTAAATCAGCAGAAGGATGAATATCTGAGCCTTCATCCAGCCAGATATCTTCGAGCATTTTAACACCCATAGGTTCAACTTTTACTTTACGGTCAAGAATATCGTGATGAACATTGATATATTGTTCTATGCTGCCTACATCGCACCAGTAACCATCGACCAAACAACCATAAAGAGGTTTGCCTTCTTTTAACAAATAAGGAAAAAGGTCTTTGCTAAAATCAAATGGTTGTCCCGCAGGGATATAATCAAGTATTTCAGGCTCAAGCACATAAATTCCCGTATTTATGGTGTCACTAAAAACTTCGCCCCAGGTTGGTTTCTCAAGAAATTGTTCGATTCTTCCCTCTTTGTCTGTAATTACAATCCCAAACTCAAGCGGATTTTTGACACGCACAAGAGCAATTGTAACCATTGCTTTTTTTCGACGATGAAACTTAATAATCTTAGTGAGGTCAAAATCAGTGAGAGCATCGCCGCTGATAACCAAAAAAGTACTGGTAAGATACTCTGCTGCGTTTCTAATACTTCCTGCTGTTCCTAACGGTGTTTCTTCAATTGCATAACTGAGCGAAAGCCCGAGGTCGCTACCTTCACCAAAATAACTCTTAATAACTTGCGGAAGAAACTGAAGGGTTACTACAATGTCAGTTATCTCATGCTGTTTCAAAAGGTTTAAGATATGTTCGATTATAGGCTTATTAACTACTGACACCATTGGCTTGGGCAAATTAGAAGTAATTGGTCGAAGACGTGTCCCTTCGCCGCCTGCCATAACCACTGCTTTCATAACTTTTACCCCTCCATTTTTACCGCTCGTTCAGCAGGAACTACAGTAAAATTTAAAATGAAAACAAGGTGATTTTTAACTAATTTTTAAACTTTTAACTGCTTTAACAGCGTAATCAATACCGGCTAATAAGTATAAAATCAAACCCGGATAAAAAATAAAAATACCTGCTTCGAGCTTAAGCTCAGGCTTAAGAATAAATAAAGCAAAAGCAACAAACAAAAAAGTCGTTGCTACTTTACCCAGATAAGTAACAACAATCCTTTTGTCCTTTTTTAGCAACCATAAAAAACCCGCGGCTAAAAAAAGGTCTCGAAAAACAAGCAAGCTTACTGCCCAAAAAGGAGGCACTTTACTTTTAATATAAAGAGCTATAACTGTGCAAACTATAAAAAGACGATCTATTGTCGGGTCGGCAATCTTACCAAACTCAGTTACTTCATTTCTGCGCCGCGCCAAAAAACCATCCAACCAATCAGAAAACGCTGCCAGTACAAAAACACCAAAAGCAGCATAATTATAACCTGACACTAATAAAAGCACCAAAAAAACAGGTAAAAGTATCAATCGAGTAATTGTGACCGCGTTCGCCATTAAATCACCATTTCAGTTAAATTTACCACCACTTCTTTAGTTTGAAGTAAGCAAATATTCCCGCCGCAAAAATAAACATTCCAAAAAGGACCAAAAAATAACCATACTGCCACTGAAGCTCGGGCATAAACTCAAAATTCATACCGTAAATACCTGTTATCACCGTTAAAGGACCAAAAATCGTTGCCAGTATGGTAAGTCTCTTCATTATCTCATTTAATCTGTTTGAAATTGAACTTAAATAAATATCAATTGCTCCACTAACTACGTCCCTTGCTGTATCTACAAGGTCAACTATTCTGATGAGGTGATCGGCAATATCCTGAAAATATACATAAGTCTCTTTACCAAAAAAGAAAGAATCATATTTAAGTAGATTACTCACTATTTCTCTCTGGGGTGCGGAAACTTTGCGAAGTGAAAGCAATTGATGTTTCAAAGTGAAAAGCTTGCGGATATGTTCTTGCTGAGGTGACTCAAAAATTAAATCCTCCAAAGAATCAATCTCATCGCTTATGCGGTCAACAGTTAAAAACATGTCATCAACCAAATCATCAAGCAAACTGTGAAGAAGCCAATCTACACCTCGACCTAAATTAGCTGGATATTCCAATAAGCGCTCTCTTAAACGGCTTACCCTGGCAATTTCTTGTCTCACTGTAACTATGTAATTCTTGCCAAAGTAAATATCAACTGCAGAGGTTTCAATTTTGGAAGTCCCAGGAATATCAACAATAGCATGCCAGATTGTAAAGAGATAATTTTCATAAGCATCGATTTTAGGCAAATGATATGGACTTTTGCAGTCCTCAATAGTTAGTGGGTGAAAAGCAAAAACATTAGAAAGTAGGTCAAACTCTTCGTCAGTGGGCTTTTCAATATCAACCCAAACTGTAGCCTCCCCCTTCTTAATATATTGATGAGTCTCAACCAATGAGGCATCGGTAATTAATTTTCCGTCGCCTGTGTAAATTAAAGTTTTAACCAAAAGAACCTCCTGAATTACTTGACATTAATTATTCAATAAAAAGACCAATTTTTCCTTGTTTATCTCTTCGCTAAGTGTCAATCTCAACTTAAGGTTGATAGATTTCAACAATTTTCTCTTTTGTGCGTTCCCCTTAAATAATTTTAATATTGCTCTTTTTTGTTTTTAAAAAATCAGCCAGAAGTTCAATCACAGCTTTGTTTGCCTTTCCATTAATTGCCGGAACACTCACGTAAACTTTAAATTTATCTTCTTCTACCCTAACTTCATTTTTTCGGGCATTCGGGATTACTCTAATTTTAATCTTTGTTACCAATGTTTGCCTCCGAAATATAAGAAACCCAGTTCTATAAAAGTTTAACACAGAGAAATAACGAAGGAAAAACAGGGGCTAAAAAAAACTAATGACATTAACTGTTAACTATCAACTTTTTTGGTCGGGGCGACTGGATTCGAACCAGCGACCACCAGACCCCCAGCCTGGTGCGCTACCAAACTGCGCCACGCCCCGTATTCTCTGCTGCTAATTATATAACATATAACCTAAGCTATCAGTAAGTCGGGTTTACACTTTAGACTTTTAAGAAAAGGGTAACTGCCCCGATGGTCATCGGGGTGTCGCAGTCTCGCTTATTAAAATGGCTGAGTTATAATAAAAACTAAGTGCGAGACGAGACCCGAGCGGTCCCGTAGGACTCGTTTTACTCGTCTACGGGATAAACGGCCGTAACCGCGCCTGTCCCGTAGACGCGATAGCATCCTTCGGGATGTTTTCGGAGCATCTGCCCCGACCATTATGTTAACCCAACTTGTCAATAATACATTTAATTTTTTAAAACAATTCAATTTCGTCTTTAGCTCCACGCATCATTAAATCAACCACACAATCGCGAGATTTTTTACCTTCATATAAAACTTCCGTCACATTTTTGGTAATCGGAACTTCGATTTCATGTTTTTCCGCAAGCTCTTTTATGGCTTTTGAGGTTCTAATTCCTTCCGCAACCATATTCATCTCACGAGTAATATCCTGCAGGCTCATACCTTGCCCAATTTTTTCTCCTACCGCTCTATTTCGACTATATCGGCTCGTACAGGTAACTATCAAATCCCCCACACCCGAAAGTCCTGAAAAGGTAAGTGGATTTGCCCCTAAAGCTTTCCCCAATCGAGTCATTTCAGCCAAACCTCTTGTCATCAAAGATGCTTTCGTGTTGTCACCAAAACCCAGTCCATCGGAAATACCTGCCGCAATGGCAATTACATTTTTAGTTGCTCCTCCGAGTTCTACTCCCACCATATCCGAATTAGTGTAAACCCGAAAATAAGACGTCATAAAGATTGGTTGAAGTTTCAAAGCAATTTCTCGCTTAAAAGCTGAAATAACTGTCGCTGAAGGAATCTTTCTGCTTACCTCTTCGGCATGATTTGGACCTGAAAGAACAGCGATATTTTCTCGCAGTATTGAGGGCACCTCTTCAGCAATTACCTCAGACATCCTCATCATTGTGTTCATTTCAATACCCTTGGCTAAACTCACCAGGATAGCATCATCTTTAAGATAATTTTTTAAGTGTCGGACGATTGTCCTCATTCCATGAGAAGGAACAGCTAAAACAACAACACGAGCAGAGCTAACAGCTTCTTCAATATCTCCAGTGACACTAACTAAATTAGGCAAAATAGTTTGAGATAAATACCTCGAATTAACTCGAGTCTCTTGAATTGACCGCGCAAGTGAAACATCTCTTGCCCACAGACTAACCGAATAATTATTGTTGCTGAGAGGAATAGTTATGGCTGTTCCCCAGCTTCCTGCTCCAATTACTGCAATTTTTTCTCTCATTTCGCTCTCCTGAACTTTAAAGCAATATCTACCTTTTTTTCCTTACCTTCAAGCAAACGTTTAATATTAAAACGATGTTTATAGATAATTACAACGGCTGTAATAATACTAAAAACTATATATGGATAATTGCCTGAATAATAATAAAATGTCAAGAAAGGAAAAAGAAGAGCAATTGCAACCGAACCAAGCGAAACAATGCGGGTAAGAATAAAAATAATTAACCAGACCACTAAAAGAATTAACATTACTTTTGGAACCAGAATTAAAAGAACACCTGCGCTTGTGGCAATGCCTTTCCCACCTGTAAACTTAAAATAAACTGACCAATTGTGACCAATTATAGCCGCAAAACCTGCCAGTGCAACTACCGTTAAATCAAAACTTGAGAAGGTGCCGGTGCTTTTAAGTAAAGTAGGAGCATCTGGGAAAAAATAATTTGCCAGTATGATACTGATGATTCCTTTGGATATATCACCTATGAAAACTAAAATACCGGCAAGGGGCCCGAGTTCGCGAAAAGTATTAGTAGCCCCTAAATTTCCGCTGCCTTTTTCTCTTAAATCCACCCCATATCCAATTTTCCCAATGACTAATGCCCAGGAAATGGACCCGAGCAAATAACTAACCACAACAATAAATATCGCTTTAGCTATCTCATTCACTTTTAAACACCTTTCCTAACTAGATCAGGACAATTTTTGGAACCTTTTTAACTAACTCTTATTTTAAACTTTTTTCTTGAATTTTACTCTGATTGGAGTGCCGAGAAAACCAAAAGCTTCCCTTAATTTGTTCTCCAAATACGCTGCGTAAGAACTAATCACAATTTCAGGATGATTTACAAAGAAGACAAAGGTCGGTGGCTTTGTCTCTGCCTGAGTAAGATAAGTTATTTTTAACCTCTTCCTGTCCTTTAAAAGAACATGTCCTTCCTCTTTTAACCGCTGGAGATAAGTATTTAAGCGCGAGGTTGAAATTCTTTTTTTAAATTCCTCTAAAACACTATTAATTAAGGGAAATATTTTTTCAATATTCTCCCCTGTTAAAGCTGAAACGCAAATTCTGGGAGCATACGAAATAAATCTTAGCCGCCAATCAACTTCTTGTAATATTTTCTTAGTTTTTTCTTTTGAAACTAAATCCCATTTGTTAATTAAAACAATGGTAGCACAACCTCGTTCTTGAACCAATTCGGCAATTTTCTGATCTTGCTCAGTTGCCCCTTCGGAGCCATCAATAACCATTAAAGCTAAATCCGCTTTTTCTAATGCTCTCAAAGTTCGAACAAACCCGTAGTACTCAACATCTTTCAATTCCTTTTTTCTTCTTATTCCGGCTGTATCAATAATTCTGTACTTCTTATCGTTCTTTTCAAATATGGTATCAATAGCTTCTCTCGTCGTTCCAGCTATCTCGTTAACAATTCCTCTTTCCTCACCTACCAAGTAATTAAGAATTGAAGATTTCCCCACGTTAGGCCGACCAACTATGGCAAAACTTAAAACTTCTTCTTTTTCTTCAACAACTTCTTTCTCGGGAAGCAATTTAATTATCTTATCAAGCAGGTCACCTATATTAATTCCGTGAAGAGCTGAGATTGTGTATGGTTCGCCTAAACCCAATTTATAAAAAACGTATTTATCTATCTCTCTTAAAGGAGAATCGACTTTGTTTACTACTAAAACCACAGATTTTTTAGTTGTCCTTAAAACCTTCGCTATGTCCTCATCGTCGGGAAGAACGCCTGCTGTCGCATCAACCACAAATAAAACAAGATCCGCTTCTTCAATAGCATAAAGCGCTTGTTTTACTACTGCTTCTGAGATAGAGGTTGTTTCGCCAAAAATAAACCCGCCCGTATCAATTAAAATAAAATCACGACCTCGCCAATCAGCCTGAATATAATTTCTATCTCGAGTAACTCCCGGCGTATCATCAACAATAGCGTGTTGCGACGTGGCAATTCGATTAATTAAAGTTGATTTGCCAACATTTGTTCTACCCACAATAGCCACTTTCGGCAACTCTTTCATTTCACCCTCCCCTGTTTAAACACCTGACGAACTCGTAACCACTGCTTTTAACAACCTCAAGACTTATTCCTGTCTTTTCTTTTACTTCCCCTAAAGAAACATCGTCTAAAAAAACCTTATCTTGATTAAGCATAACATCGGGTATAAACACTCGACCAGAAATTTTTCTTGAGTTAACCGCATTCATTAAATCATTCCCGCCAATTAACCCTGCTACTGTTATTGTTTCTCCTAAAAATTTGTTAGGAACCTTCAAGACCCTCATATCAACATTAAACCTCAATCTTAGCTTTATAGCTATACTTTCCATAACAGGGGCTGCGAGCTCCCCTGTTATAACTGTTACTGGTTTAAAATGATTTCCTGATTTAAATTCGCTCATTGCTCTTTTAGCTTCGTCTAAAAACAAACGAGTACGCCCGATACCGTTCTCAAGCTGAGGAAAGTCGTCGTAAGTTGAGGCGAGAGGGATTTTTTCATCACCTGCAAGATAAAATTCATCCGCCAGATAAACCCAAGTAATTCCTCTTTCTTTCTTTATTTCCCTCTGGTAATTTTTAATGTACTTGATTAGCGATTTTACTTCAGATTTTGTGTGCAACCGAAGAGGAAAAAGTCTTTCCCGATATTTGGTTAATCCAACAGGAACAATTCCAATAGAAGCTATTCCTTTAAAATTCTTTCTTAAATCTTCAAGTGTGTCATTTAGCACTTTTTTGTCATTAATTTTGGGACAAAGCACAATCTGGATGTGAATTTGTATGCCATTCTTACCAAGATAATTAAGATATTCGAGACTTCTATCTTGTCTTTTAGGGCAAAGCATTGCTTTTCTTGTTTCCGGGTCAGTCGAATGCAAGGAAACATAAAGAGGGCTTAAACGATTTTTAATAATCCTCTCAATGTTAGACTCGTCTAAATTAGTTAAAGTAATAAAGTTGCCGTATAAAAAAGAAAGTCTATAGTCGTCGTCTTTTAAATATAAACTGGAGCGAAGATTTCGAGGCAGCTGGTCGATAAAACAAAAAATACAGCGATTCTTGCACAACTTAATCCCATCGAAAACTGAAGAGGTAAATTTAAGACCAATTGGTTCTTCTCGCTGTTTTTCTGCCTTTATAAAAATATACTTATTGTCTCTTAAAATTGTAGCGTGAAATCTATCCTCAGCAGTGAGGATTTGGTAATCAATAATATCCCGAAGGGGCTTACCGTTAAGCTCTAATAAAATATCGCCGGGTCGCAAATCAATTCGAAAACCAAAACTTCCTTCAGAAACCTCCGATATTATCCCGCCTGCCATAAATTCACCTTTTAACAAAATTCTTTCAATTTTTCTACAACTTCATTTAAAATCCAGTCAGGCGTGGAAGCTCCGGTGGTGACACCGACTACAAATTTTTCAGAA
This sequence comes from uncultured Actinomycetes bacterium, assembly GCA_947085535.1. Lineage (GTDB taxonomy): Bacteria > Actinomycetota > Aquicultoria > Subteraquimicrobiales > CAMTWV01 > CAMTWV01. The sequence goes on along the minus strand of CAMTWV010000002.1, from coordinate 30,787 downwards.
AACCACTTAAAATCTATCTCATCAGCACCTTCAATATGGTAAGTTTCTGGATTGGTTTGGGCGCAAATTTGCGCTAAGCGCGTGGTATTGGCACTATTTTTCCCACCCACTACAAGCATTACATCAACTTCTTTTGCCAGTTTTTTCGCTGCTTCCTGTCGCTTTGCTGTGGCATCACACACTGTATTAAATACCTTCAATTCTGAAACCTCTGAAACAAGATTGGAAACGACTTTCCTGAGCAAATCTTTCGACTGAGTTGTCTGAACAACAACACCAACTCTTCTATTTTTGCAAAAATTAATCTTTTTTAAATCCGCTACGCTCTCCACCACAGTTGCTTGCCCTCCCGCGTAAGCCAAGATACCTCTTACCTCTGGATGGTCATGCTCGCCAATAATTATCACAGAGTAACCCTCGTTTAAAAGCTGATTTGCTCTTTCCTGAGCGCTTTTTACAAATGGACAGGTTGCATCAACCACATCCAGTTGTTTGTCCAGAGCTTCCTCCACTGCCCTGGGTTCAACTCCATGTGACCTGATAATTACTGTCCCCGATTTAATCTCGCTTAAACCGTTAACAGGAATAATTCCTTCTTTTTTTAAAGCTTCCACGACTCGCGAATTGTGAATTATTGGTCCGAGAGTATAAATAGGTTTAGGCAGATTTTTTAAAGCATCCTTAGTTAGTTTTAAAGCTCTTTTAACTCCATAACAGTAACCTGCAAATTTGGCTATCCTAATTTCCATTCAAGTTCTCCCTTAATAAAGTACCAATTCTTTCCATTATTTCTTCTGTCGTCTTAGTTACTATCTCTTTTTTGTCCCTTCGATTAAAACCGACATGAAAAGGTTTACTGATAACCACTTTAATTTTTGGAAAACGGGGCACTCTTTTTCCTTCAGGTATAACTTTATCCGTACCAATAATTGCCATAGGAAGAATTGGTGCTCCACTCTTTAAAGCGATAAGAGCCGCGCCCGACTCTCCAGAACCAAGCTGACCCAGACCTAATCGACGTCGCGTCCCCTCAGGAAACAGTCCAAGAACTTTTCCTTCTGCAAGAAGATGTAGGGAAGTTTTAAACGCTTCTCTATCAGGTTTGCCTCGCTTAACAGGAAAAGCATAAAGGCTTCTAACTAAACTTTTCAAAACAGGAATGGAAAACAACTCTTCTTTAGCCATAAAATTAATTGGACGAGGAAAGACGACTAGCCCTATGACAATTGGGTCTAGATAACTGGTATGATTCGACACCACGATAAGTGAACCAGATTTTGGGATATTTTCTTTACCAAAAATCGCAAGTCGATAAAATATTTTAAATAAACATAAGAGCAACCCAACAACAAAAGTATAAAACCTATCTTTTTTATCACTCACTTTAGTTCTTCATTCCTTATAAAATTAAGGATTTCTTCAACTACTTCCTCAATACTTTTATCTGTTGTATCAGTGATTCTCGCATCTGAAGCAACTTTTAAAGGACTAACCCTTCGTTTGCTATCAATTGCATCACGTGAGACAATTTCACGCTTTACAGTCACCAACTCAAGTTTGTGCCCTTTTTCCTCCAGCTCAATCTGGCGACGTCTTGCTCTTTCCAGTGACGAAGCAGTGAGAAAAATTTTAATCATGGCATCAGGAAAAACAACTGTTCCAATATCCCGCCCTTCAACCACTGCATCTTTGCCTCTAACTATTTCTCTTTGTCTTTGAACCAACATTTTACGAACTCCCGGAATTTTCGCTACCACGGAAACAAAGCTGCTAACTTTAGGCAGGCGGATTTTTTCCGTCACATCCTCATCACCAATAAAAATACGCTGGTCTATTCCTGAACCTGAAAAGGTAATTTTGTCTCTTTTAGTTATGTTAACAAAAGCTTCTTCATCGGTAGGGTCGATTTTCTCACTCAACGCCTTCCATGTTATCGCCCTATACATTGCTCCTGTATCGATATAATTGAAACCCAGTCTTTTTGCAATCTCTTTGGCAATGGTGCTTTTACCCGAAGCCGATGGCCCATCGATAGCGATAATCATCAACAAATCACCTAACCAGCACAAGTTATTGACTTCAAAACTTTCTCGAAATCAGGAAAGGATATTTCGACGCATTCAAAATCTTCAATAATTGTCTCACCTTCAGCGATCAAACCCGCTATGGCTAAAGCCATAGCGATTCTGTGGTCGCCGTAGCTTTTAACCCATGTTCCTTTTAATTTTGTCGGACCTTTTATCTCAAAACCGTCTTCGCTTTCTCTTATCTCCGCCCCAAGCTTCTTTAATTCGGAGCAAATTGCTGTTATTCGGTCAGTTTCTTTAACCCGCAGTTCTCCAGCATCTTTAACCACTGTTAAACCAACCGCCTGAGTAGCCGCTACCGCAAAAATAGGAAGCTCATCAATGATACGAGGAATCAGCTCACCTTCGACTTTAGTTGCAAATAACTTAGAAGGTTTAAGTAAAATATCCGCTTGAGACTCCTCATTTTTTACTTTCTTATTGATTATTTCAATCTCAGCCCCCATCTTATTTAAGACATTCAATAAACCCGTTCGAGTCGGATTTATACCCACACCTTTAATTAATAACTCGGATTCAGGCAAAACCAAAGCTCCCACAAGGAAAAAAGCGGCAGAAGAAATGTCTCCGGGTATTTCAATCAAACCACTCGACAACTTTTTGCCCCCATAAACAACGATTTGCTTATCCGCAAAAGTGATATCAGCCCCAAGGAAATCGAGCATTCTCTCGGTGTGATCTCTCGATTTCGTTTCCTCGCTAACAATGGTTTTCCCATCAGCCAGCAATCCTGCTAGAAGGATAGCTGTTTTAATCTGGGCACTTGGAATTATTGAAGTGTGAACAATTCCATGAAGATGTGTACCTTTAATAGCAATCGGAGCTCGCGTGCCCTTTTTCCTCGCCCAAATTTCCGCTCCCATTTCTTGCAAAGGAGCAGTAACCCGTTTCATAGGTCTCTGCCTTACCGAATCGTCTCCTGTAATAACCGAAAAGAAATCCTGTCCTGCTAAAAGCCCGGTTAAAACCCTTAAAGTTGTTCCTGAATTACCGACATCTAAAATATTTTCTGGTTCTTTGAAACCAAACAACCCAACACCATGAACAACGAGTTCTGTTTGGGATATTTCTTCGATTTTTACTCCTAAAGACCTTAAACAATTTAAAGTTGACAGACAATCTTTGGCGGGTAGAAAATTAGAAATTGAGCTTTTATCTTCAGCTATAGCCGTAAATATTAATGCCCGATGAGATATTGATTTATCTCCTGGAACTGTTATTTCTCCTCGTAAACCCTTTACTGATTTAACTATTAGTTCCATTTGCCTCACTTCATCTCCCTGTTATAAATATTTCGAATCTCAACTTCATAACCGTTGTCTCTTAGCGCTTCAGCTACTTTACTAGCATTCTCTTTCCCGCATATAACCAATCTTAAAACTCCTGAAACCTCTGTGGTATGTAAAATTTCAATATCCTCTATGTTAATTCCAAGATTACCAATGGTCAAAGTTATATCACTAATGATACCAGGTCTATCGGTAACAGAAACTATAACCTCGCACATATCAGAAAGATCTTTTTTTGCTGTGGTGGGCATGCTCCGTCTTACCTTTCGAGCCCGATTCAATTTTTCTTCTAACTTTTCTTTACTTCTATTTTTCAAAAAATCAGCGTACTCATTTAATTCTTTTTGAAAGCTTTGAATCATCTGTAAAATAGCTTCTCTGTTTTCCTCGCAAATATCAGCCCAAACCTCAGAACTCCCTGCCGCAATTCGAGTGGTGTCTCTAAACCCCCCGGCAGCCAAAAAAAGGAGGTTTTCTTCGCGAGCAACTTCTTTGCTGGCTAAATTAACAAGAGAAGCTGCCGCCAGGTGAGGAAGATGACTAATCACAGCCATAATTTTATCATGCTTCTCTGAATCAATAGCAATAACATTAGAACCTAATTTTGTGAGAAGTGCATGAAGGCGACGAAATGCGTTCATATCCGTTCGAGCACTTGGAGTAAGAATGTAGTAAGAATTTTTAAAAAGGTTTGGACTTGCGGCTGATACGCCTGTTTTTTCTGAACCTGTCATAGGGTGTCCCCCAATAAAATGCAAGTTGGGGGGTAAAACCTTCTCAATTTCTCTCACAATTGAAGCCTTTGTGCTGCCAGCATCAGTTATAATCGTTCCTTTTTTTAAAAGCGGAATTACGCGTTTAACAACATCAACGATTGTACTGACAGGAGTGGCAGCAAAAACAAGGTCAGCGTCTTTAACGCCTTCGTCAAAAAAGATTGTTCCCCGATCTATTGCTCCTAAGGAAACAGCTTCTTCAATAACCTCTTCACGTCTACCAACACCAACGACTTCTGGATGGTCTGGTAGGTTTTTAATAGCCATTCCTAAGGAGCCGCCAATTAGACCAATTCCTATAATAGTTACTCTTTTAAAGTCATCACTCATTAGCTTCCCAGCTTTTTGGAGAAAAATTCAAGAAGCATCTTAACCTGCTTCATCATCTTAGCAAAAGCATCCGGTGTCAAAGACTGAGGTCCATCACAAAGAGCATTTTCAGGGGAATTATGCACTTCAATTATTATGCCGTTAGCTCCGCAAGAAATAGCCGCCAGACTTAAGGGAACCACTAAATCACTCCGACCTGTAGCGTGGCTTGGGTCAACAATTATTGGAAGATGGCTTAAGCTCTGAACTACCGGAATCGCGCTTAAATCGAGAGTATTTCTTGTTGCAGTCTCAAAAGTTCGAATGCCCCGCTCGCAAAGAATAACATCTTCATTACCCGCTTTAACAACATACTCTGCCGCCATTAAAAATTCCTCAACGGTATTACTAAATCCCCTCTTTAACAACACTGGTTTAGGCTGTTTCCCCGCAGCGGTAAGCAAAATAAAATTCTGCATGTTACGTGTCCCAATTTGAAGCACATCGGCATATTCAGCTACCAAATCAACATCACGTGTATCCATAACCTCGGTAACCACAGGAAGTCCTGTAATTTCTCTTGCTTTTGCCAGTATTTTTAAACCTTCCTCCCCTAACCCTTGAAAACTGTAGGGTGAGGTTCGAGGCTTGAAAGCGCCTCCTCTTAACATCGTTGCTCCTGCCGCTTTTACTTTCTTAGCTATTTCGACAACCTGCTCCTCAGTTTCAACAGAACAAGGACCTGCTATAACACCAAAGTACTCTCCGCCTATTAATTTTTCGTTAATTTTTATCACTGTGTCTTCTTGTTTAAATTCTCGACTCACCAATCGATATGGTTTCAAAACTGGCATCACTTTCTCAACGCCAGGCATAGCAATTAAAGGAAGAGAGGCAACAACTTCTTCCTCGCCAATAACACCAATTACCGTTCGGTACTTTCCCCTGGAAACATCGGTGTCCACACCAACAGCTTTTAATCTTTCCAGTACATGTTCAATTTCAGTTTGACTTGCGCCTTGCTTCATCACAATTATCATCTTTTTTCACCTCGTTATAGAATAGCAATGTCTATGTGGCTCGGCCTTACGGCCTTAATAGCTAATATCTAAACCAACCTCCAGCTGCCAGCCTCCAGCGTTTTTAGTTTTTCATTCTCCATTTTTCATTAACTATTACCCTTTACCCTTGCAGCTAACTCCTAACTGTTAACTGCTTAAAGTACTTTACTTAACGCTCTAATAAATTTTTTGTTTTCCTCGGCCGTTCCAATGCTTACTCGGATATAATTCTCATAACCCCCGCCGAAAATATTTCCTGTTCTTATTATTATGCCCTCAAAAAGCAATTTTTCAAATATCTCTTGCGAGTCTTTCCCCACATTTATAAATATAAAATTTGCTTCTGTAGAAATATACATAACCCCTAACCTATTGAGTTCATGGTAGAGATATTGTTTTTGTTCAAAATTAACAGCTTTTCGTCTCTCAACTTCATTCTGGCAATTTAAACTGGCTAAAGCACCTGCCTGAGCCACTGAGCTTACATTAAACGGTTCACGCATTTTGTTTACTACCTCAACAAGGAATTCAGGAGCTACGCCGTAACCAATGCGACATCCCGCCAGACTATATATTTTTGAAAAAGTTCGCAAAACTACAATTGGTTTTAATTCCATCTCAGTGGGGGAAAAACCGCCTTTCCTGAAATAATTGATACCATCAGGATATCTTTTATCGCCCACATACTCAAAATATGCCTGGTCCAGAATAACCACGATTCCTTCAGGTAAACCAGTTAAAAAATTATCCAATTCATCCTGAAAAACAATAGTTCCTGTCGGGTTGTTTGGGATATCCAGCATAATTATCTTAGTTTTTTCCGTAATTTCTCTCAAAATGCCATTAAAATCGTGCTTAAAATTTTTAAGAGGCACCTCCCGGCAAACACCACCCATTATTTTTGTTGCCATTTTATAAAAAGCAAAAGTAGGCGTTGAAGTAACAACTTCGTCTCCTGGATAAAGAATAACCTGAGCAATTAATTTTATGAGCTCATTAGAACCTCGACCAATTATTATGTTTTCAAGTGGTATTTTTAAGAAACCAGAAAGTTTATTTTTTAACGTCATACACCTATCATCAGGATATCGGTTAACTTCTCGCAGAGCTTTTTCCATCGCCAAAATAGCCTCAGGAAAGGGTGGTAAAGGAGTTTCGTTGGAAGCAAGCTTTACAACTTCCTTAAGCTCAAGCTCACGTTTAATCTCTTCTATGGACTTACCAGGCACATATGGTTTTAAGTTTTCTAATTCGCGGCGACATATTTTCTTCAATTTGATCGCCTTTCCGTTTAAATACAAAGCATTTTATTCTAACATTTTATCTTCAAAAAACTCAATCAAAAACAACATGATCCTGATAACAAGTACTGTTCATTAATGTTACCGTAGCTAACCCATCATCAAAAAACTCAACAATATTTAAAGCCCCTTTATCCTGCCTTATTCGCCAAAAACTTACCTCAGTCCCTAAAATCTTACTGAGTATTACCTTAATTACGCCACCATGTGCAACAACCGCTATGGTTTCTCCGTAACTTTTTCTAATTATAGAAGAAATTGCTCTATTTATCCTTGATTCAAACAAAGACCAGGATTCGCCACCGGGAATGCTTACTTTCGAAGTATTTTTAAACCAGCTATCAACTAAATCACCATATTTTGCTTTAATTTCAGCGTAAGTTAAACCTTCCCAATTACCAAAATCAATCTCATTAAGGTCAGGGTCGACAAAAATCTCAAGATCCTTTTCTTCCGCAATTGCTTCCGCAGTGCCCCTGGCTCGCTTAAGGGCACTACAATATAGCATCGATATTGGTTCTTTCGCCAGATATTTAGCTAACGCATTAGCTTGTGCTTCTCCTTTTTTAGTTAAAGGAAGATCCGTTAAACCAAGGTACTTTCCTTTTGCATTCCATTCAGTTTCTCCATGCCTGATTAAAAAAACCTTAGTCATCTTAATCTTCTACTTTCTCAGATACACCTGCGTTTTGAAAAGTCGCCATTTCATTCACAATTTTAGTTGCTGCCTCAACAATATTCATAGCCAAAGTTGCACCTGTTCCCTCCCCTAGTCGCATATCCATAAAAAGAATTGGTTTTAAACCCAGCAATTCAAGTATCTTCTTGTGTCCTTGCTCCGCTGAAACATGTGAGGCAATCATAAAATCCTTTGTTTCAGGAACAATTCCGGTCGCGATTAAAGCAGCCGCTCCTGAAATAAACCCATCGATTACTACAGGAATACGATTGGCGGCTGCTCCAATTATACACCCAGCAATTCCCCCTATCTCAAGCCCACCCACTTTTGCCAGTACATCGAGCGCATTTCCTGAATTTGGTTTGTTTATTTCAATCGCCTTCTTAATAGCCAGTATCTTTGCCTTCAGTCTTTCATCATTAATTCCTGTACCCCGACCAACTACTTCTTCCACAGGTAAATTGCCCATCACGCTTAAAATGGCTGAACTTGGTGTTGTGTTGCCTATTCCCATATCACCAACACCTAAAAGGTCAGTGCCTTTTTTAATAACTTCTTCAGCTACCTTTATGCCTGCCTCAATTGCCCTAATAGCTTCTTCTTTCGACATAGCCGGTCCTTTAGCCATATTATTGGTGCCCATTTTTACCTTGCAAGAAATCAATCCTGGCGCCTCAAGAGGAGCAGCTACTCCAATGTCAACCACTTTAACATCTGCGCCCACATGTCTTGCCAAAACATTGATTCCCGCTCCACCATTTAAAAAGTTGTAAACCATCTGGGGAGTTACTTCTTGAGGATAAGCACTCACTCCCTCTTCAACAACACCGTGATCACCAGCCATAACGATTATTGTTTTCTTCCCGATTTTGGGTTGAGGATTTCCTGTAATTCCCGCAAGCTTTTTGGCAATTTCTTCTAAAACACCCAAGCTTCCAAGGGGTTTCGTTAAAGAGTCAAGCCTTTTTTGGGCAAGCTCCATCGCCTCTTTATTTAGCGATTTGACCTTACTTTTTGCGACCTCTAGATTCAATTAATATTCCTCCTTTAATCTTAGGTTAAAATTTCTTTAATTGCTTCGACCAATTTTAGATTTTCTTCTTCACTTCTTACAGCCACTCTAAAAAATCTCTCTGAGAGACCGTCAAATGAAGCGCAGTTTCTTACATAAAAACTGCGCCTAAGAAGTCTTGAATAAAACTCTCCCAAATCGAATGCATCTCGATTAATTTCAACTAACAAAAAATTGGCTTGTGATGGGTAGGCCTTTAAATAAGAAATGCCAGTAAGCAAGGAAAAAAGTCTATCCCGTGCTCTTGTGTTCTTTTCAAAGGTAGATTGCTCAAAGACTCTATCTTTAAGCGCAAGAATGGCAGCCTTTTGAGCAATAGCATTAACATTCCAGGCAGGCACCCTGCTTTTCAATTCAGATATTAAAACATCACCAGAGACAATATATCCAATCCTCAATCCAGCCAAAGAGTAAAATTTGGTAAGAGAGCCCAAAACGGCAAAATTATTGAAGTCATTCACCAGCGGCTTTAAAGTATAGCTCTCCTTATCTTCAGCAAAGTCTATGAAAGCTTCATCAATCACGCAAAACACACCTTCTTTGTTCGTCTTCTCTAGCAATTTAATGAGGGTGTCCCGAGAATAAATATTTCCCGTGGGGTTATTTGGATTGCAAAGAAAAAGCATCTCAACCTCTTTAAGTTGCGGCATCATCGAATCGAGCGATAAAGCAAAATTTTTATCCCTTTGTAAATTCAGATTCTCTATTTTGCCGCCGGTGGAAACAACAGCAATTTCGTACTCACAAAAAGTCGGCGATATAACCAACGCTTTTTTTGGGCGGAAGTGATTGGCAAGCAAAAATATGGCTTCGGAAGAACCGTTGGTAATCAACAAATTTCTCTCTTTTAAACCAAGGTTTTTGGCAAGGACTGACCTTAAAATCTCGCAATCCATGTCCGGGTAATTCACAACATCTTCTATTTTAACTTGGCCTAAGTAATTGATGACGGCCTTGGGCGGTCCGTCGGGATTTATGTTTGAGCTAAAATCAAGGATTTTTTTAGAATCAAGACCGTATCTGCGAGCAACTTCTCCAAGGTTTCCTCCGTGAATCCGCGCTACCATAAATAACCCCCCACCAAAAATATCATGAGAACGATAATCTCATTGACTTCAACCAGTGCGCCATAAATATCCCCCGTTAAACCATCTATCTTCGAGTAAAAATATCTGGCAATAACTAACGAGACCAGAAGCACCGCAAGCAATGTAAGCATTGAATAAGGCGTCAAAAAAACCGTTAAAAGTGCGATGGTGGTTGCGATGATAAATTCTTTAATCCCGCTATAGTCTGAAAAAACTTTTCCCGTTCCCTCACTTCTCGCGTAAGGGAAAAAGACTATTGCAAGCACGACTGCCCAACGGGCAAGCAAAGGCATTATTACCAAAGCAAGAATCTTCAATTTGCCAAACAAGCTATATAAAAGTACAAATTTGAGAAGAAATAAAGAAATCGCACAAGTTACGCTGTGTGCGCCTACGTTGCTATCTTTCATTATCGCAAGAATTCTCTTTTTATTCCCCTTCCCGCCCAACAGTCCATCACAAGTATCCATAAAGCCGTCTAAATGCAATCCTCCGTCTAAAGACGTAAGGATAATAATTAAAAAAACATCCACGACTATTTTTGGAAATATATGAAGAAGAAGCCAGTTTGAAAGGGCTAATATAAGTCCTAAAAACAAACCCACAAGGGGAAAGAAAGCAACTGACTTTCCTAAAACATCAGGTTTTACCTCACCTTTAGTTTTAATAGGGATTGAGGTTAGGAACTGAAAAGCGGCAATTATGGATTTCAAAACTTAAAACCCCCAACTAACAAAAATCAAGCTAACACCCACAAACAATAGTAAAGCAAAAAGGGAGATTGCATAGTGAATTTTTACAGCTTCCAAAATACAGTCAAAAGTGATGGGACGAATAGGGTTTCCCAGCTTACTTCTAAAAACAGGACTGCCTCCGTAAAAACTTAAGCCTCCCAACTCAACACCCAAAGCCCCCGCCATGGCGGCTTCGGAAATCCCTGAATTTGGACTCAAGTGCTTTCTTGAGTCTTTAAACATCGTTTTGACACAACCACCCAAATCTTTACGAAAAACTAAGGCAGCAGCCACAAAAAGCAACCCGGTAATTCGAGCAGGAATAAAACTTAATATATCGTCGAGCTTTGCCGAAACAAAGCCAAATTTTTCATATTTCTCATTTTTATAACCCACCATCGAGTCAAGTGTATTGGCAGCCCTATAGGCAAAAGCAAGTGGAGCGCCACCTAAAAAAGCAAAAAACAAGGGGGCTACAACTGCATCATTTATATTTTCTGCTATCGTTTCAATAACGGCCCTTCCCACGTCCTCAAAACTTAAATTATACGTATCTCTTCCGACCAAACCTGAGAGGTTTTTTCTCGCAAGCTCAAGCTGACCCTCATTTAAATTTTTAAAAACATCTTTGGCTCTATCAGCAAGCTCTCTGCATGCTATGCTTGTATATATAAAATACGCTCCCATAATCATATTTAAAAAAATTGATACTCTCCCCGCGAAAGATAAGATGAGATAGACTGAAAAGTAAGATAAGGCCACAATTATAAACGTTAAGATTAGTCCGCCGAAATATTCCAATCTACCTTTCAAAAAACGTCTTAAAATATTCTCAGCCTTAGTAATCAAGAAACCAACTGTTTTTACAGGATGGGGAAAGAAGGCTGGGTCCGCAATCGTTATATCGAGAATAAATGCGGCCAGAACTTGCAAAACAATTTCATTCATTAAATCCCCGCCAATTCAAATATCTTTTTAATGTCCAAATTCTCATTTAAAACTGAAGCCCAGCGCTCAAAATTATTCTCTCGGAACTCAATATTATCAATGGGTTCTGTTTCCAAAGGAAGTAATTTTTTTCTTGCTCGAAGATTATTGATAAACGCTCTTCTTATGTCTTCATTAACAAATAAGTCATGGATATAAGTGCCGAAGACTAGTTCGCTTGAGCTCACCACTCCATCTCCTACATTACCTTTTCGCACTCCCCGACGGATTGATAAAACGGGGGTGCCTTCTAAAAGCTTCGTCCTTCCGGAATGGATTTCGTAACCAACGAATTTGCGTCCCTCTGTCCCAGGAAAAAGCTTCAGTGGTCGCACAAAACATGCTTTTACCTGCTCCGTAATTTTTTCTTTTGAAAAATACGTAACTACGGGTAAGAACCCTAAACCCTCAATCTCTTTGTGTTTTGATTCTAAACTTTCAGGATCGTACAATTTCTTTCCCAGCATTTGATAGCCACCACAAATTCCAATTATGGGGACTCCTGAATTGTTTAATTTCTTAATTTTTTCAGCAAAACCGTTTGTCCAAAGCCACATCAAATCTTCAACAGTGTTCTTGCTGCCAGGAATTATTATCGCATCGGGGTTTTCAAGCCTGCTCCTTGAGCTTACATACCTTATTTTTACTCCATTCTCTCTTGCTAAATAATCGAAGTCGGTAAAATTTGAGATGTGAGGCAACCTTATGACGGCAATATCAATTTCAGCAGTTCTATCTCCCATTTCTAAAACGGGTATCGAATCCTCTTCTTGAATCCCAATATCGTGAACGTATGGAACGACTCCTAAAATGGGCTTACCGGTGCGTTTTTCCAAAAAATCCAAAGCAGGTTCAAGAAGCTCCCTGTCCCCCCTAAATTTATTAATTATTATGCCATTAATGAGTTCTTTTTCCTCGGGTTCAATTAAATTGAGGGTTCCAACAATTGAGGCAAGCGCTCCGCCCTTGTCAATATCAGCAACGAGCAAAACTGGAGCTTCAGCGGCTTTTGCTATTGCCATATTAACTATATCGAAATCGCGCAAATTTACTTCAGCAGGACTTCCCGCACCCTCTATGACAACCACATCGTACTCATTCTTTAATTTTTTAAGAGATGTCATCATTTTTTCCCAAGCATCATTTCTAAATTCTCTATGATATTCTTGCGCCGTCATATCACCAACAGATTTTCCATGAATTATAACCTGGGATTTATAGTCTTTCTTTGGTTTAAGCAGAACAGGATTCATATTTACCGTTGGCTCAACACGAGCTGCCTGAGCTTGTACCACCTGAGCTAATGCAATCTCGCTCCCATCACTGGTGACATATGAATTTAAGGACATATTTTGAGATTTATAGGGCGCAACCTTGTATCCCTTGTTTGAAAAAATTCGGCACAACCCACAAACAACTAAGCTTTTTCCAACGTTTGAGGCTGTGCCCTGAACCATTATCGTTTTAGTCATCATTTTCACACTCTGTTGGTTGATAGTTTCTTAGTTGGTAGTGGGGAGTTTGTTCGTTTTCATTCTTCATATTTTCCAGTTATTGCAAGCCCCCGAGATAATGAAGTACTCTTGAGATTGCCACGCCCTCCGATGTAACGTCGGAGGGCTCGCAATGACTTTTTTCTTGTTTTTTGATTTTCCTATATCCTTTCCCCATTACCCTCACTTTGCCATCAGCCTTGCCAGCGGCGGGCAAGCATCTGCCATCTGCTATTTAACTTTCACCGGTATGCCTGCCACCATCAGATAAACTTCATCTGCTGCTTCAGCTACAATTTGATTTGCCTGGCCAAGCATATCCCGATACTTCCGACCACTTTCATAAGGAGGCACAACTCCCATGCCAACTTCATTGGAAACCATAATTATCTTGCTGTTTAAATCTTTAATAATCTTTAGTATATCTTTAATCTCGCTAAATACTTTATCTTCTTCTAAACCCATTAAGTTGGCAACATAAACAGTAAGACAATCAATAACCATCATATCAACTGATTTATCCAGCTTAGACAAAACACCCTTTAAGTTATGGGGCGCCTCTAAGGTTAACCATTCTTTAGGTCGATTATTTTTATGATTTTCTATTTTTATTCTCATTTCCTCATCCAGAACTTGTGCGGTGGCTATATAAGCTACTTTCTTACCTGAACTTGCTAATTTTTCTGCAAATTTACTTTTCCCGCTTTGCACACCGCCTAAAATCAAAATTAAATTAGCCATTCTCAATCTCCATCAGGTCATTTATCAACTTAAAAACTTCTTCTTCAGAGTGCGCCTTTAAAGCCCCTTTTAAATAAAGTTTCTCAATTTGTTTAACCGCTCTTCCTTCCATATAATCCCTTGTTTCAATCGGTGTCTTTTCTAAAATAATCACCTTTTTCCTCTTCTCTACAGCTTTTTCTGCTGCCACAAGATTCTTAAAATTCCCTTCGCCTACAGGAATATCTGCCAATACCACAACCTGAGCTTTATCTATCAAACCCAGATTATTTTTAAAACTTTTTTCCGATATGGGCGAAAAAGGTGCCTCAGCAACAACCTTAATTCCTAACTTTTCCGCTATAACTTCATCGCTATCCAAAACATTTAAAACACCAACCGTAACCATAAAACCAGCTTCATGCAAACTATGCATTAACGAAGAACCTGTGCCGCTTCCGCAGATAATATGAACATTTCCTTTTTGAGATGATAAGGCAGAAGAAATTAAAGAAAGCGAAGTAATGTAGGGTTTGCCTGTCAGAGGATGACTGTGAATTAAAACATCTACTCCAAATACCTCTTTAATGTTTTCCCCCGTTAAAACCTCATCCACTTCTCCATCAACATAAACTGACCCCTCTTTTAATAAAATCATACGCTCACAATATACCGCTGCTAAATTTAAATCATGCAAAACAGTAATAATGGTGACACCTTCTTCATTTAGTTTTTTAAGGAGTTCCATTACTTCAATTTGATAACTTATATCCAGATGAGTTGTGGGCTCATCCAAAATTAAAATATCTGGTTTTTGAGCCAACGCTTGAGCAATTATTGCTCTTTGTCTTTCGCCTCCAGATAACTCAGTAACTAATCTGTCACGCAAGTACAAAGTATTGGTAAACGCCATAGCTTCTTCAATTGCTTTAATATCCTCATTGGTTTCACTTTGAAATCTTCTCAAATAAGGCGTCCTGCCCATAGAGACAATCTCACCGACTGTGAAAGCGAATTCAAACTGCAAACCTTGCGGTACAACCGCTATCCTTCTTGCTATCTCCTTCGGCGTTAGCTCACTTAACTTCCTTAAGCCATCTTCGCCTAAATTTATAGAAACAGAACTGCTCCGAGGCTGCAAAATACCCAAAATTGCCTTAACCAGGGTTGTTTTTCCGCTACCATTGGGTCCAAGAATGCTTACAAATTCCCCTTTCCTAATCTGAAAACTAATCTCTTTTAAAACAAGAGACCCATTATAGCCACTGTATAAATTCTGCACATCGAGAACCACTGCCATTTTTTAAACCTCTAAAATATTTTTTTCTTACTTCTCTTTAATAGATACATAAAAAATGGTGCTCCAAAAAGAGAAGTAATTATTCCAATGGGAATCTCTAAGGGAGCCATTAACGTTCGAGAAAGCAAATCAGCCACCACCATAAAAGAAGCTCCGAAAAGAGTTGAAGCCAGAATAAGCTTTTTATGACTGGGCCCAGTGATTAAGCGGACCATATGAGGAATAATTAGACCAACAAATCCAATAATTCCACTAACCGCGACTGCTGAAGCCGCCAATAAAGAAGCGGCAATAATCAGTGTTCTTTTTAAACGTTCAGTATCAACCCCAAGATGTTGAGCCCTTTCCTCTCCTAACAGTAAAACATTAAGCTCACGAGAGTAAAAAAAGGCAAGCGGTAAACCAAAAATGACAAAAGGAAACATTACCTTAACATGGTCCCAATTTTTTGCCGAAAAACTTCCCATTAACCATAAGAAAATTTGATGCAAATCCTTTGTCCCGAAAATCATCAAAAATGCAGTCAAGGCGGCTAAAAAAGAACCCACAGCGATACCAGAAAGAAGCAGAGTTGAAACAGACACACGTGAACCAACACGCGCAAGATTATAAACCAAAAGAGTAGTTAATACCGCTCCCACAAAAGCCAGAATAGGAATGAGAGAGAAACCAAAGACGCCAAAACCACTAAAAGCAACAAAAGCCAGAGTTGCCCCCAGTGCTGCACCTGATGAAACACCAATTATATAAGGATCAGCCATTGGGTTTTTAAAAATCCCTTGGAAAATAACCCCTGAAACAGAAAGCGCTGCCCCCACAAGAACTGCTAAAATAACACGAGGAAACCGAATTTTAAGCAAAATTATCTCGTAGGTTTCAGACCAACTTGCTTTACCGAATAAAAAAGATAACCCAAAAACACGGCTTAAAAAAATTCTAGCTGTGGTCTTAAGGGGAATTGAAACAGCCCCAACAGAAGCCGCCCAAATAACCACAAACCCAAGTAGTAGAATAAGAAAAATAATAAAACTTTTATCTTTAAAACTCCTTATTCTTTCCATTTTTTAAACAGGGGGACTTCTTTCAGGAAGTCCCCCAACCTTTACTTAAAATTTCTCCGGATGTAAAATCCGAGCAATTTCAACTAATCCATCGGCTATTCTTGGACCTGGTCTGACCACAAGATTTTCGTCAATCACATATACCTTTTCATTTTTCACAGCAGAAATATTTTCCCAGCCTTTTCTTTCCTTAACTTTACCAGGATCGCCCATGCTTCCCACGCCTGCAATAATCACCGCGGGGTCTCTCTTAATTAAAGTCTCCAAGCTTAAAAGTGGATATTCTTCAGCTGCACCTTCAACAATATTTTTTCCTCCCGCAAGTTCAATTATTCCATAAATGAAAGTGCCAGGTCCCACAGTCTGAATTGGGTCGTTCCAGATTTCGTAATAGACAAGAGGTTTTTCCACATCAGCTAAGATGGCTAATTTTTCCTTCACCATATCTATTTTTTCCTGCATTTCCGCAACAACCTTTTCTGCTGCCTTCTCACTACCTGTGATTTTTCCTACTGTTTCAATGTCTAAAATAACATCATTAATACTTTTAGAATCAATAACAAAGACAGCTAAGTTAAGTTTTTCAATGTCAGGAAGACTTTTTTGATGCATCCCGGTGGCAAAAATTACATCAGGCCTTAATTCAACTAATTTTTCTAAATTAGGCTCCTTAAACCCACCCGCTTTTTCTTTTGATTTTGCTTCTTCAGGATAATCGCAAAACTCAGTTACCCCAACAACCTTATCACCAAGTCCTAAGGCAAACAAAATTTCTGTGTTGCTGGGAGCAAGGGAAATTATTTTTTCGGGTTTTTCCTTAATTTCTACCAGTCTTCCCAGGTCATCCATAAGTTTTAACGGAAACTTCTCTACTTTCTCTTCTACTTTAGCAGGTTCAGGCTTATTTGCCTGGCATCCAACCACAATCGTTAAAAGCAAACACAGGCTCAAAAAAAGAGCAACGATTTTACAGTATCTTTTCAACTTTTAATCCTCCTTTTTGTAAACAATTTAAAAAACAAAAAATCCTTGCTTCGCACAAGGATTAAGTTTCTTTTCTCATTTTCCTCACCTCACTCCGCGAAGGTACTTTTATTGTTTTAGGTAGGTCTCCTGACTTCCCCGACTCTTTAACTCGCCTTCCCACCCTGTCAGGCAGTGACTTTATCCCGCTTGATTCGCGAGATTGTTAAAAAGATTTTTCCCCACAATAAGGATCGGGGTCACAGTGGCGGGTCCGTGGCTGACTTCCCGCCTGCCAGCGCCTGAAGCCTTAGGCAATGGCGGGCAGGTCACAGCACTTCCCTTACACCTAAAACCCTTATTAAATTTTAAATCAATATAAAGTAAACTCAAGATTTAGTCAACCTCAAAATTTAACTATTGTTAGCTTTCAATTCCCAAGAACAATCCCATCCATAAAATAGCAAAAATAAAAAAGCGGGGATTTAGCCCTCCCCGCCTGAGCATATTACTTAAATATTAAATTGTTATTGAATCGCTTGTTTCCACATTAGCTACAGGATTGCACGTCCAGTCTGTTAAAAAATCACTGCTTTTTCGGCATCAACTAGCCCATAACCATAAAGGTCATCTCGACCAACTGCACCTAGGTCATCAGCTGTTGCCTGCAGTTTATTTTGAACTTCCACAGGATCCCATAGACCATCACCGTCCAGGTCAACACATCACGTCTGCTACCTACTTTGCCCCAACGGCTTTGGCAGCATTAATTCTTCCTTTTCCGATTGAGGTATCATTAAGAGGATCCACTGTGCTTTCAATGCGGTCTCGCACCGAGACTTTATCACTGCCAAAAGTAGTAGTCCATACGAGCGCGGCGAGCCCGGCAACGTGGGGACTGGACATGGAAGTTCCGCTCAGCCACGCGTAGCGGTCAACTATGCCCGTCCTTGGATAAGTGGAGAGAATGTTTACTCCTGGCGCTGATACATCAACCCAACTACCGAAACTCGAAAAACTTGCCTTATTGTCATTTTGGTCAGTGGCGGCAACGGCAATCACATTGGCGTAGAAGGCTGGGTAGACTGGATCGCTGGTGTTGTTGTTACCAGCCGCGGCAACCAGAACTGATCCTTTGTCCCACGCATAATTCACCGCATCCTCCAAGACTTTAGAGGGAGAAGACCCGCCCAAGCTCATATTGATTGCTTTGGCGCCGTTGTCAGCCGCCCAGACAATGCCGCTTGCTACCCAGGAGTAGAATCCACTTCCGTCGTCTCCGAGCACCTTTCCGTTCATGAGGCTGGCGTTCCAACCAAGACCGGCTACACCCTTAGAATTATTGGTCACTGCCGCAGCAATTCCCGCAACATGCGTGCCATGACCGTTTCGATCACTCACTGTCTTGCTGGTAGTGAAATTCTTAGCAGCCACCACTTTCGGTTTAATGTCGCCGTGGCCAGCGTCAATGCCGGTATCAAGAACAGCAACCCTTATGTTAGAACTACTCTTTGAAACATCCCAGGCCAGGGGCGCTTCAACCTTGCTCATACCCCACTGATTGCTGAAATATGTATCGTTGGGGACCACGCTTGCTTGAGCGATGAAATCAGGTTCAGCGTAGAGCACATTCTTATTTCGGAGATAGCGGCTGACGAGTTCTTTCTCTCTGCCTGCAGGCACTCTGACTATTTGCACATCAATGCCTGGGATTGTCTCAACGATAGCGCCACCCACAGCCCGATGCGCGTTAGCGACTTCCGCAGCCGCTGCACCGGGAACAAATTTCACTAAAATCCGTCCTGCGCCAAACTGCTGCGTAGCTGAAGAGGAAGAAACTCCTGCAACGCCCAGACTCAAGAGTAGCACCAGGACAATCAGCGTAACCAACAAAAATTTTAGCCTTTTCAACTTCTTCACCTCCTTTTTCATCTAGATTCCACCTTGAACTAATGAAAAAAGAATTTATCAATGCCATTATCAGAGCTTTTCAATATTATTAAATTGCTGCTACTTAATTTAAATATTACGCTTTGTAATCCGATTGTCAAACAAAAAATGGCAAAATTATTTTAAGCCTGTTGCCCGCTTGAGCATATCTACTTCAAAAGGAGCTAACAACCGATAGGTGCCTAAAGCTAAATCCTTTAGTTTAATTGGTCCAAGAGCAGTCCGCTTAAGCTTTATAACGGGATGACCAACTTTATCAAACATCCGCCTAATTTGCCTTTTTCTTCCTTCTCTGATGATAATTTCCACCACGGTGCTTTTTTCTTTTCTTTCCACTACCTTAACCTCAGCCGGAGCGGTTAAACCCTCCTCAAGCATTATGCCGGTTTTCAAACAATTAATAATGTTAGTCTGGGGAAAACCACGAACCTCAGCAAAATATGTCTTGGGCACCTTATATTTTGGATGAGTAAGCCTAAAGGCAAACTCACCGTCATTGGTCACCAACAATAAGCCTTCTGTGTCCTGATCTAAACGACCGACCGGGAAAAGTCTTGCTTCTTCCTCGCCTATCAAATCAATAACGGTAGGTCTTCCAAACTGGTCGCTCACTGAAGTTAAGCAACCCCTGGGTTTATTTAATATCAAATAGACCTTTTCTTCTTCGAAATTTAAGCGCTTGCCGTTAACTTCGATCGTGTCATGTGAAGCGTCTGCTTTAACCCCGAGTTCACGAACAATTTCACCATTTAATCTTACCCGTCCTTCAATAATTAATTGTTCACATTTTCTTCGAGAAGCAATACCGGCTCGCCCCATTATCTTCTGTAGTCTTTCCATTTAACCCCAGTTAACCCCCGTTTTGACTATCTTCTGACTGTTCCGACGTAAGTTTTAACTCCAACTGCCTGCGTGTTTCCTCATCTGGCTCAAACTCCTCAAGAGGCGGCAAATCATCTAAGCTTTTAAAACCCAACGCTTCAAGAAATGCTTTTGTTGTTCCGTAAAGAATGGGTTGGCCTGGGACACTTTCCCTTCCTACTTCTTTAACCAGATCTTTTTCGATAAGCGAGTTTAAGACAGTGTCTATATTAACACCCCTGATTGCGCTTATTTCGCTTTTTGTTACAGGCTGTTTGTAGGCAATAATCGCCAGTGTTTCTAAAGCCGCCTGAGTCAGCTTACGGAAATCTGAAGCAACTACAAATTTCTCAATAAACGAAGCATTTGCCGGATGAGTGAATAACCGATACCCCCCGGCTACCTCTCTTAACTGAAAACCTCTGTTTTCTTCTTGATAGGTATCCTTTAAGTTCTTTAGAATCTCTTCAACTTCGACTACGCTTACCCCTAGAATTTCTGCAAATTTTTTCAAAGAGACAGCTTCGTCTGAAACAAATAATAAGGATTCAATTATGTTTCTAAGTTCTTCTTTTTCTATTTTTCTCACCTTCAACTAAAATTTTCAACCAGCTCTATCTCAATCTCACCAAAGGTTACCGCTTGATGCAAAGAGAGAAGTCCCCTTTTGTAAAGCTCAAGTACACTTAAGAAAACAGCGATTATTTCCGCTTTAGTTTGACAACTCGAGGTTAATTTTTTGAAAGTCTGGTGCCCCGATTTTATCAATTTCTTTACCACTTCATCCATCTTTTCTTCGATGTTAATCTCTTTAATTAAAGGAATTTGGATAATATTTATAAACTCTTTTGTTCTGGCAATTAAATTGCCTGCAAGCTTTGCTAAATAGTCAGCGCCAATTCCTTCAAGATAATCCGGCAAAAGTTTCATAAACGGTTCTTCAAGTTCTACATCACGAGGATAATATTTACTTTCCGCCTCAAATCGTCCGGCTAATTCTAAGGCCACATTCTTAAACTTTTTATACTCAAGCAATCGGGCAATAAGAACTTCTTTCGCCTCTCTGTAATATGATCCCCCACCCTCTAATTCCTCTTCTGTTTCTCGAGGTAACAAACTTTGCGCTTTTATGTCAAGCAAAGTCGCCGCCACTAATAAAAATTCACTGGCAATTTCTAAATCAAGCTCGCGCATTCCATTTAAATAAGTGAGATATTCCCTTGCAATTGTCGCAATTGGAACATCATAAATACTTACTTTTTGTCGGGAAATTAAAGTTAAAAGGAGGTCAAAAGGACCTTCAAAAACATCAATCTTAACCTGATAAGTCATTTTTAGCTCGCTCACTTCCGTTTGCTCAATAGTTTATAGTCTGCAGTCGGTAGTCGATAATTGGTAGTTGTTGCAAGTGAAAAAATAAAAATGAAAAACTACAATGCAAAATTAAAAATGTTTTTAAATGCGCTTTTCTTTTTAAATTTTTCTTTACAATTTTTCATTCTTCATTCTCCGTTTTTCATTAACTCAATTCTTAACTTTCGTCTCTTGATTATTCTTTTCACTCAACATTCATCCTCTTTCTAACTTCATTAAGAGTTTTACTGGCTATTGGTTTTACTTTATCCGCTCCCTCTTTAAGGATTTGAGATACAATTTCAGGATTTTTAACCAGCTCAGCGCGCTTCTTTCGAAAATCAACCAAAGATTCGCTTATCCTTTCAGCTAAAATACCTTTGCATTCCGTGCAACCCCTTGAAGCTTCGCGACATTGGGTTTCAATATCTTTTAATATGTCCCAACTATAAGCCTTATGTAAAGCAAATACGGTACAAACTTCAGGATGCCCTTTGTCTGTTCGCCTGACTCTTTGAGGATCTGTAATCATCTGTCGTACTTTCTTTTTTATCTCCTCAGGTGAATCTGAAAGAAAAATTGCATTTCCGTAACTTTTACTCATTTTGCGTCCATCAATGCCCGGCAACCGTCTTACCTCAGTGAGCAAAGCTTGAGGCTCTCTAAAATAATCACCATAAAGATAGTTAAATCTTCGGGCAATTTCCCGTGTCAGCTCAAGATGAGCCAACTGGTCCTCGCCAACTGGAACAAAGTCTCCGTGAACAATTAAAATATCGGCAGCCTGCAAAACGGGATAACCTAAAAATCCATGAGTGGCAATATCTTTCTCTTTTAACTCCTGAAGTTGTTCTTTATAGGTAGGACAGCGTTCGAGCCAACCCAGAGGAGTAATCATTGATAGATAAAGATTGAGTTCAGCCACCTCAGAAAGATTCGATTGCTTATAAATAACCGATCTTTGAGGGTCAAGACCAAGAGCTAGCCAATCAATTACCATCTCCTGTATATCATTCTTTAAAGTTGAAACATTATCATAATTGGTCGTTAACGCATGCCAATCTGCCACAAAGAAAAAGCATTCATGTTCATCCTGCAATTTAAGCCAATTCTTTAAAGCGCCATGATAGTGACCGATATGCAATTTGCCTGTTGGGCGATTCCCGCTTAGAACTCTTTTTCTCATAGACAATCCTTTCCTAATTAAAATTTAAGCAAAACCAAGAAACAAGTACCTTAATAAATTATGCAACGGAACAAAAACCATTAAAAACGCTGGGCGAAAAACGGTTAAAAGTAAGATTAATAAAATCATCCCATATCCTTCAAACGCAAGATAAGCCCTTAATGTTTCTTGAGAAAGAAACGCAGCCAGAATTTTTGAACCATCAAGCGGCGGAATAGGAATTAAATTAAACAAACCCAGCCAGATGTTTATTTCTACCACAAAAAACAGCATTAAAAGAAGCAAATCAGGCAATATATTCTGAGTAAAACGAAAAACCAAGCCTACAAAAAAAGCGACAGTAAAATTAGCCAGAGGTCCTGCTAAGCTTACATATAACATTCCCTGCCTGGGATTTCTAAAATATGAAGGATTTATTGGAACAGGTTTTGCCCATCCAATGTGAACTAGAAGAATCATGAGTGCGCCTATTGGGTCCAGGTGTTTAATTGGATTTAAGGATAATCTGCCATAATGTCTTGGTGTGGGGTCACCTAAAACATCAGCTACTTTCGCATGAGAAAATTCATGCGCCGTCACCGCAAGAAGCAATGCGGGTATAACCAAAATAAGCTCAACTAAATAGTCCAATCTTTAAATCTCCTTCATCATTTTTTTTGTCAGATTTATTTCATCTTCTTCAGTTTTAACCAGACCATCAAGTCGTGCACAGAGTAAATCATGCAAAACTTTACCAAAAAGCGGTGAAGGTTGAAAGCCCAACTCAATTAACTTATTTCCATTAATTGTTGGCTTAATACTCTTAAGCTCCCTTAGAAATCGAATTATTTTTGTTCTCTCTTCTTTCTTCGAAATTGCATAAAACAAAATAAGTTGCTCTTGAGAAAGGTTTTTCAAAAGAAAATATAATTCGCTATTCTTTAGTTTCTTGCCTAACTCTTCTGCCGCTCCAGAAATCATTGAAACGCCTTCTTCTAAATTTAAAGCGTCCAATTTTTTAAGCTTCATCCGTTTAGACCACTCATTAATCTCCTCTACAGTCAAATCCCTCAATAGAGCCATCAAATAAGTTATCCAGAGACGAGTTTTTTTAGAAAAATAGGGTTCGAGTTCAAGATTTGCTACTCTTATTTGCTCAAACAATTTTTTAAGCGTAAGGTCTATTTTAATCCGAGGATGTAAATGAGCTAATGCCCCCAACTTGAAAAGTCTTTTCAAGGCAAACCAGGCAGTGTCCTCAGAAAGTATTGGAATAAGCTCATCTCTAATCCGAACAGTTGTTAATTCTCCAATAAGTTCAGTCTCAACCGCTCTTCTAGCTAACTCTTCAGTGTGTTTAGTCATTTGAAAACCGTAACGCTGTTCAAATCTGACTGCCCTGAAAATTCGAGTTGGGTCCTCAACAAAACTTAAATTATGCAGTACCCTTATTTGTTTATTCTTCAGGTCCTTCTTGCCCCCAAAGAAATCAAGAACTTGACCAAACTTTGAACTATTTAAAGCAAAAGCCATCGCATTTATGGAAAAATCTCGACGATATAAATCCTGCCTGATAGAAGAAAACTCAACCTGAGGTAAAGCTCCAGGTTTTTCATAAAACTCAGTTCTTGCAGTAGAAAAATCTATTCTGAAACCATCAGGAAATATTACTACAGCTGTCCCAAATTTTTTGTGAGCTCGAGTTCGACCACCAAATTTTTTTACCACTTCTCGAGTAAAAGAAATCCCATCCCCCTCCACCACTATATCTATATCAAGATTTGGATAGCCCATTAAGACATCTCTAACAAAACCACCAACCAGATAAGCATTCTGATCAAACTTATCTGCCATAATTCCCAGATTTTTAAGAAGTTTCCGAATGTTTTTAGGGAGAAGTTGTTCAAATTTTTCAACTATCTCTTTTCGGGTAAATTTGCTTATCTTACTTTCTGATTTAAATTCTGATAGGTAATCGTCACCATGCAGTGCTCTTAAAAGGTCTGTTCGGGTAACAATGCCAATTATTTTTCCATCGCTTGCCACAGGCAAACGACCAATCCCCTCTTCAACAAGAAGTTTTTGCATTTCATGCAAAGGCGCCTCAGGACTGACCGTAATTACTTGATGAGACATAAATCCTTTTACGGGTGCGTGACTTAAACCATGACGAACTGCCTTATCAAGGTCTCTTCTGGAAATCATTCCCATAAGCTTTCCTTTATCTACCACCGGAAGACCTGTGTGGCCAAATTTTAGCAGGGCTTTACTTGCTTCCTGAATGGTTGTTTTCACATCAATTGTTCGAACAGGTTTAGACATTATCTCCTGTGCAACCAATGGTTTCCGAACTGAAACTTTCAACACCTCAATTAATTCTTGCTCAATCTTTCTTAAATCTCGAGTTTTAACCACTGCTGAAGCAGCTTGCGGATGTCCGCCTCCTTCGAATCGAGACAAAATAAGCCCCACATCAACTTCGTCGATTTTACTTCGTCCTATAATATTTATCCGATCTCCTATCCTAATAAAATTGAAAACAACTTCGGCATTTTCCAAATCTCCCAATTTATAAGTGACAACCGAGGCGCCGTCAATGTAATCCTCTGCATCAGCATAAGCAAACAAAATATCAACACCGTTTACATTAACCAGATGTGCGGTTTTTAACAAATCGCTTAAAAGTTTATGCTGCACCTCAGTTAAGACACGATTTAAAAATTGATTAATTACATGCACATTAGCTTTCTTTGTCATTAAGTAGGCAATTGCTTCAGCATCATTGGGAGTAGTTGTTGGATAAGTTAAAGAACCTGTATCCTCATGAATGCCCAAAGCAAAAAGTGTTGCCTCAAAAGGTGAAATCTCGATTTTTTTCTTCCGAATTATTTTCACCAGGATAGTCGTGGTTGCTCCTGTAATTTCAGAATAGTCGTGGGTCGGTTTTAAATCCTCTTCCGTTGATGGATGATGGTCGTAAACGATTATTCCAATGCGTGGTTTATCAATTAAATCTTCAAACTCACCTAATCTATCAGCTATTCTTGTATCCACAACAATAAGCCGCTCAATCGCTTTTTTGTCTATTTGTCGAATATCGACAAAGTCAAGAACTTCTCCATGAAGCGAAATAAAGTCTTTAACATTCCTGTTTTGTGACCCGCTAAAAACCAGTTTCGCTGCCGTATAAATCTTTTGAGCGGCAACCATGGCAGCCAACGAGTCAAAATCAGCATTCACATGACTAATAATTACCTGCATATTCCCTCCATTTACCAGATAAATTATAACACGGTGAGATTAAATAGACTTTCCTTTTTCTCCTACCAGGGTGATAAGGATACTCCCGAACTCGGATTCAGCTGTAAGACCCATCTCGGCTCTAGCTATCGAGCAGACAGAGGAGTGGATTACCAGCAAACGCTACCTTAACATGGAGGAGCTGCGCGAGGAGGAATATTCAGACAGAGAATCGATTGCCAATGACCCGGTAGTAATCGGGGTATCCTAAGCTATGGAGGAATTTACAGAACTTTTAGGACTTGACTCTCGTTGCCTCAAGGACAACCTTATCCTTATTAAGCTCACCTGTTTTCTCTGCCGCCTCAATCATATATTTGCTAATCCTATCTTTAACAGAGCCACCTGGATTAAACATTTCAAGCTTGGCATAAATGGTTACATTTGGGTTTGGATTTAATTTATTAATCTTAACTACAGGAGTATTTCCAATAAGTTCTAAAATATTTTTAGCCATTTTACCTCCACTTAAGCTATTCTTTGACTGTGCTCAGGACAAGTGGCTTTTTTTTGGGTTTTTCTTTCTCAATATTGATAGCATTATCTATAATCGTATCCGCTTGGTCAAGCTTTTCCATATCGTTTGCGTAAATTTCTACTAATACTTCACCTTTCTCAGCATAGTCACCAACCTTCTTTTTAAAGACAAGACCAACGGCTAAATCTACTTTATCTTTTTTGCTTTCCCTGCCAGCTCCTAAAATCATCGCTGCCCTACCAACTTCTTCAGCATTGACAGAGAAAATATAGCCGCTCTCTTTGGCTAAATAATCAGAAACAATTTTTGCCTGAGGTAAGCACCTATAAGATTCCGTGACACTACCATCTCCACCTTGAGCCACAATCCACTGTGAAAACTTATCTAAAGCTTTCCCTGAAGTTATCACCTCTTTCAACATACTTTTAGCCTCGCTCAAATCTCCTGCTTTTTTGGCCAACAAGAGCATCTGTGCCCCGAGTTCCAAACAAAGCTCCTCTAAATCTTTTGGGCCTTTTCCCTTAAGTGTTTCAATTGCCTCTCTTACTTCAAGCGCATTCCCCACCGCAAAGCCCAACGGCTCGTCCATATTAGTAATGACAGCCACGGTTTTTCGTTCAGCTTTTTTACCAATATCTGCCATCAACTTAGCTATCTCTTCCGCTTCTTTTTGGCTTTTCATAAAAGCGCCAGAACCAACTTTAACATCCAAAACTATTGCCTCCGCCCCACCAGCAATTTTTTTACTCATAATGCTCGAAGCAATTAAGGGAAGACTGGAAATAGTTGCGGTTACATCACGCAAAGCGTAAATTTTCTTGTCGGCAGGATTAATATTTTCGCCCGTCCCGATAACAGCGAGACCAATTCGCATCACCTGTCCCACAAATTCTTCCATCGAAAGACTAACTTTATATCCTGGGATAGACTCGAGTTTATCTAAGGTTCCCCCGGTATGACCTAAACTTCGTCCTGA
Source organism: uncultured Actinomycetes bacterium (assembly GCA_947085535.1). Lineage (GTDB taxonomy): Bacteria > Actinomycetota > Aquicultoria > Subteraquimicrobiales > CAMTWV01 > CAMTWV01. Next base: position 3,784 of record CAMTWV010000002.1, on the reverse strand, counting down.
CATCTTAGCAACTGGCACGCCAACTGAGGCAACCAGAGGTGTTAAAACAAGTGTTGTTTTATCTCCCACACCACCCGTGCTGTGCTTATCAACCTTAACCCCAGAAATTGAACTTAAATCAATTTGCTCACCAGAAGAAGCCATAACCTGTGTTAAAGTAACGGTTTCCTCAATATCCAATCCTTTGATATAACAAGCCATAAGAAACGCCGCCATTTGACAATCAGGAATTTCTTCTTTAACAAATCCACTAACCATAAATTCAAGTTCACTTAAGGTAAGTTTTTTACCATCGCGCTTTTTAGCTATAATGTCATATGCCCTCATTTATACCTCTCTTAATGATGAATAATCTATGCGAGACAATACCAGAAACTTTAATTAGTAACAATATTTAAGTTTAACCCAAATTTTACGGGGTTAATCCAGTAAAATCTTCTTTATTGAATTTTTTACTTCTTCCCTGTTAAAAGGAGTTAACTCAAAATCCGTGAATTCATCAGAGGTAAATTTTATTGTTCCTCAATTAACTCCCTTATAAGCATAGTCTTACCCGAGCCAGGCTTTCCTGTTACAAAAACATTTTTAATCATCACCTGAGAGTTCCTCTCCTTTCCTCTTCTACTTCTACGAAAGCTTTCTTTCTCCTTATAGCTAACACACTTATGGGTAGGCTGTAAACAAGTTCTTTGGAATGGGGAAACTTATCCTCTGGAAATGTTTCAATTCCTGCCCGCCATTGACTGCGTCTTCAGGCGCTGGCAGGCGGGCGCAACCCAGAGCTGTTATCCGACCCACAAAAAAAGAAATTTTAAACAATCAAAAAAATGATAGTGGTTATTTCACACTAAATCACTATCATTTCTGCAAAGCTTTCCCCTTTAACTGAAACGGGAAAACTTAAAAGCTCGGAGATGGTTTTGCCTAAATCGGAGAAGGACTTGCGGATTCCTAAGTTAACACCCTTTTTAATTCTTTCTCCATAAATAAGGAGCGGAACATATTCTCTTGAGTGGTCGGTACTTTCTGTGGTCGGATCGCAACCGTGATCTGCTGTAAAAACTAAAACATCATCTTCTCTGAGAGACTCAATAATTTCTGGCACTCTTTTGTCCACTTCTTCTAATCCTTTTGCGTAACCAAAAACATCATTTCTGTGCCCCCAAAGCATGTCAAAATCGACCAGATTGGTAAAAATAATACCTTTATCAAGTCTTTTCATAAAATACAAAGTTTTATCAATTCCATCCATATTGTTTTTAGTATGGACTGACTCAGTTATTCCTTGATTGGCAAAAATCTCATTTATCTTTCCAACAGCAAAAACTTTTAACCCTGAATTTATCGCATAATCCAAAACTGTCCTGGCAGGCGGTTTGACGGAATAATCACGTCTTTCAGCAGTCCGTGTAAAGTTGCCCGACTCACCGACAAAGGGTCTTGCTATAACCCTGCAAACATTGTGCTCACCCTTTAAAATATCACGAGCAACCTCACACATTCTATAAAGTTCATCAAGAGGAATACTGTTTTTGTGTGCAGCAATTTGAAAAACACTGTCTTGAGATGTATAAACTATGGGACATCCTGTTTTAATGTGTTCCTCTCCTAATTTTTTAATTATTTCCGTTCCTGAAGCTGGTTTGTTCCATAGGATTTTCCTGTCAATTTTTCTTTCAAATTCATCGATTATCTTTTGAGGAAAACCATCAGGATAGACAGGAAAAGGTTTGGAAAGATAAATGCCCATAAGCTCCCAGTGACCCGTAGTGGTATCTTTACCTGCTGACTTTTCAGCCATCTTGCCATAAGAAGCCAGAGGATCCTCAGAGGATGGAACACCTTCAATCTCAATAATATTTCCTAAGCCTAATTTTTGAAAATTTGGAAGGTTTAACTCACCCACTGCTTTTGCAGTGTTAGCTAAGGTATTGCTATCTTTATCGCCATATTTACCTGCATCAAGAAGTTCCCCTACCCCGACACTATCTAAAACGATAATTATAGCCCGACTGAATTCTGCTTTTTTCACTAACTCCCCCATTAACAATTTAAAATTTCTATCTAGCGTCTTGACGCCCTTGGATGCGCCATCATATAAACTTCTTTCAAATGCTCTCTGCTTACATGAGTATAAATTTGCGTAGTTGAGATACTGGCATGTCCAAGCATTTCCTGAACTGCTCTTAAATCAGCACCTGCCTCTAACAAGTGCGTGGCAAATGAATGACGAAGCATGTGTGGATGCACATCTTTTAAACCTGCTTTCTCCGCGTACTTCTTTAAAATCTTCCAACAACCTTGTCGAGTAAGTCTTCCTCCGCGAGTATTTAAAAAAAGAGCCTGAGTTCTTCTTTTTTTCATCAATTCAGAACGCCCCTGCCGAATATATTCAGAAAGAGCCTCTAAGGCATATTTTCCAATTGGAACAAGGCGCTCCTTTGACCCCTTCCCAAAACACCTGATGAATTCTGAAACAAAATCAATATCTTCAATATTAAGAGATACAAGCTCAGAAACTCTTAAGCCAGCTCCATACATTACTTCAAGCAGGGCTTTATCTCTTAAATCGGTGACTGACTTCCCAAATGGAGAGGAAAGCAATTGTTCAATTTCTCTTACTGAAAAAGTGCGGGGTAATTTGCGAGATTTTTTAGGTGACTTTAAATCCTCAACTGGAAAATTTTTAACAAAGTTTTCTCTCACCAAAAACTTATGAAAACTTTTAATGGTTGAAACATGCTGAGCAATAGAGGCAGCTGACAATCCTTTATTTTTTAAATCATGCAAATATTTAATAATATCGTGATGATCAACCTCATTTAAGGTAAGATTTTTTTTCTTCAAAAAAGCAGTGTATCTCAGCAAATTTCTTTGATAGGCCTCCAGCGTATTAGCTGAAAACCCTTTCTCCACACTTAAATAATTGATAAACTCTCTGATAAAATTTTCCACTTAAACCATTCTTGGCCTGAAATTTTATATTTTTATATATAACTAAGGGTTTGCGCTAAACATATACCGCAAATAGTCTTACCGTCTTTAATTTTCTCCTGAGTTATCATCTGTAAAACCTCATCTAAAGACACTTCTAACACCTCTAAGTGCATTTCCTCTCCTTCTTCACGCTTTATTTTACCTTGACGCAAATCTTGAGCAAGATAAAGGTGGAGCAATTCATCACTATAACCAGGAGTAGTATATAACGTGGCAAGTTTAGTTAGAGAACCGCATAAGTAACCTGTTTCCTCTTCAAGCTCTCTAACGGCACAATCTGACAAATCTTCTCCTTCATCTAACTTGCCAGCTGGAATTTCCAGTAAAAAATTGCTAGTTGGATGGCGATATTGATTAACCAAAACTATTTTTCTTTCGGAAGTTACCGCTACAACAGCCACTGCACCTTTATGCCTCACATATTCCCTTTCGGCAATCTCGCCGTGAGGCATTTCTATTAAGTCCACGTTTAACTCAATAACTTCGCCTTTAAACTTACACTCCGATTTCAAAGTTTTATATTTATCGTTCATCCATTATCCTTTATTAGTCGGGAGTCGGCCTGCCCGCCATAGCCTGCGGCATCAGGCGCTGGCAGGCGGGCAGTAAGTTCAAACTAAAAAATAAAATATAAAAAAGAAAATGTTACCTTATCCTTAATCTTAATCTCTACTTAACTTTACTTTTTATCCTTTTCCAAGTAGTCTCGTCGCAATAATACCAGCCGCCCCTGCTGCCTGGAAAAATTCTGATTCTTCATCAACCGTTCGCCCCATTGTTGTGGGCT
>CAMTWV010000001.1:0-121748 GCA_947085535.1 uncultured Actinomycetes bacterium | reverse complement strand
TAACTATGAACCGATTTTGGGCCGTTAGCTTAGCTGGTAGAGCAGGGGACTCTTAATCCCAAGGTCACAGGTTCGAATCCTGTACGGCCCACTTGGGCTGAGTGGTAGGATTGCAGGCTTCGATTTTAGATGCCGAGGTGGCGAAATTTGGTATACGCCCAAGACTTAGGATCTTGTAGTCGCAAGACTGTGCGGGTTCGAGTCCCGCCCTCGGCACCAGTTTTAGCGGCAATTTAATATAAGGAGGATTTTTTTGAAAACAGCAGTTAAAAAGATTGAAAAAAATAAGGTAAGACTGGAAGTTGAGGTACCTGAGAGCGATGTTCGCAAAGCTATTGACAAGGCATATCAAGCTATAGCCCAGGAAGTTAAGTTTGATGGCTTTAGAAAAGGGAAAGTTCCCTCTTCTGTTATTGATAAAAAAGTTGGTACAGAAGTAGTTTTAGAACGGGCGATAAAGGAGTCGCTTCCACTTTTTTACTTTATGGCGGTGGAGGCTTCGAAAATAAAGCCTGTTTCACAACCGAAAGTAGATATGGACATAAATCAGTTTAAAAAAGATGAGCTGTTTGCTTTTAGTGTTGAGGTTGAGGTGGAACCAGAAGTAAAACCAGTTAAATATAAGGGAATAAAGATCAAAAAGAGCCCAGTCGAGGTAAGCAATGAGGAAGTAAATTTACAACTTGAAATTTTGCGGGATAAATTTGCTCGACTTGAGCCTGTAAAACGGGCAATTAAAGAGAAGGATTTCGCCTTAATCAATTTTGAGGGCTACATAGATGGTAAGTCTTTTGAGGGTGGTTCGGCGCAAGATTTTTTACTCGAGGTTGGTTCTAAAAGATTTATTCCCGGTTTTGAAGATCAATTAATTGGTATGGGAGCAGGCGAGATAAAAGATATAATGGTTGAGTTTCCGCAGGACTATGCTTTTCCTGATATAGTTGGCAAGAAAGCGAATTTTCGAGTTTTTGTTAAGGAAGTTAAACAAAAAGTTTTACCCGAACTAAACGATGCATTTGCAGCTGAAGTAGGTGGATTTAATAGTCTTGATGGTTTGCGTGAGAGCATGAAAGAGCGGCTTAAAGAAGCTAAAATGAGCCAGGTAGAGCAAAAAGTAAGAGCTGATATTATGAACGAGTTAATAAATAAAACTAAGGTCGAAATTCCTTCAGTTATGATAGATAACAAGGTGGACGAGATGATTGAGGAATTTGAATATGGTCTTCGGGAACGTGGTTTTAATCTTAAGGATTATTTAGAAGCGACTCGTTCAACAATAGATGAAATTGAAGAAAATCTTCGCAGCGATGCAACAAATAGGATAAAACGGGAGTTAATTATGGCGGCAATTGCTGATGAGGAAAAAATCGAAGTAACTGATGAGGATATAGAAAGCGAGATTGATTTTTACGCAAAGAGTATAAATAAATCTCCAGACGAATTAAAGGAAACATTAGCTAAAACAGGGAATACGGAGTTGCTCAAAAAGGATTTAAGATTGAGAAGGGCTTTTGATTGGGTTGTTGAAAATGCTATCATTAAAGAAGAAAAAGGAAGTCGGAAAGGGGAGAAAGAAAGTTAGAAATGAAAAATCAACTTATTCCTATTGTAATTGAGCAAACTAATCGTGGAGAGCGTTCTTACGATATTTATTCTCGTCTCTTAAGCGAACGAATCATATTTTTAGGTAGCGAAATCGATGACCATGTAGCAAATTTGGTCATTGCGCAGTTGCTGTATTTAGAATCTGAAGACCCGGAAAAAGATGTCTATCTTTACATAAATAGCCCTGGCGGTTTAATTACTTCCACCCTGGCTATTTATGATACGATGCAGTATATCAAGCCTGATGTTTCAACAATTTGTATTGGTCAAGCAGCCAGTGGAGCAGCAGTGTTACTTGGGGCGGGAACAAAGGGAAAGAGATTTTCTCTTCCAAATGCAAGAATTTTAATTCATCAGCCTCACGGTGGAACAACAGGTCAGGCTGTTGATATTGATATTCAAGCAAGAGAAATTTTAAGAAATAGAAGGTTGTTGGATGAAATTCTTTCATCTTGCACCGGGCAATCAATGGAGAAAATTCAGAAAGATACTGATAGAGATTTCATTATGCCTGCTGAGGAAGCTAAAACATATGGAATAATTGATGAAGTAATTGTAAAACGGAAAAAGTAGGGATTTAAAATGGCAAAAATCGGGGATATGAATGAGCATTTAAAGTGCTCATTCTGCGGAAAAATGCAAAGACAGGTAAGAAAACTCATTGCCGGTCCAGGTGTTTATATTTGTGATGAGTGTATTAATCTGTGCACCGAAATTATCGACGAAGAATTAGAAAAAACTGATATTAAATTAACTGATTTACCTCGACCAAAAGAAATATATGCAATCTTAAATGATTATGTTGTTGGTCAAGAACAGGCAAAAAAAATTCTTTCGGTAGCGGTCTATAATCATTATAAGCGTCTTCAAGCTTTTTCGGGCACAACCGATGATGTTGAGCTTCAAAAAAGCAATATACTGATTCTCGGACCTACAGGGTGCGGAAAGACATTGATGGCCCAGACCCTGGCTAAAATTCTCGATGTACCTTTTGCTATCGCAGATGCAACCTCTTTAACCGAGGCAGGCTATGTGGGCGAGGATGTGGAGAATATTTTGCTTAAACTAATTCAGGCTGCGGATTACGATGTCAAAAAAGCCGAAATGGGTATTGCCTATATTGATGAAGTGGATAAAATTGCTCGCAAGTCGGAAAGTCCTTCTATTACAAGAGATGTTTCTGGCGAGGGTGTGCAGCAAGCACTATTAAAAATCTTAGAAGGAACTGTCGCGAGTGTTCCTCCACAAGGGGGAAGAAAGCATCCGCATCAAGAATTTATTCAAATAAATACCACCAATATTTTGTTCATTTGCGGCGGGGCGTTTGTTGGGCTTGAGAAAATAATTGAGTCGAGAATTGGCAAGAAAAGCTTGGGTTTTGGTGCGGATATAAAAAAACTTGAAGAAAAAGAGATAGGAGAGATTTTAGCTCAGGTTCTGCCTGAAGACTTAATCAAATACGGGTTAATACCTGAATTTGTTGGCCGACTTCCTGTAGTTACTGCGGTAGACAACTTAACGGAAAATGATTTGATAAGAATTTTAGTCGAGCCAAAGAATGCTTTAGTCAAACAATACCAGAAAATTTTTGCTCTTGACGATGTTGAGCTTATCTTTAAAGAAGATGCTTTACGAGCAATTGCGAAAAAAGCATTAAAGCGAGTTGGTGGAGCACGCGGTTTAAGGTCAATTCTGGAAGAAATTCTTCTTGATGTGATGTACGAGCTTCCTTCGCTTCACAATATCAAAAAGTGTGTGGTGACAAAGGAAACTGTAGAGAATAATCTCCCCCCTGTTTTGCTTAAAGAGGGGATGGATGAAACCGAAGAAGCTTTTGCTTAAATTACTTCGATTCTCACATAACACAGACCCTTTCTTAAAGGGCATATCTTTTCAAATGCGCTATCAGACAGGTCAATGATTCTTACTTTTACATAAGGTCCTCTATCCTTAATGGTGATAATAACTTCCTTGCCATTTACCAAATTTGTTACCTTTACTTTAGTGCCAAAAGGAAGAGTGCGATGTGCCGCGGTTAATCCCCTTATTCGATACCAGCTTGCCCAACCCTCCTCATAATTTCCTGTTGCGGGAAGAGGGATTTTATTTTTTTGAGAGAGTAAATTACGGGCTTTTTCTTGTTGACGAGCCCATTCTCTCCCTAGCTCCTGGCTTAAATTTTGCTTATTTTTAAGTTCAGTTTCTAACTTCTTTCTTAAAAGTTTTAGCTCATTTAGTAGTGTTTTTTTCTTATCGACATCTTTCTCAAGCGCTTCAATTCGTTTTTCTATTTCATTTTGTGATTGCTTTAAAGCCTCAATACACTCAGCTTCTTGGCGGGTTAAGCGAACGAAAAAATCTAAATTTGTAGCAAAATCCTCAATACTTTTGCTGGAAAAAAAAATTGTGAAAATCGAATACCGTTCTTTATAGAGAAAAACAATCTGTTTGCTTAAGTTTTCCGCGTTTTTGCCCAGTTTCTGGTCTGTTTCTTCTAAAGATTTCATGTCTTCTGCCATTTTGCTTTCTAAATTTTCTATTTCCGCAATTAGTGAGGCATGTTTTTTCAAAGCTTGCTTTAGCTCATCTTTGGTTTCGAGAATTTCCTCTTTTACATTCTCAAAACTTTCTTTTGTTACTGCAAGGGTGTAATTAGTTAGAAAGAAACAGGCGAAGACAGAGAATATAGAAACTAAAACAATTGTCTTTCTTAGTTTCAAATCGCTCTCCCGATTTTTAAATATTGTAAAGGAATTATAGCATAATCTTTAAAGCGTCTTTCCTTCGTTTAAGCATTGACTTAAAAAGAACTCTATTTCATACTTTTATGTATAAATAAGGGGGTTGCTATGGGCAGTCGATGTGAGGAATGTCGTTGGTTTCTCTTAGGCAGCTATTGTTTACTTGGAAGAAAATTAGATGAATGCGACGGTTCGGAAGCTCGAAGGGGGGATGACGGCTTAGCGGTGCGGCTTCTCGATGCTTACAAAGAAGGCAAATTGCAGGAAAAAAAGTTAAAAGAAATATATGAAGAAGGGAAGAAGCACTCTAAATAATATTTTTCGAAGTAGGTGTTGTGTGAAGGCATGGAAATTCTAGACAAAGCCTATAATCCGAAAGAAGTCGAAGACCGGTGGTATTCACGCTGGTTATCTAAGCGTTATTTCTACGCAAAAATAGACAAAGAAAAAAAACCTTTCACTATTGTAATTCCTCCTCCCAACATCACAGGTTCTCTTCATATGGGTCATGCTTTAAATAACTCTCTTCAGGATATGCTTATCCGTAAGAAAAGAATGGAAGGATATGTTGCTCTCTGGCTTCCCGGGACAGACCATGCGGGTATTGCAACGCAAAATGTCGTTGAGAAAGAATTAGCTAAGGAAGGTTTAACCAGACAGCAATTAGGAAGAGAAAATTTTTTAAAGCGCGTCTGGGAATGGAAAGAAAAATACGGTGACACTATTACTGAGCAGCTAAAAAAGCTGGGATGTTCCTGCGACTGGGAAAGAACTCGTTTCACTATGGATGAGGGCTACTCTTTAGCTGTTAAGAAAGTTTTTGTTGACTTATATCATGAAGGTTTAATTTATAAAGGTAAACGTATTATAAACTGGTGTCCTCGTTGTCTTACGGCTCTTTCTGACATAGAAGTTGAACATGAAGAGGTCGAAAGTCATCTCTGGTATATTAGATACCCATTCAAAGACTTAGATAGTTACTTAGTCATTGCAACTACCCGTCCCGAAACTCTTTTGGGAGATACGGCTGTTGCTGTTAACCCTAAAGATTCGCGCTACAAAGATTATATCGGTCGAACACTCATCCTTCCCTGTGCATATAGGGAAATACCGGTTATTGCCGATGACTTTGTAGGTATGACATTTGGAACAGGAGCTCTTAAGGTAACTCCTGCTCACGACCCAAATGATTTTGAAATTGGCGAGCGTCACGATCTTTCCCGGATAAATATTTTCACGCCTGATGCAAAGATTAATGAAAATGGTGGCGACTACTTAGGCATGGATAGGTATGGAGCACGAGAAGCAATCATTATGGATTTAGAAGAAGGTGGTTTGTTAGAGAAAGTTGAGCGACACGTTCACGCCATTGGCCATTGCTATCGCTGTCATACTGTTATTGAGCCATATCTTTCCGAACAGTGGTTTGTCAAGATGGAACCCTTAGCGAAACCAGCCATTGAGGTTGTGGAAGAAGGAAAAATTAAATTTGTGCCCAAGCGATGGGAAAAAGTTTACTTTGATTGGATGGAAAACATTAAAGACTGGTGCATTTCGAGGCAAATTTGGTGGGGGCATCAGATACCTGCCTGGTATTGCGAGTGTGGCGAGATTATAGTCCAACTTGAAGAACCTTCTTCTTGTTCTAAATGCAAAAGTCATAACTTAGTTCAAGATTCGGATGTTTTAGACACCTGGTTTAGCTCAGCTCTCTGGCCCTTTGCTACACTTGGTTGGCCTGAGGAAACAGAGGATTTAGTTTATTTTTATCCCACTTCCGTTTTAAGCACAGCCCGAGACATTATTTATCTCTGGGTGGCTCGGATGATTATGACGGGCTTAAAGTTTGCCAACAATATTCCTTTTCACACGGTTGTAATTCATCCCACAGTTTTAACCATTGAAGGAAAGAGGATGAGTAAATCATTAGGAACCGGGGTTGACCCTTTAGACCTTATTGAAAAATATGGAACTGATGCTACCCGCTTTGGTCTGCTTGTTCAAGCCCAGTCTCAGGATATGCGTTTTTCCGAAGAAAAGCTTGAAATGAGTCGAAATTTTGCTAACAAAATCTGGAATGCCTCTCGTTTTGTTTTAATGAACTTAAAAGATTATCAACCGCCTGAAAAATTTAAATATAATCTGGCGGATCTCTGGATTCTTTCTAGGTGCAATCATGTAATAAGCCAGGTTAATAAAGCTTTTGAGCGTTATGACGTTAGCGAGGTGTGCAGAGTTCTTTATGACTTTTTCTGGAGCGAATTTTGTGATTGGTATGTTGAGGTGAGCAAGCCTTCTCTTTACGGGGAAGTTGATAGTATCAGGCGTCAAACTATCCAGCATACGCTCATTTATGTTTTGGAAAGAACACTTTCTCTACTCCATCCAATAATGCCCTTTATAACTGAGGAGATTTGGCAGAAGCTGCCGGGGGCTAAAGAGAGCATTGTTGTTTCTCCCTGGCCTAAAACCGATACCTCTTTAATTAACAATGAGATTGAAAAAGAAATGAGCTTACTTATGAGTGTGACTGTGGCAATAAGGTCTCTTAGAGCTGAGTTTAAAGTGCCTCCTGAAAAGAAGGTAAGCGTGGTGGTTTTTCTTCATGATAGTGGGAAGAAAAGAATTTTAAGCGATAACACTCTTTACATTACAAGTTTGGCGAATGTTTCTGAATTCAAGATTTCACTTGAAAAACCGGAGCATTCAGCAATGGCAATTGTAGAGGGAGTTGAAGTTTTTCTACTGTTAGCAGGGCTTATAGATTTTAAGAAAGAGTGTTTGAGATTAGAAGGAGAAATTGCTGAAGCAAAAAAGGAACTTGTGAAGATAGGAGAAAAGCTGGCTAATCGAGAATTTTTAAAAAAAGCTCCTGGAGAGATAGTAAGGAAAGAAAAAGAAAAGAAAGAAGTGCTTTTAGAGAAAATAAATAAGCTTGAGAACCAGCTTGTACAGATTAAAAGCTAACGAATTTTTATGATTTTAAACAGGGAAGCGATTTGGATTACTTTAAATTAGTTGAGTATTTTAACTCTGTCGATCAGTTTGGTATTAATCCTGGTTTAGCGAGAATTCAAGCTCTTCTTAAAGAACTCGGAAATCCACAGGACTCTTTATCTATTATTCATCTCACTGGAACAAACGGGAAAACTTCAACCGCAAGAATAATTTCTTCAATCCTGGCTGAACACGGACTTAAAGCAGGTAACTATACTTCGCCTCATCTTTGTTCTTATACGGAAAGATTTTGCGTCGATGGGTGTTTCATTCCTGAACTGAAGTTGGTAGAAGTTTTTGAGAAAAATTTACCCTCTTTAAAAAAGGTGGAAAAAGAAGTTTATCCTGATAAGTTTAGCTTGTTTGAGATACTTACGGCTCTTGCTTTCCAATATTTTTATGAGGTCAAAGTTGATTGTGTTGTATTGGAAGTTGGAATGGGCGGCCGCTGGGATGCAACAAATGTGATTAAAGCTCCGGTCGTTTCGGTGGTTACCAATGTGTCTTTAGACCACACGGATAGATTAGGTGAAACAGTGACTGAGATTGCCTGGGAAAAGGCACATATAATTAAAAAAGGCTCATTTGCCATCGCTGGAAATCTTGTTCCTGAAGCATTAAAGGTTGTAGAAGAAAGATGTTTAGAGGAAGGTGTGGCTCTTAAATTACTTGGGCGAGATTTTTCTCTTTTAGAAAGAAGGAGAGAAAATAGTTCTCAGATAATTTCAATTAAAGGACTTTATGGTAATTATGAAGGTTTAAAGATGCATCTTTTAGGTGAGCATCAGGCAGTAAATGCCACTTTAGCTACTGTTTCTGTCGAGGTTTTTTTAAAAGAAAAGTTTAGTGAAGAAAAATTAAAAACAGGTTTAAGGAAAGCAAAATCCCCTGGTCGACTCGAAAAAATTAAAGATAACCCCACTATTATTCTAGATGGTGCCCATAATCCTCACGGTGCGGCTGCTCTTGCTCAAACTTTAAGGTCTGAATTTAGCTATCGAAATTTGATTTTGGTCATTTCTATCTTAAACGATAAAGACATAGTTGGGATTTTAAGGGAGTTAATGTCTCTGGCTTCGCTGGTAATTTTTACAGAAAATCAATCCTATCGAAGCACCCCGGCGCACTTACTTGCCAAAAAGGCAAAAAGCCTTGGCTCATGTAAGATAGTAGTTGAGCCTGATTTACCAAACGCAATTAAGGAGGCTTTAAGAAGAGCAATTCCAGTTGATCTAATCTGTATTACTGGCTCTTTGTATGCTGTCGGTGATGCTAAACTTTATTTTGCAAATAAGGGTTTAATTTAAATATTTTGTTTTTTTGGCTTTATTCTTTTCATTAGTTTAGTTAATATTTTGATATATTTCTAAAAGGGAAAAAGTAAAATGGATGCATTAGTTTCTGTTTTCAAATTTACAGAGTCGTGGATTTTCAGGTTGATGTGGCGCTTGAGCGTCCTTTTTTTAATTGTTCTTTATTTTAGTTTGATTTACTGGACCTATAGAGATGCTAAAAAAAGGGGAGCTATTGCTTTTTACTGGGCAGCTGTGGTTTTGATTTTTAATGTTTTTGGCTGGCTGGTTTATCTCGTTCTTAGACCTTCGGAATATTTAGAAGATGCAAAGGAAAGAGAACTTGAGATAAAGGCTAAAGAAGCCCTGCTTCAAAAAACCAATCTTATTTGTCCTGCTTGTAGTAACCCTGTTGAAGACAACTTTCTTATTTGTCCTTATTGTCGGAAAACTTTAAAAAAAACTTGCTCGAATTGTGGTCGGGTGCTTATGCGAGAATGGGTAGTTTGCCCTTACTGTAAAACTTCGCTTTAATACATTATTATTTTGAGGGGGATAATATGGTTGAGGATACTTTTGTCATGATTAAGCCTGATGGAGTAAGAAAAAAGTTAATTGGCGAGATTATTAATAGATTTGAATCAAGAGGGCTTAACCTTAAAGCATTAAAACAGCTTAAGCTCACACGTGAACAGGCAAAAAAACTTTACTCAATTCATCAAGGTAGACCTTTTTTTGAAGACCTGGTGGACTACGTAACTTCAGGAGAAGTTGTGGTGATGCTTTTGTCGGGGAAAAATGCAATTTCAATTGTCAGAAAAATGATGGGGGCGACCGATCCAAAAGAAGCGGAACCAGGAACAATTAGAGGTGATTACGCTTTAGATATAAGTGAAAATTTAGTTCATGGTTCGGACTCCAAAGAAAGCGCCGAACGAGAGATCCCTATTTTCTTTCAAGGCTAAAATTAAGACCAGTCAGTAGTTTAATTTCGCCTTTCAAGAAATAAGCATTGCCACTTACAAGAAAGTATTTGAAAAGTAGTTTTAGCTTTTTTACTCTTATGTTTTAATAGACTTTAATCAGGAAAAATTATGGCAGTAAAAGTATTCCCCCGGGGACTGTATGTTCCTGAAAACAAAGAAAAGACGAGCAAAAAAGCAACTGAGGTTGCCTCGGTTCCAGAAGAGGTAGTTATCCATCTCTGGCAACACACAGGCGCGCCTTGCAATCCTCTTGTTCAAGTTGGGGAAAGGGTTCTGGTTGGTCAAAAGATAGGAGACACAGATGCTTTTTGTTCCGCACCTGTTCATTCAAGTGTTTCAGGAGAAGTTATAGCTATTGAGCCCCGTCTTCATTTTACAGGTAATCAAGTTTTAAGTGTGATTATTAAATCTGATGGTAAACAGGAAGAGGTAAAACATAAACCTGTTGAGGGCGAGCTTACTCCTGAAAAAATTAGAGCGGCTGTAAGAGAAGCAGGTTTAGTGGGTTTAGGTGGAGCAGCTTTTCCAACTCACGTTAAACTCTCTCCCCCAAAAGAAAAGACAATTGACACCATTATTATTAATGGTTCTGAGTGTGAGCCATTTATTACCTGCGATGAGAGAAACATGCTGGAAAGAACCGAAGAGTTAGTTGATGGATGCAAGTTAATTATGCAGGTTATTGGTGTTAAGAAAGCTTACATCGGTATAGAAATGAATAAACTTGAAGCAATTGAACAAGTTGAAAAAGCTGTTTCTGACGAAAAAGATATTAAGGTAGTTAGATTGGATACCAAATACCCCCAGGGGGCAGAAAAGCACCTGATTAAAACTGTTTTAGACAAGGAAGTTCCTTCAGGTGGTCTACCTATGGATGTTGGGGTAATTGTTCAGAATGTTGGAACCACCATTGCAATTTCGGAAGCGATAAGAAAAGGCAAACCTTTGTACGAAAGGTGTCTTACGGTTAGTGGTTCGGGAGTTAAGAATCCTAAAAATTTAAGGGTAAAAATAGGTACACCTATTGGTCATTTAATTGAAGAATGTGGTGGATTTCAGGGGGAGCCTGCCAAAATTGTTATGGGTGGGCCTATGACAGGACATGCGCAGTTTTCCTTAGATGTTCCAGTAGTTAAAGGCACTTCAGGAATAATTGTCTTTACTAAAGAGGAAGTAAAGGTTTCAAATCCGCGGCCCTGTTTTAGGTGTGGTCAATGCATTAAGGCTTGTCCTATATTTCTGATGCCTAATTTTATTGGCACATACATAGAAGCTGAGTTAATTGATAAAGTTGAGGCACTTTCTGTGATGGACTGTATTGAATGTGGTTTATGTGCTTATATTTGTCCAGCTGAAAGGCCGCTAATTCAGCTTATAAAGTACGCTAAGGGAAAAATTTTAAATAAAAAGAAGCAGGGGTAAATGAACTCGAAAAAATTAATTGTTTCAACATCGCCACATATAAAAACATCCGAGACTATTCAGAAAATTGTTTACTGGGTAATTGTTGCACTTATGCCACTTACTTTAATGAGTATTTATTTGTATGGTCTTTCTGCTGCTAAAGTTATTGTTCTGTCTATTTTAAGTGCGGTAATTACTGAAGTATTAGTTCAAAAAATCCGTCGCCTTCCTATTACCATTTATGACGGCACAGCTATTTTAACAGGCCTTCTTTTAGCGCTGACTTTACCTCCCGAAATTCCCTGGTGGCTACCGGTTATTGGTGGTTTTATTGCCATTACCCTCGGAAAACAGCTATTTGGAGGGTTTGGGTATAATGTTTTTAACCCTGCGCTGGTTGCTCGAGCTACTCTCCTTTTATCCTGGACAGCACCGATGGCTTCAGCTGGTTGGTCTTCTCCTTTAGGAAAGTTAGATGGAGTTTCAGGCGCAACACCTCTTGCCCTAATGAAGCAAGCACAGGCAGGAAACGCCTCTTTTACTCCTCATTTGTATATAAAACCACTTTTTTTAGCTAATACAGGTGGATGCATAGGAGAAGTTTCGGCTTTGTTAATTTTGGTTGGAGCAGGCATTCTTTTCTGGCGAAAGATTATTAGCTGGCATATACCCTTTAGTTACATTGGAACAGTAGTGCTCTTTTCTTTAATTTTTAAGATGGATGTGACTTTTAATCTTCTAGCAGGAGGTTTGCTTTTAGGTGCCTTTTTTATGGCTACGGATTACGTAACTGCTCCTGTAATTGGTAAGGCTAAATTAATTTACGGGTTTGGCTGCGGTTTCATGACCATACTTCTTCGACATTATTCAGGTTGTCCAGAAGGGGTAACTTATTCAATTCTATTTATGAATGCTTGCACTCCTTTGTTGGATAGGTATATTCAACCACGAGTTTATGGAAAGGTGAAATAAGTTAGTGAAAAATCCTGTTCTTGAGAGTATAAAACTCGGTTTAATCTTAATGGTTGTTTGTTCGGTTGCCGCAGGAACCTTAGGTCTTACTTACGCCTACACAGCTCCTATTATTAAAGCGCAGCAAGACGTAGAGATAGCAAGAGCCAATCAGGACATTCTTAAGATATTTGGAGAAGGCGAACTGAGTCTTAGTCCCAAAGAAGAGCTTGTAGATGAGCTTAAAGAAAAGTTTCCAGAACTTGAGACAATTTTTGAAATTACTTCAAATGGAGAAATTATCGGTACTGCCATAAAGATGGCGCCTAAAGGGTATGGCGGTCCTATTGCGGTGGCGGTTGCTATTAATCCAGAGGGAAATCTTGTTGGCATTAAGGTCTTAGATGTTTCTAAAGAAACCGCAGGTATTGGAACTAAAGTTATGTCAGATGAAGCATTTTTAGCTCAGTTTTCTGCCAAGAAAGTGAGTGACCCTTTTGAAGTTAAAAAAGATGTTGATGCAATTTCAGGTGCCACTATATCTTCAAAAGCGGTTGCCAAAGGCGTAAGAGAGGCGTGTGAGATTTTTACCAAACACATAAAGGTGGGTAAATGAAAGTAATCTGGGAAGATTTTAAGGCAAGTATAGTTTTAGAGAATCCACTACTTCGGTTAATGATTGGGCTTTGTCCAGTTCTGGCTGTTTCTACCCGTATGGAAAACGGAATTTTCTTAGGGTTAGCGGCAACTTTTGTTTTGGTCTCCTCAAACGTAATTGTTTCCTTATTAAGGAAATTTACGCCCAATAAGATAAGGATTCCCATTTTCATAGTGATAATTGCTTCTTTTGTTACCATTGTTGATTTAACAATGAAGGCCTTCTTTCCACCTATCTATGAGAGGTTGGGTATCTGGATTCCTTTAATTGTGGTTAACTGTGTTATTTTAGGTCGGGCTGAAGCCTTTGCTTATAAGCACGGTGTTCTTCGTTCTTTAGCAGATGGTTTAGGAATGGGAGTTGGTTTTACCTGGGTTTTAATTGCTATGGGTGCTTTTCGGGAACTTTTTGGTAGTGGCTCGTTAGTTCTTTTTGACCGCACTTTAATAAGTTTTGGTTCAGGGTTTCAACCTCCGGCTATTTTAATTAAGTTTCCGGGGGCATTTTTAACTTTTGGCTTTTTTATAGGGGTTCTTAATTTGATTCAAAATAGGGGGAAGTCTAAGTGAACGAGCCACAAAGATATTTTCTCCTTTTTATTGGTGCTCTTTTAGTCTACAACATTTTGTTAGTTCGGTTCATTGCTCTCTGTTCATTTTTTGGAGTTTCCAATAAGGTTGAGACCTCTATTGGGATGAGTTTAGCGGTAATTTTTGTTATGGCGATGGCGAGTGCGGTTAGCTGGGTTGTCTGGAACTACCTGTTGCTTCCATTAGGCGTGGGCGAGTTTTTATATATCCCTGCCTTTATTTTAGTTATTGCCAGTTTAGTTCAGTTTGAAGAAATGGTTATTCGAAAAGTTAGTCCGACACTTTTTAAAGCAATGGGAATTTATCTTCCTTTAATTACAACAAATTGTGCTGTTTTAGCGGCTGCGACTGAAGGAGCAAAGAAAGGATTTTTGAAGTTAAATATTCCTTACCATTTCTCTTTTCCCGAAACTATTGTTTATTCTTTGGGAGTTTCAATGGGTTATGCGGTGGCAATTATTATGTTTGCCGCGATAAGAGAAAGGACAGATATAGCGCCTGTTCCAGGTTGGCTTAAAGGTTATCCTCTTTCATTCATTACGGCAGCGCTTATGTCTTTAGCTTTTATGGGTTTTTCGGGATTATTTGGACTTTAGGTGAGATACGATGAATATTGATTTGACCTTAGTTAAATACGCATTAATGGTTATGGGCGGGGTAGGGTTAGCCCTGGGAATACTTTTAGGGATTGCTTCTAGAGTTTTCCATGTTGAAGTTGACCCGCGAGTTGAGAAGATAACAGGGTTACTTCCTGGCGCAAACTGTGGTGCTTGTGGTTTTCCGGGTTGTGAAGGAGCAGCTGAGGCTATTGTCAGCGGAGAAGCTCCAGCTACAGTTTGTGTTGCTGGGGGACATGAAATAGCTGGTCATATTGCTGAAGTGCTGGGAGTGGAAATTACCGAGAAAGCTGTTCCACTAAAAGCCTGGGTGTGCTGCGGAGGAGGCAAAGGGGAAGTTGCTCTTCGTTATATTTATGACGGAGAAAAAGATTGTCAGATGGCGATGCAAATCGGAGGAGGTTGTCTCCTTTGTGTGTATGGTTGTCTTGGTCATGAAACTTGTGTTAAAAGTTGTCCTTTTGGAGCGATTGAAATGGGAGAAGACAAGTTGCCCAAAATTGATTGGGAGCAATGTCGCGGGTGCGGAGTATGTGTAGGGGCTTGCCCGCGTAAAATTATTTCTTTAGTCCCGGAAACTTCTCAGGTTCATGTGGCTTGCTCTTCGCTTGATAAAGGTAAAGCGATTAAAGAAATTTGCGAAGTTGGATGTATTGCCTGTAAAGCATGCGAAAAAGTTTGTGAGTTTGAAGCCATTAAGGTTAAAAATAATATTGCTGTTATTGATTACGCAAAATGTACCAATTGTGGCAAGTGTGCAGAAAAATGTCCTTCCAAATGCATTGTTCAACGCCTAATCACTTGTGTGACTACTTAGCTTTTTCCTTGTCACTTAATTTTTCGAATGTTAAACTAAGTTGAATTTTCTGGGTTTGATTTGAGTGATAATCAATGCTAACACGCTATGATAAAATACTTCTCTTTTTTTTAATTTCTCTTGCGATTTTTTCTTTTGTCGTGGTAATTCAGGTAGGTAAATTATCAGGTGAAGGCAGGCAGGTTGTTATTGTTTCTAATGGTGAAGAAGTGGTTTGTTGCGATTTGAGTGTTAATAGAAAAGTTGAAGTTCAAGGTTTTTATGGAAAAAGCGTTGTCGAAATTAGAGAAGGAAAAGTTAAAATGGTTTCTTCGGTTTGCCCGAATAAAATTTGTGTCAAGCAAGGATGGATAGAAAAACCAAATCAGATAATTGTTTGTGCACCAAATAGGGTTTTGGTTAAAATAACAGGCAGTCAAAATGAAGAGTTTTTAGATGTGGTGAGCAGGTGAAAAGGATTGAGTCGAGAACAAAGAGGATAGTTGTTCTTTCTCTGTTTTTAGCTTTTGGCATTGTTCTTTATGTTTTTGAAACATTATTTTTTCCACCACTTCCGATACCCGGTGCCAAAGTTGGTCTAACGAGCATTGTTACTCTTTTACTTCTTTGCCTGTACTCGTGGCGTGAATGTCTGTTAAATGTTTTATTTAGAACAATTGTTGGTTCTATTATCACCGGGACTTTTTTAACCGCCTCGTTTCTTTATAGTTTTTTTGGGGCGCTTATTAGTGCCCTGGTAATGATAGCTTTCTGTTTGTGTTTTAAGAACAAGTTTAGTTTGGTTGGGATAAGTCTTTTGGGAGCAACCACTCATAATTTGACTCAGCTTTTTCTCGGTGTCATTCTTATTGGCCATCCAGGCATTCTTTTTCAAATGCCCTTTTTAATTTCAGCAGCTATCTTAACTGGCTTCTTTAATGGTTTTGTGGCTAATTTAACCGTAGGTTTCAGGGAGATTAGGATTGATTAACAAAAAAATAAATCATTATCAGACCATTAAACAGATGCCCTTAGAGGTAAGACCCCGCGAAAGACTTTTTCATTACGGAGTGAATAGTTTGTCCGATGCCGAGCTTCTGGCTATTATTATGGGAACAGGAAGAGAAGGTGAAAGCGTTTTGGGCTTGTCTTTAACCATTTTGAGCAAGTTTGAATCTTTAAGTCTTTTAAGTAAAGCCAGTTTTCAAGAACTAATGGGCATAAATGGTGTAGGCAAAGCCAAAGCAGCTCAGGTTATGGCTGCTTTTGAATTAGGGAGGCGCCTGACAGGTAGTTCTCCTGCAAAACGAATTGCTCTTTCGAATCCTGAGGATGTAGCTAATTTGCTTATTCCCAAGATGCGCCACCTTGAGAAAGAATATTTTAAGGCTTTAGTTCTAAATGTTAAGAATGAGTTGTTAAAAGAAACAGATATTTCAATCGGAAGTCTAAACTGCTCGATTGTTCATCCGCGGGAATTATTTAAGGCAGTGATTAAATATAGCGGTTCAGGAGTGATTGTTGCTCATAATCACCCAAGTGGTGACCCAAATCCAAGCAAAGACGATGTTTTATTAACCGAAAGACTTACTAAGTCAGCAGAAATTCTTGGAATAGATTTAATAGACCATGTTATTATTGGTGACGGGGAGTACGCGAGCTTAAAAGAGCTTGGTTATTTTTAGGTAATTCAGATTAAAGATGGTATAATTATTATTTAGTCATTTTGTAGTAAGATAAAAAGTGCGAAAGGGGTATTTTCGATGTTTGATTTTTTTGCTCTTCCGTTTGGAAAAGACATGGCTATTGATCTGGGAACAGCTAACACTAAGGTTTTAGTGAGGGGTAAAGGCATAGTCTTAATTGAGCCCTCTGTGGTGGCTATAGAGAAAAATGCTGGTAAAGTTTTGGCTGTTGGTTCTGAAGCTAAAAAAATGCTGGGGAGAACACCTGGAAATATTGTTGCTATCAGGCCTCTTAAAGATGGTGTTATCGCTGATTTTGATGTTACTGAAAGTATGCTTCGATATTTTATTCAAAAGGTTCATAAAAGAAATTTTGCTGTCAGGCCTCGTGTCATTGTTTGTGTCCCCTCAGGTGTCACTGAGGTAGAAAAGAGGGCTGTTTTTGAAGCAGCCTTACAGGCAGGTACGCGAGCTGTCTATCTTATTGAAGAGCCAATGGCAGCAGCCATAGGTGCGGGTTTGCCTGTTCAGGAACCGACGGGAAGCATTGTTGTTGATATTGGCGGGGGAACAACAGAGGTAGCTGTTATCTCGCTTGGGGGAATAGTAGTCAGTCAATCAATAAGAGTAGGCGGCGATGAGTTCGATGAGGCAATTATAAGTCATGTAAAGAAAGAATATAACGTTATTATAGGGGAACGGACAGCTGAAGAAATAAAAATAGAAATTGGGTCAGCTTACCCCCTTGACGAAGAAGAAGACGTAGAAATAAGAGGGCGTGATTTACTTACCGGTCTTCCCAGAAATGTGGTTGTTTCTTCAGAAGAGATTCGCTCTACACTTGAGGAACCTCTTTTAGCAATTGTCAGTGCAA
This sequence comes from uncultured Actinomycetes bacterium, assembly GCA_947085535.1. GTDB lineage: Bacteria > Actinomycetota > Aquicultoria > Subteraquimicrobiales > CAMTWV01 > CAMTWV01. The sequence goes on along the minus strand of CAMTWV010000001.1, from coordinate 104,552 downwards.
TAAAAACCACTCTTGAAAGGACTCCTCCAGAACTATCAAGCGACATATTAGACAGAGGGCTTGTACTTACAGGGGGGGGCTCTCTTCTTAAGAATCTTGATGAGCGGTTAAAGCAGGAAACAGGGATGCCTGTTTATGTTGCTGAGGATCCATTGGTGTGCGTGGTAGTTGGTTCAGGCATGGTGCTGGAAGAGGTTGAAACATTAAAGAAAGTTTTAGTCGGCTCCTTTCGATAAAAATTAGTTTACAGTGAAGCAGGTGTGATGTTTTGCGTTTCTTTAAAGTCAGGCGCGATCAAGTAGTTTTGGTTGCGTTAATTTTTTTAAGCATCGCTATATTGACTCTTCATACAAGAGAAGAGAAGAGTGGAATTTTACACAGGGTGCAAAATTTTTCAAGAGAGTTAACCCATCCTCTGGAATCTGCTATCACACGAATTGCTACCCCTTTTTTGCATGGATGGGAATATGTTGTTAATATTGGTCGATTACAGCGGGATAACCAGGAGCTAAGAAAAGAGCTAGCACAGGCAAAGGAAAAGTTAGTTAAACTAAGAGTAGCTGACGAGGAAAACAAGCAATTAAGGAAACTTTTAGGATTAAAAGAAGAATTACCGTATGAAACTTTGACGGCAAGAGTAATTGGCAGGATTTTTTCGGGTGGTCAAGCGGTTATAATGATAGACAAAGGCGTGTCTCATGGTGTTTCGGAAGGCATGCCTGTTTTAATTAAAGAAGGATTAATTGGTCAAGTGGTTTATCCATCGTCTAATGTCTCATTAGTTCAGTTGATTATAGACCCGAAAAGCGGTGTTGGAGTTCAGATATTGCGAACAGGCGAAAGCGGAGTTCTTCAAGGTCAAATTAATGGAGAGCTTGAAATTCAGTTAATCTCCAAAGAGGCTGATGTTAAAAAAGGAGATGTGGTGATTACTTCGGGTTTAGGAGGAATTTATCCAAAAGGAATTTATGTGGGAGAGGTAAGCGAAGTGATAAAGCAATCCAGCGGGTTATTTAAAAAAATAAAAGTCAAGTCAAAAATTAATTTCTTAAGAGTTGAGTTAGTTTTAGTGATTACAAATCCCCCGAAAACGGAAAAATTCCCTTTTGAAGGAGAGTAATGGTTCCATATATTTTTGGTTTTTTTCTTTTGTTAATAGCTTTTTTGGTTCAAATAACCTTAAGCTCGCTTTTCTCTATTAGAGGGGTTCAGCCAGATTTTATCTTGATTGTTGTGGTTTTGTCTGCGTTTATTGAGGGACCGGTTACAGGAGCTCTCTCTGGTTTTGTCGGCGGGTTAATGCTGGATTTAGTTTACATTAGAAACCTGGGGCTTGGTGCTTTGTGTAAAACTTTAGTCGGTTATGTGGCAGGGTTGGTTAAGCAAACCATTCTGGCTGAAAATATTTTCCTTCCCATGTTTGCCATTTTTTTAGCCACTTTAATAGATAAACTAATCCTTGCAGGCGTTTCTTTTTTAATTGGCAGTGTTTATCCATTAAAAGAAGTTTTCTGGCCTCAAATTATTCCCGCAGCTATTTACAATAGTTTATTGATTCCCTTTATTTATCCCTTGTTTTTAAAACTCGAGCAATTTAAGGAAAAACTTACTGGGCGTTAGGTAGAGAGAGGTAAAATGACGAGACCGATTGAGAAAATCCAGTTAAGAGCTGCTATTTTTGGATTAATTACTTTTGTTGCCTTTATGATTATCTTAAGTCGCTTGTGGTTTTTGCAGGTTTTAGCTTACGGAAAATATATTGAACTAGCGAATAACAATCGAATCAGAGTAATTTCTACCAGCGCACCTCGTGGCTTAATCTATGACCGCAACAGGAATGTTTTAGTAAGAAATAGGCCAAGTATATCAGTTACTATAACGCCATTAAGTTTGCGAGGAAAGGAAAACGAAGTTCTTCCAAAGTTAGCCAAAGTTTTAGGCGAGGAAGTTAAGGTTATTAAGGAAAATTTAAAAAAGAAGGGGACTGATCCACTAAGACCTGTTGTAATTAAGCGAGATGTAAGCAAAGAAATAGTTGCTTACTTAAAAGAACATCAAGCTGACTTTCCCGGTGTTGATATAGAAATAGAAGCAGTTCGCGATTATCCTTACACAAATCTGGCAGCTCACATTTTAGGATATATAGGGGAAATTTCTGATAAAGAGCTTTCGAGTGAAGAGTTTAGCGATTACAGTCTAGGAGAAATTGTTGGAAAAACAGGAATTGAGAGCGAATACAACTATCTTTTAAGAGGCGCAAAGGGTGAAAAGAAAATTGAGGTTAATGCGGTCGGGCATCCTTTAAGAGTTTTAGAGGATAAAGAGGCGATACCCGGTTATAATCTGAAACTCACCATCAATGTGAAAACTCAAATTATTGCAGAAGAAGCTCTTTGGGAGGCAATTGAGACAGCTCGTCGTCAGGGATATAAAAATGCTGCTGCTGGTTGCGCTGTAGTTCTGGATGTGAACAATGGAGAAATTTATGCTTTAGCCAGTTACCCAACTTATGATCCCGGCACGTTTGTTCGCGGAATTTCAACATCTGAATGGAAGAAGCTGAATGAAAAATCAAGCAACTTTCCTTTAATAAACCGAGTAGTTAATGCTTCTTACGCTCCGGGTTCTACATTTAAGCCTTTTACGGCTATTGCTGGACTTTCTGAGAAAAAAGTTTCTTCAACATTCAAGTTTTTTTGTACAGGAAAGTGGACAGAAATGGGTGAAAAATGGCCGAAACGTTGCTGGGAAAGAAGTGGCCATGGTCAAGTCAATATAGTTGAAGGAATTAGTCATTCTTGCGATGTGGTTTTTTATGAGATAGGTTATAAATTTTATAAGGATAAATCAGAAAAATTGCAGGAATGGGCACATTATTTTGGATTTGGTTCGCCTACTGGTATTGATTTGCCTTCAGAGAAAGAAGGACGGGTGCCTGATAAAGCCTGGAAGAAAAGTTTTTTTAGACGAGACTCAAAAAGTCAAATTTGGCTACCAGGAGATAATGTTAATTTAGCAATTGGGCAAGGTGATTTGCTGGTTACACCCCTCCAGTTAGCGGTAGCTTATTCAGCAATTGCTAACGGAAATTCAATACCAACACCCCATTTAGTAAAAAGTGTGTCAAGTTACAATGAACAGGTTGAGCGTAAATTAAATACCCCTAAAAAATCAATTAATATTTCTTCTTCTGTTTTAAAGCTGGTCCGAGAGGGATTGAGAAAGGTAGTAACTGAGGGTACAGCGAGAAATGCATTTTCGGGATTTTCTTTGGCTGTGTCTGGTAAAACAGGAACAGCAGAAGTAAAGGGTAAAGACGATTTTGCCTGGTTTGCCTGTTACGCTCCTTCTGATAGTCCTCGTTATGTGGTAGTCGTTATGATTGAACAAGGAGGACACGGTGGCTCATGTCCTGCGATAGCCGCAAGAAAAATTTTAACTCAAATGTTTGGGATTTCAGACAGGGTTCCTGAAATTGTAACTGATGTATCTCGTTAAAGTTTGGGTGATTTAATTGGATGTTATTAAAATTATTCGAAAAGTTGATTTTGGTTTGTTAGTCACTGTTTTTCTTTTGCTTTGTTTTGGCGTTCTCATGGTTTATAGCGCTACTTTATCTGAAGCAAAAGAAGGTGCTTCTTATTTAACCAGGCAGTTAATCTGGATTTTATTGGGAGTGGTTGTTTTAGTAGTGGCGGCGCTATTTGATTACAATTGGTTAAAGCATTACTCATTTGTTTTTTATCTATTAAGCGTTATTTTGTTATTGGTGGTTGTCTTTGTCGGGCGGTGGGTCCTGGGAGCTCAGCGCTGGATACCGATTGGTCCTTTTCAGTTCCAACCATCTGAATTTTCCAAGATTTTTTTAATTTTATTTTTAGCATCTTATTTAAGCGACAAGGAAGGCGGTCTTAAAAATAAGGATTTCATTTATATTTTTACTTTAATGGCTTTGCCGATTTTGCTTGTCTTTGCTCAGCCTGATTTAGGAACATCTTTAGTTCTAATTGCAATTCTTTTTGGTATGATTTTTGCAGCTGGAGCGACGCCCAAACAAATCTTAACTGTTTTTCTGATTGGTCTTACGCTTTGCTTTTTTGTTTTTCATTTTAAATTGTTAGAGGAATATCAAATAAGAAGATTTCTTGCCTTTCTCTATCCTGATTTAGACCCCCTTGGGGCAGGTTATAGTTTAACGCAAGCTAAAATTGCCGTTGGTTCAGGTGGATTTTTAGGAAAAGGATTATTTAGAGGAACCCAAACTAATCTCCAGTTCATTCCTTTTCACCATACAGATTTTATTTTCGCGGTTGTTGGCGAAGAATTAGGATTTTTAGGGGCACTTATCCTCATTGGTCTGTTTTTTGCTTTAATTATGAGAGGGGTAAGAATTGCCACTCTGTCGAAGAATATGTTTGGTTCTCTAATCGTTGTTGGCATAGTTTTTATGTGGCTTTTCCAGATTTTTGTTAACATCGGAATGAATATTGGTTTAATGCCAATTACCGGTATTCCTCTTCCTTTTATAAGTTATGGGGGAAGCTCTATGATTGTTCATTTGATAGCCGTGGGTTTGCTTTTAAGTGTCTACGCCCGACGTTTTATTTAAGTTTTAAAAAGAGGTGAAAAGATTGCGAAAGAAAAGAAAAAAAGGGATTAGTTTCGGAAAATTTGTGAAGATATTAGGCGAGGTAAAAAGCGAATTATCCAAGTCAATTCAAATTGTAATTGCTGGAAGACCTGATGTTGATAAAAAGAGTTTGTTAAACAAGTTTATTTTGTCCGAGGGCGAGAAAACCTTTCTTCGTTTTTTAGATTTAGATTTTAAGCAACCTGTTGAAGAAATTTTAAGAAACATAAGTAGGGCAGATATTGTTCTTCTTTTAATAGACTCGGAGGGAAATTTTGATGAAAGAGAAATTGCTCTTACTGTTTGCGCACATGAATTGGAAAAATCTTTAATAGTAGTCGTAGATGGTGTGGTTGAGGAAAAAAGAGAAGATTTTCTTAAAAAAGCTGAGAAGTTTTTAGAAGTCCTTTCTTCTGATGTTGTTTTTATTTCATTGGCTGATGGGATTAGTTTTAATAATTTAGCAAGCAAGGTTTTACGTGAACTTGGCAATAAAGAAGTTCTTCTGGGACGTACTCTTCCTGGTTTAAAAGAGGCAGCAGTGGATAGATTAATCAGAAGAACGGCTTTAGCAAATGGTTTGATTGGGGTTATTACTATTTTACCTGGTTCGGATATGCCGATTTTGACGGCTAATCAGATAAGAATGATTATAGAAATTGCGGCAATTTATGGTGTCGAGTTAAATTTTGAACGAGTGCGGGAAATTTTAACCGTTATTAGTGCAGGTTATGTTTTAAGAGCTGTTTCAAGGCAGCTATTTAGTTTTTTGCCTTTGATAGGCTGGGTTATTAAGGGCGGAGTGGCTTGCAGCGGCACTATTCTTCTTGGGGAAACAGCTAAGAAATATTTTGAGAGCGGTTTGGGTTATTTAACGAATGAAGATATTAAGGAATTGTATGGCAAAATAAGTGAAACCTTCTAAGGTTAAATTCGGTGGATTTTATGATTCAGCAGGAAATTGAAAGACTTTTACCCCAGGTTTCCCGACCTTCAAGATATATTAATCAGGAATGGAATTCAATTCATAAGGTCTGGTCAGATGTCAAACTTAAAGTAGTTTTAGCTTATCCTGATTTATATGATGTGGGTTTGCCAAATTTAGGGCTACAAATACTTTATGAACTTTTAAACAAGGATGAAGAAGTTCTTGCCGAACGAGTTTATGCGCCCTGGATTGACATGGAAGAAAAGATGCGGGAGAAAAAAATTCCGCTTTTTAGCTTGGAATCAAAGCGTTCTTTAGTTGATTTTGATGTAATTGGCTTTACCCTCCAACACGAGCTTACCTACACCAATATCCTTAACATGCTGGACCTCGCCGGTCTGCCTGTTTTTGCTGAAGAGAGAGATGAAAGGTACCCTTTGGTGGTTGGCGGTGGACCTTGTGCCTTTAACCCTGAGCCCCTGGCATCCTTTTTTGACTTTTTTGTCATTGGTGACGGCGAAGAAGTTGTCCTTGAAGTGGTTGAGAAACTTAAACAAAAAGAGTGGGTGAGAAGAAGAAGTTTAAAAAAAGATTTATTAACGGAACTTCAAATGACTCCTGGTATTTATGTGCCCATGTTTTACGAGGTAAAATACCATTCTTCTGGCAGCATTTCGGGGATAAGACCAGTAATAAAAGAGGCACCTGGAAAAGTCAGAAAAAGACTCTTTTCCAATCTTGATATGCTGGATTTACCCGAAAAACCGCTTGTACCTTTTACTGAAGTTGTTCATGATAGGTGTTCCTTGGAAATTATGCGAGGTTGCACGAGAGGTTGCCGTTTTTGTCAAGCAGGAATCATTTATCGCCCTGCAAGAGAAATATCTTTAGAAAAAGCGAAAAAGCGGGCAGGAGAGTTAATTGACCAGACAGGCTATGAGGAAATTTCTCTTGTTTCCTTAAGCAGTTCCGATTTTAGCCCCATATTTCCCCTTGTCAAGTATTTAGTTAAGCGTGAAAAAGAAAAAGGCGTATCAGTTTCATTACCCTCTTTAAGAATGGATAGTTTTTCTGTCAAGTTGGCTCAAAAAATTGGAGAAATTAAGAAGACTGGTCTTACTTTTGCTCCAGAAGCGGGGACCCAACGGTTAAGAGATGTGATTAATAAATGTTTAACAGAGAAAGAAATATTGGAAACTGTCCAAAATGCTTTTATGGCGGGTTGGGAAAAAATAAAGTTGTATTTTATGGTTGGGTTACCAACGGAAGCAGAAGAAGATGTTAAAAGTGTTATTAAGCTTGCTCGGAAAATTACAGGGGTAGCTTTAGATGAGATTTCTCCTGCCAAGAAAAGAAAACTCAACATAACTTTAAGTGTTTCTGCTTTTGTGCCAAAACCCCATACGTCTTTCCAATGGGCTGCTCAGAATAATCTCTTGGAATTTGAAGGAAAAATAAAGCTTTTAAAAGAGAGTCGGAGCAAATTTATCAATTTAAAATGGCACAATTTAAAGTCAAGTCTTCTTGAAGGGGCTTTAGCCAGAGGAGATAGGCGGTTATCAAAAGTAATTGAGAAAGCATGGCGATTGGGGTCAAGATTTGATGCCTGGTCTGAGCACTTTAATTTCGATATCTGGTTAAAAGCTTTTCAAGAAAACAATCTTTCCATAGATTTTTACACTACTCGAGAGCGTTTAGAAAATGAAATTTTCCCCTGGGGGCATATTGATTCAGGAATCAAAAAAGAGTTTTTGTGGAAAGAATACCAAAAAGCTCTAAAAGGAGAAGTGACACTTGATTGTCGTAAGGGTATTTGCACAGGCTGCGGGGTTTGTGATTTTAAAATTTAAGGTGGTTAAATTTGCATAGAGTTCGTTTAAAATTGGCAAAAATAGACAAAACGAGGTTTCTTTCTCATCTTGAGTTAATGAGAACTTTTGAACGAGCTTTGAGAAGAACTAGTTTTCCTTATGTAATAACTCAAGGCTACAGTCCTCGACCGAAATTTTCTTGGGGCCCGCCTCTTATGATTGGAGCTTCGAGTGTTTCGGAATATGTTGATTTGTTTACGAAAGGAAAAATTGGAGTTCAAGATTTAGTTTCTCAATTTAATTTAAATTTGCCTGAAGGCTTAAAAGTGATAGAAGCAAATTATATCGATTTTTCTTTGCCGTCCTTGATGAGCTTAGCGGCAGTAGCTTTATATGAAATTGGGGTTGAAGTTGATAAGGATATAAATGAAGAAATAATTAAAGATTATCTTGATTCTTTCTTAAGTCTTAAGAAGGTAAAAATTGTAAAAAAAGGAAAAGAAAGAGTAGTTGATTTAAAAGATAAAATTTTAAGTCTTAACTTATCAAAGGTAGACAAAAGGAAAATCTTATTCAGGGCAATGCTTTCTCTTATTAGTGAGACAATTTCTCCATTTCAGCTGGTTGAATTAATTTTAGCAGAAAAAGGGTTAAATTTGGTGCAAATTGATGTTTCCCGTGTTGAATTATATGGCTGGAAAGATAAATCATTGACAAGTTTAATGAATTTATGAGTGAATAAAAATAAAGAAAGATTTTTAAAAGAAAGGATATAAGATGGGGGCAAAACTTAAAGAAATGTTGGTCTCGGTAGATGAATTTGAAACCCGAGTGGCTGTTCTTGAAGACAGAGAGCTGATGGAGATATATTTTGAACGCGGGAAGACAATGTCGGTAGTGGGAAGCATTTATCTCGGGAGAGTGAAAGATATTTTGCCCGGGATGGACGCGGCTTTTATTGACATTGGTTTAGAGAAAAATGCTTTTTTATATGTGGATGAAATAGTCTTGCCCGAAGAAATCATCCCCGCGCCCTCGCGGAAAATTCAATATTTACTTAAACGCGGACAAGATATTTTAGTTCAAGTAGCAAGAGAGCCTATGGGAGGTAAAGGTGCCAGTGTGACCACAGACATCGCTTTTCCAGGAAGATATTTGGTTTTGATGCCTTTCGGGGATGGTGTGGGGACTTCTCATAGATTATCTCTGGAAGAGAGAGAAAGATTGCGTTTGCTTGGCGAATCGATTGTTCCTGAAGAAATGGGTTTAATTGTAAGAACAGCAGCAAAGGATGCCGAGCTTCTTGATTTAAAGAAAGATTTAAAGCGTTTGCTTAGACTCTGGAAAGAAATCAATCGGCAAGCGCAAGCTAAAAAAGCTCCCGCGCAAATATTTAGTGAAAACGAGCTGACTGTTCGAGTAATCCGAGATGTCTTCTCTCCTGATTTTCAGCATATTTTAGTTGATTGCCCTTCAACTTATAAGAAGATTTTGGCTTATTTAAACAGAACAGCTCCTGAACTTAAGAATCGGGTAACACTTTATCGAGAATCAATACCGCTGTTTGAGAAATTTGATCTGGAAAACGAATTGAAAAATCTTCTCGAATCTAAAGTTTGGTTGCGTTCTGGCGGTTTTTTGGTTATTAATCAAACTGAAGCATTAACTACTATCGATGTTAATACAGGAAAATATATCGGCGAAAGTGATTTAGAGAGAACGATTTTTAAAACCAATCTCGAGGCGGCTAAAGAAATTGCCCGACAACTTCGTTTGCGCGATATTGGCGGTATTATTGTAGTTGACTTTATTGATATGAAGAGCGAGCATCATCGAGACGAAGTTTTTGAGGTTTTTAATGAAGCTCTGGCTGGTGACCGCATGAAAAGTCGAGTAATAGAAATTTCGCGGCTGGGTTTGGTAGAGATGACGCGAAAAAATATCTCCAAGGAATTTGTCGATTTTATGTGTGAAACTTGTGCTTGTTGCGGTGGTACGGGTCGAGTACTTTCGTTAGAAACAATAGCAATCGAGGTGGCTCGCAAGATTCGCCGAACTTGCAAGGCTTCGTCAAAAGAAGCCTTTATGTTTAGGGTTTCTTCAGAGGTTTTCGATTTCTTCAATGATAAAGGCAGAGAGGCTTTTCAAAAGTTGGAGCGGGAAATCAATAAAAGGATTTTTCTCTTCACTGATTTGTCTTTAAAGAACAACCAGCTTGAATTAGTCAGGGAAGGTACGCGAAAAGAAGTTGGAGAAGCATATCGCGGTTTCGTATCGGCGGGTTGACAAAAAATAATTTTCTGTGATAGAGTTTGATGTCATAATTTATCAGGAGGCAGAGTTGTACGCGGTATTGAAACATGGAGGAAAACAATATAAAGTTAAAGAGGGCGAAGTTGTTTTATTAAATAAAATTGATGCTCTTCCAAGCACAAAGTTAGACCTTGGTGAAGTAATTTTACTCAAAGATGAAGAAGTGATTTTAGATAAAGAACAATTATCTAAAGCAAAAGTTCAGGTAACTCTTTTGGAGCATCTTAAAGGCGAGAAAGTAGTTGCGTTTAAATACAAACCCAAAAAAGGGTATAAAAGAAAAAAAGGTTATCGACAACTTTTGACGAAAGTTAGAGTAGATAAGATAGTTTTTGGGGAGGAAAAATTACCTCCTCAAGAGGTTAAAGAGAGCAAGATTGAAGTAACTAAGGCAATAAAAATAACCACTAAAAAAGTAAAGAAGGAAAGTACTCCTAAGAGTGCAAATAAGACCAAGGAAGTTAAGTAGGTGATTTAAATGGCGCACAAGAAAGGTATGGGCAGTACCCGTAACGGGAGAGATAGCCACTCAAAAAGATTAGGCATTAAGAGTTTTGGCGGTCAATTCGTGAAAGCTGGAAGTATTATTGTGAGACAAAGAGGTACTAAGTTAAAGCCCGGTCGAAACGTAGGGCTGGGTAGGGATTATACATTGTTTGCACTTTGTTCCGGCCATGTTGTTTTTCACGAGGGGGACTCGCGAAGAGTGAGTGTGCTACAGGAAGTGTAGCAAAAAGCTCTAAGGCAAGCCTTAGAGCTTTTTTAATTTTGTCTTAGATTTTTCGGGGGTGTTCAAGATTTTTATTGATGAAGCAAAGATTTTTATAGAAGGTGGAAGAGGGGGAAACGGTTGCGCAAGTTTTCATCGGGAAAAGTATCGCCCAAAAGGTGGTCCCGATGGTGGCGACGGAGGTAAAGGTGGCAATGTTGTTCTTTCAGTGGACTCAAAACTCCACACCTTAATAGATTTTCATTATCGACGTTATTTTAAACCTGAAGATGGTGGTCACGGTCAGGGAAACAATAAACGGGGCAAAGACGGGAAAGATTTGGTCTTGCGAGTACCTCCTGGCACGGTAGTTAAAGATGAGCAGGGAAATGTTCTTTTTGACTTGGCTGAAGAGGACGAACAGATTGTCGCAGCCAAGGGTGGTTTGGGCGGAAGAGGAAATGCGAGCCTGGCTAATTTGCTTAAAAAAGTGCCAGGTTTTGCGGAGAAAGGTGAACCGGGCGAAAAGCGCGAGCTTTTGTTTGACCTTAAATGTCTGGCAGATGTCGGATTAATTGGTTATCCCAATGTGGGTAAATCTACTTTAATTAGCCGAATATCCAAAGCTAAGCCCAAAATCGCTGATTATCCATTTACCACCACAGTTCCTCATTTAGGTGTTGTTAAAATGGATGATGAGAGTTTTATTGTGGCTGATGTGCCTGGATTAATTGAGGGTGCGCATAGGGGTCGTGGCTTAGGCCATGTTTTTCTGAAACATGTTGAAAGAGCATCACTGTTAGTTCATGTTCTGGATTTGGCCAGTGTTGAGGAGCGAGATCCAATTGATGATTTTGAAAAAGTCAATAATGAACTTAAAAAATATAGCCCGAAGTTGGCTCGACGTCCCCAGATAGTAGTGGGGAACAAGATGGATTTGCCCACAGCTTCTGACAATCTTTCCCGAGTTTCAGTTTATTTTAAAGATAGAAAATACCAATTTTTCCCTGTTTCGGCAGTTACAGGGGAGGGTATAAATGCTTTTCTTTATGCAGTTCTTGGGGATTTAAAAATAATCTGGCAGAAAAAGTTAAAGAGAAGAAAAAAGAGAATAATTATCAAACCCAGGGAAGGAATTAAGGATTTCAAAGTTATCAAGAAAGAGGATGGCAGTTTTTTAGTTCAAGGAGCTTACGTCGAACGGCTTGTTTCTATGACCGATATGAACAATGAAGAAGCTATTCTTTATTTGCAAAAACGGTTGCGCAAAATAGGTGTTGAAGAGGAATTAGTCAAAGCAGGAGCCAAGGAGAAAGATTTGGTAAAAATTGGCCCGATTGAGTTTGACTTCTATTTAAGTTAAGGTTTAAATAGAAAAAGTCTAAGGTATTTCCATAAATGGAGGAAGTTTTATGCAAAGAAGGGATTATCTTCCGCGACGTTAAGAGAATAGTTATTAAAGTTGGGACGAGTGTGATTACCGCACCTACAGGCAGACTCGATTCCAACCAGCTTAAAAACCTGGTTGACCAGATTGCCCAACTTTGGAAAAAAGGTTATCAGGTTGTTTTAGTCACCTCAGGAGCCATAGCGGCAGGAGTTGAAAGATTAGGAATGGATAAGCGCCCAACAGAGATTCCTGAGCTTCAGGCGGCAGCTTCTGTTGGACAAGGACTTTTGCTTCATCAATATGCTACTTTGTTTAGTCACTACGGTTTAAAAGTAGGACAGGTTCTTTTAACGCAAGTTGACACAACTCATCGTCAACAATACTTAAACGCGCGAAACACATTAAACAAACTTTTGGAATTGGGAGTTACTCCTATTGTTAATGAGAATGACGCTACCGCTGTCGATGAAATAAAATTTGGTGATAATGACACATTAGCTGCTTTAGTGACCAATTTGGTTCAGGCGGAACTTCTTATCATTCTTTCTGACATTGCTGGTTTTTATACAGGTGATCCTCATAAAGATAAAGAGGTAAAAATACTTTCCGAAGTCGAAACAATAACTCCTGAAATTGAAGAGTTAGCGGGAGGTGTTGGAACTAAGTTTAGTCTGGGTGGGATGGTTACAAAAATTCAAGCGGCTCGAATTGTTACCTTTGCCCAGGTAGGCATGATTATTGCTGATGGGATGAGGTCAAATGTGCTTCTTGATATAATGGACGGAAAAGAAATTGGCACTTTTTTTAAGCCTCAGAAGAAAAAAGTTGCCAGCCGAAAACTCTGGATAGCTTTTGGTAAGAAAGCGAAGGGAACTCTTGCTTTAGACGATGGTGCCAAAGTGGCATTAATAGAAAAAGGTAAGAGTCTTCTTCCCGCAGGAATCATTGATGTAGATGGTGAATTTAGTATAGGTGATTCGGTTAATATTGTGGATAAAACAGGGAAGATTTTTGCCAAGGGTTTAACCAATTTTAGTTCGGATGAATTGTTAAAAATAAAAGGATTAAAAAGTTCAGAGGTTGTTTCAGTTTTGTCTGAAGATGCCAGCGAGGAAGTAATTCATCGCGATTATTTGGTTATCCTTGAAAGGTGAGGTTAAGAATTTTTAAACCGAATGTAGAGGGAAAATGATTGAAGTTTTAGATTTGTGTAAAAAGGCAAAGGCGGCTTCTATTGAATTAGCCCGTTTTTCCACTGCGGATAAAAACAGAGCTCTTGTTGCTATAGCTGATGCTTTAGTTGCTAATGAAGGATTTATTCTTGAGGCTAACAAAAAAGATTTAGAGGAAGGTAAAAAAAGAGGCATTTCCGCTGCTTTAATGGATAGATTACTTCTTAACAGTAAAAGAATTAATGAGATGAGTGAAGGATTACGCGATGTCGTCGGTCTTCGTGACCCGGTTGGTGAAGTAATTAAGGGATGGCGAGTACCAAACGGGTTACTCATTAATCAAGTGCGTGTTCCCTTAGGTGTAGTTGGAGTAATTTATGAAGCGCGGCCAAATGTCACGGTTGACGCGGCGGGTTTGTGTTTAAAGACAGGAAATACTGCTGTTCTTAGAGGTAGCTCAATAGCGCTTAATTCAAATCTGGCGTTAGTTGAGGTAATCTCAAAAGCCCTTGTAAGCGCTGGTCTTCCCCTTTACTCCGTTCAACTACTTTCTGATACCAGCCATGAAGTTGCTAATGAGCTAATGAAGATGCACCAGTATATAGATGTTTTGATACCGCGCGGCGGGACTTCTCTGATTCAATCAGTTATTGAAAATGCAACTGTTCCAGTTATAGAAACAGGAGTTGGCAATTGTCATATTTATGTGGATGCGTCGGCTAATCAGGAAATGGCACTAAAAATTGTTATTAACGCTAAAACTCAAAGACCTGGTGTGTGCAATGCTGCCGAGACACTTTTAGTTCACAAAGACATTGCCTCCTCATTTTTGCCCGGAGTGCTTAAAGAATTAACAGAAAAAAAAGTGGTAATTTTTGGTTGTTCAATCACTAAATCGCTGTTTGCTGAAGCCGAGATTGCAACCGAAGAAGATTGGTATGCTGAATATCTTGATTTAAAATTAGCGGTTAAGGTGGCTAACTCTCTGGAAGAAGCAATAAATCATATTCAGAAATATGGAACAAAGCATTCTGAAGCGATTGTGACTGAAGATTACTCGGCGGCGAAGAAATTTCTTGAAGAAGTTGATGCAGCTTGTGTTTATGTTAATGCATCAACTCGTTTTACAGATGGGGGGCAATTTGGCTTGGGGGCGGAAATTGGGATAAGCACCCAGAAGCTTCATGCTCGTGGTCCCATGGGGTTAGAGGCGCTGACTTCGACTAAATTTGTAGTTTATGGAGAAGGGCAAATCAGGGAATAAAATTTTGGAGAAAAACAATGGTTAAAGCAGTTCTAGTTGGAGCTGGTAGGGGAGGCGTAAGTCTTCTCAATATTTTTTCGGGAAGTAAAGAGATTGAAATATTAGGAGTGGCTGACATTAATCCAGAAGCGGCTGGAATGAAGTTAGCTCAAGAAGCAGGCATTTTTACCACCACTAATTTTCAAGAACTGTTTGAAATAGAAGGAGTAGATATTGTTATTGATGTGACAGGCAATCCCGAAGTTGCTGTGAAGCTTGTAGAATTAAAAAAACCAGGAATGGAAATAATTGGCGGCGCAAGCGCCAAACTTATGTGGAATTTAATCGGGGAATGGCATAAACGTGAGGAAGAAACAAGAAGAAATTTATTGTGCCAGGAAGAACTTTATCAAGTGGGACTTCTAATAACTTCTACTGAGGAAGTCGAAAAGGTTTTTGAATTTATTTTAAATAGTGCTTTACGTTTAACTTCAACTCCCGCAGGAAGCCTAGCTCTTTATGATGAGAAAACAGAAGAATTTTATTTAGTTACTGCTAAGGGATTCTCTCCCTCATTTACTCAAGTCAATCGCTGGAAGAAGCGCTCAAGGGGTTTAACTAATCAGATTTTAAAGAGTGGTTCTTCCCTGGTGATTCCTGATGTGGCTAAACACAAAGATTTTGATAATGAGGTGATGTTAGCAGAAGGAGTAAAATCGCTTATAGCAGCGCCACTTTTAGCTAGAGAGAAAATTATTGGTATTATTTATGTTGATGACTTTAAGCCGCGTGAATTTACACAAAGAGAAGCAATTATTTTATCCTTGCTGGCTAATCAAGCAGCTATTGCTATAATGAAGACTCAACTTTTAGAGGAAACGAGATGTTTGGCTATAACTGATAGTCTGACGGGGCTTTTTAACCATAGATACTTTCAAGAGTGCTTAACACGCGAAGTTGAGCGTTGCAAACGGTATTATCACGAAATGTCTCTGCTTTTGCTCGATATTGATTACTTCAAGGTATTTAATGATACCTATGGTCATCTTCGTGGGGACAAAATATTAAAAGAGTTAGCCGGTGTTCTTAAGAAAATGGTGAGGTCTACAGATATACTGGCTCGCTATGGTGGGGAGGAATTTGTAATAATTTTACCTGAAACCACAAAGGATACAGCTCGAAGGATAGCAGAAAAAATCCGTATGGTTATTAAAAAACATAAATTTAAGGGCGAGAAAATTCTTCCCGAAAAGAATTTAACTGTAAGCGTAGGAGTTGCTTCTTATCCGAGTGATGCGGAAGCTCCTCGGTATTTAGTCGAAAAAGCCGATAAAGCTCTTTATATAGCGAAAAATTCAGGCAGGAATCGCGTTTGTTTAGTTTAGGGGGTCAATTTGAAGATAGGTATAATGGGGGGTACTTTTAACCCAATCCATTACGGTCATTTAGTCACAGCGGAGGAAGCATTAGCTCAGTTTAAGTTAGACAAAGTAGTTTTTGTCCCTTCAGGTCATCCACCTCACAAGAAGGATAAAGAGGTTTTGCCGCCTGAGGAGCGATATTTAATAACGGCAATGGCTATTGCTTCAAATCCTCATTTTTTTATCTCAAGAATAGAAATTGACAGAAAAGGTCCTTCATATGCCATAGATACAGTAAGGGAGTTCCAAAAAATTTATGGAAATGAAATTGAGATTTTCTTTATTACTGGAGCCGATGCTATTTTTGAGATTTTAACCTGGCGAGATGCAGAAATGCTTTACGATATGTGCAAGTTTATTGCGGCGACGCGGCCTGGTTACTGTTTGGAAAAATTCAAAAAACTACATCTGTTACCAGAAAAGGGTGACTTAACTAAAAAACCAGTAATTTACTTTATGGAGGTTCCAGCGTTAGCAATTTCTTCGACGGATATTCGCGAGCGTGTAAGAAAGAATAAGCCAATTCGCTACCTTTTACCTGAGCCTGTAGCTAACTATATACATAAAATGGGTTTTCTTAAGGAAGAAAGTTAATTGAGAGAATCAGTTAGCTCCCCTAAATCAAGAATGCAGCGAAAATTCGAGAGACGGCGTATTTTGTTAAAAAAGTTTTTAATTTTGACTGTTATTGCTGCTTCTTTTGTTGGTGTGACGTTTTATATTTGGACACACGATGTTAATCTTCCTTTCATTGGCTCATCGAGAGAGCTCATCGAAAAAATAACAAAAACAGAAACGCCTATAAAAAAGAGGGCTACCTTTTTAATAGTTGGTACAGAAAAAAATGGTCAGGAAATTAAGTCTGACAATTTGCTTCTGATGGTTTTTGATTCGGAAAGAAAAAAAATTGACGGAATACTTATTCCTAAAGATACGATGGTGATAATTCCAGGTAGAGGTCATGATAAAATTTATCAGTCTTCAAGCGGGGGAAACAGTGTTCTTATTGATACTGTTCGAAATTTTGTAGGGGTGGAAGTTGACTACTTAATTAAACTAAGTGGTGCTAATTTTAAAACAGTTCAAGAGTTTGTGGTGAGTGAAGCTTTCAAAAAGCCATACGAAACTACTTTGTCCTTTGATGAATTTAAGGCTTATGGTAAAGCAATTAGTGAGATTGAAGAAAAAAACATTAGATTTGTCTATTTACCGGTGAAGCCGATTATTATCGGAAATGAAACTTTTCTTGAGCCAAAATTAGACGAGATGGAAAAAGTGGTCAGTGAGCTATGGCGCACAGAGGTTTCAGTAGCCAACACAACTAAAGTTTTAGTTTTAAATGGTTGTGGTGTGCCCTTGATTGGGGTCGAGGCGGCTCAGAAGCTGATTAATGCTAACCTTAGAGTGATGGATATTAAAAATGCAGATAATTTTAATTACGAAACGACACAGATAATTTACTGTCGAAAGAGTATTGAAGCTGCTAAAAAAGCTAAGGAAGCACTGAAGGTAGGCGAAGTTAAATCAGGCGAGATTTCTCAGGATTATGTTGATTTAATAATTATTATTGGAAAGGATTTCGAGTTAGCCTGGGATTAAAAATAGGAGGTGTAGAGTCTGAAATCCAAAGAAGCCGTACAATATGCAGCCCGACTAGCCAATGAAAAGAAAGCGAACGATATTCTTATTCTTGGCATGGAAAAACTTCTTTTGATAACTGATTATTTTCTTATTTGTAGTTGCACATCTGACCGTCATACGAAGATTTTATCTCAATATCTACAGGAAAAGTTAAAGGAGAAAGGGTTAAAGCTTATTGGAAAAGCAGGCGAAGGTAATGGAAAATGGGTTCTTTTGGATTACGGTGAAATAGTAATGCACATATTCTTAGCTGAGGTCAGGGATTATTATAGATTGGAAAGTCTCTGGAAAGATGCACCCCGACTTAATTGGCAGGAGAATTGACTTTAGGCAAATGGCTTCTTATAATACTTTTGAAAAGGTTTTTATCATAGCTTAACGGCGATGAAGAGGAATAGTAAGCAAATATTTTTCAGAGAGCCAGCGGTGGGTGAGAGCTGGCAATTTTATGCTGAACTCGCCTCGGAGCTTACTGGTAAACGCTAAGTTTTTACTTGTGATAGCCAGTACGGAGCAACCGATATCTTGCAAAAGTGAGTAGATTGAATTTGTGGGGATGTAGCTCAGTGGGAGAGCGCCTCCTTGGCGTGGAGGAGGTCGAGGGTTCAATCCCCTCCATCTCCACTATTTCTCTACTAAGAAGGGTGGTACCGCGGTGATTTAGTCTTTCGTCCCTTAGACGGAAGACTTTTTTATTATTTTCGGAGGATTTTTATGAAAGCGACCTATAATTTTGCTGAAATTGAAAAAAAATGGCAAAAAAGATGGGACGGGAGCAATATCTACAAGGTTTTCGAAGAGATAGGAAAACCTAAAAAATATATTTTAGAGATGTTTCCTTATCCCTCAGGCGAACTTCACATGGGACACGTAAGAAATTACACCATTGGAGATGTTATTGCTCGCTTTAATAAAATGAGTGGATATAATGTTCTTCATCCCATAGGTTATGATGCTTTTGGTTTGCCTGCTGAAAATGCCGCCATAAGTCAGGGGGTCCATCCCAAGAAATGGACTTACCAGAATATCGATACCATGCGTAACCAGCTTAAAAGTTTGGGGATTAGCTATGATTGGGAGCGAGAAATTATTACTTGTGAGCCTGATTATCACAAGTGGGGACAATGGATTTTTCTTAAATTTTTAGAAAAAGGGTTGGCTTATAAAAAGAAATCAAGCGTGAACTGGTGTCCCTCCTGTGAAACAGTTTTAGCTAACGAACAGGTTAAGAATGGTTTTTGCTGGCGATGTGATAGTTTTGTTGAGAAAAGGGAACTTGAACAGTGGTTTTTTAAGATTACCGACTACGCTAAAGAATTACTTAACGACCTAGAGGAACTGGAGGGCTGGCCAGAGCGGGTAAAAATAATGCAAGCTAATTGGATTGGACGAAGCGAAGGTGCCCTGGTAGATTTTACAGTTAAAGGCTTAAACGAAAAAATTACTGTTTACACAACGCGTCCTGACACTTTATTTGGTGCCACCTTTTTCCTTCTTGCTCCTGAGCATCCTTTAGTTAATGAACTGGTTAAAGGTACACCCTTTGCTCGAGAAGTTGAAGAGTTTAAAAAGAAAATTGCTCGAAAAAGCGAAATTGAAAGAACCTCTGAGGAAATGGAAAAAGAAGGGTGTTTTACTGGAGTTTACGCGATTAACCCTGTGAACAATGAAGAAATTCCTATTTGGTTGGCAAACTATGTTTTAATGGAGTATGGAACTGGAGCAGTTATGGCTGTTCCTGCTCATGACCAACGCGATTTCGAGTTTGCTCAAAAATATAATTTGCCAATCAAGGTAGTAATTCAGCCAGAAGGTATTTCTTTAGATGTGGCTACCACGAAAGAAGCATACATTGGCGAGGGTGTTATGGTAAATTCAGAAAAGTTTACCGGAATGAAAAGTTCAGAGGGGACTAAGGCACTGATTAAAGATTTAGAAGAGAAAGGAAAAGGCAAAGCCTCAGTTAATTATCGACTGAGGGACTGGCTAATTTCACGACAGCGTTATTGGGGGAATCCCATTCCTGTGGTCTATTGTGACAGATGTGGCATCGTTCCTATTCCTGAAAGCGATTTGCCTGTGCTTCTTCCTGAAAATGTTGATTTTACAAAAAAAGGAATTTTTCCTTTAATCACACTTGAAGAATTTGTCAATACTAAGTGTCCTGAGTGCTTGTCTCCTGCTCGACGAGAAACAGATACGATGGATACTTTTACGTGTTCATCTTGGTATTTTTTAAGATATACCAGTCCGCATGAAGAAAATGCTCCTTTCAATAAAGAAACTGCTCGTTATTGGATGCCAGTTGACCAGTATATTGGTGGAATTGAACATGCTGTTATGCATCTACTTTATGCGCGATTTTTTACCAAAGTTTTAAGTGATTTAGGTTTGTGTCAGATAAGAGAACCTTTTATTAATTTGCTTACCCAGGGTATGGTAATTAAAGATGGCGCAAAAATGTCGAAATCCAAAGGTAATGTGGTTGATCCGAACTATATTATCTCAAAATATGGGGCGGATACTGCCCGTTTATTTATTTTATTTGCTGCGCCACCAGAAAAAGAACTGGAGTGGAGCGATCAGGGTGTTGAAGGCTGCTATCGGTTCTTGAACCGGGTTTGGAAACTTGTTCATGAAATGATGCCATTTTTAAAAGATGAAATTGACGTTGAGATGGATAAAACGGATGAAAATTTAAAGCATATGATACATCGAACTATCAAGAGAGTAACCGAGGATATTGAAGAGCGTTTTAATTTCAACACGGCAATAAGCAGAATTATGGAGTTTGTTAACGCGCTTCAAAAGTATAATGAAGAAAGGGAAAATAAAAATAGTCGAGTTTTAAAAGAAGCTATAAATACTCTCATTGTTATTCTTTCACCCTTTGCGCCCCATATGTGCGAAGAACTCTGGGAGAAAATAGGTAATAAGGAAAGTGTTTATTTTGAGTCCTGGCCGTCTTTTGATGAAAGGTGGGCGCAGGCAGAAGAAATTAATCTTATAGTTCAAGTTAACGGAAAGGTAAGAGATAAAATTGTTGTTTCTGCCGATATAACTAAAGAAGAGATGGAAAATCAAGCGCTCTCTTCTGAAAAGATTAAAAAATATGTTGAAGGTAAGCAGGTTAAAAATGTTATTGTGGTTCCCGGAAGGCTGGTAAATATTGTTACAGCTTAATTCTTTTTTTGAGTGGTAAATAATGAGGGGTTTTAAAAAGAACGATAAAAGAACTATTTCTCAGTTTTTGATTGATTTAATTTTTCTTAGCTTGTTTGCTCTTGCTCTTGGGTTGATTATCCGCACTCATTTAATTCAAACCTTCATTTGCCAGCAGGACTCAATGCTTCCCACACTTTATGAGGGCGATTATGTAGTGGCTGTTAAAATATTTGATGGCCCGTCTGCGGGAGATATAATAATCTTTCGAGACAATCGTTTAGGTAACCGAGATGTTATGAAGCGGGTAATTGCCACTGAAGGCCAAACAATAGAAATTGTCGATGGGCGAGTAATTGTTAATGGCGTTGAGCGAAGCGAACCAGAAATAGTTCCTTTCAGTGGAGAATATTTTGGTCCAATTACTGTTTCTGATGGAATGGTTTTTTTGCTTGGCGACAACCGTCTGAGAAGTACAGATAGCCGCGCGCTCGGACTGATTCCTGAGGATGAGCTGGTTGCAAAAGTTATATTTGTTGCCTGGCCGCCAGAAAGAATGGGCATGGTTAAGTGAAGGGTAAGTTGTTAATTGTCAATTATTAATTGTTAATTAAGAACTAACAGACAGGATATTTGCCCATTATAAGCTCTTCGCAGAATTTTCCAATATTGGCGAGTTCTTTATTTATTACTTCTTCCACTTTTTGGGAAATAGATTTGAAAGCTACACCTGGTTCGGTTATTAATTGAGCGGAAGCAATTTTGGGTTGGTCGATAGTCTGTCCTATCTGGCTGCAAAGCCACACATAAACTTGTCTTACTCCTGGTACTTCACGATAAATTTCGTTTGCAATTTTGTGTGTTAAGATATTATAAATTTTTCCCACATGACTGACAGGGTTTTTCCCGGCAGCTGCTTCTGTTCCCATTGGTCTGTTTAACGCAATAACTCCATTGACTCTATTACCTCTGCCTACTTCGCCTGAATCAGCATCTTCAGCTGAAGTCCCTAAAACAGAAAGGTACATTCCACCCATTCCGCGACCTTCTTCATCGAGTGTGTTTAAATAGACAAAAATATGGTCTAAACTTTCATTCTTTTCTTTTTTGACGAAATTTTCGATAACCTCTCGGACTTCTTTCTTTTTCTTAAAATAGGATTTCTCACTAGCAATAAACTTGTCAATAAAAGGCACGGCGATGGTTAAATGAAGGTCTCTTCCATCTCGAAAACCCATTACCTTAATATCCTCGCCCGTTTCAGGAAAATCGTCTTTAAAACCCTTTGAATTTAGATATTTTTCTGTTTTTAACACCATTTCTTCTGTAGAGGTTAGGGGAGCATAACCGACAGCGGCTGAGGTGTCATTCGCTCCCAGTAAGCCTGTTTGTCTTAAAAATATATCAGTTAACTCAGGAGAACCTTGTTTTAACTTATTTTTATAGCAAACATGCTTATAAGGGTCGACAAATCTTAAATTGTTTTTTATCCAATCTTGAGCTGCCTTAATGGCAATTTCTTCAACCGGAATTTCTTTACCGCCGGCGGCAAAAGTAGCTCTGTCGCCGATGACTAAAAGCATTGGCTCGACGACGCTTCCGCCACCGAACTTATTTTCAACCTTTCCGGCGATAAGTAAGCCCTTATCTATGTTATGATGTAAAACTTTCCCAAATTGAAGTATGTATTTGTGCGAAAGAGCAAGAGAAATCTCTTCCATGATAGCATCACAAATATAATCAGGATGGCCTTTTCCTTTCCTTTCGACTATCTCTACCTGGTGTTCAGAAACGGGAGTTTCTTGAAGATTCTCAATTATTATATTTCTCCTCATTTTTCGCCTCCGCATTTTAAAACTTTTATAATTGGCAATTTGGGCAAAAGTGGGCGCTTCTACCACCAAGTTTTATTCTTTTTATGGGCGTCTGACATCTATAACAGGGTTGGCCAGTGCGTCCGTAAACTTTAAGACAGGGAACAAACTCTCCTGGTTTCCCATATATGTCAACATAAGCATCAACAGATGAGCCTCGTTTGGAGAGAGCGGCGGACAAGACTTCCTGAATACCCCGATGCAGCTCAATTATTTCTTTTTCGGAAAGTGTGTTTATATTTTGAGTGGGTTGTACTTTTGCGTAAAACAATGCCTCATCAGCGTAGATGTTACCTATTCCTGAAATGAAATTTTGGTCCATCAAAAGCGGTTTAATTTTACCTGTTTTTTTAGTTGCCAGAAGTTTTTTAAAGTCTTCAAGGGTCATGCCATATGCTTCTGGACCAAACTCTTTTAATTCAGGTATCTCATCTAACTTACTGCCTGGCACTAACTTTATGTAGCCAAACTGACGCAAATCCCAAAAACGCAATTGATAGCCGTTGTCTAAATTAAAAATTATGTGGGTGTGCTTCTCGATTGGCTCGTGAGGACTCGCATAAAGCAATCGACCAGTCAATTTAAGATGGATAAGTAAGTTCTGGCTATTGGAAAGTTCCAAAATTAAAAGTTTGGCTCTTCTTTTTATGTCTTTTATTGTGTTGCCTTCAACTTTTTTTTTAAAGTCCTCGGCATCTAAATTTTTAAGTGGTTTAGAAAGATAAATTTCTACACTCAGTATTTTTTTACCTTTAACTTTTTCTTCTAATTCCTGGCGTATGGTTTCAACTTCAGGCATTTCAGGCATTTTTATCATCCCTTAAAAAATTTTAAAAAAATTTAAAAATTCTCTTGACATATTTTCTTATTGGAGTTATTGTTGACTTGGTCCCAGATGACCAAGTAGTGAAATTCGCAAGAGAAGTAATGAAAAGTTGTCTGGGGCCATTTTTATTTCCAGTAAATTACGTGCTTTTCAATGTCTATCTCTTTTTCCACAGTTCGAGTGTTTCTCGGATATCCTATTGGAATAATTGCCATAAGTTCTTCCTTAGTTTTAAAGAAGTCTTCAATAAGTTCCCGAGGTATTAAAAGGGGTACCCCAAGCCAGACTGTGCCCAAACCTTTAGCGTGGGCTGAAATTAACAGGTTTTCAATGGCGGCTGAAATACTTTGAATTTCCATAATGTGAAGAGTTTCTCGTCGACTATATGGAAAGTATTTCTCCACATTAGTTACGAAAGACGAGGTATTAAAAACAGTTACAGCAACAGGAGCTTCTTTAATCATTCTTGCGGCATTTTTGAGCAAACGATTTACATAAAATCCTGTAAAGGATTTATAGCGCTCAGCTTTTGATGTGGTGAGCAAAAGATCAGCTAAAGCATCTTTTTTATCGTTTTTAAGGACAATAAATCTCCAGGGCTGGCTGTTATGAGCAGAGGGAGCAGTACAGGCGGCTTCCAAAATACTTGAAAGAATTTCATCTGGGATAGACTTGTTTCCAAAATGTCTGACACTCCTTCTATTTTTTATTAACTCAAGAAATTCCAGCTTTATCACCCCTATTTAATATTTTTTTCGAAAGTTAGCGCTCTCAGTCTTTTAATTCTCTCATCAATTGGAGGATGAGTGTTAAAAAGATTGTTAATGGCTCCGCTTATGTCTTTTAAAGGGTTGACTATGTAAAGATGAGCCGTAGCTTTATTGGCTACCTCTAAAGGCTCTCTATCCATGGTAAGTTTTGCCAGAGCACTGGCTAATCCTTCGGGGTAGCGAGTTAGCATCGTCCCGCTAACATCTGCCAGATACTCTCTTTGTCGAGAAAGTGCGAGTCTCATTAGTTGAGCTATTAAGGGAGCAAGAATGGCTAAGATAAGACCTACCAACGCTAAGATGCCACCCAATTCTCTACCTCCCTCATCTCTTTTTCTACCACCCCACCAGAAGCTTCTGAGAAGCCAATCAGAAAGAAGGGCAATAATTCCTACCATCACAACAGCCAGAGATGCCAGGCGAATATCGTAGTTCTTTATATGACTCATTTCGTGAGCAATAACTCCTTCTAACTCGAGTCGATTTAATTTTTCAAGCAAGCCAGTGGTTACGGCAATGGCAGAGTGTTCGGGGTCTCGTCCTGTGGCAAAAGCGTTTGGGGCAGAATCATCTATGACATACATTTTTGGGGTGTGAACACCAGCAGCAATAGCCAATCCTTCAATTACATTGTAAAGATAAGGATATTCATCTTTTTCTATGGGTCGAGCGCGGCTCATAGCGAGGACAATTTTGTCACTGTGGTAATAACCCGTCCAGCTCATAAAAATAGCAATTAGAGCAGCTAAAAAAACGCCACCATAGCCAAGCTGAGTGAGTTCGCCAAAAATGTAACCTAAAAAAAGAACAAATATGGAAAATATGATAATAACCAGCCAGGACCTTCTGATGTTGCTGGCAATTTGTTCATACACTTTTCCCCACCTATGTTATCTGTATTTTTTCTATGTCTGCTTATTTAAAATTGAACTTCGACCGGTTCGCGGGAAACCTCTTCAATTTCAAAATATTCTTTTTCTTTAAATCCAAAGAGAGAACCAACAATGTTGCTTGGAAAAGCATGGAGCATCGTATTTAATTTCATTACTTCATCGTTGTAGAACTGTCGCGCATAAGCAATTTTGCTTTCTGTGCCTGATAATTCTTCTTGAAGCATTAAAAAATTCTGATTCGTTTTAAGCTCTGGATAAGCTTCAGCCACAGCAAAGAGTGTTTTTAAAGTTCCGGTCAGCATATTTTCCGCTTGTGCCTGGCTGCCTACATTGCTGGCATTAATAGCTTGAGCTCTTGCTTGAGTGACTTTTTCAAAAACTTCTTTTTCGTGAGCGGCATAACCTTTAACCGTTTCTACGAGATTGGGTATTAAATCGTATCTTCTTTTGAGTTGAACATCAATTTGTGCCCAAGCATTTTCAATTCTGTTTCTGAGCTGCACAAATCGGTTATAAATTGAGATAAACACAAAAGCAAGCAAAACAATGACAATTAAAAAAACGGGATACAAATACATAAATCCTCCTTTCAATTTAAGTTGGTTAAATTTAGTTTATCAAGCAAAACACGATTGTCAATCAATAGTCTATTTCAAATTGACAAATATGCTGGATGTTTTAAGTTTAATCTGCTATAAATCGAAACTAGCAATAAATAGAGGGTTAAGGATTAAGCTAATGAAAAACGGGGAATGAAGAATGATAATTAAAAGTTAAAAATGTTTTAAAAGCCTTAAAACCATTCTTCATTTTAGATTATAGTTTTACATTTTTCGTTTTTATTTTTTCATTTGAAACAGCCACTCATTATTGACTATTAACAAACAACTAGGAGAGACTGGGATGGTTATACCTTTAAGAGATGAAAATCCAACAAAAACATTTCCTTTTGTTACTGTATGCTTGATAGCGATTAATATTTTTGTCTTTGTTTTTGAGCTATCCTTAGGTCTGGGCACTCAGTCTTGGGAAAAATTTATCTATTCTCATTCGATGTTTCCTTACAGGATTGTTCAAGGTGATTTGACCGCGTTTTTATCAATTTTTACTTCAATGTTTCTTCATGGAAGCTGGCTTCACATAATTGGAAATATGCTTTATCTCTGGATTTTTGGCAATAATGTGGAAGATTATATGGGACATTTTAAATTTTTCTTTTTTTATTTTTTGTGTGGTTTAGGGGGAGCGGTTGGACAAATACTTTCCAATCCGACCTCTACGGTGCCTAATTTAGGAGCCAGTGGAGCAATTGCTGGAATTCTTGGTGCTTATCTTATTTTGTATCCTGGAGCAAGAATTTTGACAGCTGTGCCACTATTTTTCTTCATTCAAATTATTAAACTTCCAGCTATTTTTGTTATTGGATTCTGGTTTATTATTCAAGTTTTAAGTGGTTTAAGTAGTTTAGGGATTGAATCAGGAGGCGTTGCCTGGTTTGCTCATATAGGTGGATTTGCTTCGGGTGTAATTCTTATTTTATTCCTGCACCGAAGGAAACATAAGAATAATTACTTTAACTATTTTACTTTTTCTCTTTTATAAGGGATGGGAATATATTCAACAGAAGGTCGGCGCATGCCTGCCTGAGGATAAAGTTCCATTAACTCATAAACCTCACGGGGAAGTTTCGTTTTCACCTTTATTCCCAGTTCTCTTATTTTTTCAACAGTTAGGGGATAATCATGGGTCCAGCGTCCTTCAGTTAAAATTTTTGCAATATCTCGAGCTTTTTCTTCCCCCATTTTTACTTCGAGAATATCTTTTACAAGTAGATATAGCTGATTAATTGCTTTTTGTGCCACATCGATGAGAATTAAGGTTTTGTCTTCTAATTTGTCTCGGTCTTTAGCCTGTGATGCCCAAATTACAGAACTTGCCGGGTATTCCCAGCCCAACTGGGGATCAAGCGAGCCCAAAACAGCATCTTCATCCATAATAATTTCGTCAGCTGCAAGAGCAATCAAAGTTCCCCCTGACATAGCATAGTGAGGGACAAAAACAGTGACTTTAGCTTTATGTCTTTTAATGGCGTGAGCAATTTGTTCGGCAGCTAAGACCAAACCGCCGGGTGTATGAAGAACTATGTCTATTGGCATGCTATCGGGAGTAAGACGAATGGCTCTTAATATTTTTTCGGAATCTTCTATGTCTATGTATCGGTAGAAGGGAATACCAAGAAAACCAAAGGCTTCCTGTCGGTGAATTAGGGTGATTAATCTTGACCCTCTTTTTCTTTCCAGACTTCTAATAGACTGAACTCTTCTTGCGGCTATTGTTTTGACGCGAAGACTTGGTATTATGAATAGCAAAAAGAAAATAATCCAGAAAAAAAGGGTAAAAAGATCTGTTTGCATCCTAACTCTTTCTTTTTAAGTTATTTTAGCTTAAATTAAATGATACTGTTTTAAAAAAAGTGTGTCTACATATAGAGAAAGATTTTTTCTAACGGTAGGTATGGTGCGGTTATTTAAATAAAGGGGGAGGTTGTTTTGAAAAAGTTTTCCACTCCAAACATAAGAAATGTTGTTTTAGTTGGGCATGGAGGAACTGGCAAGACTTCTTTAAACGAGGCAATGCTTTTTACCCTGGGGGCTATAACTCGATTAGGAAAAATAGAAGACGGTTCGACGGTTTCTGATTATGATCCTGATGAAATAAAGAGAAAAATTTCCATAAATGTTTCTCTTTCTTACGGTGAGTACAAAAATTGCAAGATAAATATGATTGATACGCCAGGGTACGCCGATTTTATTGGTGAAGTAATTTCATCCTTAAGAGTTGCCGAGAATGCTCTTTTGGTGATTGATGCAGTTTCTGGAGTAGAGGTGCAAGCCGAAAAAGCCTGGGGTTACGCGAGCGATTACGGTCTAAGCCCCCTTGTCTTTGTTAATAAAATGGATAAAGAAAATGCTGACTTTTTTGAAGCCCTAACAGGTGCAGTGGAGTCTTTTGGAAATTCAGTTATACCTGTTCAATTGCCAGTTGGTAAAGAAAGCACTTTTCAGGGTGTGATTGACCTGATCAAAATGAAAGCTTGTTTTACCAAGGGCGGGAAGGTTATTGAAGAAGACATCCCGGCTGATTTGTTAGCTCAAGCTGAGGAATACAGAGAAAAACTTATTGAAAAAATTGCTGAAAGCGATGATAGGTTGCTTGAAAAATATTTAGAAGGAGAAGAACTTAAACCAGAAGAATTAATCTCAGGTCTACGAGTGGGAATAAAAAGCAAAAATCTTGTTCCTGTTCTTTGTGGCAGCGCCACTAAAAACGCAGGAATTCAGTCATTAATGGAGGTCATTGTTGATTACCTTCCCTCTCCAGCAGACGAAAAAGAAATCAAGGGCATAAGTTCTCAGACAAATGAAGAGATAACAAGGACTCCGGACGAAAACGATACATTCTCTGCTTTCGTGTTTAAAACTATGACTGATCCTTATGTGGGAAGACTTAATTATGTTCGTGTCTATTCAGGCAACTTAAAGGCAGATTCTGTTGTTTATAATGCGGTTAAAAGAAAAAAAGAAAAGATTGGTCATATATTTTATTTGCGAGGCAAAATTCAAGAAGAAACAAAAGAGGTTCCAGCAGGGGATATTGCAGTTATTCCAAAACTGGCTGAGACTGAGACCAATGACGCTCTTTGCGACGAGGCAAAACCGATTGTTTTTGAGTCCGTTAAATTTCCCGAGCCTCTTATATCTGTGGCTGTCGAACCAAAAACAAAGGGGGATGAAGAAAAGATTAGCACTTCTTTAGCTAAGCTGGCTGAGGAAGATGTGACTCTTAAAGTATACAGAAACCCTGAAACCAAACAGACGGTTGTTTCTGGTATCGGCGATGTTCATCTGGAAGTGCTGATGGATAGATTAAAGAGAAAATTCGGAGTAGAAACGCAGCTCTCAGCGCCCAAAATACCCTTCCGAGAAACAATCCGTCGGTCTGCCAAAGCTCAAGGGAAATACAAGAAACAAACTGGCGGTCGTGGTCAATATGGGGATTGCTGGTTGGAGATTGAGCCAATGGAAAAAGGAAAAGGTTTTGAGTTTGTTGATAAGATATTCGGGGGTGCGATTCCCAAAGGCTTTATTCCTGCGGTTGAAAAGGGTGTCCGTGAGGCAATAGAAGCGGGTGTAGTAGCAGGGTATCCTGTAGTCGATGTTAGAGTTAAAGTATACGATGGCTCGTATCATCCCGTTGACTCTTCCGAAATGGCTTTTAAGATTGCGGGCTCGATGGCATTTAAATCAGCTATGGCTCAAGCAGACCCAATTATTCTTGAGCCAATTATGAATGTAGAAGTTGTTGTGCCTGAAATGTATATGGGCGATGTCATTGGCGATTTAAGCGGGAAACGTGGAAAAATACTTGGAATGGAAGCGAGAGGAAAAAATCAGGTGGTTAAAGCGCTTGCACCTTTGGCGGAAATGTCAAGATATGCAACCGAATTGCGTTCCATAACTCATGGTCGTGGTTCATACAGTTTGGAATTTACCAGCTACGAGGAAGTACCCGCTGATATATCTAAAAAAATTATTGAAGAATCTAAAAAAGAGAAAGAATAGTTAAAATTAAAGAAGTTAAGCAATTTAAGGAATAACCGTGTCTAATTCTTCTTTTTGGCGGAAAGCAATAGGATTTTTCCTTATAGTTTTTTTTGTTCTTTTTTTATTTTTGGGCTGGTTTTATCTTTTCACTGTTTCTCCTCGAAATTTCGTTATTTTCCCCCGACAGAATGAATTAGTTTCTAGTCGACGGCAGACAATCGGTGCTTCCTGGACGCTTTTCCCGGGCGAGAAAATTGAGGTTATTAGTTTAAGTCTGGACGAAAAAGACATAACAAAAAACGCTGAAATAAGCGACTCCGGTTTTATGTATCTTTCTGAATTATCAGAAGGAAAGCATCTTGTTCGGGCCTTGTTAAAATATTCTTTTGTTAAAGATAAGGTAATTGAAGTAAAGTGGATATTTGAGGTTGATTCTGTTTCACCTAAAGTTACTTTTGAAAATATGATGGGAAATAAAATTGGAATAACCCAAAAAAGTGCATTTTTATCAGGCAAAACCGAGCCAAATACATCAATTAAAGCGTTTCTAAACGGTTTCCCATTAAGTGAAACAAAATCTAATGCCCTCGGCGAGTTCTTTTTGGGACTCGGTCATTTTAAGGAATTAAACGAATTGAAAGTTAAGGCAGTAGATAAAGCTAAAAACATTACAGACAAAACTTTCCTTGTCTTAATTGATGAAAGCATACCTATCATAACAGAGGTTTTTCCTCATAATGAATCGATAATTAAAGACAATAAAGTGAGCATTAAGGTTAAAGTAGATGGAATTAAAACAGACGCGAGAGCAATTATTTATCTTAATGGCGAGCCAGTTAATTTTAAGGCAGGCAGAAGTTCTTTAGAGATTTTCACCGATGATTTAATTCTTGACGAGGGCGATTATAAAGTAGAAGTTGTAGTAAAAAACATCGCTGGAAATACAGCTTCGACAAAGTGGGTGTTTAAAGTCGATAGCACAGACGAGTTTGGTTTTTGTGGTTTGAGAGAGGGAGCCAAAGGAAAAGATGTTATGGAACTGCAAGCGCGTCTTCAAGCTCACGGGTATTACCAAGGAAGGATTGATGGTGTTTTTAATCAAAAAACTAAGGAGTCAGTTGTTGCTTTACAAATAGCAAATAACCTTTCGCTCTCGGGAGTTGTTGGATTTGATGAGGCAAATATCTTAAAACCGCCACGTTTTAATTTAATTGAGCCAATTTCAGATGCAAAAATTGTAATTAGCGTTTCTAAACGAGCGCTATATCTGTACAAAGGCGAAGAGTTACTTCGCGTCTATCCTATTGCGGTTGGCGGTCGAGGATTTCCTACTCCAATTCGCAAGTTTAAAATTGTTAGAAAAGATGTTAATCCTACTTGGTATCCACCTGATTGGGCTGATGTGGAAGAGCCTGTTCCACCTGGCCCCAGCAATCCCCTTGGTGATAGAAGACTTTTACTAAGCGACAGAAACTATGGAATTCATGGAACCAATAAACCATCTTCCATCGGCAAAGCAGTGACTCATGGCTGTATCAGAATGTATCCAAGTGACATTCTTGAGTTATTTAAGGCTGTATCTGTGGGAACTGTGGTAGATATTCGGCGATAACTTGCTGTTTTACGTTGTTTTCTTTAAAATTATAGTGATGAGAAAAAATGGAGGGATTTTTTTAATGGTTAAACATGGGACACTAAAGGTAAAGACAGGGCTTGCTGAAATGCTTAAGGGCGGTGTAATTATGGATGTAACCACATCTGAGCAAGCAAAAATTGCTGAAGAAGCGGGTGCGGTTGCAGTTATGGCTCTTGAGAGGGTGCCAGCGGATATTCGAGCAGCTGGTGGAGTCGCGAGAATGGCTGATTCTGCCATAATTCAAGAGATTATGGGGGTGGTTACAATTCCTGTGATGGCAAAAGTGAGAATTGGCCACTTTGTTGAAGCTCAAATCCTTGAAGCACTTGGTGTTGACTATATTGATGAGAGCGAAGTTTTAACGCCAGCCGATGAGGAAAATCACATTAATAAGTGGGATTTCAAGGTGCCATTTGTTTGTGGAGCTCGAAATTTGGGAGAAGCACTTCGTCGCATTGGTGAGGGAGCAGCTATGATTAGAACAAAAGGCGAAGCTGGTACTGGTAATGTTGTCGAGGCAGTAAGGCACATGCGAGCGATTTTGGGCGAAATAAGACGACTCCAGGGTTTACGAGAAGACGAGTTAATGACTGCGGCAAAAGAACTTCAAGCTCCGTATGAATTGGTTTGTGAGGTAGCCAGAACAGGAAGATTGCCTGTGGTTAATTTTGCTGCTGGCGGAATTGCTACGCCGGCTGATGCTGCTTTAATGATGCAACTCGGTGCTGATGGTGTCTTTGTTGGCTCAGGCATATTTAAATCAGAAAATCCTCAAGTTGTTGCCAGAGCAATTGTTGAGGCAACCACTCACTTCAATGACCCTGAAATTTTAGCTAAGGTTTCCCGAAATTTAGGAAAAGCTATGGCAGGCTTAGATGTTTCTAAGATGAGCAAAGAAGAATTACTTCAGGTTAGAGGTTGGTAATTTGTCAAAGTTAGTCGTGGGTGTGCTTGCACTTCAAGGAGCTGTAAGAGAGCACATTTACATGATAGAAGAATGCAGAGCTCGTGGGTTTGCGGTTAAAAAACCTCACGAGCTTTTTCAGCTTGATTCGTTGATTATTCCTGGCGGAGAAAGCACAACCATTGGAAAATTAATGGTTAAATACGGCTTTGTTGAGGTGATTCGAGAGCTTTTTGGGAAAGGGCTGCCGATTTATGGAACTTGTGCGGGGTTAATTCTTTTAGCTAAGAAGATAACTGAAGGCACTCAGCCACTACTTGGCTTAATGGATATAGAAGCGAAGCGAAATGCTTTTGGTCGGCAAAGAGAAAGTTTTGAGGCACCTCTTAACATTTCCGAAATTGGGGAATCAGCTTTTATGGGGGTATTTATTAGAGCTCCCCGGATTGAGTCAGTTTGGGGTGAGACCAAAATAATGGCTGATTTTGAAGGAAAAATTGTTATGGCAAGAGAAGAAAAACTCCTTGTCACCGCTTTTCACCCTGAACTCACAGATGATATAAGAATTCATCGATATTTCATCGAGAAGGTTGTGAAAAACAACTAATACTCTGGAGGGTAAAATGTCAGGACATTCAAAGTGGCATCAGATACGTCATAAGAAAGCTAAGGAAGATTTAAAAAGAGGGCAAATTTTTAGCAAGCTCTCAAGAGCGCTAACGGTTGCAGCTAAAGAAGGGGGCGGCAATCCTGAGACTAATGCTGCTCTTGAGACAGCTATCCAGAAGGCTAAAGAATACAATATGCCTGCGGAAAATATTGAGCGCGTTATTAAAAAAGGAACAGGCGAACTCGGTGATGTTCAATATGAAAGAATAACTTACGAAGGATATGGGCCCTCAGGCGTGGCTATACTGGTAAGTGTTATGACAGATAACAGGAATAGAACAGCAGCAGAAATGCGCCATCTTTTTGGCAAATATAATGGGAATTTGGGTACGGCAGGTTGTGTTGAATGGATGTTTGAGCGAAAAGGCTATATTCATGTGGATAAAGCAAAAGCTTCTGATGAAGATAGTCTTCTGACTCTTGCTATTGAAGCAGGAGCCGAAGATATAAAAACGGAAGATACCTATTATGAGATTATTACAGCTCCTGCCGATGTAAAAGAAGTTCGTGAAGTTTTAAATAATAATGGAATTAGTTCTACTTCATCGGGCATCTCAATGCTTCCCAAAAACATGGTAAAAATAAGTGATAAGGATGAAGCTAAAAAAATACTTAAACTAATGGACGCTATCGAAGAACACGATGATGTACAAGAAGCTTACGCAAATTTTGATATCCCTGATGAAGTTTTAGAAGAAGTTGAGGTCTGATAAAGCTTCTCCTTGACAGAGAAAAGTCGGGATATGATATACTGAAACAAATGTTCGCTCTAAAAAACTTATCCCCACGCAACAATGTGGAGTTGAGATGATAATATTAGGAGTAGATCCGGGGACAGCCACAACAGGTTATGGTGCTTTAGAATATACAAACGGTAATTTTCATTTAAAATCATGTGGCTGCATCATGA
This sequence comes from uncultured Actinomycetes bacterium, assembly GCA_947085535.1. Taxonomy (GTDB): domain Bacteria; phylum Actinomycetota; class Aquicultoria; order Subteraquimicrobiales; family CAMTWV01; genus CAMTWV01. Next base: position 71,046 of record CAMTWV010000001.1, on the reverse strand, counting down.
CTTCATCTCAGCTTTCTCTTTCTAAAAGACTTCAAAAAATTTATCATGAAGTTCTTAGCCTTGCTAAAACTTTGAAACCTGACGAAATAGTTGTTGAAGAGCTTTTTTTTAATCTTAATGTCCAGACTGCTATGACAGTAGGGCAGGCTCGCGGCGTTATACTTCTGGCAGCAGCTGAAGCTAATGTGCAAACTTATGAATATACTCCTTTGCAGGTTAAGCTGGCTGTTGTAGGTTATGGAAGAGCTCGCAAAGAGCAAGTTCAATTTATGGTTAAAACTATTTTGGGACTGAAAGAAACACCAAAACCAGATGATATAGCTGATGCACTTGCATTGGCCATATGTCACGCACATAATCGGAAAAATTATGAAAAGCCAGGGGGCGATTATTGAAGTGATTGCTTTTTTAAGGGGTAAAGTTCAGGAAAAAAGGTCGCAAGGGATTATTCTTGATGTTAATGGAGTGGGTTATGACCTCTGGCTTTCTTCTAAATCTCTTTCGGAAGTACCCTCTATTAATGAAGAGGCAAGTTTTTATATCCATCTTTATGTCAGAGAAGATACTCTTCAGCTTTTTGGTTTTACAAGTTGTGCCGAGAAAGACCTATTCGAACAGCTCATTTCTGTTTCAGGAATTGGTCCCAAAGTGGCGATTTCCATTCTTTCGGCTTTTACGGTGCCTGCTTTAAAGAAAGCTATTATTATGGAAGATGTGGATTTGGTAACCAGTATCCCTGGGATAGGAAAGAAAACCGCACAACGATTAATTCTTGAACTTAAAGAAAAGTTAGCCTTACCAGATTTTAAAGTAGCTTCAGGAAGTGCTACGGGTTCTGTTTTTAGTGAAGCCCGGAACGCTTTGGTTAGTTTAGGTTGCACACTCTCTGAAGCAAATAAAGCTTTAGAGAATTTTCTCCCCTCAGACGATGAAGTAACAGTTGAGAAATTAGTTAGACATGCTTTGAAAAATTTAAGTTAGTAATGGGAGGTTAATATGATGCCCTCAGTCGGAGCAAAAAAAAAGAAAGACGAGTTTACAATAACTATAATTGTGGAAATTCCTAAAGGTAGCAGGAATAAGTACGAGTTTGATAAAGAAAAGAAAATGATTAAATTCGACCGCATGCTATTTTCGGCAGTTCACTACCCAAGTGATTATGGTTTTATTGTCGATACTTTAGCTCAGGACGGTGATTCTTTAGATGCGCTTGTTCTTGTTTGGGAACCCACTTTTCCATGCTGTGTGATTGAAGCAAGACCTGTGGGTCTCTTTAAGATGTGGGATGAAAAAGGACCTGATGAGAAAATACTTTGCGTGCCCCTGTTTGATCCACTCTGGAATCATATTGAAAACTTGAAAGAAGTGCCACCTCATCTTTTAAAAGAAATTGAACACTTTTTTTCAATTTATAAGGAGTTGGAAGAAAAAAAGACAGGAGTTGAAGGCTGGGGAGACAAAGAAGCAGCTATTAAAATTATAAAAGAGGCGCAACAAAGATATAAAGAATTGAACTTAAAAAAATAATGAATTCAGGGTGGGGAATTGGAAGAGCAAATTTTATCAACCGAGTTAACACAGGAAGATATAGAATACGATAAAACCCTTCGTCCGAGATGGATAAAGGAATTTATCGGACAGACTAAAATAAAAGAAAATCTATCTGTCTTTATTGAGGCGACTAAAACAAGAAATGAAGCCCTTGACCACGTTCTTCTTTCTGGTCCTGCCGGGCTTGGAAAGACTACTTTAGCTGGTATAATCGCTAATGAACTTGGTGTCAATATCAAAGTTACTTCTGGTCCTGCCCTGGAAAGAGCAGGAGATTTAGCTGCCATTTTAACCAATCTTGAACCTCATGATGTCTTTTTTATTGACGAAATTCATAGGTTGAGCAGGAATATTGAAGAGGTTCTGTATCCAGCAATGGAAGACTACAAAATTGATATTATTATTGGCAAGGGTCCCGGGGCTCGCTCTTTAAGATTGGAAATTCCTCATTTTACTTTAATTGGTGCCACTACAAGAACAGGTTTAATAACTTCACCTTTACGAGATAGATTTGGTGTTCAAATAAGACTGGAGTACTATAGTGAAGATGAGCTTTATCAGATAGTGAGGCGTTCTGCCTCTATTTTGGGTATTGAGATAGATGTATTGGGTGCAAAAGGAATTGCCGCGTGCTCAAGAGGTACACCACGGGTAGCTAATCGGTTGCTTAAGAGGGTGAGAGACTACGCTGAAGTGAAATGTGAAGGAATTATAACGGCTGAAACTGCTGTGACCGCTCTTTCTTTTCTGGAAGTTGATGATAAAGGGTTAGATAAAATAGATAAGAAAATTTTACTTACTTTAATTGAAAAATTTGGCGGTTCACCTGTGGGACTGAACACTTTAGCGATGGCTGTGGGTGAAGAATCTGATACAATTGAGGAGGTTTATGAGCCATACCTTCTCCAGTTAGGTTTTATTCAAAGGACACCGAGGGGTCGCGTTCCGACTGAAAGCGCTTATAAGCACTTAAAAATTGAGCGTCCTTATAAGGATAAACTCTTTTAACTTAAAAGCTAATTATAGAAAGGAGCGAAAATGATTAAAAAAGTATACGGGACTGAAAAACAAGATGAAGCAACGGTTTTAAACCGTCTCTGTCGGTTGTTTTTTGATAAGCTTATTGCGCAACTGCCCAGTCTTTTTAAGAGCGAAAGAGAAGAACTTCATCGGATTGCTCGCTTGCTGGATAGTGTTGATGATGTTGCCAAGAAAAGACTTGTAGGTGTCACAGAAGAAACTATTGATGCTGTATTTGAGATTCTTCAGAGTTACTATAAGCAAAAAGGCAAGACTCTGGTAGTTTTTGCGAAAGATGAAATTAAGTTAATAGCTGAGGTGCTTAAGGAGTATTCTAAGAATTCTCACAATGAAGAAAAGAAAGAGTTGGTTAAATCTCTTCTTGACTTTTTAAAGGAGTAGCTAAAAAAGAAATTCTTAAAGGAATTTTCAATTTAATGACGAATTAGTAAGTAGAAAGAAATTAAAAAGGAGGTGAGGTAAAAATGGCAATTTGTCCTGATGTAAAATCTTATCTGGATAAGAAAAAAATACCATATGAAACAGTCTCTCATCCTCAAGTATTTTCGTGCATCGAAGAAGCAAAGGCTTTAAGAATAGACGCAGGCGATATTGTTAAGAATTTAGTTATTAAAATTAAAGACAAGCATGTTTTTGTGTTGCTTCCCGGTTCTTTAAGATTGGATGTTCATAAGTTAAGAGAAATTTTCGGAAAAAGAGCAAGATTAGAATTGGAAGAAGAAATGTCTCAAGATTTTCCAAAATATGAGGTAGGAGCAGTTCCTCCTTTTGGAGAACTTTTTGGTTTTCCTGTTTATGCAGATAAGCGCCTTTTGGCTCACGAGACTATAATTTTTACCGGCGGAACTCATACTGATTCAATAAAAATGCAACTTCAGGATTTTATAAATTTAGTTAAACCTGAGATAGTTGATTTAGCTGAGGATTTATAAGTTTTTTAAATAAGAACATTAACCGATTTTAGGGGGTGCTTAGAAAGCACCCTTTTTTATTTAGAGTTTACGATTATAATTATGTTGGATTTAGGCAAGGAGGAATTAAGGATGAATTTTGGGGCTATAGGAAAAATTATTCTCACTATTTCTTTGATTCTTTTTATTATCGGGAGCTTGTTTTATTTTATGGGTAAAGCAGGTTTTAAAGGCTTTCCGGGAGATTTTCTTTACAAAAAGGACGGATTTAGATTTTACTTCCCTGTCGCAACTTGTTTGGTGATTAGCATAATTCTTACAATTGTTTTTAATTTATTTTTGTATCTGTTGCGTCGATGAGGTATTTAAGATAAATGGAAACAAGCGAGTTTGATTACGAGTTACCTTCACAATTAATTGCTCAGGAGCCAGTAGAACCTCGTGGCACGGCTCGATTGCTTGTTTTGGATCGCAAAAAGCAAAGTATTGAGAATAAGAAATTCAAGGATTTACTCGAATTCTTAAATGGAGGCGACTGTTTGGTAGTTAATGATACAAAAGTGCTTTCTGCTCGGCTTAAGGGAGTGAAGTTTAAAACAGGTGGAAAGGTAGAAGTCTTGCTTTTCCGTCGGCTAAATGATTTTTTATGGGAAGCCCTTGTGAAACCAGCAAAACGTCTTTTGCCAGGGACAAAAATAAGTTTTGGGGGTGGCGAATTAGTTGGTTTAATTGAAGACTCTTTGCCTGAGGGCAGAAGAATTATTTCTTTTGAGTGTGAAGGCAGCTTTTTTGAAGTTTTGCACAAGTTAGGTGAAATTCCTCTCCCGCCTTATATTCACAAACCTTTAAAAAACGAAAGCCTTTATCAAACAGTATTTGCGGGAAATAAAGAAGAATCTGTAGCTGCTCCCACTGCAGGATTACATTTTACTTTCCCGTTAATAGAAGCTTTAAAAGCAAAAGGTGTGGTTTTTGCCAATGTTTCTCTTTCTATTGGTCTTGATACATTTCGACCCATTAGTAATTCTCAAATTGAGAACCATAAGATTCACACAGAGTATTTTAGAGTAGAAGAAGATTCAGCAGAATTGATAAATAAAACAACAGAGGCAGGGAAGCGGGTTGTAGCGGTTGGAACGACCTCTGTTAGAGTTTTGGAGACGGTGGCTTTCAAAGAAAAACGAAGGACGAAGGTCGAGGCAAAAGAAGGCTGGACAAATTTATTTATTTATCCGGGTTATCAGTTTAAATGCGTGGATGCTTTAATAACCAATTTTCACTTACCGCGCTCAAGTCTTTTGGTTCTCGTTTCCGCGTTTGCTGGAAGAGATTTTGTTTTAAAAGCGTATAATGAAGCGATGAAGGAAAAATACAGATTCTTTAGTTTTGGAGACGCGATGCTAATACTGTAGAAAATAAAGGGTATGGGGTAAAGTTAAAAGTTAAAAGTGAAAGGGCAGGTCAAAAGTCAAGAGTCAACCGCTTCGCTAGTCAAAAGTTAAAAAGGCTGGCAACTGGAAGCTAATAAGTTTTACACTTCTAATTATTTTACTACCGACTGTCAACTAACTGCTAATTATGATTAATACTTGAGTTCTAAGTTTACAAAGCGAGGGGTATGTTCAAATTTGAAGTTCTGATTGAGGACAAAAAAACAAAAGCTCGAATAGGGAAAGCAACAACTTCTCACGGTGTATTCGAAACTCCTGTTTTTATGCCATTGGCAACCAAAGGGGTAGTAAAGACACTTTCACCTGAAGAATTAAAAGAAATAGGTGCTGAAGTTATTTTGGGCAATACTTACCATCTTTATTTAAGACCCGGGATGGAAGTTATCAGAGAAGCAAAAGGTTTGCATAATTTTATGCATTGGGATTTGCCAATTCTTACCGATAGCGGCGGTTTTCAAATATTTAGCCTGGGTGAAACTTTTAAAATAAATGACCACGGTGTTGAATTTAAATCTATTATTGATGGCTCGCGACATTTTTTGACTCCCGAAACAGTCATTGAAGTTCAAGAAATTTTAGGGGCAGATATCATTATGGTTTTAGACGAGTGTGTTCCTTATCCCGTTGATAAAAAATACGTGCAAGAGGCGGTATTAAGGACTTTAGATTGGTCAGCTCGATGTAAAAAGGCTCAAAAAAGAGAAAATCAAGCACTCTTTGGTATTGTTCAGGGTAGTATGTATCAGGATTTAAGAAGACTTAGCGCAGAAAAGACTGTTGAGCTGGATTTTCCGGGTTACGCTTTAGGGGGCTTTAGTGTCGGAGAGCCTCATGATTTAATGTTTGGAGTGCTGGAGCCGACTCTTAATTATTTACCTGGAAATAAGCCTCGTTATTTAATGGGCGTGGGCAATTCTTCTAGTTTAGTTGAGGCAATTAGTTTGGGTATCGATATGTTTGATTGTGCTTTACCAACACGTATGGCAAGAAACGGCGGTGTTTTAACTTCTGAAGGTCGAATAAATATTCGAAATGCGAAGTATTTAAAAGATTTCTCACCTCTCGACCCTAATTGTTGTTGTTATGTTTGCAAAAATTACAATCGGGCTTATATTAGACATCTTTTAAATGTTGGGGAAATACTTGCTCATCGACTCTTAAGCTGGCATAATCTCACATATATTATCAACATAATTAATGAGACAAAAAGTGCTATAAAAAATGATTCATTTAGTGATTTTAAGAATGCTTTTTTGAGAAAAGAGTGTAACGAATAAATTTAAGGAGGTAATCAAATGAATTCTCAGCAAATAGGGCAAGTTAGTTCAATTATCTGGTTTGTTCTTTTAATAGGTATTTTTTATCTTTTCTTAATTCGTCCGCAGCAAAAGCAAGCCAAAAAACATCAGGAATTAATTGCCGGATTAGAAAAAGGAGACAAAGTGATAACTATTGGAGGTATTTATGGAAAAATTGTGGTTGTTAAGGAAGAGACTGTTTCTCTCGAGGTAGCGCAGGATGTTATCATAGAAGTCTCAAGAGGAGCCATTTCACGGCGAAGGGAGAGCAATATCATTGAACAAAGCAACACTTAAAGAGATTAAACAGGACAAAGAAGTAGCCGCCTACATTGAGCAGGCTGATAAATATATGGAAGCAATAGGCTATACAGAGCATGGTAGCCGACACGCCAATTTAGTCTCAAGCATTGCCAGGAATATTTTATCGCGACTTTCCTATTCCCAAGAGATGGTTGAACTCGCAGCTATTGCGGGTCATTTGCATGATTTAGGAAATGTTGTTGGCAGAGATTATCATGGTACAGTCTCTGCCTTAATTGCCAAAAGCGTTTTAGAAAGATACGGGGTAGATCCTCATGAAATTGCTACTGTTATGAATGCAATTGGTAATCACGAAGAGGAACATGGTTTTGTGGCAAGTGAAATTTGTGCTGCTTTAATTTTAGCGGATAAGTCAGATGTTCACAGAACTCGTGTAAGAAATCCTGACCTCGTTACCTTTGATATTCACGACAGGGTTAATTATGCGGCGAAGAAAAGTTTTTTGCGGGTTGATGAAAAAGAAAAGAAAATCTCTCTTGAGATAGAAATTGATACAGAAATAAGTCAGGTTATGGAATATTTTGAGATTTTTCTTTCTCGCATGGTAATGTGTCGACGAGCAGCTGAATTTTTAGGTTGTACTTTTAGTTTAGTAATTAACGATGTTAAACTGCTTTAATTTTTTTAATTTAAAACTAAGGGGGATTTTTTGTGAGAAAGAGAGAGAAATATGTTCTGGCGCTTGCGTTTGTCTTTATCTTAGTCGGGGCAAGTCTCTATGGACTTTTTAAAAGACCGCCTCGTTTAGGATTGGATTTAGTCGGCGGAATTCATGTCATTCTTACGGCGGTATCTAAACCAGGTGCACCTGTGACAAGTGCGACAATGAATCAAGCTCAGTTTATTATTGAAAACAGAGTAAATGCTTTAGGTGTGGTGGAACCACAAATAGAAAGACAGGGCAGAGAAAACATATTGATTCAATTACCCGGGGTAAAAGATCCGCAAGAGGCGCTCGAAATTATTGGTAAAACTGCTCTTTTAGAATTTGCAGCGGTTGAAAAAAATTATGAAGGTGTGCCGACAAAAGAGCTCAATAAGCTTATTAAGAGAGGCACTAAGGTTCTTGGCGAAACCTTATTAACAGGCGAGGTTATAAAAGATGCTCGAATTGGTCAGGACGAATTAGCAAAATCTGCTGTTGATATTACTTTCAAACCAGATGGCGCTAAGAGGTTTGATGAAATCGCTAAAAAATTCTTTGGTAGGCAATTAGCTATAGTTCTGGATGGAGAAATTATTTCGGCTCCCACAATTCAGGCGACTGAATTTAAAGGTAAAGCTCAAATTACGGGAGATTTTACGTCTGAAGAAGCTCAAAATTTAGTTTTGGTTTTAAAAACAGGAGCCCTTCCCGTTGAACTTAAAATTTCAGAACATAGAACAGTTGGACCGACACTTGGGCATGATTCTTTAATCGCAGGGCTTAAAGCAGGCCTGGTGGGATTGGGTCTGGTAGCATTATTCATGCTTATTTATTATCGTTTGTTTGGTTTTTTAAGCTGGATTAGTTTGGCTGTTTTTGCTTCTCTGTTATGTGGTTTATTAGTAGTTGTTGGAGTAACACTTACTCTCCCGGGTATTGCCGGTATTATTTTAATGGTTGGTATTGCAGCAGATTCGAGCATAATTATTTTTGAAAGAATTAAAGAAGAAGCTCAAACAGGTAAGACTTTAAGGGTAGCTATGGAAACAGGTTTCTCACATGGATTTAAAACATTCCTTGATGCTGATTTAGTCAGTTTTATTACCGCATTAATACTTTTTTACTTTGGTGTGGGTCCTGTTAAAGGATTTGCCTTAACTTTAATGCTTGGGATTATCTGTGATATTTTTACCTCCTTTTTATTTACACGTTCTGTTTTAGGATTGCTTGCTCAAACCAAACTTTCTCAAAAACCAAACTTCCTGGGCATTAAAGTTAAGGAGGTGGTTTAGGTGAAATTCGATTTCATTGGCAGAAAGAAAATCTGGTTCATTCTATCTTCGGTGATTATTCTGGTTGGTTTAATTGTTCTTCTTATTAAGGGTTTAAGTTTTGGTATTGAGTTTAAAGGAGGAACACTTTTCGATATAAAGTTTGAGAAATCTGTTAGTGTCTCGGAAGTAAGAAGTGCTTTAAGTAAATTTGGGCTCGGTGGAAGTATAATTCAGCCTGTTAGTTCTACTGAAATGATTATCCGAATGAAGAGTTTAACGCCCGAAGAGCAAAACAAAGTTCTTACCGCTTTGAATGAAAAGTTTAAAGTTAAAGATTATACCATTCAAGGAGTAGGCCCTGGCTGGGGGGCTCATATTACCCGAGCCGCTCTAATTGCTTTGAGTTTGTCCATCATTGGTTTGCTTCTTTATTCCAGCTGGCGATTTGAATTTAAGATGGCTGTCGCTGCCATAATTGCTTTAGTTCATGATATCTTAATTACGGTTGGTATTTATGCTCTTGTAGGAAGAACTATTACTCCCAACACAGTTGCTGCTCTTCTTACCATACTTGGGTATTCGCTTTATGACACAATTGTTGTTTTTCACCGTGTTTTAGAAAACACGCCACGAATAAAGAAAACTTATTCATTTATGGTGAATGAATCCATCAATCAAGTTCTTGCTCGTTCCATAAATACCTCTTTAACCACACTTTTTCCAGTAATTGCGCTTCTTTTTTTTGGGGGCGAAACTCTTAAAGATTTTGCCTTTGTTCTTTTTATTGGAATTGTTAGTGGTACTTATTCTTCTATCTTTGTCGCTAGTCCTGTTCTTTCCATCTGGAAGGAGCAGGAGCCAAAATATAAAGCTTTAAAGGAAAAATATGATAAGATTTAAGTGTAGGATTTTGGAGAAGGGAAGAGATGGAAGGAAGAAAGTTTGATGAGGAAACTAAAGCCAGAGGTTTTTTTATAGCGCTGGGAATGTGGTTACTTCTTCACGAGGTAGCAGATGATATTATTCGAGCAACAATTAAAAAAGGGCGAGTGGTACCAGAAGATAAAAGAGATTTTCTGGATGAACTGGTGGTAACAGTAGATGATGAGAAGGGGAAATTGCGTGAGAAGTTAACAGAGGTTGTTGACGCGGCGCTAAAAGAACATCCTTACACTTTGCAGTCAGAAATTATTCAATCGCTAAGTGCTCGTATTAATGAATTAGAAGAAAAAATAAGAAAACTCGAAACAAAGTCTGCTAAAAAGTGAAATTAAGGAAGGAAAATGCCCGATTTAAAACGTGGCGGAAGAAATTTAAAAAGGCTCGCCCAGATTTCAGAAAAGATTATTAAGCATCGGCTTGGGTTTTTCGTTGAGGAATATGGTCTGGGCCAGTTACTACCTTTTCCCAAAGAAGTTAAGCGTGAAAAACTTCCCCGTCCTGAAATTTTAGCCAAAAGGGTTCGGTTTTTACTTGAAGATTTAGGTCCCACTTTTATAAAAATTGGTCAGCTTTTAAGTGTTCGTCCTGACTTAATCCCACCTGAAGTTATTTTTGAGTTAGAAAAACTTCAAGATCAAGCTCCGCCCCTCGATTTTCCTGTTATTAAACAGATAATTGAAAAGGAACTCAAAAAAAGTCTTAAGGGAATTTTTCAAGAGTTTGATCCAAATCCGATAGCTTCTGCTTCAATTGGTCAGGTTCATAAGGCTGTTTTAAAAGAGGGTTTTAAGGTTGCAGTCAAAGTTCAACGCCCCGAAGCCAAGAAAGTAATTGATAGCGATCTGGATTTACTTTTTACACTGGCTGGATTGATTAAAGAAAGAGTTACATGGGTGGATGTGGTCGGTGTTGTTCAAGAATTTTCAGATTCTCTCCATCGAGAACTGGATTATCGTACTGAAGGTCGGCATGCAGACAAACTGAGGTTTAATTTTCGAGGTGACCCATTAATTAAAATTCCCACCGTTTTCTGGAATTATACCACCAAAAAAGTGCTTATCCTCGAGTATATTGAAGGAACAAAAATTAGCGATATGGCTACCCCTGAGATGCTGGGAATAGACACTATTGCTTTGGCTGAACATGGAGCTAAGGCATTTATGAAACAAGTTCTTATTGACGGTTTTTTCCACGCCGATTTACATCCCTCAAATATTTTTATAACCCCAGATGGAAAGATAGGCTATCTTGATTTCGGTATGGCAGGGGAAATAAAAGAAGAGACAAAAGAGCCCATAGTAAGGCTTCAGTTTGCCATAATGAGGCAGGATATTGATGAGATAGCGCGGCAGGCGCAAGCTATAGGAGCTGAGATTTCGTCTGAAAAAGCGGTAGAAATGAAAGAAGACTTAAAGAAAGTATTAGGTCGTTATTACGGCAAAACTTTAGGGGAAATGAAGGTTGACATCATTGGTCGAGAGTTTTTAGGGATTCTCTATAAACATCACATTAGAATCCCTAAAGATTTTGCTCTTTTGGCTAAGGCTTTAATTACAGTTGAGGGAGTGGCTAAAAAACTTTATCCCGATTTTAACATTTTTGAAACTGCTAAACCTTTCTTGCAAGGTCTCATTAAAGAAAAATACACTCGGCAGATGGTTTTAGACGATATTTACGGGGAAGCTCAAACATATTTGCTTAATTTTTTAGATTATCCGAAACAAATTCATGAAATCTTTAACCAGTTGAGGAATAAAGAGTTTGAGATAAGATACAGACATATTGGATTAGAAGAGTTTTCGAGTCGACTTGATAAAGCAGTTAATCGTTTAATTGCTGGGCTTCTTGTTTCTGTTCTCTTTATTACCTCTCTTTTTGTTTTCCGCTTTAACTTAGCTTTTTTGGGTGTCTTTTCACTTGTTTTAGCTATTATTTTAGCGCTCTGGCTTGTTCTTTCTATTATCCGCTCCAGCCGATAGTCTGTTAATTGGTAATCGGGAGTCAGCAGCTTCCAGCCTTTTTAACTTTTGACTAGCGAAGCGGTTGACCTGCCCGCCATTGCCTGCCGCCTTCAGGCGGCAGGCGGGCTCTTGACTGTCCTTTTCATTCTTTACCCTCTTAATCACTCCTTGCCATTCGTTTTTCTATCATAAACTGGGGAAATTTGTTAAAATTTTAAGTAAAGTTCTTCTTTTTAACAGGTGAGTTGTTTGTCAGACACAAAAAATTTAATCGAAAAAGTTAAAAAATACAGTCCTGAAGTAGATACCGATTTAATTAAACGGGCTTATGATTTTGCTTCGGCTTCTCACATTAACCAACAGCGTGCTTCGGGTGAATATTATATTTCTCATCCGCTCGGTGTGGCTGAGATTTTGGCTGAGCTGGAGCTTGATATTACAACTATTGTGGCTGGACTGCTCCATGATGTTGTTGAAGATACAAAAGTTACTCTGGAGGAGATTAAATCAAATTTTGGAGATGAAGTTGCAGGTTTAATTGATGGGGTAACCAAACTGGGTCAGATTGAGTTTAAAAGCCGCGAAGAAAGACAGGCAGAAAATCTTCGCAAAATGTTAATTGCTATGGCTAAAGATATCAGGGTTATCCTGATTAAACTGGCTGACCGTTTGCACAATCTTGACACAATTTGTCATCTTCCTGAAACCAAGCAAAAATTGATAGCTCAAGAGACACTGGAAATTTATGCCCCTTTAGCTCATCGACTTGGAATATTCCAGTTGAAGTGGAAGCTTGAAGATTTAGCTTTTGCCGCCCTTGAACCTAAAAAATATGCCCAGGTTCAACGGACGGTTTCCGAAGGAAGAGAAGAAAGAGAAGTTTATCTTAAAACTGTTATCGAGACACTTGAAAAGGAGTTAAAGGCAGTTGGAATTCAGGGTGAGACACAAGGACGTGTAAAGCATTTTTACAGTATTTATCAAAAGATGATTCAGAGAGGGAAGGAATTTAATGAGATTTACGACCTTTCAGCTGTGAGAATACTTGTCGATTCGGTCAAAGACTGCTACGCCGCTTTAGGCGTTGTCCATTCTATGTGGAAACCGGTACCAGGGACATTTAAAGATTATATTGCTATGCCCAAATTTAACATGTATCAGTCATTACACACAGTGGTAATCGGGCCCATTGGTCGTCCTCTGGAAATTCAAATTAGAACCAAACAGATGCATAAAACTGCTGAGTATGGCATTGCCGCTCATTGGCGATATAAAGAAGGAATTAAAGAAGCGGATGAGTTTGATGAGAGATTAGCGTGGTTAAGACAGATTTTAGAATGGCAGCGTGAATTAAAAGATCCCCGAGAATTTATGGAGGCTCTTAAGATTGACCTTTTTGCAGACGAAGTTTTTGTTTTTACTCCCAAAGGTGATGTTATTAGCTTACCTGTTGGAGCAACGCCAATTGATTTTGCTTACGCAATTCACACTGATGTGGGTAACAGTTGTATTGGTGCCAAGATAAATAATCAAATTGTGCCTTTAGAATATAAGCTGCAAATGGGCGATATTGTAGAAGTCCTCACCTCAAAGTCAGCTTCTGGACCCAGTCAGGATTGGTTAAGCATAGTTAAAACCTCAAGGGCGAGAAACAAGATTCGCCAGTGGTTTAGCAAGGAAAGCAAAGAAGGAAGTGAACATCTTGGCAAAGAATTGCTTCAAAAAGCTTTAAGGCGACATAAACTCGGTCTTTCAAGTGTCAGCCAGGGAGATTTACTTGGGAAAATAGCTGAAGAATATGGATTTTTGAAAGTTGAGGATTTATTTGCCGGTATTGGTTCAGGCAATGTTTCTGCTCAGCAGGTGGCAACAAAAATATTTAATGAATTACATAAAAAAGAGGAGAAGCCCGAAGAAGTTTTATTACCTCTTAAGCGACCTTTAAAGAAAGAAAAAGCAGATCGGCTAAGCACAGGTGTGCGGGTAACAGGAGTAGAAGATGCTCTGGTTCGATTGGCTCGCTGTTGTTGTCCGATTCCGCTGGATGATATAATTGGCTTCGTTACCCGCGGCAGAGGCGTTTCTGTGCATAAAAGCAATTGCTCTAATGTTAAACAGTTACGCATTTCTTCAGATAGATTAATCGAAGTTTCCTGGGGTACAGAACAATCAGGCGCATTTCCTGTTGAAGTTCAAGTTGAAGCATTTGACAGAACCAAACTTCTTCGAGATATTAGTTCAACTATAAGTGATTGTGGGGTTAATATTTTATCGGCAAGTGTTACTACTTCCCGAAATCGTATAGCTATATTTAAGTTTACTTTTGAGATTAGTAGCCCGTCTCATCTGGAAAGTATTCTTACCAATATAAGAAAAGTGGATTCTGTTTTAGATACTTACAGGGTTTCGTCGACTTAAACAGGAGTAAAATTTGAGAGCGGTTGTTCAGCGGGTAAAGTCAGGAAAAGTTTCTTTACAAAATACAAATAAGAGCGAGCCAGATAAAGTCTTTGCCGAAATTAAACAAGGATTTGTGGTTTTACTAGGGGTTTCAAAAAATGATACACAAGATGATATTAATTACACATTAGATAAACTGTTAAACTTGCGTATATTTGACGATGAGAAAGGAAAGCTGAATCTTTCCATTAAGGACGTTGGTGGCGAGATTCTAGTTGTTTCCCAATTTACCCTTTATGGTGATTGCCGCAAGGGAAGAAGGCCGAGTTTTGTTGAGGCGGCAAGTCCTGAAGTGGCACAGGTTATTTATCAAAAAGTAGTTGATGGCTTAGTCAGTAGTGGTTTGACTGTAAAAGAAGGCAAATTTCAGGAAAAAATGTTAGTTGAAATAGCTAACGATGGTCCTGTAACGCTTTTATTAGATAGTAAAAAACAGTGATGATTTAAGAAACAGGAGATAAAGTTATGACAGTTGAAAGATTTGTAGTTGGACTTTTAAGTACTAATTGCTATGTAGTAGCTTCGGATGAAAAAGAAGCGGTAGTTATTGATCCGGGCGATGAAAGCGAAATAATTTTTAAGTATATTCAGGACAAAAATTTAAAATTAAAGTATATTATTCTTACACACGCTCACTTTGACCATGTAAACGGGGCAAATGAATTAGCTAAAAAAACAAAAGCATCTATCTGCGTTCATAAAAATGATGTTCAGTTACTTTTAAGTAGTTCATCAGGAGGATTGTTTTTAGGTTTTTTGGTTAAAGGAGAAGGTATTACTGAGGAAATTTTTGAACTCGAGGAAGGTCAGGTATTAAAAGCAGGTTCTTTAGAGTTTAAAGTAATGCATACGCCAGGTCATACCTCGGGAAGTATTTCTGTTTTGGTGGACAACCTGTTGTTTTCAGGAGATTTGCTCTTTGAAGGCTCAATTGGGAGAACAGATTTACCTGGTGGCTTACAGGATTTGCTTTTTAAATCTTTAAAGGAGAAAATTTTTCCCTTAGATGATTCGGTGATTATCTACCCTGGTCATGGAGGAAAAACGACTATTGGTAAAGAAAAGAGATATAATCCATTTTTGCAGGAACTTTAAATAATTTTCTTAGAGGACTTATGAAGTTTAGCGCACCGCGAGGAACAGCAGATGTTCTTCCTGAAAAAACTATTAAGTGGAAATATCTTGAGAAGATTGCCTTTAAGTTATTTGAAGATTATGGCTATCGAGAGATTATCACACCCACTTTTGAACAAACTGAGCTTTTTACGCGAAGCATTGGTGAGTCCACGGAAATTGTTCAAAAAGAGATGTACACCTTTCTTGATAGAAAAGGACGTAGCTTAACTCTTAGACCTGAGGCAACTGCTTCTGTGGTCAGGGCTTATCTGGAAAGAAATCTGGCAAATCCCTCTTTTCCTATTAAACTTTATTATTTTGGTCCCATGTATAGATATGAACGTCCGCAGGCTGGAAGATACCGTGAGTTCTGGCAGCTTGGTGTTGAGGCAATTGGTTCATCTGATCCTTTATTAGACGCCGAAGTAGTAACGCTTCTGGTTCAATATTTAAATCTGGTGGGCTTGAAGCAAGTAGAGCTTCATCTTAATAGTATGGGTTGCAAGAAGTGTCGGGTAAATTTTGTATCGGCTTTAAAAGAATATCTCGAGCCATTTAAAGGTAGGTTTTGTTCTGATTGTCAAAAAAGAGCGGCACTTAACCCTCTGCGTGTCTTTGATTGCAAAGAAGAAGCATGTTTAAGTCTTTTAAAAGATGTCCCTAAGATTGATGCTTTCTTATGTGATGAGTGCAAAAAGCATTTTAGTGAAGTTCAAACTTATCTTAAAAAGATAGCAATCCCTTTTAAAATAAATCCGTTTTTAGTGAGAGGTTTTGATTATTACACAAAGACCACTTTTGAGGTAAGAAGCCCTTTTTTAGGAGCCCAAAATGCCTTAGGTGGTGGTGGTAGATACGACGATTTGATTGAGGAACTGAGGGGAAATCCTACACCAGCTATAGGCTTTGCTTTGGGGGTTGAGAGAGTACTTCTTGCACTCGAGAAAGAGAATTTGAAGTTAGCCGCAAATCTTGCACCATTCTTATTTTTAGCTGTTATGGGAGAGAAATCACGCCTTTTCGCTTTTGAACTGCTTTATCGGTTAAGAAGTGCGGAAATTGCCAGCGAAACGGGATATAATGAAAAAAGTTTAAAAGCGCAAATGAAAATTGCTGACAGGTTGGGAGCAAGATATGTCTTCTTTATTGGTGAAGAAGAGCTGGAAAGACAAACATTTAAAGTTAGAGATATGAGAGACGGCAAACAGTTTGAAGTTCCTTTTGAAGATGTTATTCAGTGGGTAAAATTGCAGATGGAAGGAGAACAGGTAGTTGGGAGAAGTTAAGTATTCCTCACGCACTCATTACTGCGGAGAGTTATCATTAAAAGATGTGGGCAAAAAAGTTGTTTTAATGGGATGGGTGCAGCGGCGTCGCGACCACGGCGGACTTATTTTTATAGATTTGCGCGATAGAAATGGTCTTGTGCAAGCGGTGGTTGACCCGATCAAGCAGCCCGAAGCTTTTTCCATTGCTGAAAAAATTCGAGGTGAATATGTTCTAACAATCAAAGGTGAAGTAGCTGAGAGACCGCTCGGAACAGTTAATCCTCGTCTTTCTACAGGGGAAGTAGAGGTAGTTATCTCAGAGATTAATGTTTTAAGTTCCGCCAAAACTCCTCCTTTTGAGATTGGAGAAGGTATTGGGGTTGAGGAAAGTTTAAGATTGAAATATCGCTATCTTGACCTTAGAAGACCCGATATGGCAGAAAATTTAATTTTAAGATATAAAGTGGTTAAAACGGCGAGAAATTTTCTTGATAAACAGAGATTTATTGAAATTGAAACCCCTATCTTGACTAAAAGCACCCCTGAAGGAGCAAGAGATTATCTTGTTCCCAGTCGTCTGCAGCCAGGTCATTTTTATGCGTTGCCACAATCGCCTCAGTTGTTTAAACAGCTATTAATGGTGGCAGGTTTTGATAGGTACTATCAGATTGCTCGATGTTTTCGAGATGAAGACTTAAGAGCCGATCGACAGCCCGAGCACACTCAAATAGATATAGAAATGTCTTTTGTTAAACAAGATAACATAATTGAGTTAGTTGAAGACATGATGTCGGAAATATTTACCTTCCTTGGTTTTGAGTTAAAAACGCCGTTTTTAAGGATTTCTTATGATGAATCTACAGAAAGATTTGGCACAGATAAGCCCGATTTAAGATATGGATTGGAAATCTTTGATGTTTCATCTGTTTTTGCTTCTTCACAGTTTAAAGTTTTTGCTGATGCTATTTCAAAACAAGGTATTATTGCTGGGCTAACTGCTCCAGGTTGCGCCAAGTATTCACGTAAACAAATTGATGACCTGGTCAAATTTGCAACCGAGCAGGGAGCAAAAGGTTTGGTCTGGTTAACGGTTGAAGCTCAGGACGAACTTAAAGCACCCATAGCCAAGTTTTTATCTTCGAGAGAAATGAGTCAATTAATAAGTTGTTCTGGGGCAAAAGAAAAAGACTTAATTTTATTGGTGGCGGATGAAAAAGCAAAAGCTCTTGAGGTTTTAGGTCGTCTACGTGAAAAACTTGGTTGTGATTTAAATTTAATAAATAAAGAAGAATTTAAATTTGTTTGGGTGTTAGATTTTCCACTTTTTGAGTGGGATGAAGAAGAAAAACGTTACAAGTCTCATCATCATCCCTTTACAGCGCCTGTCGAGGAAACTATTTCCTGGTTAGGCAAAGACCCTTTGAAGGTTAAGGCACATGCTTACGATTTAGTATTAAATGGAGTTGAAATAGGTGGTGGAAGCATTAGAATTTATGAACGCAATCTTCAAGATAGAATATTTCATATTTTGGGCTTAAGTGATGAGGACATAAAGGTAAAATTTGGTTTTTTATTGGAAGCGTTTCAGTATGGGACCCCCCCTCATGGAGGAATTGCTTTTGGTTTAGATAGGTTGATAATGCTTCTTGCTCGACGCGAAACCATCAGAGACACTATTGCTTTTCCAAAGACTCAGAGTGCTTCTTGTTTGATGACTGGGGCGCCTGATGAAGTTGATGAAAAGCAACTTAAAGAACTAAATATTAAATTAAAGTAAATTTAAGGTTTGATATACATTGCTGGCTGTGCTAATATTTTAGTTAGGCGAAGGCTCTACCTTGCCCGTGTTAACTTAAGCTAGTTTGAGCCAGCACTTCAAATTAGGGAGCCGAACTCTGACTGTAGCGTGAATGCCTCTTATGGGGGACTCATTAAGCAGGCAGGAGGTACCCACCTGTGAGAGCAGGGTTCAACTCAGTAGTTAGTACGGCAAGGCGGAGTTTTTCTCTTTATCACAGGTGAGATTTGGTGAATATTTTTTACGGTCCACAGTTTACTCAAGAAGCCCCACTTTCTCTTCGTTTACGCCCTTCCACTCTTGACGAGTTTGTTGGTCAGGAGAAGATTGTTGGGAAAGGTACTATTTTGCGTCGAGCCATTGAAGAAGACAAACTCCCATCTTTAATCTTTTGGGGGCCTCCCGGATGTGGTAAAACCACACTCGCTCAGATAATTGCTCAAACTACTCAAGCTGATTTCTATGGTTTAAGTGCGGTTACATCAACTGTTTCTGACATCAGGAAGGTAATTGAAGAGGCAAAAGAAAAAAAACGAGCTTACGGTAGAAAAACTATTCTTTTAATAGACGAGATTCATCGCTTCAATAAAGCACAGCAAGATGTGCTTCTTCCTGCTTTAGAAGAGGGAACCATTGTTATGATTGGAGTTACCACAGAAAATCCACTTTTCGAGGTGATTCCTTCTCTGGTATCTCGCTTAAGAATTTTTCAATTTGAGCCTCTCTCTGATGAAGAGATTAAATTGATTCTAAAGCGTGCTTTAATGGATAAAGAAAAAGGTCTTGGTAATTTTAAGGTTAATTTTGACGAAAAAGCGTTTAAGCATATTATTAGCGTTTCTTCCGGGGATGTTCGTTCAGCTTTAAATGCAATTGAGTTAGCCGTTTTAACCACTTCACCCGACAAAAAGGGTATAAGATATGTAACGCTTGAAATAGCAGAGGAAGCTATTCAAAAGAAAGCTTTAGTTTATGACAAGGAAGCTCATTATGATGTTATTTCAGCTTTCATAAAAAGCATGAGAGGGTCCGATCCTGATGCGGCACTTTATTGGTTAGCTCGTATGATTTACGCGGGCGAGGATTCTAAGTTTATTGCTCGAAGGATGGTTATTTTTGCTTCGGAAGACATTGGAAACGCTGACCCGCAAGCGTTGGTAGTGGCAGTAGCGGCTGTTCAGGCAGTTGAGTTTGTTGGTCTGCCCGAGTGTCGTTTAAATCTTGCTCAAGCAGCTATTTATTTAGCTTCTGCACCTAAAAGTAATTCAGTAGTTAGAGGCATTGATCAGGCTTTATCTGATGTTGAAAAAGAGAGAGCGTTTGAAGTCCCAAAACATATTCGCGGCTCTAATTATCCGGGTGCGAAAAAATTGGGTTTTGGAAAAGACTATAAATATCCTCACAACCATCCTGGTCATTATGTTGAACAAGATTATCTTCCTCCAGAATTAAAAGACAAGACATACTATATGCCTTCTGATTCAGGTTATGAGATGGAAATTGGCAAGCGCTTTAAAGATTTGAAAAAGAGGAAAAACAAATGAGGGAAAAGGTGGCAGTGGCATTAAGCGGTGGCATTGATAGTTCAGTTGCCGCCGCTTTATTAATAAGAGAGGATTATGAAGTTTTTGGGGTAACCATGAATTTAGGTTCTTTTATGAGTGGCGAGGAAGCTAAAAGGGCGGCTAAAGTTTTAGGGATTCCTCACTTCTTGTATTCGCTGCAATAAGGTAATTAAATTTGGCAAATTCTTAGATTTTGTGCGGGAATTAGGGGCAAACTATTTAGCTACTGGTCATTATGTGAAGGTTTCTTACAGCGAAAAAGAAAAACAATATCTTGTCTTAAAAGCCGAAGACAAACAAAAAGATCAGTCTTATATGCTCTGGTCTTTATCACAGGAGCAACTTAAGTTTCTTAAAATGCCTCTTGGTTTTCTTAAAAAAGCTGAGGTTAGAAATTTAGCTAGGGAATCGGGTTTGTCTTTCGGAAAAGAAGAGAGCCAGGAAATTTGTTTTGTTAAGGGAAAAAACTATCCCCAGTTTTTAAAGGAGTACTTTAAAAAGCCAATTTTATCAGGAAAAATTACAGATAAGGAAAACAATATTTTAGGTGAACATAAAGGACTTCCTTTTTATACAATTGGGCAGAGAAAAGGTTTAGGAATAGCTCATCCGACACCCCTTTATGTGATAGATATTATTGCTGATGAAAATAGAATAGTGGTGGGAGTTGAAGAAGACCTTAACAAAAAAAGTCTGATTGCTTGTGAAGTTAATTTTATTTTAAGCAAACTTTCTTCTAGAGTTATTGAAGTCGAAGCTCAAATAAGATACAACGCATTGCCTGGACCAGCCAGAATTACTATTTTGGATGATGAGAGGGCTTTAGTTGAGTTTGTTCAACCTCAAAGAGCAGTAACTCGTGGCCAATCAGTCGTTTTTTACCAAAAAGATTTGTTGTTGGGTGGTGGGATTATCGAATCTTTAAATTAGAAATAATGAGGTTGATATGTTAAAATTCTGCTTAACTCTTTTTAAGGGAGGGATTGAAGTTGAACTGGGCTTTATTTTTTGATGCAGTTATTGCTATTGTGGTTGTAGTGCTTGCGGTTTTTATTGTGCTTGTCTTAATTGAGTTATTCAAAACTTTAAGAAGTGTAAATAATCTCATTAAAGATTTAGGAAAAGAGATAATCCCGACCTTATTAAAATTACAGGAATCACTTGACCAGATAAACAATGAACTATCAAAAGTAAGTGGTGTAATTGAAGCCGTCGAGGATATTAGCGATAAAGTTAATGTGATTACCCAACTTACTCAAGAAGTTTTGTCGCCGTCTTTAATTAAGTTAGCCGGGATAAAAGAGGGAGCAAAAACAATTTTTTCTAAACTTTTAATTGGAAAGTAAAAAGATGGGAAAACTTGTACGAAGAAGTGGTGTTTTAATAGGAATTGCCGCAGGAGTCGCTCTGGTTTCTTTGTTGACCCCTGAGCAAAAGAAACGCCTGAAGAGACGAATGCTCGAGATGGCTTCACTGGCGTTAGTCGTTTCGAAGAAATGGATAAAAGAGGTAAGTTCTCGCTTGCCTGAAGCTATTGAGGCAGGTAAAAAAGCGGCTTATTTAAAAGAGCAGGAGTTAATGAAGGAAATTTATCCTGAAGTTACCGAAGGAAGCGAGCCAACCGATTATATAGTTTAATTTCTTTATAAAATAGCAGGATAAGAAGTCGTTAAGAGAGGTAAATGACGAAAGAAAATTTAAGCAAGTGGAAAACAATTGGGATTGTTTCATGGGCTACTATCGGGATAATTCTTCTATTTTTAGGATTCCTTAAATTAATTGGCTCAATTCGACCTGTTTTTTATTTGTTTGTTTTTACAGCTACTATTGTTTATATCTTAAGGCCTCTCGTCGGCTTCTTTGAAAGCAGAAATGTACCTCGCTTGCTCGCAGTGGTCTTGTCTTACGTTATTTTGATTTCTGGTGCGGCACTTTTGTTTATTTTTTTGGTGCCGATAATCATAGAGCAGGTAAACAGTTTAATTTTAAATGTGCCCCAGTATGCCAAAGCAGTGGCAAATTTAATTGAGTTTTTTGCTGAAAAGCTTGAAAAGTATCGTTTGCCCGCTTTTGATAAAATGATTGAAAGGGTGGTTACAAATTTACAATTAGCCGGGATTGAAATAGCTAAACAGCTTCCAGGTATTACACTCAATGTTTTCACGGTAATTTTCTATTTTATTCTCGCACCCCTGCTTGCTTTCTATATACTTAAAGACTTAGAAGAAATTAAAACGGTTATTCTGGAATTAATACCGTCTAAGTTTCGCAAGGAAGCACTGCAAATTTTTAAGAAAGTTGATATTGTGGCGGGAGGTTTTTTAAGAGGGCAAATTCTTGTAGCCATTAGTGTTGCTTTGTTAAGTATGGTTGCTTTATTGATTTTAGGTGTAGATTATGCAATTTTACTCGGTTTAATTGTGGGAATTTTTAATATAGTTCCTTATTTAGGCCCGATTATCGGGGGAGGTTTAGCAGTACTTGTGGCGTTATTAGAGTCACCTTGGATTGCTCTCTGGACTATTATGGCAATGGTGGCTGTCCAGCTGGTTGACTCGCTGATATTGTCACCAAGAATAGTGGGAGCCTCAGTTAATCTACATCCTGTTCTAATTGTTTTTTCGCTCTTAATTGGTGGAGAATTATTTGGTTTCATCGGAATTTTTTTAGCAATTCCTGTAGCAGCTGCCGCTAAAGTTTTAGTCTATCATTTTTTAGCTAAAGACGGCCTAACTAAAGAACTCGAAAAAAAATTTGAGATTATATAATGGTGAAAGCACTATGCAAAGCAGTGAAATTAGAAGCAGATTTTTAAGTTTTTTTGAAAAGAAAAACCACAAAATTGTTCCAAGCTCTTCATTAATTCCTTCAGACCCGACTCTTCTTCTTACGACGGCCGGAATGGTTCAGTTTAAACCAATTTTTCAAGGAGAAGTTAAGGCAAAGTTTACTCGTGCTGCTTCTTGTCAAAAGTGTGTTCGAACAACTGATATTGAGCGAGTGGGGCACACTGTAAGACATTTAACCTTTTTTGAAATGCTTGGAAACTTCTCTTTTGGTGATTACTATAAGAAAGAAGCAATAACTTGGGCATGGGATTTTTTAGTTAAAGACTTAAAATTCAATACTAGCAAGCTATGGGTTACTGTTTTTGAAGACGATGACGAAGCTTATGAAATCTGGAAGAAAGACGTTAGAATCTCTGATGATAGATTAGTTCGCTTGGGTGCTAAGGATAATTTTGGTCAGCAGGGTCAACTGGACCATGTGGGCCTTGCTCGGAAATTCTCTATGATTTTGGTGAAGATAAAAGTTGTGGGAAAAATTGTCGAGTAGGCTGTGATTGTGATAGGTTTTTAGAAGTCTGGAATTTAGTCTTTATGCAGTACAACCGAGATGAGAAAGGTGAGTTGCATCCTTTGCCCAAGAAGAACATAGATACTGGAATGGGCATAGAGCGCGTGTCAGCTATTCTGCAAGGTGCTTCAAATGTATTTGAGGGAGATTTACTCCTGCCAATTATAGAAAAGATTTCTTCTTTAGCCGGGATAACCTATGGCAAGAATTTACGCAAAGATATTTCAACAAAAATAATTGGCGATCACGCTCGTGCAATAACTTTTCTTGTAAGCGACGGTGTTCTTCCTTCAAACGAGGGACGTGGTTATGTTTTAAGGAGACTCCTAAGAAGAGCTGTTCGTCATGCTCGGCTTTTAGGAATTGAGAAAGCATTTTTATCTGATTTAGTTTGTGAAGTTTCTGAGCTGATGAGTGGCATTTATCCAGAACTTAAAGAAAATCTGGAATTTATTAATCGTATTGTTATTTCAGAGGAGGAAAGATTTTCTCAAACTCTTAGGGCAGGTTTAAATGGGATAGGCGAAGCCATTGAGAAGATTAAAAAAACCAGGAGTTTTGAGATTCCAGGCGAGCTGGCTTTCCGTTTATACGATACCTATGGTTTTCCCCTTGAGCTAACAAGAGAAATTGCTCAGGAAGAGGGGCTAAGGATTGATGAAGAGAAGTTTTTGGAGTTAATGGAAGCGCAGAAAGAAAAAGCACGAGCTGCCTGGGAAGCAGAACATATTACAGGTTTAAAAGAAGTTTACAATGAGGTTTTAGACCAATTTGGGAAAAGCGAATTCGTGGGTTATTCTAATGACTCAGCGGAATCGAAGATTTTAGCCATTATTCAAAATGAAGCAGTTTTACCTCACGCTGAAGAGGGAAATACTGTTGAAATAGTTTTGGAAAAAACACCTTTCTACGCGGAGATGGGGGGTCAGGTAGGTGATAAAGGAACGATTTTCACTGAAACGGGTGAAGTAAAAATCGAGGGGACACAAATACCTTTACCTGGTGTGATTACCCATTTGGGCAAAATAACAAAAGGTCGTGTTCAAATTGGTGAGAAAGCGTTAGCTACGGTGGATAAGGCAAGAAGGGAAAATATTTGCAAAAATCATACAGCTACACATATTCTTCATTGGGCTTTAGGCAAAGTTTTAGGTAAGCACGTAAAGCAAGCTGGGTCTTATATAGATGATAAAAGGCTTCGCTTCGATTTCGTTCATACTCAAGGTTTAACCGATGATGAAATAAGTAAGGTTGAGGAACTGGTAAGCGAAAAAATTTTTGAAAACTATCCCGTTCGATTTTACGAAACATCGTTTAAGACAGCCAAAGAAAGTGGCGCAATCGCCTTGTTTGGAGAAAAATATGGGGAAAAAGTCAGAGTTTTAGAGGTAGGAGATTTCAGTAAAGAGCTTTGTGGGGGGACTCATATAAATGAGACAGGAAGAATTGGTTTATTTAAGATTGTCGGCGAAGAAAGCATCGGGGCAAACCTTAGAAGAATAGAAGCTTACACATCAATCAGGGCTCTTAAGTTTATCAATGAGGAAGAATCTGTGTTAAAAAGAGTTTCGCATTTAGTAAAAACTAAGCCCGTCGAACTTTACCAGGCAATTGAAGACCTAACTTTAAAGTGTGAGGAGAAAGATAAGGAAATAGAAGTGTTGCAGAAACAGTTAATCAGTAGTCAGGTTGACGATATTTTGTCAACTACACAAGAGATTAACGGTGTAAAAATTGTCTTGCGTACTGTTCAGGCTAAAGATATGGAAAATCTTCGTCTTTATATTGATGCTTTACGAGAAAAAATTAAAAATACGGTTATTGTACTCGCTTCTTCATTTGATAAGAGGGTTATGCTTGTGGTTGCAGTGAGTAGCGAGCTTGTAAAAATTGGATTGAATGCAAGCGAGATAGCTAAAGAAATTGCGCCAATTGTTGAAGGCGGCGGCGGCGGTTGTGCCGACATGGCTCAAGCAGGTGGTAAAAATCCTGAGAAAATTCCTCAGGCGTTTAGTAAGGCAGAGGAATACATAAAAGCTAAACTGAAAAAAAACAGTGATTAAGCTGTAAGGATTTAAAGGATTAAGAAGGGTAAAAGAGAAAGGGGAAAGCCAGAAGTCGAGTGTTTTGTCATTGCGAGCGGCCTGCCCGCCATTGCCTGCGACTTCAGGCGCTGGCAGGCGGGACGAAGCAATCTCGTTAGCATGGGGATTGCCACGGGCTAAAGCCCTCGCAATGACTATTGACTACTAAATGTAAACTGACAACTGAGAGCTAGCAGCTGGCGACTGATTTATGAGAATTATGGGGTTGGATGTGGGAGATAAGCGCATAGGGGTAGCTGTTTCTGATGAAAGCAGAAGAGTTGCTTTGCCTTTAGTGGTTGTTACCCACAAAGATTTAGAGAGTGATTTAAAAGAAATTGGTGAATTAGCGGAAAAGCACGCTGTTAGTGAAATCGTAATAGGCATTCCTTTAAGTTTAAATGGCAAGATGGGACCACAAGCCCAGAAAGTTTTAAACTTCTTTGAAGCACTGGGTAAAAGACAGAAAATTCCCGTAAAGTTGTGGGATGAGAGATTGAGCACTGTTTCAGTTGAGAAAATTTTGGTTGCCGGAGAAGTGCGAAGGAAAAAAAGAAAAAAATTGGTCGATAAATTAGCGGCAGCGGTTATTCTTCAAAGTTATTTGGATAGCTATTTCGTGTTGAAAGAAAATAAATAAGGGGAAGATATTTCTGAATCGGGTAATTCGAAAGAAAATAATCAGAGTAATTTTTTTAATATTTCTCTTATTTTTTATTTGTTTTTCTTCTTTATCGCTATTTTTTTGGAATCTAACAAAGAGTTCTTTACTCTCAGAAAAAACGATCAAAGTTGTTATTGAACCAAGGTCTACGGCTTCTGAAATTGCTTCTTTTTTAAGCCAAAAAGGAGTTATTTCCTATCCGTCTATTTTTAAATATTATTTGTGTTTTAAAAAGGTGGATAAACAAGTATTAGCCGGTGAATACGAATTTAAGCAAGGAATTTCTTATGATGAGGCTTTACAAACACTTCAAAAAGGACCAATTAAAAAAGTTTTTTTAGTTACTACTCCTGAAGGTTTTACCGTTGACGAGATTGCTTTGAGGTTAGCGACTGAAACAAATATTAAAGCAGATTCGTTTAAAAAATTAGCTAAAGAAGGAGCAAAATCTTTTCACTATGACTTTCTTAAAAGCAATCCAACTTTAACATTAGAAGGGTATCTTTTTCCGAAAACCTATAAGGTTGATGAAGAAACAAACGCTGAGCAGTTTATCCATTTACAACTCAAACAGTTTGAAAGAGAAATTTCTAAGCTGGATTGGGCAAAACTTACAGAAATGCAATTAACTATTCATGATATTGTTGCCATTGCTTCGTTGATAGAAAAAGAAGCTAAGTTGCCCGAAGAGAGAGTTTTAATATCAGCGGTTATTCATAATAGGCTAAAAAAAGGGATGCTACTTGAGATATGTGCAACTGTTCAATATGTTTTGCCTGAACACAAGCCAAGGTTAACTTATGAAGATCTAGAAGTTGATTCACCGTATAATACTTATCTCCATCCTGGTTTACCACCTGGTCCAATATGTAATCCTGGCCTTGACTGCATTAAGGCAGCGCTAAATCCTGCTGACGTAGATTACCTCTATTACGTGCTCAAGGACCCTGCGACAGGAGAGCATATTTTTACAAGAACTTATGATGAATTTTTAAAAGCTAAGAATCAGGCTAAAAATAATTGGTAAACTTCTTTTTTCTGTTAGTTCTAGACATGGTTGCTAATCTCAAGAAAATTCGTGGTAATGACGATATTAAATAAATAAAAGAGTATTGAAAAATTGAGGCATTTATTTTTGCCAAAATTTGGAAAAAGATGTAGCTACCTGATGGTTTTTTGTTTGACGCGATCCTTGTTTGGGCGTATTCTAAAGATAAAAAAGTGAATTTTTTAGCTAATAGAGGAGATAGTGGTGAAGTTATTTAAACCTGATGGTTATTATGATTCTATTTCAAGTATTGATCTGGCTGAATTAAAAGGAGTAGGGATTAAAGGGCTTATTCTTGACCTCGATAATACCTTACTTCCAAGGGATGAGAGAGAAACATCTGATGGTGTAAATAACTGGCTAAGAGCAGCACGTGAGTTGGGATTTAGAATGTGCATAGTCTCGAACAATCGGGGAGAACGGGTAAAAGAAGTTGCCAGAGAGCTTAATCTCCCTGTGGTTGCTCTGGCGGCAAAACCTTGCCGAAGAGCTTTTAAGCAGGGGTTAGAGATTTTAAGGGTGAAAAAAGAAGAAACAGCAGTTATTGGCGACCAAATTTTTACTGATGTACTGGGTGGAAATTTGGTTGGGCTGAAAACTATTTTAGTTGTTCCTGTAAGCCCTCAAGAGCTTTTACATACAAGGATTTTAAGACGTTTAGAAAGAATTATTATTAAAAAACTTATAAAACAAAACCAACTTAAGATGGGATCAGTTAAAGGGGCGTGATATATTTTGCTGGCAATAGACGGCGAAACAAAATTAACTGGAATTATTGGCTATCCTTTAAGGTATACTATTTCTCCTGCTTTTCAGAATGCCGCTTTTGAGCATCTGGGGCTAAATTGGTGTTATATCCCCTTAGTAGTCGAGGGTGATGCTCTTAAAAAAGCTATTGAAGGAATAAGAGCCTTAAATTTTGCCGGTGTAAATGTCACAATTCCTTACAAAGAGGCTGTTCTTGAATATCTTGACGAGTTAACCTCAACTGCCGAATTGGTTGAGGCAGTAAACACTATTCTTGTCCGCGAAGGAAAACTCATTGGTTACAACACTGATGGTCGTGGTTTTATCACCATGCTTCAGAAAGATATGGAATTTGACCCTAAAGATAAAAGAGCTTTGATTGTTGGAGCAGGAGGAGCCGCGCGAGCGGTAGCGGTTAGTCTCGCTTTAGAAGGTTGTGCTGAAATTTACATACTAAATCGAACAAGAGAAAGGGCTTTTGACCTTGCCAGGGCGATATGTAACAAATTCCCGTATTGTCTTACGCAAGCCATTGATTTCGAAGCGGACCTTTTAAACATTTTTAATAGGGTTGATTTGATAGTTAATGCAACTCCAGTGGGCACAGATATTTCAACGGATGAGACACCTGTATCTCCGGACTTATTAAATGAAGGTCATTTAGTATGTGATTTAATTTATAGTCCACCGGAGACTCAGCTTTTAAAGGAAGCGAAAAGAGTCGGAGCAAGAGCTATAAACGGGGTAGGTATGCTCTTGTATCAAGGAGCAGCTTCTTTTGAAATTTGGACCGATGCTGAAGCACCTATTGAGATAATGAGAAAAGCTATTTTTGAGGCTTTAGAGTTAAAAGAGAGGTAATTAATTTGGTATTGCAGAAGAAACGCCTGGGAAAAATTTTAGTTGATTCAGGTTTAATTTCAGAGGAACAGCTTCAGGAAGCTATTTCCTCACAGGACGGAAGGTCATTGATGCGTACTCTTGTGGACTTAGGGTTTGTCTCTGAGGCTGATGTAAGCTCTGTGTTAGCAAAACAGATGAATCTTAATTTTGTTGATTTGAACGCTTATAACGTGAATCCAAGCGCAATTACCCTGGTTTCCGAGGAAATTGTTCGACGTTATTTAATTTTACCCATAGATTTCGAGGAAGATAAGTTGATTGTGGCAATGGTCGATCCCACTAATGTCTTTGCTATTGATGATTTAAGAATAATTACAGGTTACGAAATAAAATCTGTGGTCGCCACTGAATCTGATTTAATAGCCACTTTTTCTCAATACACAAAGGCAGGTGAAAAATTTGATGAGATGTCGAGAACCATTTCATTGGAAATGGGTGAGGGGACAGAAAGAAAAGTTAGAATAACTGATGAGGTTGTTGGAAAGGAAGCGCCCATAGTTAGGCTGGTTAGTTTAATTATCACAGAAGCTGTTCGCAGCCGGGCAAATGATATCATTATTGAGCCTCAAGAAGCGGATTTGCGTATCCGCTATAGAATAGATGGCGTGTTGCATGAAATAATGCGGACGCAAAAACGAGTTCACAGCGGACTCATTTCACGAATTAAAATAATTAGCGGTATGGATATTGCTGAAAGAAGAGTGCCTCAAGATGGACGTTTTGGAATGGTTATTGACCAAAAAGGTGTGGACTTTAGGGTTGCTTCATTACCAACTATCCATGGCGAAATGATTGTTTTAAGACTTCTTGAAAAAGAAAGTATTCTTTACAGATTAGAGGATTTAGGAATGCTTCCTGAAGACCTTGAGAGATTTAAATTATCGTTTAGCAAGCCTTATGGAGCATTTCTGGTTTGTGGTCCAACTGGTTCAGGAAAGACAACAACTCTTTATGCATCTTTGCATGTTTTAAACGATATTGCAAAAAATCTGATTACTGTTGAAGATCCTGTTGAGTATAGATTGGCAGGAGTAAATCAAGTTCAAGTAAATCCCAAAGCAGGTCTAACTTTTGCTTCCGCCCTAAGGTCAATTCTTAGAAACGACCCGGATATAGTTATGATTGGTGAGATACGCGATGGTGAGACTGCTCTTATTGCTGTCGAATCTGCATTAACAGGACACCTTGTCCTTTCAACGCTACACACAAATAATGCGGCGAGTGCTCTTACTCGTCTAACCGAGATGGGGATAGAGCCATTTTTAATAGCTTCAGCAGTTGATTGTGTGGTTGCTCAACGTTTAGGTAGAAAATTGTGTAAATTTTGCAAGGAACCTTACTCTCCAGAAGAGAGTGTTTTGAAACAGTTAAGTGTGCCTCTTGAGGAAGGTAAAAATTTAACGCTTTATCGAGCCAAAGGATGCAAAAGATGCGGTGGAACAGGTTATCGGGGAAGAATTGGTTTTTACGAGGTTTTGCTGGTAAGCGAAGCTATTGAGCGTTTAATCATTGCTCGTGCTTCTTCTGACGAGATTCACTCGGTTGCTGTGTCAGAAGGGATGAAAAGCTTGGAAAAGGATGTATTTCAAAAGGTAAAAGAGGGAATAACCTCTGTGGAAGAGATGTTTAGAGCAATTATTTGAGATGGTATAAGGATTTTTAGTTTTGCGAGGTATTTATGGTTGTTAAACTGGATGATAAGTTAAAAGAGATGCTGGTAAATGAGGGAATCTTGACTCTCAGGCAGATTTCTGAGGCAGAAAAGGAACAGGAGAGAAAAGGGCTTCCCTTGAAGCAGATACTTATAGATTTAGGCTATGTGAGCGAAGCTACTCTTGCTGAGTTTTTTGCTAAACGACGAGGTTATACCTATGTTGACCTTTTGAATTATTCTGTAAATAAAGGGGCGGCGAGTATAGTTTCAGAAGAAGTCGCTCGTCGTTATACCATTATTCCAATCGACATCAAGGAAGACAAATTAGTTGTAGCCATGGCTGACCCCTCAAATGTATTTGTTATTGATGACTTAAGGATTCTTACTGGCTATAATATTAAACCTGTGGTTAGCACCGAAGCTGATATTATTACAGCTATCGGTCGTTGTTACAGAATGGAAAAGGAAGCAGAGGAAAAAATTGCCGAAACAACGAAATTTACTGAAAGAGCGGAAGAAGAAGCCGCTGAGGGTCCCATTATTAAGTTGGTTAATTTGATAATTACGCGGGCAATTCGTGACAAAGCAAGCGACATACACATTGAACCTCAAGAAAAAGATTTAAGGGTTCGTTATAGAACTGATGGTGTGCTTCATGAGGTTATGAGGTCCCCGAAGAGGATACAACCCGCCGTTATTTCACGATTTAAAATTATGTCAGGTTTGGATGTGGCAGAGTCAAGAAAGCCTCAAGATGGACATACTTCACTTACCTTAAGCGGTAAATCTTACGATTTTCGGGTGGCTACGCTTCCCACTGTTTATGGCGAACGAGTTGTTTTGCGTATTTTAGAGAAAGAAAGCATTCTTTTAAGACTCGAGGATTTAGGTTTTTTGTCTGAAGACCTTGAAAAATTTAGAAGCGCTTTTACAAAACCATACGGAGCAATACTGATTACAGGACCAACAGGAAGCGGTAAATCTACCACTTTGTACGCTACCCTTAATGTTTTAAACACGGAAGAGGTAAATATTATTACCGTTGAAGACCCTGTTGAGTATCGATTGCCAGGAATTAATCAAATTCAAGTTAATCCAAAGGCGGGACTTACTTTTGCCCGTGGTTTGCGCTCTCTTTTGCGGGCCTCACCTGATATTGTTATGGTGGGTGAGATTAGGGATAAAGAAACAGCTCAGATTGCTATTGAGTCTGCATTAACCGGTCACTTAGTTTTTAGCACGCTTCACACCAATGATGCTCCCAGCGCTATAAGTAGACTTATTGAAATGGGAATCGAACCTTTTCTTGTTGCTTCGGCTATTGATTGCATTCAGGCGCAAAGACTTGCCCGAAGATTATGTAAACATTGCAAAGAAGCCTATAAGCCATCTATGGAGGTTTTGAATGGCATTAACTTTCCGCTTAAAGAAAAAGAGGAAATTCCCATTTTCTATAAGGCTAAGGGTTGCGTGCGTTGCAACAACACGGGATACAAAGGCAGAGTTGGCATCTACGAAGTACTTCTGATGAGTGAAACAATTAGAAAATTAACTATCGAAGAAGTATCAGCGGCAGAAATTAACAAAGTAGCGCTTGCCGAAGGCATGAAAACCTTAAAGCAGGATGCTTTAGAAAAGGTAGCGCTTGGAATAACCTCAGTTGAAGAGGTATTCAGGGTTGTGGTTTAAGGGATACTTGATTTTATCAGCCAGAAACTCTAAATTTTAGATAAACTTGGAATAATTTGAAGGCAGAATTAAATATTAAACTTTGTTAAACTTTGAGGAGGTAGAAAATTTGGCTGCACTTGACGAATTTCTGGAAGAGGTAGTGAGAAAGAAGGCTTCAGATTTGCATCTTGTTGCTGGTGTTCCTCCCATAATAAGATTGCACGGTGACCTTGCTCCTTTAAATCATCCAACTCTAACAGCAGCTGATAACCGGGGAATGATTTTCGGAATTCTCACCGATGAGCAGCAGGAAGAATTGGAAAGAAAACGGGAGTTAGACTTTTCTTATCCCCTGGCTGACAAAGCGCGTTTTCGCGTTAATATTTATTACGAACGTGGCAATGTTGCCGCAGCTTTTCGATTTATCCCTGCAGAAATTAAAAGCATCGAGGAGTTAGGATTGCCCCCTGTTATCTCTTCATTTGCCAATAAACCACGTGGTTTTGTTTTAGTTACTGGACCAACGGGAAGCGGTAAGACTACCACCCTGGCTTCTTTGATAAACATTATTAATGAGACAAAAGAGGTTCACATTATCACCATTGAGGACCCTATAGAATACATCCATCATCATAAAAAAGCAGTGATAAATCAGCGAGAAGTTGGTTCTGACACTAAATCTTTTGCCAATGCTTTAAAATATGTTTTAAGGCAGGACCCAGATGTGATTCTAATAGGCGAGATGAGAGATATAGAGACAATATCGGCAGCTTTAACAGCAGCAGAAACAGGACATCTTGTTTTTGCCACACTTCATACTCAGGATGCTCCTCAGACCATAGATAGGATAGTTGATGTTTTTCCTCCTCATCAACAGCAGCAAGTTCGCATACAGCTTTCAGGTTCTCTTCAGGGAATTGTTTCCCAGCAGCTTCTTCAGACAAGAGACGGCCGAGGAAGAATAGTGGCAAGTGAGGTTATGATTCCTAATTCGGCTATTAGAAATTTAATTCGGGAATCTAAAGCTTTTCAGATTTATAATGTGATGCAGACCAGTCGAAAAGAAGGAATGCTGACAATGGACCAGTGTTTAGCTGAGTTGTATCGATTGGGTAAAATTTCATTTGAGATGGCTATGTCAAGAGCAATAAACCCGCAGGATTTAAGGCAATTAGTCGGAAAAGCTTAAACAAAAGAAGGGATATTTTATGCCGTTTGCTTTCGATTATAAGGCAAGAGATAAACAAGGAAGAATACTTATGGGCACACTGGAAGCTGACAGTCAGGCAACAGTAGTCACTAAACTCCAGCAAATGGGCTACATAGTGCTTAATATTTCTCAAAAGAAAGGGGCTAAAGTCGCCACTCCTGTTTTAAAATTAGGTGGAAGAAAAGTTAAGACCAAAGATTTAACTATTTTTTCTCGTCAATTTGCGACAATGATAAACGCCGGACTTTCTTTGACTAAATGTCTGGCTATTTTAAGTGAGCAAACAGAAAGTCCAGCTTTAGCGGCAATTATTAAAGAAGTCCAGCAAGACATTGAAGGTGGTAAGGCTTTATCTGAATCTTTAGCAAAGCATCCAAAGACTTTTTCTTTTTTCTTTATTAATATGGTTAAGGCAGGAGAAACAGGTGGTGTTCTCGATTCAGTATTAATGAGGATAGCTGAGCATTATGAGAGAGAAAGTGAACTGAAACGTAGAATTAAGAGTGCTATGGCTTATCCGATGGCTATGTTTGGACTTATTCTTGTAATGGCATTTGCTATGATAATTTTTGTGGTTCCTATTTTTGCTAAAATGTTTGAGCAATTTGGGTCAGAATTGCCTGGACCCACGCAAATGTTGGTTAATTTAAGTAATTTTATTCAAACCAAGTGGTATATTCTTTTTGCGATAGTAGCTGGTCTTGTTTATCTTTTTAGAAGGTATAAAGCGACTGAGGCAGGTCAACTAAACATCGATAAAATTAAATTGAAATTGCCTGTGGTAGGTATTTTAAGTCGCAAATTAGCAGTTTCCCGTTTTAGCCGTACCTTAGGAACACTTGTTTCAAGTGGGGTGCCAATACTTCAAGCTTTAGACATAACAGCTGACACAGCGGGAAACGCTGTTGTTGCTCAAGCGGTTAAGCAGACCCGAACAAGCATCAAAGAGGGAGAAACTATTGCCCGTCCACTTTCGGCGAGTGGTGTTTTTCCGCCAATGGTTGTTCAGATGGTGGCGGTTGGTGAAGAAACAGGTGCCCTTGACACTATGCTTCAAAAAGTAGCCGATTTTTATGAGGCAGAAGTTTCTGCCACCGTTGAGGCTTTAACCTCTATAATTGAACCTTTAATGATTGCTTTTATGGGTCTAATAGTAGGTGGCATGTTGGTTGCGCTTTATATGCCGATGTTCTCAATTATTACAAAGATGGGTGGCACATAGTAGAATAAATAAAACTTCTGGAGGGGCAAATGAAGTATTTAAAAAGGAAATTAAAGTTTTTAAAAAATTTTGTCGATGTTATAAGTAAAAGTTCATTGACAAACAGACAAAGGCAAACCCATCGCAAGGTGGGGGCGCAAAGCCACGGGTCCCAGGTGGATAGCCGGGTTGCCTTAAGTAAATTTATAGAAATGCAAGCCTAAAGAGGCATTTAAGGCAGTCGGACTTGCATTTTCTTTTGAAAGGGGGAATTGAATAAAAAATTTTTGATAGTAGTTAAATTTAAACTGGAGGTGAAAAAGAATGTTAAGAAAGGAAAAGGGATTTACCTTAATCGAGTTAATGGTTGTTATCTTAATTATCGCCATCTTGATTGCTATCGCGGTTCCTGTCTTTAACCTGGCTCGAGACGGTGCTTACAAGAGAACCTGTCAGGCTAACTTAAGAACACTTGAAAGTGCCATTCAAACCTACAATGCCACCGAGGAGAGATGGCCCGGTGCTATAGCTTCTCTGACTCCGAATTATATTAAAACTGTGCCATACTGTCCTAAAGCGAGAGCAGATGGTCTTGGGGATCTTTACTTGTTTACAGGCACTAATCCTCCAACAGTGTCGTGTCCACAGAATTACTCAGGTCATACACTTGAGTAGGAGAAATTAAGTTAAAAACTGGCGGTCCGCTGGACCGCCAGTTTTTTTATTGCCCCAAAAAAGTTTAGGGTATATATTAGAGAAAATTAAAATAAGAGAAGGGTGTAGTGTAGATAAATGGCTGTGGTTGGTTTTATCTTATTTTTAGTGGGCTTAAGCGTGGGAAGTTTCTTAAATGTTTGTGCCTATAGATTGCCAAAAGGAAAATCAATTATTACCCCTCGCTCTTATTGCCCTCATTGTGGAAGCAAAATTAAATCTAAAGATAATATCCCACTTTTAAGTTACCTCGTTTTAAAAGGCAGATGTCGAAATTGCGGTGCTAAAATATCTATTCAGTATTTTTTAGTCGAACTTTTAACAGGTTTTTTATTTCTTTTTTCGTATTTAAAATTTGGCTTGGGAGTAGAATTTCTTTCGGCAATTTTATTTGGTTCTGTTCTTCTTTTAGTTTCCGTGATTGATTTAAAGCATCAGATTATCCCTGATAAAGTAATTTTACCAGCTATGCCTCTCCAATTTGGTCTGGTTTTGCTTTCCACTTATTTTTCTGGTGGCGAACTAAAAAGACAGTTTCTTTCTTCTTTGAGCGGCTTTTTAATTGGTGGCGGTTTTCTATTAATTGTTGCTTATCTTTCGCCTTTAATATTTAAGCAGGAAGGCATGGGCGGCGGAGACATAAAATTAGCCGCTTATTTAGGATTAGCTTTAGGTTGGGAAAAAGTTTTGCTTGCCTTGTTTTTAGGTTTTTTAGCTGGCGGGACCGTTAGTTTTGTTTTAATGCTTTTAAAAATTAAGGGAAGGAAAGATCTAATTCCTTTTGGACCTTTCTTAAGTTTTGGTGGATTATTATCTTTGTTTTTTGGAGAAAGTTTATTATTGTGGTATTTTTCTCTTACAGGAATAAAATGAAGTTTTAAGTCTAAGACTTATAGAGGAAAGATTTGTGAGATTATTAAGATGTGCACAGTCTAAAAAAGGAATTTCAGTAATTGAAGTAATGGTCGCGGTCAGTCTTTTATTAATTGTGCTGGTTCCTCTTTTGTTGTTGTTTGAGACGAGTTTAACGACAACTATTACTGCTGGAAACTTAACTACAGCCACGCAGTTAGCTAACGGCAAAATAGAAAGCTTAAGGACGCTTTCTATTGATACCGTCATTGGCTATAACAATGCTGTTGAGGATTATGGTCAAATTGAAAGTTTTTCTAAATATAGGCGGGTAGTTAGGGTGGAATATCTGGATAGCGATCTAACGACG
This sequence comes from uncultured Actinomycetes bacterium, assembly GCA_947085535.1. Classification (GTDB taxonomy): domain Bacteria; phylum Actinomycetota; class Aquicultoria; order Subteraquimicrobiales; family CAMTWV01; genus CAMTWV01. The sequence continues at coordinate 34,965 of CAMTWV010000001.1, read as the reverse complement.
GCAGCGACACCCACAAATCTTGTCAAGCTTACGGTCACTGTTTTCTGGCGCAAAGACTCAGTTGAAAATAAGCATTCAGAATCAACTCTCATATCAAGATAACTATTCAATCAGGAGGCAGTGTGAATTTTTTCAGGGTAAATGAAAAAGGAATAAGTTTAACGGAAGTTTTAATCTTTTTGCTCCTGTCTGTTCTGGTTTTGGGCGCCATCTATAATTTATTTTCGGGAAGTTTGACTATTTGGCAGAAAGGGGAAGATATTGCCGACATTCAAAACGAAGCTCGTTTTGCCATGGATAAAATGGTAAAAGAAATACGTATGATAAAGACCATAAATAATAACGAAACCACTCAGACAGTTCTTTCTTTTACGACGCCCGAGGAGACAGTTACTTATCAACAACAGGATTCTAAATTGATAAGAAATGGACAGATTATAGCCCGGTATGTTTCTAATATAAGGTTTGATTATTTTGGAGCTAATCTCGCAACTTACACTGGTTCGGCTTATAATGCAGATGTAAGACTGATAAGGATAAATCTAACTGTAGCAAAAGGTGACGAGGAACGGACTTTAGTTGGCGAGGCGGCAATTAGGAATAGGTAAACTTTAGAAATTCTTTAAATTTGCCGATTTATAAAGTAGTTCGGACTCAAATGTCTCGAAAACACGCGGTCTTATCGACACATAGTCCTCACTTTGCTAAAGGTTAAGCGTAAATCAAACTTATTAACGGTCTGTGCGAGAAAGGTGGGCTATGGAGAAAAAACCTCTTGTTTTTAACCAAAAAGGCACTGTAATGGCGGTTGTTTTATCAGTTGTCATGATACTTGTTCTTTTAAGCATGGGCTTCTGGATGCTTTCTCTTAGAGAAACAAGTTTAACTAATATCAGTAAGCAGGTAAATCAGGCTTTTCATATTGCTGAAGCAGGTCTTGATTATGGTTTTAATCAAATTGTGGAAACGGGTGGTATTTGGAGTGGAACAAGCGGATTAGTCTCATTTGAACAGGGAAGTTTCAAGATTACTGTTTCTAAAACTGTAAGCGCATCTCCCCCATATCTGGCTACTTATACCTTAACCTCTGTAGGTCGAGTTGCTGATATTAGAAAGACTTTGACGGCTACAATAACCCAGCAGAAAACTTTATGGAATTACGTTGTCTTTACCAACCAGAAAACTACCACAAGCTACGACTTTATTTCTTACAAGTCAATGGGCGATTATTATTGGGATGAAACGACTGGAACAGTCCAAGCAAATGGCAATAATGGAAGCACAGGCGGATACGACCTGTATATTTACTCGATAGATAATGGTTACCCCAAATTCAATGGCTATGTTAATTATGTTAATGGTTATTATATAACTCTTAAGACACCTTATTTTAATCCCGAAGCAGACAATCCCCGAAAAGTAGTACCGGTTACTTTTCCAACGCCTTCTTATAGTCTTCTTAAGAACAAAGCAGAAAAGTCTTTGAGTGTTTACTCGGGCAATGTCTCGGTTAAGTTTTTAGCTGGAACGACTGGTAACGGTGATGGTCAAGTTGAAATTGTCTCTTCAGGAGGTACGTTTACAGAAACCAAACCTTTAGGTTCAAGAGAAAATGTTTTATATGTGGTAAATGGAAATGCATATGTTCAAGGAACACTTGATGGGCGGGCAACCGTGGTAGCAACGGGTAGTTCTTATGGAAACGTTTATGTCGTAGATAATGTTAGATATGCTGAGACAAATTTAGCGGTAAGCGACGATATGTTTGGTTTAATTGCTGAAAACAATATTGAGATTTATGAGCCACCCGATACAGGTATTAAATGGGGAATGGGTACTCACACATCCTGGGGAGGCGGAATAGATGCCTACGGAAAAGTCTATATTGATGCGATTTTATATGCCCAGAATGGCCACATCAGCTACCAAGGATATAATTCGATTGAAAGAGACATTCTTTATGTGAATGGCGCACTTATTCGTCAAAAAGACTCAGCCGCTGTTTCTAAAATGGGAGAGGATATGAAAAGCAAATACGGTTATTTGAAACGATATAATTTTGACTGGCGAATAAATTATATCCAACCGCCTTACTTTTTTGCCCCCGATTCGGCCAAGTTCAAAATAACCTCATGGGCAGAAGATTAGTAGAATTAACTACCAGTTGCCAACTACCCGTTACCAGCTATCAGTCTTCAGTTGTCAGGCACCAATTAGCAAATAGCTGATAGCAGACGGCTGATAAGAAATAAAAATGAAAAACGATATTAGCTCTTAACCTTAATCTAATTACAACCTAATCTCCCTTTAAACTTCTCCCTCTTAATTTTGAATTTTTAATTTTTTCATTCTCCATTTTTCATTTCCCTTTACCCCTTACCCATTACCCTTAACATTTGCCACTTAAGTTGCTTTTTAGTTCTGTCGATAATATATTAGAGAAATAAAATAATTTTGGAGGGGTCATTTATGCTTATTTTTAAAAAAGAAGGATATAGCTTGGTTGAAGTGGCGGTAGCCGTTTCTCTTTTAGCTGTTGTTTTAATTCCTATTTTTTTACTTATTGGTCAAGGGGCTACCTCTATGGTTGTTTCTTCTAACCGAAGCATTGCCTCTAATTTAGCTCAAGAAAAAATGGAAGAAATACGAAATACCGCTTATGGTTCAATTGTTAACGCTACTGACTCAAAAACCGTAAATAATATTACCTTCACCCGTAATGTTGCGGTAGTTATAGCTCCAAGCGAAATAATCTTGGCTGACTCAGGGATAAAGAAGATTACTGTGACAGTGAAATGGATGGAATACGGCAAAGAAAGAAGTATTTGTTTAGTTGCCTATAGGACAGAGTTAATTTAATGCGAGGGAGAAAAATGAAGCACGTGTTTTTATTTAAAAAGGATGATAATGGTTTTACCATAACCGAACTTTTAGTAGCGATGGGACTGCTGGGTGTTATTCTTATTGGTATATATGGTCTTCTGGCGGGAGGTCAGACGAGTGATGTTCTGGGCGAAAAAAGAGTAATTGCCCAAGGAAATGCAAGGCAGGCTATGCTTAAAATATGCTCGGAACTTCGTCAATGTTATTCAATTGAGAATACAACTACACCAACAAGCCTTTTAACTGATAACTGGACACTTTCTTTCAGGAGTCTTCAGTTTAACAAAGAAAGGTTGAATGCAGTTGCGGGTTCAAACAACACAAGATACGCTGCTTCACGCAAGCCCTGGCATTCAGGGGCAAAACCTCTGGTTTTGATAAATGATGGCATTGTAAACGTTGGTTACACTGAAGATTTTACCAACGGTGAAATTGTTTTTTCAGCGTCTTTACTTGAGGCTGATGCTGTGGAAGCTTCTTATAGCTGGGATGTCTATGTTCAATATTTGTTAAACGACGGCAGGCAAATAATCAAGCGTCTTTACAATACGAACGGGACTCAAATAAGTTCCGAAGTGGTAGTGACTAACGTGGTTAATAAAAATGTCTCGCCACAGGTGCCTTTTATTAGTCGCAGCGGAAATTATGTAACGATAAGAATTTTAATAGATGATGATTTAACTCGTCCACCAGCCACTTTTCGGCTGGAATCCTCGATTAAAGCAAGGGTTTAAAGAGTAAAGAGTATAGGAAAGTTAAAGGTTAAAGGTTAAAGGTTAAAAGTTAAAAGGGTAAGGAGTAAGAGATACTTTACTGGTGAGCACATTTTAGCGTCATTGCGAGCCCCTGACTTGTCGGGGCGAAGCAATCTTGCTGGTAAAGAGATTGCCACGCTCTCCTCCATTGGAGGATCGCTCGCAATGACAAAATTCAACAGTTTGGCTAATAGAATGGAGGTAAATATGAACTTAATAATTTACAAAATGATAAAAAATGAGAAAGGTTATGCTATAGCTATTGCTATTACAGTTTCTTTAATCCTTTTTATCTTAGGCTTAGCCATTGTTCAGTTAACTGACACAGAGATAAAATTGTCTAAGAAAACTTACGAATCTGCTTATGCCTATTATCTGGCTGAAGCCGGGGTAAATCATTCTCTCTGGTTAATTGGAAATCAAAGATCTCCTAATGTTGGAAGTCCTCCGGGAACAACACCAGGACCAGCAACTTTAGGAGATGGGCAATATTATGTGAGTGTCTTTGATAATATTATAACCTCTGTTGGAATATATAAAAATTACCTAAGAACTATCACAGTGAGATACGATGCGAAGTCTTATCAGTTAGAAAAAGGGTATGCTGTTTATGCCGCGCGTAGCCCTAATATTCCGAGCAAAGTATACTTTTACAATGCTACCACTGATCCCAATGCTTGTGTTGTTACGGACTTATCCAATGATACCTTAAACATCGATGGATATGTATTTTCAACCAGCACACCCTCAGCTGAACCACCCAGCTCAATTCCCTTAAGCGACCTTGGATATGTCTGGAATGCGGCAGCTAAATACAATCCAACTGGAAATATAAATACGCATTTTAGAGTTTATCCAAGCACTCCTGATTTAAAAACTTTAACCATGGGTACTTCCTTTTATGATGGATATTTAACGATTGCTAAAGCAAGTGGTCAGGGAAGTCTTGGTTCGACCACTTATATTGACAGTTTAACAGTTAAAAGCGGAGCAGAAGACGCTCTTTACTATAAGGGCAATGTGGTAGTCAGGGGCAATGTGACTGCCGACGCGTCTGACACCCCATCTGATGTTGCTCCTGCCCTGGTAGCTGTGTACGGAACATTGACTTTTGATAAGACAGCTAACGTTTGTCCCTATGTAACTTTTATGGCGGCTGGTGGATATGATACTACTGAGGGAAATGTAGATGCGGTTATGATAAGGGGAGAGACTGTTTTTCAGCACAATGTCGAAGTTTATTCCCGCTCAAATATTTTAATTATAGATGGCACAAGCGTTGTTGGGTTTACTCCCACAAAGAGCTTCGAAGCCCAATTAGATCCTGCATTGGGTGGTTCATCTTTTCTAGCTAAGAACAAAATAGAAATTGATAACAAAAGTGTGGGTTTTGAAATGAACATGGCTGGTATTTTCTGGGCAGCAGGAGTTAAAGGTGGCGGAATTTCAGTTTCAACTCGACCAAAAGGAAATAAAATAACAATTAAAGGTGGCTTAATTTGTTCAGGCGGAACAGTCAGTTTTCCTAATAATTCTCATTTGATAAAGATTTATTATCGCGATGGATTCAGGCCTTCAAACATAGCTTCAGCTTTCGGTGGACTTCTTGAGCCGAAACTTATTTATTCAACCTGGCGGGAGTAGGAGCTTTTTTAAGGAAAGTCTAAAGTTATTTGAATTTTAGCCGATAAATATAAAAAAATAGGAAAATCTTGCAGGAATTTTTAAATTATGCAAGAATGTAAAGGTAAATAACTTAGTTGCCCCGCCCCAAGCAAGGTTGTAAAATATGTTGCAGAATAATTCGCAGTTAAATTACAGTAAATTTGCGGAGGGAATATTGTGGGCAATTTTTCCTTTTTAAGAAAACCTCCTATGCCTGTTGGTTTAGAAATAGGAACCAACACTTTTCGGGCTGTTCAAATTAAACCCACCTCTACTCTTCCTATAATAACTGCTTACGGAAGCATTAGAGTTCCCCATGGAGCTGTTGAAGAGGGTGAAATTGTCGATATTGAAACGGTTGCTAACGTCTTATCGAGACTATGGAGGCAAGCAGGATTTGTTGGGAAAAAAGTCATTCTTGGGGTGGCTAACCAGAAAGTAGTTGCTCGTTTAATTGAGCTTCCATATATGGAAAAAAGCGAACTTCAGGGAGCTATTCAGTATCAGGCACAGGATTATATCCCCATTCCAATAGAAGAAGCGATTCTGGATTTTCAGATTGTTGGCGAGTTTGTTAATGAAAGTGAAGAAAGAATGCTTGAGGTTCTTCTGGTGGCTGCTCAAAAAGATATGATTAGCAGCAATGTTGCCGCTCTCGAAGGAGCTTATTTACGCCCTGAATTTATCGATGTTTCTTCATTCGCTATAGCTCGCTGTCTTACTGAACCACCTTCGGTTGTTTCTGAAGAGGGTGAAGAAGCTGTGGCTTTAGTTAATATTGCTTCAGGGACGACAAATATAGTTATTACAGAAAAAGGGGTGCCGAGATTTACTCGTGTAACGGGAATAGGTGGAAATAACTTTACAATAGCCATATCTGAAATGCTGGGTATACCTTTTGATGAAGCAGACGAGTTAAAAATTGAAGCAGGTTTATCGATATTTGAAGAAAAAGAAAAAGAAAAGGGAAAAGAAGAAAAAACAAAACGTCTATCTGAAAACATTCCTGTAGCACAGGCGGCTTTGGAGGCCCAGGCGGATAAGTTTGTCGCTGAAGTGCGTCGCTCATTCGATTATTATTTAACTCAAAGAGCAGGTGTAACAGGTATTCAGCGAGTAATTTTAAGTGGTGGAGGAGCTAAATTAAAGAATCTCCCGCAGTATATGGAGAATGGTTTACAGGTAAGTGTTGAGTTTGGAAAACCTTTAAAGAAATTTCAAATCGGACCAAAAGTTTCAAAAGAAGTTTTAGAAGAAGATGAATTATCTATGACTATCTGTCTTGGGCTTGCTTTAAGGGGGCTTGAAAAATGAGCCAGGCAATCAACATAAATTTGCTTCCTCCCAAAGTACTGGAAAAAAGAAAAGCTGAGAAAATTTTAGTTTACCTTTTAGGTGCGATGGCTGCCTCAATCTTTATTTTAACAGGGGTTTATACCCTCTATAACTGGAAGGTTCAAGATGAAAACAGCAAGCTTAACCGTCTTAAAGCCGAACGGGACCAATACAACACGGAAATTGCCGAATATAAGATTTATGAAGAACAAAAAACTAAAATTGAAGCTAAAAAGCAGATAGTTGAAGACGCAATGGCAGGCGAAATTTCCTGGTATAAGATTTTAAATGAGTTAAGCATGGTTATTCCGAGTGATATCTGGCTTGCTAATTTTACTGGTAGCAGCACAGGTATTAGTTTAAGCGGCTTTGCGGTTGATTACGCTTATGACGTTCCTGATGAAGGTTTTAAAGTTTTAGCTCGCTGGTTAATTCGCTTTAATGAAGTACAACGTTATTCAAATGTAGTTCTTGGAGGAAGTTTTTCGAGGGGTACATTTAACAACCGACCTGCGATTCCTTGGAGCATGTCGGCTAGTTTCGTAACGACGCAACCTGCCCCTGAACCTGCCCCGCCGGCATCGTCAACAGGGGGTTAAATAAAAAGTGCAAGCTTTAAGAAATTTAAGCATTCAAAAAAAGATGATGTTGGTCATCGTGTTGATGATCTTAATGTTTGCTGGCTTCTATTTCCTCATTTTAAAACCACAGTTAACTGAGATTGGCAAATTGAGGGAAGAGCAAGTTGTTGTTCAGCAAGAGATACAGACGCTTAAAGCAGCTCTGTCACGTCTTGAAGTATTGAAAAAAGAATATATAGCCCTTCAAGCTGAATCACTTCAATTAAGTGTGCGTTTTCCTGACAGTTTTTCATTTGCTTCTATGATTGTTTTAATGCAGGATTTCTTTAACGAACAGGGAATCGAACTAACAAGTTTTACCATAGGCGCTCCTGTTCAGCATGAGAATTATGTCTCAATTCCTATAGCTTTCCCAACAATCACTGAAGATTACCTAACAATCCTCGATTTTCTTTATAAACTGGAAAATCTTCCAAGAGAAGCAAGAGTTGATAGTATTTCAATTTCTACAAGTGGTGATGAAGTATCGATGAGCTTAAGTGTTAGTTTCTTTGCTATGAGTTCTGAGGCTCCACCTAAGGAAGTGACACCAGCAGTACCTACAGGGAGCGAAACTCAAACTCCCGAGGCAACGACAACACCTTCTCAGACGGTAACTGGGGGGTAAAGAATGAACTTAAATATGAAAATAGACACGACAAAAATTAAAGAATTTATGGCGACAAAAAAAGGGAAAATAATTGTTGTTGGCGGACTTATTCTGGTGGCTTTGTTTATAATTGGGGGCATTTTGTACATATTTCTTTTTAAACCTACTGAACCTTCCATTCAAGTGGTGACGCCGCCTTCACAACCCCAACCAACTCCTGCTCCATCTGAAGAAGATGAAGAGGAGATCCTGCTTCCCGAAATTGCAATCGGGGAAGAAGTAATTACTTTGTACATCTTCAGAAATCCTTTTGAGCCACCAGCGATGTATGCTACAGCCGAGGAAACGCCTACACCTGGCGAAGAAGAAGCTCTCCCCTTAAGTCTTGATGATATCTATACTGAGGATGGAGTGGAGTATGCTGTGATAAGATATGGTGATAATGTCTATACAGTTACTGAAGGCGAAAGAGTGGGAGATTCACCGTATCAAGTACAGACAATTGGAACTAATTATGTTGATTTACTGCGAGGAGACGGGGAAGTAATCAGGTTGTACCTTGGCGAAGTACTCGTTAAGTAAAAGTTTAGATAATCAGGTAATAAAGCCCCGTGGAAACGGGGCTTTATTTACATATAAAGGAGGAAAAAATGTTTAGATTCTTAACAGCAGGTGAATCTCACGGCAAAGCTTTGCTCGCAATTGTTGAGGGCTTACCTTCTGGAATGTTTATTTCTAAGGATTTTATTGATAAAGAGTTGTCGCGGCGTCAATTAGGTTATGGTCGCGGTGGACGAATGCAAATAGAAAAAGATGAAGTTGAGATTTTAAGCGGTGTTCGTTTTGGAAAAACTCTTGGTTCTCCTATTGCTCTTTTAATTCGAAATTTAGACTGGGAAAACTGGAAAGAAATAATGGCTATTGGGCCTGTTAAAGAGAAAGTTAGTTCCTTAACGGAACCTCGACCAGGTCATGCGGATTTAGCTGGAACTCTTAAAACAGGTCAAGACGATATTCGAAACATTTTAGAGCGAGCCAGTGCTCGAGAAACCGCTGCCAGAGTGTCAGTTGGAGCAATTGCCAAAGTTTTACTTTTAGAGTTAGGTATAAAGGTTATCAGCCATACCATTTCTATTGGCAAGGTGGCAGCTGAGCTAAAAGAAATTCCTGAACCTCACGACTTAGAAAAAATTGACTCCTCGCCTGTTAGGTGTTTTGATGATGAGGCTTCTGAATTAATGGTTAAAGAAATTGAAAAAGCAATTCAAGACAAAGATAGCTTAGGTGGTGTTTTTGAGGTTATTGCTTTTGGCGTACCCCCGGGCTTAGGAGATTACATTTCCTGGGACCGTCGTTTTGACACAGCAGTTGCTAAGGCTTTTATGAGTATCCCAGCTGTTAAAGGGGTAGAAATTGGTATCGGCTTTGCTCTGGCAAAAGAGAGAGGTTCTCGGGTGCACGATGAAATATTTTACTCGCCTGAAAAAGGATTTTTCCATAAAACCAATCGAGCAGGTGGAATTGAAGGCGGAGTCACCAATGGAGAACCTATTGTTGTAAGGGCAGCAATGAAACCTATACCTACTCTAGGTCTTCCTTTAAAAACAGTTAATATTAAAACGAAAGAACCAGCTGATGCTTTTAAAGAAAGAGCGGATATTTGTGCTTTACCGAGTGCGGCAGTTATAGGGGAGACAATGCTTGCTCTTGAGCTCGCTGGCGCCATACTTGAGAAATTTGGTGGCGATAGTTTGGTTGAACTTAAGCGAAATTACGAAGCTTATCTCAAGGGGTTGAAGAGCCTTTGAGAGCTAAAAATATTGTTTTAATTGGCTTTATGGGTTCAGGAAAGAGTAGCGTTGGTCATAAGTTGGCTTCTTTATTAGGTTGGAGGTTTGTTGATACTGATACCTTAATTGGAAAGGCAGCCGGTAAAAAGATAAACAAGATTTTTAAAGAATCAGGCGAAGCTCATTTTCGTTCCCTTGAGTCTCAAGTAGTTAAAGAGGTAGCTTCAAGCGAAAATCAGGTAATTGCCTGCGGCGGAGGAGTAGTTTTGCGCTCCGAAAATATAGAAAATTTAAAGAAAAACGGCTTGATTGTTTATTTAAAAACTTCTCCTTCGAAGATTTATGATCGAATAAAACATTCTAAAAAACGTCCTCTTTTGGATGTTTCTGATATCGAGGGAAGGATTAAAACTCTTCTCAGCGAGCGAGAGAATATTTATGAAAGTGTGGCAGATGTAGTAATAGATACTTCAGATTTGACTATTGATGATGTAGTTGAAAAAATTAAACTCAGTCTATCTTAAAGCTGGGAAGTGAAAAATGGTTGAGAAAACTATAAAAGTTTCCTTGGACAAAAGAAGTTACAGTATTTTAATTGGCTTAAGTTGCTTAAGCCAGGTGGGTGCAAAAATAAAGTCTCTTGTTTCTGCAGATAAAGTAGCGATAGTTACTAATCCCATAGTCAAAGAGTTGTATTCCGAGATAGTGATTAATAGTTTAAAGAATTGGTTTAAGCCGTTGCTTATTGAGGTCCCCGACGGTGAGGAGCATAAATCTCTAAAAGTTGCCTCAAAATTATATGATGAGCTTATTTTAGAAAAAGTCCATCGGACAGATTTAATTATTTCTTTAGGTGGAGGAGTTATTGGAGACTTAGCTGGTTTCGTTGCCGCCACTTATATGCGGGGCGTTCCTTTTGTTCAAATTCCGACGACTTTGCTTGCTCAAGTCGATAGCAGCGTGGGAGGAAAAGTTGCTGTTAATCACCCCAAAGGAAAAAACCTAATTGGCTGTTTTTATCAGCCGCAGCTTGTTTTAATCGATGTCAGTGTCTTGAGAACTTTGTCTGAGCGACAGGTTAGAGCAGGATTTGCTGAGGTGATAAAGTGCGCTTTTCTTAAAGGAGAAGAATTCTTATCTTTTCTTGAGGAGAACCTTTGCGGAATCTTAGGGCTTCAGGGAAGCGTTTTAATTGAAACAGTTAGTCTTTGTTGCGATTTTAAAGCGCGGGTGGTTGAAGAAGATGAAAGAGATATTAGTGGCCGACGAGCTATTTTAAATTACGGGCATACTATAGGACACGCCATCGAGGCATTGTCGAAATATAAAGAGGTTTTGCACGGCGAAGCTGTAGCTACGGGGCTTGTCTGCGAAGCATTTATTGCTCAAGAGCTTGGCTTAATTGATGATGGCTTAGTTGAAAGGCACATTGAAATAATTAAGAAAGCAGGTTTTTCTTTAGACTTTTCAGGACTTGAAATTGACGAGATACTAAAACAGATAACCCTTGATAAAAAAGCTACTGGTGAAGCAAATGTTTTTGTTCTTTTAAAGGACTTAGGTAAACCAACAGTCTTAGAAGTGCCTGATGAAGCGGTACGGGCTGCTTTAAACAAAGTTCGCAGGCTTTAACTAAGAGGCATTTATGATTACAATTCCTTCAGTTTTTCGCATTGAAAGTTCTTTGGAGGCGCAAGTTCAAATGTCTTTAAGCAGTAAGATAGATAAGCTTATTAAATATGGGCTGTTAGCGCTTTTTTTATGTCTCATGCTTCCCTGGGAAATTTTTCCTTACCCCTTATTTCATCTTAATTTCTTAGATACCGGTGCAGGAGTTTTTTTTGAAACCAGAGCATTTTTATACATAGCAATTAGCTTTCTTTGTTTTTTATGGGGGCTGAAAGCATATTTTGAACGTTCCTATTCTTTTATGAAAACTGAGGTAAACTTACCTATTTTATTTTTTCTCCTAGTTATTATTAGTTCTGCTTTTAGGTTTTTGAATTTGCGAGGAAGCATAGATGACATCTTTCTTTATTTAACTTACTTTTTAATATTCTGGCTTGTAATCAATTATTTTGAAACATTTAAAGAAATTAATCTCTTTCTTAATCTCATAATTTTTTGCACGGGCGTTCTTTCGCTTTACGGGATTTACCAGTATCTTGTTGGTTTTAAATCAGTGGCTCAGTTTGCCTTAATTGAGGGAATTAAAATCAGTCCTGATAGAGCTTTTGCTATTTTTACGAGTCCTAACAGTTTAGCTGCCTTAATTTTATTGGTTTTTCCAACTTCTTTTGCGTATCTTTTGTATGAAAAAAACCGATTTAAAATAATTCTTTTTCTCGTTTCGATAGTTTTAATGCTTACTTGTTTATTCTTGACCTTTTCGCGAGGGGGCTGGCTTTGTTTTTTAATTGCTCTGGGGATAGCCTTTTTTTATTGTCTTCGCGATGAATCTTTAAGAAAAAGAGCAGTTTTAACTTTTTTAATCCTCCTTTTTTTTACGGTTATTTTTTCAGCGGTAGTTATTCAGCTTTCAGCCCATATCTCAGCGGAGACCTCAACTCAGGCAGTTACTTATGTTGGGCTTGAGAAAGAGTCAGCGGTTGCAAGCGCCTCAGGCCGTTTTTATCTCTGGCGTGGTTCCTTTTCTCTCTGGAAAGAATTTCCTATTTCGGGGAGCGGCATAGGCACGTTTGCTTCAGTTTATCCAAAGTATCAATTTGGCGGAATTTATTCTAAGTATGCTCATAGTGTCTTTTTTGAAACACTGGCGGAAACAGGGTTATTTAGCGCAATTATTCTTTTTTGGATTTTTTATTTGATTTTTCGAAGAGAGCATTATTCAGTTGTTTTTTTAAAAGACGATGAATTAAAAGTTTTTTCAATTGCTCTATTTGCTGGTATTTTTGGTTTTTTTCTGCACAGTTTAATTGATATAAACTTTCAGGTGCCCCTATTAGGTCTTGTTTTCTGGGCGCTAGTCGGTATTTCATTCGTTTTTCCGAAAGCTTGTTTGTTTCAAAAGTTTTCTTTAGCCAAATTTAACTTTTCCATGTTTACATTTTTTATTTCCCTTTCAGTTATCTTTCTTATTTCCTTCCTGGTTTTTTCTTTTTATGCAGGCTATGCCTTAAATAATCAGGGAAAGGATTTTGTAAAAAAGGGTGATTATGAAAGCGCTAAGAAGGTGCTTGAGAAAGCAACACTTTTTGATCCTGTTTCTGCACCTTACCGCAGTCAGTTGGCTGAAACTTATGGTCATTTATCTGTTAAAAATGTTGGCCTATTGGAAAACGCTATTTTTCAAGCAGAGAAAGCAGTCAGTCTTGAGCCTCGCTGGCCATTTTATCATGCACAGCTTGCTGTTTTATACTGGAGAGCTGGCAATTTTGAAAAAACCCAAAGTGAGTTTAAGAAAGCACATCTGCTTTATCCAAATGACCCTTATTTTCTCTTACTTTTAGGCAAGTTTTATCTTTCTCAAGATAAGCTGGATTTAGCAGTTGAAGAATTTAAAAAAGCTGTTTCTTTAAAGAAACTTTATGAGGTGTTCTACCCTGAGCGTGCTTTAGCCTCAATTGGCGAATCATATATTGAACTTGGGAATGTTTATTCAAGGGGTTACGGTGATTTTAAAAAGGCTTTAAGCTATTACGATGAGGCAATTAAGATTAATCCTGATAATCTTTGGGCGCATTTCTATAAAGGTGTAACTTTCCAGGCTCTTGGCAATTTTAAGGAAGCTGAGGTAGAATTTAATAAAGCACTCGAAATTGAGCCTGATAATCAGGAAGCCTTAAGCAGACTTAAAGAAATCCAGGAGATTTTAAGAAAATCTAAAGATTAAAGAAGGGAATGAGTTTTTTGGCAAAAATTTTAGTAATTCATGGTCCAAATTTAAATTTGCTGGGGACAAGAGAAGTTGAGGTTTATGGCACCACTACTTTAGACGAAATTAACACTGTGTTGACTGAAAAAGCTCAGAAGGCAAATGTTGAACTGGAAATCTTTCAGTCAAATCATGAGGGGGAAATTGTCGATAAAATTCAGGAAGCAAGCAGCAAGGTAGATTTTATTATTATTAATCCAGCTGCCTTTACTCATTACAGCATAGCTGTGCGTGACGCTATTGCTTCGTCAAACGTGCCTACTATTGAAGCCCATCTTTCAAATATTTATGCCCGTGAGGAATTTCGTCAGGAATCGGTAGTTGCTCCTGTTGTTGTCGGGCAAATATCAGGTTTTGGACCCCATAGTTACTATCTTGCTATGGATGAAGCCATCTGTCGCCTCAAATCTCTATGAGCTGTAGGCTTAAATTAGTGCATTTTGGGTGAATCTGTGTATTTGTATTCAAATCGCCTTACTCAATTAAAGGAAAAGTTAGAAAAGCTTAAAGTTGCTTGCTTGCTTGTTTTAAAAAAAGAGAATGTTCACTATTTATCAGGATTTACTGGAAATAGCGGATTGCTTGTTGTTGGTTTGGAAGATATTTTTCTATTAACCGATTTTCGCTACATTGAACAGGCTGAACTTGAAGCTAAAAATATCCAGATTGTTTCTTATAAAGTTTCGTCCACGGAAGTCCTTGGCAAAGTTTTAGCAGAAATCAAAGCAAAAGTAGTTAGTTTTGAATCTCATGTCTTTACGGTTGATTATTTCGAAAGAATAAAGCCAATTTTAAGGGGAATGAGTTTCCGGTCCTCAATTAATCTGGTTGAAAATATCAGAGCAGTCAAAGATGATGATGAGATTGAAAAGATTAAAAAAGCTTCTGAAATCGGTGATAAAACTTTTGAGCACATCTTATCCTTCATCAAAGAAGGAGTAAGTGAGAAAGATTTAGCTATTGAGTTAGAGTATTTTATGCTGAAAAATAAAGCAGAAAAGGAAAGTTTTGATATAATTGTGGCATTTGGCGAGCGTTCCTCCATGCCTCACGCTCTTGCAACTGAGAAGAGGTTAAAATCTGGGGATTTTATCAAACTTGATTTTGGTGCAGTTTTTCAGGGTTATCATTCTGATATGACACGAACTCTGGTTTTTGGTCGTGCCAACTCGAAGCAGAAAGAGATTTATGAGGCGGTAAAGCAAGCGCAAAGAGCATCTCTGGAAACTGTAAAATCAGGTGTTAAGGCTGAAGAAATTGACGCTGTTGCCAGAAACCTTATTAGTAAAGCAGGTTTAGGTAAGTTTTTCGGTCACGGTCTTGGTCACGGTGTTGGCCTTGAGGTTCATGAGCTGCCAACTTTAAAAGTAGGAAGCCGAGATATTCTGGAAAACGGAATGGTTTTTACTATCGAACCCGGCGTTTACATCCCAAGTTTTGGTGGTGTCAGGATTGAGGATTTAGTGGTTTTGCGAAACGGTGGGGTTGAAGTTTTAACTAAGTCACCTAAAGAATTAATAGAGCTTTAATAAAGTTTAATTATTATTGGAGAGTAAATATGATATCAACGAATCAATTTAAAATCGGAATGACCATTGAATTGGATGGAATACTCTTTACCATTATCGATTTTCAACACGTGAAGCCAGGTAAAGGAGGAGCTTTTGTCCGTACAAAACTTAAAAATGTTAAAACAGGGGCAGTTATTGATAAAACCTTTCGAGCAGGTGAAAAAGTTGAGCTTGCCCGATTAGACCATCGTCTCACTCAATATCTTTATTCAGACGGGTCTCACTTTATTTTTATGGATAGTGAAAACTATGAACAGCACTCTTTAACTGAGGAGCAAATAGGGGAGACAGTGAATTATCTTTTAGAAAACATGACAGCTGAATTGTTAATGTACGAGGGGAAAATCATTGGTGTTGAGCTTCCCGTTTTTGTTGATTTGAAAGTGGTGGAAGCACCCCCAGGAGTAAAAGGCGATACAGCTTCAGGAGGAACAAAACCAGTTACTTTGGAGACAGGAGCAGTAGTTCAAGTGCCGCTCTTTATTAAAGTAGGGGAAGTAGTGAGAATTGACACTCGAACCAGTGAATACATCACAAGAGTAAGCGAGAAGTAGACGCTAATCAAAGCTATAGATAAAAAAGTGAAATTTAATTAAAATAGGTGAGATAATCATTAACTAGATAAACTAACACATGGTTCGGACTCAAATGTTCAAAGAAACCCTGTAAAATGTTATTAACAGTCTAAGTTAAGGTACAAAAGTGGAGCATGTGATGAAGCCAAAACCAGTTAAGATAACCGATACAACCTTAAGAGATGCGCACCAGTCACTCTGGGCGACAAGAATGTATACCTCTGAAATAGTTCCCATTCTGGAAAAAATAGACCAGGTGGGTTACTTTTCTATTGAGGTGTGGGGAGGAGCCACATTTGATGCATGTTTGAGGTTTTTGGACGAGAATCCCTGGGATCGCTTAAGAGTTGTTAAGAAGCATGTTAAAAATACTCCTCTCCAGATGCTTTTGCGTGGTCAAAATTTAGTGGGTTATCGACATTATTCCGATGATATTGTTAAAAAATTTGTTTATGCGGCAGCCGGGAATGGAATTGATATATTTCGTATTTTTGATGCCTTAAATGATGTGCGCAATCTTGAGATACCAATTGAGGCAGTTAAAGAAGCAGGAGCTCATGCCCAGGGAGCAGTGGTTTATACTATAAGTCCTGTTCATACTCTTGAGCATTATGTAAAAACTGCCAAAGAACTTGTTGAGCTTGGTGTTGATTCGATTTGCATAAAAGATATGGCAGCTCTCCTTACTCCATACAGGATTCAAAAACTTGTTGAAAGACTTAAGAAGGAAATAAACGTGCCCATTCATGTTCATTGTCATTACATTGGTGGAATGGCGCCAATGAATTATTTGAAAGCAATAGAGGCAGGGGCAGACATAATTGATACGGCTATTGCTCCCTTAGCCTTTGGAAATTCTCAGCCCGCTACGGAAATGATTGTCGCCGCTCTTAAAGACACACCCTATGATACTGGTCTTGATCTGGATTTACTTAACGAAATTGCAGATTATTTTGAAAAAGTGAGAACAAGAAGAGGATTCCAGAGAGGGGTTACTTCTCTTGCTCATATGAGAGTTTTTTCACATCAGGTTCCTGGTGGGATGCTTTCCAATCTTTACAGCCAGCTTGAACAGCAAAAAGCGATGGATAGGTTACATGAAGTATTAGAAGAGATTCCGAAGGTAAGAGCCGAGGTTGGTTATCCGCCTTTGGTTACTCCGTTAAGCCAAATTGTGGGTACTCAGGCAGTTATTAATGTTTTAATCGGTAAAAGGTGGGCGACAATTCCTGGTGAGATGAAGGATTATGTTAAAGGTTTGTACGGCCGCCCGCCAGGTCCAATGGCGCCCGAAGTTGAAAAAAAGATTTTAAATGGCGAGGAGCCGTTTAAAGACCGTCCGGCTATACTTCTTAAAGAGACTTTTGAAAAATATGCACTTGAAGTTGGAGATTTAGCTAAAAATGAGGAAGATGTGCTTTCTTACGCACTTTTTCCCAAAGAAACAAAAGCTTATCTTGAAGCACATTCTGAAGATGCAACAACGGCAGTTTTTTTGACAAATGAAGAGGTGAAAGCGGTCAAGGAGGATGGATACATGGATATAAGTCAGATTCGTGAATTGGTAAAACTGGTTCAAGAAAGTGATATAAACGAGGTTGTTGTTGAAGAAGGAGAAGTTAAAATAACGGTTAGAAAAGGAATGCCTTTTCGTCCAGAGGTAGCAGTTGAAGCAGGTGTTAAGGTATCGGAAGAAAAACCAGCTAAAGCAGAGAAAGAAGAGAAAGAAGAGAAAGAAGAGCACCCCGATCACTGGAAAAAGATTGTAGCACCAATGGTGGGGACTTTTTATCGCGCTCCTTCTCCTGGTGCGCCACCTTTTATTGAAGTTGGAGATGAGATTAAGTCAGGCCAGACAGTCTGTGTCTTAGAAGCCATGAAATTGATGAATGAAATTACAGCCGAGGAAAATGGAGCAATCAGGGCAATTTTGGTCGAAAATGCTCATCCTGTTGAGTATGGTCAAACTTTATTTTTGTATGAACCCGCTGAATAAGTTTTAACTCAGGGTTTGATTTGCCCAAGGTGAAACCTTGGGTTTTTTTATAGGAGGTAGGGTAATTGTTTAAAAAAATACTTATAGCCAATCGTGGAGAAATTGCTTTAAGAGTTATTAGGGCTTGCAAAGAATTAGAGATTAAGACGGTAGCCGTCTACTCTGAAGTGGATAGAGATTGTTTGCATGTGAAGATGTCTGATGAGGCAATATGTATTGGACCTGCCCAACCAAGCGCAAGCTACTTAAACATACCAAGCATTATCAGCGCTGCAGAAATTTCTGGAGCAGAGGCAATTCATCCTGGTTATGGTTTTTTAGCTGAAAACGCACAGTTTGTGGAAGCCTGCGAGTCCTGCAACATTATTTTTATTGGGCCTTCTGCTGACGCAGTTCGAAAAATGGGAAATAAAGCTGAAGCTAAAAAAATAATGGAAAAAGCAAGTATTCCAACAATTCCGGGCACGAAAGATGTGATTGCAAGTGAAAAAGAAGCTTTAGCTGTGGCAGATGAACTTTCCTATCCGGTAATTATAAAGGCAGCGGCAGGCGGTGGCGGACGAGGTATGCGAATAGCTCAGAGTGAAGCCGAGCTTAAAAAATTTTTACAGATGGCTTCAGTAGAAGCAAAAGCAGCTTTTGGAGACGATTCGGTTTATCTTGAAAGATACATAGAAGAACCACGCCACATAGAAATTCAAATTTTAGCCGATGGATACGGTAATGTAATTCATCTCGGAGAAAGAGATTGTTCCATCCAGCGTCGCCATCAAAAGTTAATTGAAGAGTCACCTTCTCCGGCAGTTGATGAAGTTTTAAGAGAAAAAATTGGTTCATCAGCGGTTAAAGCGGCGCAGACTGTTAATTATAAAAGTGCCGGCACGGTCGAATTTTTGGCAGATAAGAATAGTAACTACTATTTTATGGAAATGAACACACGGGTTCAGGTGGAGCATCCTGTAACTGAGATGGTAACGGGAGTTGATATAATTAAGGAGCAAATTATGGTTGCGGCAGGAAAAAAACTTACTCACAAGCAAGAAGATATAAAATTTCATGGTCATTCTATTGAGTTTAGAATAAACGCTGAAGATCCAGAGAAAAATTTCATGCCTTCAGGCGGAAGAGTGATATTATTTAATCCGCCCGGTGGACCTGGAGTAAGAGTTGATAGTCATCTTTACTCGGGTTATATTGTTCCTAATAATTACGATTCTCTCTTGGCAAAACTTATTGTTTGGGGCGAGACGCGGGAAGAAGCAATTAAACGAGGCCGACGCGCTTTAGATGAATTTATAATTGTTGGGTTGCCCACCACTATCCCTTTTCACCTGAAGGTTCTTGAGAATGCCTTTTTCCGTAAGGGAGATTTTTATACTAATTTTGTTCAAAGGCGTATTTTAAGCGAATGAAGGGAAAAATGATGGAAAAAATTCGCGAGTTAGATTTAGGTGAGTTTAAGATTTCAGTAGAAGCGCTGGAAATGATAATTGGAACCGCTGCTCTCGAAATTGAGGGAGTAGCTTTTTTAGCATGTGGAATGGCTGAAAGTATCGCAGATTGGCTTGGAAAGAAGAAAGCGCGAGGAATTCATGTTACGATTGAAAACAGCAACATAATCGCAGATGTCCATCTTACAGTTAAATACGGCTGGGTAGTAAGAGAAACAGCTCAAAAGGTACAGGCACAAGTTAAAGAGGCGCTGGAAAGCATGATTGGAAAAGAGGTAAAAGAAGTTAATGTGTTTGTGGATAGCATATATTTTAGGGAGCAGTAAATTTCGGGAGGCACCATGTTAGAGCGGCGAAAAGCGCGAGTCGCAGCTCTCGAGGCACTTTATCAAAAGGATATTGCAGATTGTTCGTTAGAAGAAGTTCTAAAAAACAGGGCGGCTGTTGCAGAAATAGAGCCCTTTTCTGACTTTGCCGTCAGACTTGTTAAGGGAACAGTTGAACACCAGGAGGAAATTGACAAATTAATTAGTGAAAAAGCGGATAACTGGTCTCTTGAACGAATAGCTGTGGTTGATCGAAATATTTTGAGACTGAGTATTTATAGTTTACTTTACGAAAAAGATATTCCCCACGGTGTTACAATTAATGAAGCTATTGAGTTGGCCAAACTTTACGGAGAGGCTGATTCGAGCAAATTTATTAATGGCATTTTAGGCAGTATTTCGAGAGATTTACAGAAGGAATCTTCTGAAAAGGAAACTGAAAGTGAATAAAAGCGAAAACAACGAAATTACCTTTAAAGAAGTTATTGCTCGATTAGAGGAGATCGTGGCTCAAATTAAAACAAAAGAGATAAGTTTAGAGAAGTCATTGGAGCTTTTGGAAGAAGGAGTTCGCTTGGCTAATATGTGCACCGAGAAGATAGATAAAACTGTTTGGAATGAGGATAGTGAAATAGAGATTGAAAGCGCAAGCGAAGAAAATAACTTATCCTGAAGATAAAAGACATTTAGTTGAAGAATCTCTTGAAAGATATTTTCCGAGCAAAGGCGTTTGCCCTGATATTATTTATCAAGCAATGAGATACAGCCTTTTTTCTGGTGGCAAGCGTTTTCGACCTGTTTTAATGCTTTTGTGCGCAGAGGTTTTTTTATCAGATTTAAATGAATTTCAACTGAAAAGAGTTTTGCCTGTTGCTTGTGCTATAGAATATATCCACACTTATTCTTTAACCCACGATGATTTGCCCGCTATTGATAATGATTCCTTAAGGCGAGGCGTGCCGACCTGTCATATTAAGTTTGGTGAAGGTATAGCTATTTTAGCTGGTGACGCACTTTTAACTGAAGCTTTTTATCTTATTGCTTCTGAGAATTGTTTAAATTCCGAAGAGATTGTCAAAGTAATTAGAGAAACTTCTAACGCCGCGGGTATTCGAGGAATGATCGGGGGACAGGTGACAGATATTTTATCAACAGGCAAAGATATAGATATCTCAGCTTTAGAATATATCCATGAACACAAGACTGGTTGGTTAATAACAGCTTCGGCTCGGGTGGGAGCAATTTTAGGGGGCGCTAGCGAGGATGAACTGGAGTCAATTACGGATTACGCTTATCATTTAGGTATGGTTTTTCAAATAACTGATGATATTCTGGATGTAGTTGGAGAGACTAAAACCCTGGGAAAGATGGTCGGAAGTGATGCGAAACTTAAAAAAGC
Organism: uncultured Actinomycetes bacterium; assembly: GCA_947085535.1. GTDB lineage: Bacteria > Actinomycetota > Aquicultoria > Subteraquimicrobiales > CAMTWV01 > CAMTWV01. The sequence goes on along the minus strand of CAMTWV010000001.1, from coordinate 14,094 downwards.
AACTTTTCCGTCTGTTCTGGGAATAGAAGAATCGCGCAGGTTAGCCCACGAGCATGTAAAAAAAGCAATCGAGAGCTTAAATAAAATTAAGAAAAATACTTCGAAATTAGCTGAACTGGCTTATTTTGTTGTTGAGAGAGAAAGTTGACAGGGATTGATAATCTATGAGAAAAAATTGTAAGAGCTCAAAAAAAGTGCTTGACAGGGTAAATTTTCCTCAGGATTTGAAAGCTCTTTCTTTAGAAGAATTGAAGTTGCTTGCAAGTGAAATCAGAGAGTTAATCATAGAAACTGTTTCTAAGACAGGCGGCCATCTTGCGCCGAATCTTGGCGTAGTCGAACTTACCATTGCGCTTCACCGTGCTCTTGATAGTCCCAAGGATAAAATTATCTGGGATGTTGGTCATCAATGCTATCCTCATAAAATTTTAACAGGCAGAAAAGATAAATTTCCTACCTTAAGACAATATAAAGGATTAGGCGGATTTCCTAAAAAAGAAGAAAGTGCTCATGATATTTTTGATACGGGGCATGCGAGCAGCTCAATCAGCGTTGCTCTTGGTTTAGCTGAAGCTCGTGATAGGCAGGGAAGAGATGAAGTCATAGTGGCAGTAATTGGAGACGGTTCGCTCACAGGTGGTATGGCTTACGAAGCCTTAAATCAAACAGGTCATCTTAAGACTAATCTAATAGTTATTCTCAATGATAATGAAATGTCAATCGCGAGCAATGTGGGTGCTCTTTCTTCTTACCTTAGCCGAATTAGATTAGATCCTGCCTATAACAAGTTAAAGCACGAAATTGAAGAACATGTCAAAAAGATTCCTGCCGTTGGTGAATGGATGTATGAAGTAGGGGAGCATATAAAAGACAGTTTAAAACAATTCGTTGTCCCCGGTATGCTCTTTGAGGAGCTTGGTTTTAAATATATTGGTCCCATAGACGGACACGATATTACTTCTATTGAGCAGAATTTAAATTTAGCCCGACAGGTTGAAGGACCTGTTTTGCTTCATCTTCTCACTAAAAAGGGTTTGGGGTACAAACCTGCTGAGGAAAATCCTGATAAATTTCACGGCATTTCTCCTTTTAATATAAAGACAGGTGAAAGCGAAGATAAAAATCTTCCTCCGACCTACACTGAGGTTTTTGGAAAGACGCTAACTGAGATAGCTCGTATTGATGAAAGAATTATTGCCATTACAGCAGCTATGTCATCAGGCACAGGCCTTAATCATTTCAGAGAAGTTTTTCCCGAACGATTTTATGATGTGGGCATATGTGAGCAGCATGCGGTGACTTTTGCTGCCAGTCTTGCCCTCGGTGGTTTTTTGCCTGTGGTGGCGATTTATTCCACTTTTCTTGAGCGTGCGTATGACCAGGTTATTCAAGATGTTTGCCTCCAAAAGCTGCATGTAATTTTTGCTCTGGATAGAGCTGGTCTGGTAGGGGAGGACGGTCCGACTCATCATGGTGTTTTTGATTTGTCTTATTTAAGGCATATCCCTGGTCTTGTTTTAATGTCTCCCAAAAATGGTCAAGAGTTGCGTCACATGCTTTATACAGCGACAAAAATTGCTTCACCCGTGGCTATTCGTTATCCAAGAGGAAGAACTGAAGCAGAAGTAAATTTTCTTGAACCATTTAAAATGTTAGAGATAGGGAAGGCAGAAGTTTTGTTTAAGGGTAAAAAGGTAGCTATTTTGGCTCTGGGTCGAATGGTTGAAGTAAGCGCAAAAGCTGCTGAATTACTCAATAAAAAAGGTATTAGTTGCACGGTGGTTAATGCCCGTTTTGTTAAACCACTAGATGAAACCTTAGTTTCCTCTATTGCCAACAGTCATGAAGTAATTGTGACAGTTGAAGAGAATAGCCTTCTTGGTGGATTTGGAAGTGCAGTTCTTGAGTTTTTAAGTAGCGCAGGCATTCAAAAGCCTGTTTTAAGATTGGGACTCTCTGATGAATTTATAACCCACGGCGCCCCAGAAATTCTTTTAGCCAAGTCCGGACTAAATGCTGAAGGTATTGCTTTCTCGGTCGAGAAATTTTTAAGAGAAAGTTTCAATCAGAGAAGAATTTTTAGTTTTCATCGACTAATTAAGGGATAAATTTGAAAAAAGAAAGAATTGACCTTCTTTTAGTCAAGAGAGAATTTTTTCCTACTCAAGAGCAAGCTAAGGCAGCTATTTTATCAGGATGCGTTTTTGTAAAAGATAGAGTGGTTGATAAAGCGGGTACGTTGGTAGAAATAGACATTCCAATTGTAGTTAAGCAGATTTCGCCCTATGTCTCGCGCGGTGGGTTAAAGTTAGAAAAAGCCCTTTTGGAATTTCAGGTTGATGTAAAAGACAAGGTTGCTCTCGATGTGGGTGCCTCAACAGGTGGTTTTACTGATTGTTTGCTTAAAGCGGGTACGAAGCAGGTTATTGCAGTTGATGTGGGCTACGGTCAACTAGACTGGTCTCTTCGTCAGGATAAGCGAGTTTTTTTGCTTGAGCGGACAAATATTCGATATTTAACACCTGATAAGATTTCTGCTTTAGCTCAGATTGTCACAATTGACGTTTCTTTTATCTCTGTTAAAAAAATCATTGACAATTTAAAAAAACTTATCACTAAGGATGCGCAGGTTATTGTGCTTATTAAACCGCAGTTTGAAGTCGGGAAGGAATTTGTGAAAAAAGGAGTGGTAGGGGAAGCCTCTTTACACAAAACTGTGATTTTAGATTTATGGAAAACTTTTGAAGATAAAGGTTTTTCGGTTTGCGGTTTAACTTTTTCGCCGATTCTTGGCCCTAAGGGAAACATCGAGTTTTTTATGTATTTAAAGCAAAATGGCGAGAAGTTAAGCAATTCTTGTATAATGAAAAAAGTTGAATTTGTTGTCAGTGAGGCACATCGAAAGTTTGGCGAACTTAAGGAAGAATTATGAAAAGTGTCGCAATTGTTCTTCATCCAGAAAAAAAGAGAGTAATTTCAACAGTTAAGGAAACAATTGACTGGTTTAAGGAGCGCAACTTTGAGGTAAAACTATCTTTAGATGACGCTCAAAAGGTCGGGTTTCCTCAATTAGGGTACGGAGAAAAAGATTTAATAAAAGTCGATTTTATTTTGGTTTTAGGCGGCGACGGTTCAATTCTTAAAACTGCTCAGATGTTAAAAGGGGAAAGTGTTCCTGTTTTAGGTGTTAATTTTGGTAAAATTGGCTTTCTTTCAGAGATAGAGCGCGCGGAGCTTTTCCCTTCGCTTGAAAGAGTTCTTAAAAGGGAATACTTTCTTGAAACTCGTTTGCTTCTTGAGGCTCGCATTTATAGTGGAAGAAAAAGTTTAAGTAGTTATTTTGCTCTTAATGAGGTTGTTTTAGGATATGGCGGGCGGGAACGTCCTGTTGAATTTGATGTTTATATCAGTGGTGATTTGTTTGTCACTTATGTGGCTGACGGAATCATTTTCTCAACACCAACAGGCTCAACTGCTTATTCACTATCTGCCGGAGGTCCTGTTCTTTTTCCTTCTGTTAAAGGGATGGTAGTGACACCTGTGTGTCCGCATTCTTTTTTAAATCGTTCGTTAGTCTTAGGCGATAAGGATACTGTGGAAATTAAGTTGCCTCATCGACATTCAGGCTCAACTTCTTTGAAAAAAACAAAATTGTCTATTAACGTTGATGGTCAATCGGTTTTTAGTGGCGAGTTCGACCGTTTAGAAGTTAAGTGTTCCAAGAAAGTTTTTAATTTAATTAGATTGGACGAAATTTCTTTTTGTCACTTATTGAGAACGAAATTAAGAGGGTGGGGTTTTTAATAATTTGCTTTTACGGGTGAAAATAGATGTTGCGTGAATTGCAAATTAGAAATTTAGCTCTGGTTGAAGATGTAATTTTGGAATGGGGCAATGGTTTAAATGTTCTTACAGGCGAAACAGGAGCAGGTAAAACCATTATTATTACGGCAGTTAATCTTCTTTTAGGCGAACGAGCCACCAGTGAATTAGTAAGAAGTGGCTGTTCGCAGGCTCAAATAAATGGTTTATTCGATTTTACAAACAATAGTCGAGTCTTAGAGCGTCTCTGTTCACTTGACCTTATTAATCAAGAAGAAAGCGAACTTATTTTATCCCGAACTATTTTCTCCGATGGCAGGGGCAAATGTTACATAAATGGTCGGTTAGTTACTCTTAATGAGCTTGCCAATTTAGGTGACATTTTAATTGACCTTCATGGTCAGCATTCCCATCAGTCACTCCTGAAACCCTCTCTTCATCTTGAATTTTTGGACAGATACAGCGAAGAAGCTTTAAATTATCGGGAAAAATACACAAATATATACGAAAGTCTCGAAAATTTAGAGAGAGAACTCAGTAAGCTAAACATGGACGAGAGCGTGAGGTTAAAAAAAGAAGACTTGCTTAAGTTTCAGATTGACGAAATAGAGAAAGCTAATCTTAAAAATGGGGAAGAAGAATTACTTTTAAAAGAAAGAGAGATTTTAAGAAACGCCGAAAAAATTTTTGAAGCAGTCTCGCTTTCTCGTAATCTTTTATCTGTTTCAAATGAAACAATGTCCAAAAATGTGTGTGACCTTTTAAATGAGATAGTTTGCAGCTTAAAAAGTATTTCAGGAATAGATGTTGAACTTGACCAGATTACTCAAAAATTAAGCGAACTTCTTTTTGAAGCTGAGGAATGTGGAGAGAAATTGCGAAATTATACCGAGAGAATAGATTTTTCAAGCGGGCGACTGGAGGAAATAGAGTCTCGCCTTGCCTTAATTGGTTTGCTTAAGAAGAAGTATGGTTCAACTGTGGATGAAGTGATTATCTATAAAGATAGGATTTTAGAGGAGCTAAAAAACTTGGTTGGTTGTGAGGAAAAAAGGAAAGACTTGCAATTAAAGATAGAGAATTTAAGACAGGAATTGAATGAAGTCGGACAAAATTTAAGCAAGTGCCGCGAGAAAGCAGCTGTAAAGTTGGAAAAAGAGGTTGAAAAACAATTGATTGATTTAAATATGCCCAATGTTCAATTTAAGGTTAAGATTAAACAAGAAAAAACAGAAGATGGTTTAAAACCTTTCCCGAACGGATTTGATTTAGTTGAGTTTTTGATAAGTCCTAATCCGGGCGAGCCTCTTAAATCCCTGGCAAAAATAGCTTCAGGCGGTGAAATTTCTCGTACAATGCTGGCTTTGAAAATAATTCTAGCTCGGGCAGATGAAATTCCCACGCTCATTTTTGATGAAGTGGATTCAGGAATTGGGGGAAAAACTGCTCTGGCAGTTGGACAAAAACTTGCCACACTCGGCTCTACTCACCAGGTGATTTGCGTGACTCACCTTTCTCAAATTGCCTCCTTTGCCGATGTGCATTTTTATGTTTCTAAGGTTGAGGAAAAAGGAAGAACAGTTGTTAAAGTTTGGTCTTTAGATGAAAAGATGCGTGTTTCTGAAATAGCGCGAATGCTTGGAGGAGCAGATTCCTCCGCGATTTCACTCGAACATGCCTCTGAGCTGTTAAAATCAGCCGAGCAAATTAAGAAAGGAATGACAAATATTATTGTCTAAAAAAAGCAAAAGCTACATTAACCGTCATATTGCTCAAAGACGAAGAAAGAAGAATCGAATAATTATACTGGTTATTTTTCTCTTTATTTTTTTATTTTTTGTTTATAAAGCTTTAACAAATGCAACTTTACCTTCTAATGGAAGTAGTTCCTACCAGAAGAAAGATAAAATATCAGATTCGTCACCAAATCAAACTAAAGTAGCAAAAATTTTTGCTCGGGTTTCATCATATAATGAACTTGAACTCTACTATCCAGCTGAACTTTCTAATATTGCGGGAGTTGGATTTCATCAAGCCTCGAACGATGAAGCTTTTTCTTTGCAACCTGTTGGTCTTTGTCTGGTTGATGAGACAACAGAAACGGTCAAAAATTATGTAGCTTCTTCTAAAGTTCCGGTGCTTTTTGTCATGAACACACGGGGGAGAGGTACTTCACTTACTTCTGCGGCAGATGTAGCAGTTAAATCTGGGAGCTTAATCAGGAGTCCGGTTGATGGCGTAGTTACTCTTGTGAAAAAGTATTATCTGTACGGAAAACATCTTGATTATCAGGTGGAAATTAAACCGTCGGGTTATGATAACCTTCGAGTGGCTATAATTCATCTTGAGCAAATGTCTGTTAAGGAAGGCGATAGGGTAGATAAAGGAAAAACTGTTATTGGGAAAGTTAATGCGTTTTCGCGATTGCAGGCACAGATTGAGCGGTATTTGCCTGGTAGGTTTGACCATGTTCATATTCAGGTTAACCCTGTCTCAAGCGAATAGAGGTGTTTTAGTTGTATTTTGAGGGAGTAGCTAAATTAGATAAGAAGACAAAAAATTTAGTCAGGCGATTAGGAATCGGCGACATCGCTGTTATAGACCATCCTGACTTAGACAGAGTTTCTGCTGAAGCACTTGTTGAATCAAAAGTGGAGGTGGTTTTAAATGCAGCTCAGTCAATTTCTGGACGTTATCCCAATCTTGGTCCGCTAATTCTTTGTTCGGCTGGAGTTTATCTTATTGATAATGCGGGAGCAGATATTTTTAAGAAGATAAAAGAGGGAGATAAAATTACTGTTCAAGGTGAGGAAATTTTTAGAGACGGTGAGTGTGTAGGGAAGGGAGAGATTCTAACTACTCTTTCTATCAGGTCTAAAATGGAGAAAGCAGAAGAAAATTTAAGCGATGAGCTGGAAAGCTTTGCCATTAACACCCTTTCTTATATTCAGAAAGAGAAGGATTGGATAATTAAGAGTATGGAATTACCCGATATTTCGACGAATTTTGCCGGGCGGCATGCTTTGATAGTAATTAGGGGGTATGATTACAGGGAAGATTTGCGCATGCTGCGCTCTTACATTCGAGAATACAAGCCTGTTTTAATTGGTGTTGACGGAGGGGCTGATGCATTAATTGAGGCAGGTTATAGACCTGATATGATTATAGGGGATATGGATAGCGTTAGCGATAAAGCTCTTTTAAGTGGAGCAGAGATGGTAGTTCATGCTTATGTAGATGGTCGAGCGCCTGGATTAGAGCGACTAAAAAAATTGGGATTAAGTCCTAAAACATTTAAAGCCCCGGGCACAAGCGAAGATTTAGCTTTACTTCTGGTTTATGAAAAGAGAGCAGAATTAATTGTGGTAGTTGGTTCCCATGCTCACTTAATCGAGTTTCTGGATAAAGGGCGAGCAGGAATGGCGAGTACTTTTTTAGTTCGGTTAAAAGTGGGAAGTAAGTTAATTGATGCTAAGGGAGTAAATAAGCTCTATCGAAGCACTGCGAAGATGTCTGAGCTTATGATTATTCTGGCTTCAGCCTTGGTTGTCGTTGTCGCTCTCGTTCTTGCTTCCCCTATCGTTAAAAGTGCTTTGCGGCTTGTTGTTCTTGCCTTGAGAACAAGGCTTGGAATATAGTTAACTAAGGGCATAGAGCAAGGGATAAGTCAAGAGTCAAGAGTCTGAAGAAGTCTACCAACTACGGACTCCCAACTTATGATTGATTTTAATAAGGTGGTGATGGTGTGTTTGATATCAGGTATCATATTGCTTCGTTAGTCGCTGTTTTTCTTGCGCTTAGTCTGGGTATTTTGCTTGGCACGGTTATTGTTGAAAAAGGGATTATTGTTCAACAAGTTCAGAAGCAAGTTGAAAATCTTGAAAAGAAATATGATGAGATAAGAGCGGAGAACAAAGACCTCAAATCCCAAGCAGAATTAGCCAATCTTTTTCAAAAAGAAGTTTATAATTCGTTAGCCGAAGGAAAATTAGCCAACCGTAAAGTTGCTGTTATTTTTACTTCTTCCAACACCTTAAAAACAAAACAGGATGTTTTGAAATCACTTTCGGACGCCGGGGCTAAACCAGTTTCAGTAATATTGCGCGCACCCTCATTTAAGCTGGAAGATGAAAAGGTTAAGGCGAAATTACTTTCTTTCTTTCCTGAGGGCGAGCTATCCGATGAGGAGTTTAAGACTAAAGTTATAGCAAAGTGGGTAAGCGAGTTAGTAACACCTTCTGATGGTGCCTTTGTTAGAGAACTAAATAATTTAAATATCATTGAACTTTCAGGATTGGAAAATTTGCCTGTTGATAGCGTTGTTGTTTTGGATGGCTCACCCACAGTCTCTGTTTTTAAAGATGTTAATTTCCCCTATATTAACCAATTAAAAGACCTTGGAATTTTAGTGGTGGGTGCTGAGTTAACCTCGATTGAAGTTTCTTATATCAGCGAGTATCAAAAGTTGGGTTTAAGCACAGTTGATAACGTGGATAATTTAATCGGGCGATTAAGTTTGATTTATGTGTTAAGTGGAAAGTCAGGAAGTTTTGGGCAAAAGCAAACTGCTCAGAGTTTGTCGCCCCCTTTAAATTAGGAGGTTTAGTTGTTGCAAAAACATGTGATTGCTTTAGTTCCAGCTTACAATGAAGAAGTTTTTGTAAAGAAAACAGTCAAAGCCTTAAAAGCACTTTCACCTCAATATGTTGGCGAAATTGTAGTGGTAGATGATGGTTCGACTGACAATACAACGAAGGTTGCTAAAAGAGCAGGGGCAAGAGTTATAAAACTTCCTGCTAATCTTGGGAAGGGAGCTGCTTTAAATAGAGCATTAAAAGAGCTCAAAGGCGATGTTTTGTTGTTAGTTGATGCTGATTTAGGTGAATCTGTTGTTGAAGCAAAAAAACTTTTAGAACCAGTATTGCTTGGAGAAGTTGATATGGCTATTGGGGATTTACCCAAACCTAAGATTAAAGGTGGTTTTGGTTTGGTTAAGGGTTTAGCTAAATGGGGCATAGAACACTTTGCTCACTTTAAGACTAACGAACCTCTTTCGGGACAAAGAGCGCTACAGTGGTATGTGATTGATACAACTGGCGAGCTTGATGAAGGTTTTGGGACAGAAGTGGGTCTGACAATTGATGCAGTGAGAGCAGGTTTTAGGGTAATTGAAGTTCCTGTTGAAATGTCTCACAAAGAAACCGGCCGCGATATTGCTGGTTTTTTGCATCGCGGTCGCCAATTTTATGCGGTTTTACAGTCTATACTAAAGCGTTTGGGGTGAATTTTTTGTTTGTCTGGTTTTTAAGTTTCTCATTTATTTTTTCTATTTTAAGTTATGTTTTTATTAAACCACTTTTTTTAACCAGGTGTTTAACAGAAAACTACAGAAAAAAAGCTGTTGCTAACTGCGGGGGAATTATTCTTACCCTGACTTCTTTTGCTGTTTTAGCTTTTATTTCGCCTTTTGCGAGGAAAATTTTGGTTGATTATCATGATTTGCTTTCTTCTTTTTTGTTTTTAATTTTGGGCTTTTCTTTTTTGGGTTTAATTGATGACCTCATAGGTGGTCGAGAAACAAGAGGGTTTAAAGGGCATTTTGGAGAGCTTTTCAAAGGAAAGCTAACCACAGGAGCATTAAAAGCGATAGGCGGTGGCTTAATCTCTTTTTATGTAGTCGCAGGATTTTCTGAAAATATTTTTTTACAGTTTTTAAACGCTATTTTAGTAACCCTAACAGTTAATACATTTAATTTGCTCGATTTAAGACCTGGACGCGCCATTAAAGTTTTTTTAATATTAGGAGCAATTTCTTACCTTTTTTCTTTAGCTTACCCCGTCTGGATTTTTTGGGGGATTTTTTTGGGCTCAATAGTGGTTCTTTTTAAGGCTGAACTCGCTGAAGAAATTATGCTGGGAGATGTTGGTTCTAACGTTTTGGGGGCTATTCTTGGGTTCACTTTTGTGGTTAACTTTAACTGGAAAGTAAATTCTCTAATTTTAGCTTTATTAGTTCTCCTTCAGTTATTTACCGAAAAACATTCTCTCACCGAACTTATTGAGAGAAATAGGATTTTACGCTGGTTAGATGAATTGGGAAGAAAATAAGGGGGTTAATTTTGGCAAAACACATTTTTGTTACGGGTGGAGTTGTTTCCTCTTTAGGTAAAGGGATTACCTCTGCTTCATTAGGGTATCTTCTTAAAGCTCACGGCTTAAAAGTGATTGTCCAAAAATTTGACCCTTATTTAAATGTTGATCCTGGAACAATGAATCCTTTTCAACATGGTGAAGTTTTTGTGACTGAAGATGGAACTGAAACAGATTTGGACCTTGGTCACTACGAACGTTTTATCGACGAAAACTTATCCCGCGAATGTAATGTAACAGCAGGTCAAATATATTGGTCAATAGTGACCAAAGAAAGACAGGGAGAATTTTTAGGGACAACAGTCCAGGTTATTCCTCATGTAACTAATGAGATTAAAGAAAAAATACTTAATCTCGACAAGAAAAATAAGCCTGATGTAGTGATAACAGAAATAGGGGGAACAGTTGGCGATATTGAAAGTCTTCCTTTCCTCGAAGCCATCAGGCAGCTCAGGAAAGATATTGGCAAAGAAAATGTTCTTTACATCCATGTTACTCTCATCCCGTATTTAAGTGCCGCTGCCGAGCTAAAAACCAAACCTACTCAACATAGCGTTAAAGAATTAAGAAGCATTGGTATTCAACCCGATATTATAGTTTGCCGTTCAGACCGTCCTCTCAATGAGGCGATAAAGCGCAAAATTGCTCTCTTTTGTGATGTGGAATCGAGGGGAGTTATTTCAGCTCTTAACGCCGATAGCATTTACGAGGTTCCTCTTCTACTTCACGCCGAGGGTTTAGATAAAATTGTCAAAGAGCACTTGAATCTTAAAACAAAAGAGCCTGATTTTTCTGACTGGGAGACATTGGTAAAAAAGATTAAAAGTGCTAAAGATAAGGTAAAAATAGCTATAGTTGGAAAGTATGTTCAACTTCCTGATGCGTATATTAGTATAACAGAAGCTTTAGACCATGGCGGTTTTTATCATAATGTTAAGGTTGAGGTGTCTTGGGTTGATGCAGAAACTCTCAAGCCTGAAGAAGTTAAGAAAAAGTTAACCGAATTCGACGGAGTATTAGTGCCTGGCGGTTTTGGAGTTCGCGGAATAGAGGGTAAAATTCAGGCAGTTAAATGTGCTCGGGAAGAAAAGATACCTTTCCTGGGGATTTGTCTTGGTCTTCAATGTTCGGTGGTCGAATTTGCTCGCAATGTGGTTGGACTTAAAGACGCTAACAGCTCTGAATTTAATAAAGACACGCCTCTTCCCGTCATTGATTTAATACCAAGCCAGAAAGGGGTGAGGGAGTTAGGTGGGACAATGCGATTGGGTGCTTACCCCTGTGTGATAAAAGAGAACACCAGAGCTTTCGAAGCTTTTGGTGCGCCGCTTTTTTATGAACGGCATCGTCACCGTTATGAAGTTAATAACTCTTATCGAGAGAGCTTAGAAAGAAAAGGAATGGTTTTTAGTGGGGTGTCGCCCGACAACCAATTAGTAGAGATGATTGAAATTTCCGACCATCCCTGGTTTATCGCTTCTCAGTTTCATCCTGAGTTTAAGTCGCGCCCAACCAAGCCGCATCCTCTTTTTAAAGGTTTTATTGGAGCCGCTGTTGAAAGAAGAAAATTGCGTTAAGTAAAGAAGCTTATATATAGTTTAAAACTTCAGGAGAAGTGCCTTGGTTAAGACGGAGCGCTTAGTTAAAACCTTCATTGACCTCATAAAAATTGATAGTCTCACCTTTGAAGAGAAAGAGGTTGCTCAATTTATCACAAGCGAGTTAGAATCCCTCAATTTTATTGTCGGGGTTGATTCCGCTGGAGAAAAAATAAAAGGAAACACAGGCAATGTTATCGCTTCGCTTTTAGGAAATGTAAGCCTGCCTGTCGGCAGACACGGTTCACCTTCTCTTCTTTTTTGTGCTCACATGGATACAGTAGAGCCAGGAAAAAATATTGAGCCCATAATTGAAAATGGAGTTATAAAAAGTAAAGACAAGGCTATTCTTGGTGCCGATGATAAGGCTGGAATAGCTGTTCTTTTAGAGGTTGCCCATATTTTATCTGAACAAAAAATTTCTCACGGAGATTTAGAATTTATTTTTACGGTGGCTGAAGAAAAAGGTCTTTTTGGCTCTAAAAATCTCGATACCTCTCGTTTTAAATCAAAAATGGGCTATGTGCTGGATAGTGAGGGTTCTCCGGGAAAAATTGTGCTTAAAGCTCCATCTCAGGATACTATTAAGGTTGTTTTTAAAGGAAAATCTGCTCACGCAGGATTGTGCCCTGAAAAGGGGATAAATGCCATTCAAGCGGCTTCAATTGCTGTTTCTAAAATGAAACTGGGACGAATTGATATAGAAACAACCGCAAACATTGGAGAAATAAGAGGGGGATTAGCGTCCAATATTGTGCCTGAAGAAGCAATTATAATTGGTGAGGTAAGAAGTCATTCGCCTCAAAAACTGTCAACCCAGGTTAAACATATGAAAGATTGTGTTAAGCAAGCTTGCTCGCTTACCGGGGCAACCGCTGAAGTTGAAATTGTTCGCACCTTTGACGCTTTTTCGCTTAATAAAAATAGCTGTGTTGTTCGTCTGGCTGTTGAGGCGGCTAAAATTTGTGGTATTCTTCCTGAGTATGTGGTAAGCGGCGGGGGAAGTGACGCTAATTTCTTTAACAAATCTGGTATTGCTACAGCCAACTTAAGTGTAGGAGCGAAAGATGTTCACTCTACTTTAGAAAATATTTCTGTTTTAGACCTGGAAACTTCAGCCAAGTGGGTTTTAGAGGTTATCAGATTGTGGACAAAGGAAGTAAGTGGTCAGCTAAAAACTTAAGCAGGAATAATAAAAGTAGCGGGGAAAATTAAGTGATAAGTCTTAAGAAAGCTCAAGTTATAGAAGTTATTAACCGGCATGCGGGTGTGACAGAAGTTAAAATTAAAATTGGAAACGAAGAAGGCATAGCCATAAATTATGATTTTCTGGTTGGTGATGTCGAAGAAGGAGACTCTGTCATTCTAAATACCACTGCCGTTGAACTGGAATTAGGAACAGGCGGGAAACATATTGTTTTCTGGAATTTGAGACATAATTCTATCTCTTTGCTTGGAAAAGGTCATATCATTAAGATGCGTTACACCCCAATGCAAATCAATTGTTTCTCAGTTGAAGAGCGAGACAGCCTTTACCATCAAGCTATTTCTCAAGTTTCTAATCTTGATGGAATGCCAGTTATAATAGGCACCTTACATAGTCAGCTTCCTGCAGTTGTGTCAACCATAAAAGAGATTCGACCGCAGACAAGAATAACTTATGTGATGACTGACGGAGGAGCGTTGCCTCTGGCTTTAAGCAATCTTGTTCGTTTATTAAAAGATTTAAAGTTGATAGATACTACTGTGACCTGCGGACACGCTTTTGGTGGCGATTTGGAAGCGGTGAATATTTATACTGCCTTAATTGCCTCAAAAGCCGTTTGCCATGCTGATGTGGCTGTTGTGATTATGGGTCCTGGAATTGTGGGAACAGAGACAACTTTTGGTCATACCGCAGTTGAGCAGGGAGAAATTATAAATGCAGTTAATATGCTCAAAGGAAAGCCCATTGCTATTCCTCGAATTAGTTTTCAGGATAAAAGAGCTCGTCATTATGGCGTCAGCCACCATACTTTAACTGCGCTTTCTTCTGTGGCCTTAACTTCGAGCGTTGTTCCTATTCCTGAAATGGAAAAAGAGAAACTTGAAATTATTATGGCTCAACTCGAAAAACATGAAATTGTTGCCAAACATAAGGTGGAAGTAGTTAAAAATGAGCACACTTTGCCCGCACTGGCTAAGTGGAATCTAAAGCCCACAACAATGGGGCGAACGGTTGATGAAGAATCAGAATTTTTCCAGGCAGCAGGGGCGGCTGGTATTATTGCGACGAGACTACTTGGAAAAGGATAAAAAGTAAAGTTAAGTAGAGATTAAGATTAAGGATAAGGTTAAGGAAGGGTTAAGAAGTAAGTTGGGATTAAGATTGAGATTAAGGATTAAGTAACTTTTTCTTTTTTATATTTTATTTTTTAGTTTGAACTTACTGCCCGCCTGCCAGCGCCTGATGCCGCAGGCTATGGCGGGCAGGCCGACTCCCGACTAATAAAGGATAATGGATGAACGATAAATATAAAACTTT